>JAEWAX010000026.1 GCA_023391425.1 Bacillota bacterium | reverse complement strand
AGTACTCTAATTAATGCCGTATCCTCTAAGTTTATAGTAATATCTAAAATAGTACCTGCATCAAAAGGAGATTCAAGATTAAGACAAAGACCACTTCCACTTATATTTTTAGTAAATGCAGTTTGTAAATTTTCAATATTTGTTTCAGGAAAATTAAGTACATCGGTACCAAGTGATTGTTGATCAACTATTGTATATTGACAACTGAGAGCCACATCTAACCTATAATATTTTCTTCTCTGAATTTTATTAACTTCGCTAACAATTGTTATATCAAATGCGTCTAATGGGCCGTTTTTTCGGTGACCCTTAACTATCGCCTTAAAGTACAAAAGATCCTGTCTCTCATTTAAATAGTAGACAAATATATTTAAACCCATTGATAGGTATTTAAATCTACCCTCATTCATTGGTGCTGCAATACTAATTGTTTTTGAGTCAATAACATCGAGTAACTGACTAGTATATGTACTTGATGAACTATTATTTTTATTGTTATCTGGTGTCTCTATTTCAAATTTGGTACCAATCCTTATGCTATTAGCGTCCATAAAATTCTCCATCACATATTATTTATTTAAAAATTTACATTAAGTAAAATAAACTTTTTTATTACATTATAATCTAAAAACTGTTATATTTCAGTAAAAAATATAAAAATAATTTAATATTGATATTGTCCAACGTGAATTTTAATAAATCCATGAAAACAAACAACCTTGACTGTTTTTGAAAAAACTGTTATTGTATCTCTATAAGTGGTTTATCCAATGCCTACCCCTGCTAATCATAAAAAAGATAAGCGGCGCTCTGGCCCTGGATTGCGTTTCTAAGACTCATGGGAGCAAAGTTATATTCCTCTGAATCTAAGAAATGTTAACGTTTATACATTGCTTTACTTAGGAGCTTTTACATTATGAATTCCAAATTAAGAGATGAGCATACAGATAGCCTTTTTGATGCTATCTTACTTTTAGAGAATAGAGAAGAGTGTTATAGCTTTTTTGAAGATATTTCTACAATTGCTGAGATTAAAGCTTTAGCCCAAAGGCTTGAGGTTGCTAAGATGCTCAGAGAGAAGAAAACATATACTGATATTTGCGAGCAGACTGGAGCCAGCACTGCAACTATTAGCAGGGTAAATAGATGCTTAGTTTATGGTGCAGATGGTTATAACCTAGTACTAGATAGACTTAAAGAAAAGGATAAGTAACTTACATGTTAAGAAGACTGTTTATAAGTATAATAATATTATCTACTTTGGCTTCCGAGGGTGGGGTTTCTTATACTGCGGATTTAATTGATTACTACTTAGTTAATCTTACCCATTTAGATATAATGCAGGATAGTAGAAATGCTATCTCCAATTTTGATGCACAAGAACAGAAATCATTAAACAAAAAAGGTACGCCAGTTGCCTTTTATAAACTACTTTCTCAAGCTTCCATAAATTCAAAAACTCCAGATAGAAATAACTATTTTGAGCTTTTATGGATGCATAGCGAAGCAATAGCTTTGTCTATTTTTATTGTGTTTATTATTTTTTTATATAATCAAACTTCATTTCTTACAAGACGTGTTTTGTTAAATCTTGCAGATTCTTCACCACCAGCTTATTGCTAAATCCTGCTTCATAATTTCCTTACGGTATAATGTTTGGTTACGTGCATATTGGTGATATTACTGGGTTACAAACAGTATATTGGCAAACTTGTATGGGATTTTATCCGATGCCTACCGCACATGGCAACAAGATAAAGCGGCGCTATGGCTCTGGATTGCGATTTCTAAGACTCAGAAGTAGTAAAACCACTTTCCTCTGAAACTAAGAAATCTGCCTATATTAGAGAAATTATTACATAATTTCTTTAATAGCAATGTCTGAAAAAAATATTGAGAGACTTAAATTTTTTAAATAAATTTGAAATGGAGAGTATAGTTATGGGAATTAAAAGTATTCTTGAAAGCGTAATAGGAACATATAGTGACAGAGAACTAAAAAGGATTTATCCAATTATTGATAAAATAGAGGCATTTGAACCAGAAATTCAAAAGTTGACAGATACAGAGTTAAAGGCCAAAACACCTGAATTTAAAGAACGCTTAGCTAATGGTGAAACACTTGATGACATTTTACCTGAGGCGTTTGCAGTGGTTCGTGAGGCTTCTAGAAGAGTATTGGGTATGAGACATTTCCGTGTTCAGCTAATTGGTGGTGTTGTTCTTCATCAAGGCAGAATTTCAGAGATGAAAACTGGTGAAGGTAAAACCCTCGTTGCAACGTTACCTGTATATTTGAATGCACTAGCAGGTAAGGGAGTACATGTTGTTACTGTCAATGATTATTTGGCAAAACGTGATAGCGAATGGATGGGTAAGGTTTATTCCTTCTTGGGAATGACAGTTGGTTTGATAGTACATGATATGGAAAATGATGATAGACGTGCTGCATATAATTGTGATATTACCTATGCAACAAACAATGAATTGGGATTTGATTACCTAAGAGATAATATGGTTATTTATAAAGAAGATATGGTCCAGAGAGACTTGTACTATGCAATTGTCGATGAGGTTGACTCTATCCTCATTGATGAAGCCAGAACACCTCTTATTATTTCAGGACAAGGTGACAAATCTACTGACCTGTATAAGAAAGCAAATTCCTTTGCATTAACGTTGAAGGCAAAGGTTATTAAACAGATGGATGATAAGATTGACTCTGATGAGGCTTTTGATGAGGATTACATTGTAGATGAAAAGGCACATACCACAGTAATAACTGCAAATGGTATTAAAAAAGCAGAAAAATATTTCGGTATTGAAAATTTATCAGATCCAGAGAATATGACCATTTCTCACCATATAAATCAAGCGATTAGAGCTCATGGTATAATGAAAAATGAAAAGGACTATGTAGTTAAGGATGGAGAAGTTATAATCGTTGATGAGTTTACCGGAAGAATGATGTATGGTAGACGATATAGTGATGGATTACATCAAGCTATTGAAGCAAAAGAAGGAGTTAAGGTTGAAAGGGAGAGTAAAACACTTGCAACTATAACATTCCAAAATTACTTCAGAATGTACCAAAAACTTGCAGGTATGACTGGTACAGCACAAACAGAAGAAGATGAATTTAACACAATATATAAATTAGATGTAATTATCATCCCAACAAATAAAGATATGGCTAGAAAAGACAACTCTGATGTTGTCTACAAGAATGAACTAGGCAAGTATAATGCTGTAATCGAGGATATAATTGAGTGCCATAAAAAAGGTCAGCCAGTTTTAATTGGTACTATCTCTATTGAAAAATCAGAAGCTCTGAGCTTGATGCTGAAGAGAAGAGGTATTGCTCATCAAGTCTTAAATGCTAAATATCATGACAAGGAAGCAGAAATTATTGCTCAGGCAGGTAAGTTTGGAGCTGTTACTATAGCTACAAACATGGCTGGTAGAGGAACAGATATAGTTCTTGGTGGTAATGCAGAGCACATGGCAAAACAAGAAATGAGAAAAATGGGCTATTCAGAAGAATTAATTAGTGCTTCTACAAGCTACAATGATACCGATGATGAATTTATTTTGGAAGCTAGAAGCCAATTCAGCAAATTAAACGATAAATTTAAAGTAATAACAAATTCAGAACGTGATAAGGTGGTTGAGGCTGGTGGTCTCCACATCATAGGTACTGAGAGACATGAGTCAAGACGTATAGATAATCAGCTCAGAGGACGTGCAGGACGTCAAGGAGACCCAGGTTCTTCTAGATTTTATATCTCTCTAGAGGATGACCTAATGAGACTTTTCGGTTCAGAAAGATTAACTAAAATTGTAGAGGCTTTAGGTTTAGAAGAAGATCAGCCAATTGAACACAAAATGCTTACAAATGCAATAGAAAGTGCTCAGAAAAAGGTTGAGGGAAGAAACTTCGATGTCCGCAAGAGAGTTTTGCAATATGATGATGTAATGAATACACAAAGAGAAATCATTTATTCTCAGAGAAAAACTGTCCTCAATGGAGAAAACCTTAAAAGTTCGTTTGAAAAGATGTTTGAGGGTATTATAGATGATGTTATAGCTAGTTACTGCAGTGAAAACCAATATGCAGATATGTGGGATTGGGATGCAATAACGAATTATCTTGAGAGTATTTTCCTACCCAAGGAAGCTTTGGATATAAGCAAGGAGGATTTACAATCCTTTGATAAGGAAGACTTAAAAGAAAAGCTGATGGAGATTGTTCAGAAGATTTATGAGTTCAAAGAGGCTGATATTGGACCTGATCTTATGAGAGAACTTGAAAGAGTAGTTCTGCTAAGAATTGTTGATGAAAAATGGATGGATCACATAGATGCAATGGATCAACTTAAGAATGGAATAGGGCTTAGAGCATACGGACAAAGAGATCCAGTTGTAGAATATAAGTTTGAAGGTTTAAATATGTTCGAGGAAATGATAAAGAGCATACAGGAAGATTCAATTAGGTTACTTGTAAGGTCGAGAATTGACAGAGAGCATGCTCCACAACGTGAAAAAGTAGCTGAGCCAGTAAACGCAAGTCATGGCGATGAGCCTAAGAAGCCGGTTACAAATGGAAATAGAGTAGGAAGAAATGACCTATGTCCATGTGGAAGCGGTAAAAAGTATAAAAAATGCTGTGGTGCTAATGAGTAATAGCAAATGTGGATTTAAACAATCCAAAATAAATAAGCAACACCAAAATTAATTAAAAAAGGGTTAAAATAGACTGGAAGATAAGTGTAAAAACAAAATATACCCATATAGAGTGAAATTTGTTCTAGTGATATCCAATGGCTATCATTGCTAAAATGAATTTCTGCCTGTATGGGTAGTTTTGCTGATTTCCTTAAATTTTATCCGATTTCTATGTTTCAGCTGGAGTATAACTCCACGTTGAAACCAAAACTCAGTTTATAAAAAAGGATATCCTGCCCATGAGAAGAAAAGACAGAGAAATTACAGATATAGATGAAATTATAGAAATAGTGAAAAAGTGTGATGTGTGTAATCTTGCATTATTTGATGAACAATATCCATACATAGTACCGTTAAATTTTGGTATGACTTATGAAAATAAAAGTTTAGCGTTATATTTTCATAGTGCAAATGTAGGAAAGAAATTGGAGCTAATAAAGAAAAATAACAGGGTAGCTTTCGAATTAAATTGCTCTCATAGGCTATTGTTAGGTGAAAAAGCTTGTAACTCAACAATGGAATATGAAAGTGTTTGCGGAAATGGAATAATTAATACTATTAATGAAGATGAAAAACTCAATGCATTAATAGCCATTATGAAACAGTATTCTAAGAACAGGGAATATGAGTTTGACAAAAATGAAGTAAAAGCTGTTACTGTATTGAGATTATCAGTAAACGAGATTACAGCTAAAAGATTGAAACGCCTATAGCATTATAAAATCACACGGAACCAATTCCAAATCAGTTGAATTGGTTCTTAGTATATGATGAGACTCTGCATAAGTTCGTTATGACACGTTTGACAGGGTGGAGCTATCACAGAAACATTCTTTTAAATTATCGTAAATAATACTGCATTTGCCTATTTCATTAGCCTTTTGAATATGCATACATTTTGTATAGATATCTTTATTAACGCATGCACATATATGGCATGGAATATCACCTGAGCAATTACCCATTAGAATTCCTTCTAATGCTTCTAGCTTAATAATACTACTGTTTAAATTAAAGGAAATAAAATTTCTAAAATAGTTCTTTGCATCTAAAACATCAAAATCTGTGCAGGGTTTTTTAAACAACCATGGAGTTTGTTGTTCCTCATCAAGATAAGCCTTGCTGAACATTAATGAGGAATCAGGTATAATGCATGGTACCAGTGAACTACAAGCTTCATACTCTCCGTGTGAACATACATATTTTTTAATAAGTTTGTCATAGGAGAGATGTTGACAAAATGCACATGATCTAAAGGAAACTATTTTATGCCTATAGTATAATTTTGAGCCGAATATTGGCATAAAATACATTCTATAAATAAAATCTACTGTAATTAAATTGGTTTTCCTTAGAAATTTCAAAAATACATTTATTTTACCATCTAGACTATCAATATATTCCACTATTTATCACCCCGAGAATAATTTTATCACTAAAGGTATAAAAGATGGATATATTTCCCATTATAAGTAATTACAAACTGCTATTGCTATGTTTTTATTAGAAGTTTAATCCTATTTTTTTCGCTTCTTCCTGAATTTCAGCCGGTATATCGTCTTTTGCTGCAGCACCATCCAAAATTATACTGCCTCTGCATAAATATATTTCTTCAGTCCAAGAATATAGTGCTTTAATGTGAAGCAGCATATTTGAATATGGTGATAATAGATATAAAAAGATACCAATTTAATGAAAATATAATTTACATTATATTGGTATCTTTTTATGATGCTTAAAAAGAAAAGTATTACAATATATCTTTGTTTGTATAAGGTGTGTTCTCTTTGTCATCCTGAGAAACAGTTGATGATTCTTGGGAATTCCTAGAAGTATTTGGTTCTTCTTTTTTAAGGTTGTTTTCAATTTTATCGTTAGTATCGGTCAATGCTTCACCAACTTGTTTGTTAATATTCTCAATATTTTTATTGATTTTTGATAATTGCTTACGTTTAGTGTTTGTATTTTGACCACGTGCTTCATCAAGTTTAATTTCTCCTGCGAGAACTCTTGCCTGTCCGTTTAATTTATCCTTTACTGCTGAGGTAGATTTTATTTGTAATACGTTATTACTTAAAGACACGATGTTATTAAGATGTGCATCTTGGATTTCCTGTTCTGTTTTTGGCTTACTATTGGCTTCAGTTTCTTCTTTCTTATCAGTACCTAACGCTTTTTGCTTTTCTTCAACCATATAGCTTGAAATCTGACTCTCTATAGCTATAATTTGATCATCATATTCCGCAAGCTGGTCTTTAATTGAATCTAAGCTTTTTTCTTTTTCCATAGTTCTCTCAATTAATTTGTTTTTGCTTTCGATAATATTCTGTTTTTGTTTTTGCAGAGAATCAAGTACATTACTCATTTTGGAATTATTGTTGAAAGCATTTTTGCCAGAATTACTTATTGATAAAGTATCACAACTAGAATTTTTATTTTGAGTTATGTTTTTATTTGTTACATTACTATTATGTGAAATATATTTTGTTACTGTTGAAGCTGACATATTTGATATACGCATATTTTAAATCTCCCTTTTCATGACAAATTTTACTACTATGTAATAAATCGGCATTTGGCTTAAAAAATTTACATTAAATATTTCAAATACTAAGATATTTACAAAGTAGAGTTGGCATAAAAGCATTTGTTTATAGCAATAATGCATAATCTACATTAGTTTAGTGAAATTAGCCAAAAAAGAGACACAGTCCTACCGAATTGCAATTAGACTATGTCCCCAAGATGTTATTTTTGCAAATTAAAGAAGCGATAAAATGCACTATTATTAGAAATAAGTTCATCAAGTTTTCCAATTTCAGCTATTGCACCGTTTTCCATATATATGATTGCATCATACATACTCAGAATATCCCTGCTCATGTTATGTGTTATAGTTATCAAGGTTAGATTCTCAAGCTTTAGCAGTCGATTCTCTATATCATAAGCAGTCTGCATATCAATAGCAGAAGTTCCCTCATCAAGAATCAGTATTGGCTTTTTCTGAATTAGTGCTCGAGCAACAGCTATTCTTTGTCGTTGTCCTCCAGAAAGATTGGAGCCGTTCTCACCTACTAGTGACTGTATCCCGTTTGGAGTATTATCTAGGAACTGCTGTACACCGCTTATTTCAAGTGCATTTTTCAATTCTTCATCTGAAAATGATTCATATAGACAGATATTCTCCTTGACAGTGTCGTCAAACATATATATATTTTGGTGAATAGTAGATATCATATTTGTAAGCTGATCAATATCAAGATTACGAATATCTTTTTCATCATATAAGATTTCACCCTCATAATTGTAATATTTTCCTGAGAGGAGCTTTACAAGCGTTGATTTCCCACATCCGCTTTGCCCAACGATTGCATATTTCTTGTTTTTCTTTATTATTAATTCTGTGTTATTAAGCACCGAATGATTCTTATCATATGAAAAGTGTAACCCATCTGCCTTGATTGTATTATCAAATGAAGGTGTTTCAGTACCAGTGAAGGAAGTATCTTTATAGTTTGAAAACTCCTCTAGACGTATAAGTATTGGTTTAACCCCCTGAATTTTAGGCACACACTGCATAATAATCATAAGTGGATTGACAAATGAACTGCTTAATTGAATAAGAGCAAGAAGAGTTCCAGCTGAGATGTTACCAAGAATAATTAGATATGCACCAATGAAAATCCCTGAAAATAGAGTGAGATATGCTAAGATTTCTGATAAACTTTCGCTTGCCGCTGTCAATTTGTCGCTATTAAATCTTGCCGAAATGGTCTCATCATTCTGCTTTTTGAATTCGGATTTGATATGACTGCTCATATTATAAGATTTTATAACTTCATACCCTGACAATATATCTTTTATCTTAACAGTAAAAAGTGAAAGAGTTTTAGAAAGTCTGTCTTGTCTTCTCTGAAGTGCTTTCCCGAAAAATGAAGGTACAACAAGCATCAAAATTAGAAAACCAATCAAACACACAGCAATTAGTGGACTGATGATAAAAAGCATAATGACTGTTCCAACAAACATGACTATGTATTGAAGTATCATTAGCAGGGATAGTATGTAGTTATCCTCAACAAGTTTAATATCATTAGTGAAGGCTGATAAATAATCTGCACTGTTTACACTTGTGAAATCTTGGACATTCCTGTGCAGGATACCTTGAAATACGTTATTTCTCAACTGCCTGATAATATTACATACTAACCGTTTGCTGCAAATTGCATAAATATATTTTATTAGTCCAAGAATCAGGAGATATACCACGGCTTGTATCAGTACAATTTTAAAAGCAGATAGGTCCTTGCTTAAGGCAGTATCAGTGACTTTTTGCAGAATTAATGCAATATACACATATGCAATTGAGGTTATAATACTTAGAACGACCGTAATTGATAACAATAGCTTGTTTTGCTTAAAAATAGATTTCATATGAATTCCTCCTTGTTAGATATATATCTAATAAAATTGATTAAAATCATACCATAAGATGTAAATGTTGTCAAATAAATTAGATGGGCATCTAATAATAAAACAAAAAAACTTCCCTATAAGAGAAGTGATAAGTATTCCATTTTGAGATTATAGGTATTATGCAATTTTTTAAGCTTTAGATGAAAACAAAATCTACCTGATGAATAGAAATATTCTATAAAAGAGTTTTTTCAAGAGAAGAAATAAAACGTCTTATCGAGTCTTCCTCAATATGATAATAGACTCTTCCAGCTTGTTTGTTAATACCGACAAAGCCACATGTCAGAAGAACATTCATATGATGCGACATAGTTGCTGCGGTTAGACCAAGCTGCTCGGCAATCTCTAGATTGTATTTTGGAGAGACCTTTAAGGAGCTAAGTATTTCGAGCTTACTTTTATCACTTAAGGCCTTAAGACCTTGAATAATCTCATCCTTTGACTGATTACGGTTTTCATCTTTTAAAATCAATGAGCTAAAAAGGCCATAGTAGCAGGTTTTGTCAAAAATTAACAGTGAAAGAGGAAATGCCAGCGTGGGGTAAACATCGCATGTTTCAGAAAAGGAGTTTTTTAATTTATAAAACTGTCCCTTGTTTTTATTGCTAGTTAATTCTCGATATTGGCTTATTAGTTTTGAAAACTGTGATTCAATTGCTTTTTTTGCTTTTTCAAAAGCGGCAATATTGCTATATATAATGCTTATAAGCTGTTTAAGATATGCCTTTGGGCTTTGCATAATACGCATAATTTTCCATTTTTCATCTTTTCCTATTGAAGTCATATCAAGAAATGCAATAATATCTTCAAGAGTATCAGTCTTTTCTACAGATGTTTCAATTTCATAAATCGATTTGCAAGTTTCAATAATACTTTTATTAATCTGACTTTCGTCTATGTTATCAATATCAGAAATAAATTTCTTATTTACCATTAAGAGGGAAACAAGCAGCATAGCAAATCTAGAATCGCTGTCCTCAAAAAAGAATTCAGAATCTTTATTTAAAACACTATATTTTTTAAAAGTATAAACATAATTATCGAAAATCTTAAGATTCTTGGCATAGAATTTTTCACTGTCAATGCTAAGGTCATCAAGGAATTTAAGAGTTTCTTTTTTTGAGGCTTCATTTTGATTAATTGCAATCAATAGCCCAATTGTTTCAAAAAGTGGGTCTAATTCTTCGAATATAATATTTGACATAGCAATCTCCTTCATCAAATCATATTTCCTAATGTAAAAATAAATTAGATGGCTATCTAACTGGGTTAAGTATATGGTATTTCTTTATAAATTTCAAGTGATTATCATGTATTGTTCAATATAAGTTCAATATAAATCAGACAATCAATTTTGGCGTGAATTAACATCATATTAAGCTAAAGTTGATTAATTAATTTTGTTGCTAATATGCTATAATTGTGTGTAGGAAATATAATAAAGTGTGAAGTAGTCTAAAAACTGCAGATAAATGATATTCTATAATTAAGTAAAAGAAAAAAATTAATAGAGCAGTATTGCTTTTGTGAAAATAAAGTAGATTTGCTTTTTAAAATGCAATACTTTTAATAGACTTGGGGAGAATTGAAATGGGAAATTTTGTACACCTACACGTACATACACAATATAGCTTACTTGATGGAGCTAATAGAATAACTGATTTAGTACATAGGGTAAAGGAACTGGGAATGGAAAGCGTTGCCATAACCGACCATGGGGTTATGTTTGGCGTTGTTGAGTTCTATAAAGAGGCTAAGAAAAATGGTATAAAGCCTATACTAGGTTGTGAAGTATATACAGCAAAAAGAAGTTTGTATGACAAGCAGTCTGGTATAGATTCTGATTATGGACATTTGGTTTTATTAGCAAAAAACAATATAGGTTATAAGAACTTGATGAAGATAGTGACATTAGGGTGTACAGAGGGATATTATTATAAGCCTCGTGTTGACTATGAAACACTTGAGAAGTACTCTGAGGGTATTATTGCTCTTAGTGCTTGCTTGTCTGGGGATATACCTGTTGCAATTTTAAATAATGATTATGACAAGGCAATAGAGCTTGCAAATAGGTTAAATAACATATTTGGGCAGGATAATTTTTATTTGGAATTACAACACAATGGAATATCAGACCAGAATTTAGTAAATCAGCAGCTGATTAAACTCTCTGGAGAGTTGGGTATTCCTTTGGTTGCAACAAATGATGCTCACTATCTATTAAAAGAATCAGCAAAGTCTCATGAAATACTTTTGTGTATTCAAACAGGGAAGACAATAAATGATGATAATAGAATGCGTTTTAACACTGATGAGTTGTATATTAAGTCGCCAGATGAAATGTATGAACAGTTTAAAAACGTAAAAGAGGCGCTAGAAAACACTATAAAGATAGCTGAAAAATGCAACGTTGAGCTGGAATTTGGAAAACTTCATTTGCCAAGTTTTGATGTAGAGGAAGGCTATACTCCATATGAGTATTTAAGAGAAAAGTGCTATAAAGGCCTAGCTGAGAAGTACGGTGAAAACTGTGATGCCTCCATAGTTCAGAGGTTGGAGTATGAACTATCTGTCATTTCAAAAATGGGCTATGTTGATTATTTCCTAATTGTTTGGGATTTTATCAGATATGCTAGAGAAAATGGCATTATGGTTGGTCCAGGTAGAGGTTCGGCGGCGGGAAGCATAGTTGCATACTGTTTGACAATAACAAGCATTGATCCATTAAAATATAACCTGCTTTTTGAGAGATTCCTAAATCCTGAAAGAGTCAGCATGCCTGATATAGATATTGACTTTTGCTACGAAAGAAGGCAAGAAGTTATTGATTATGTAATCAGAAAGTATGGTAAAGATAATGTTTCTCAAATAATAACGTTTGGTACAATGGCTGCAAAGGCCGCAATTAGAGATGTAGGTAGGGCTCTAGATATTTCATACGGAAATGTTGATGCAATTGCAAAAATGATTCCTTTTCAAATAGGTATGACCATTGATAAAGCTTTAGAAATAAACCAAGAACTCAAGAAAAAATATGAACTGGAGGAAGAGACAAGACAATTAATAGATACAGCGAGAAGCCTTGAAGGCTTACCTCGCCATGCTTCTACTCATGCAGCTGGAGTAGTTATTTCAAAAAAACCTATTGTTGAATATGTACCACTACAGCTAAATGAAAACAATGTTACTACACAGTTTACAATGGGGCTTTTAGAAGAACTTGGTCTTTTGAAAATGGACTTCCTTGGACTGAGAACATTAACTGTAATTAGAGATGCTGTAGACCTTATAGAAAAAGGACATAATAAGAAAATAGATATTTCTAAAATTGATTATGATGATAAAGATGTATACAAAATGATTGGCGAGGGTAAAACAGTGGGTATATTCCAGCTTGAAAGCGGCGGAATGACACAGTTTATGAAGGACTTACAACCAAATTCATTGGAAGATATTATTGCTGGAATTTCCTTATATAGACCTGGTCCTATGGATCAAATACCAAGATATATAAGAAACAAGAATAATCCCAAAGAAATAAAATATCATCATCCTTTATTAGAAAATATTCTTAATGTGACCTATGGTTGTATGGTTTATCAGGAACAGGTAATGCAGATTGTTAGAGAATTAGCAGGCTACTCAATGGGAAGATCTGACCTTGTTAGACGTGCAATGTCGAAGAAGAAAATTGCTGTAATGGAAGAGGAACGCAAAAACTTCATTTATGGTATTACAGATGCGCAGGGAAATGAAGTTGTAAAGGGCGCTGTTAAGAATGGCGTCAGTGAGGCTATAGCTAATAAAATATTTGATGAAATGATGGATTTTGCAAGCTATGCTTTTAATAAATCACATGCTGCAGCATATGCTGTGGTTGCTTACCAGACGGCATGGCTCAAGTTCTACTATCCTACTGAATTTCTTGCTGCCTCACTAAATAGCTTTTTAGGTAGCAGTGATAAGGTGTCACAGTACGTAAACGAATGTAAGGTGTTAAATATACAGGTATTACCTCCAGATGTAAATGAAAGTGGTGTTAAATTTACTGTTGTTAACAAAAAAATACGCTTTGGCCTTGCTGCGATAAAGAATGTTGGAGAGAATGCGATACTTTCTGTGATTACTGAACGCTCGCAAAACGGGTACTTCAGCTCGTTCCTCGATTTTTGTCAGAGAGTAGAAGGACGTGATATTAATAAGCGATGCATAGAGAGTCTTATTAAAAGCGGAGCTTTTGACTCATTAAATATTTTTAGATCAAAGCTTATTGCTGTTTATGAGCGTTTCCTGGATGGAATATCACAATCTCGAAAGAAGAATATGGATGGGCAAATGTCCATATTTGATTTAATGCAGGAACCTCAGGAATCGCTACAGGAGGATTATCCCGATATTAAGGAGTATCCATCTAATGT
>JAEWAX010000001.1 GCA_023391425.1 Bacillota bacterium | reverse complement strand
TAGGGATGGCGGATATGTAAATTCGTGGTCGGCAAAAGACATCAATAACGATATCTTGATTAAGAATATGGTAGGCAGAGAGCTCAAGGATATTTACCCAAAGGTACATGTTCCTATTGGAGAAAATGTACTGGAAATTAAAAATCTTACGCTTAATAACAGATTTTATAATATTAATCTGGACGTAAGAAGAGGTGAGATTCTAGGTATTGCAGGACTGGTTGGTGCTGGACGAACAGAAACAATGCAGGCTCTTTTTGGACTTACACCAGCAGATGAAGGAGATATTATCTTTGAAGGGAAGCCACTTAAGCTAAAAAAACCCAAGGAAGCCATAAAGCATGGTATAGCATATGTTACAGAGGATAGAAAAGGTGAAGGCATTGTACCATTCATGAGTGTAGCTCACAATATTACATTTGCTTCTATGGACGATTTCGATAAGGGATTTCTAATTGATCAAAAAACTGAAGACAAAGTGATACAGAATCAAATATCTTCACTTTGTATCAAGACACAGGGTAAGAAACAGTTAGTGGCCTCTCTGTCAGGAGGAAATCAGCAAAAGGTTGTTCTGGCAAAATGGTTAATAAAAAATCCAAAATTACTTATATTAGATGAACCTACACGTGGAATAGATGTAGGAGCAAAAGCTGAAATTTATAAGCTGATGTGTGAATATGTTGCAAAGGGAAATTCAATAATAATGATTTCGTCGGAAATGCCTGAGGTAATGGGTATGGCGGACAGAATAGTTGTTTTCAGTAATCGTAAGCTTGCAGGAGAATTAGAAAGAGAAGAGTTTGTACAAGAAAACATAATGAGACTTGCAGTATCAAAAATGTGATAGTGGGGTATGTATAATGGAAAAGTTGCAAAATGCTAATAAAAAAATGACGACAGGTGAGTTCTTTGAAAAGTTTGCAACCTTGATAGGGTTGTTGGTAGTTATATTGATTTTTTCAATATTAAAGCCAAAATTTTTAGATATTAATAATATTTTTAACTTGTTGCGCCAAGCATCTATAAATGGATTGCTCGCACTTGGTATGACGTTTGTTGTTCTAACTGGAGGAATTGATCTTTCTGTAGGTTCAATTTTAGGAGCATCGGGAATTTTTGCAGCCTTGGTAGCGCAAAATCAAGGAATCCCATGGTTCGTCGCTGTTCTTATTGGCTTAGGAGTCGGACTTATACTGGGTACTATTAATGGAGTAGTAGTTTCATGGCTAAAGGTGCCTGCTTTTGTAGCTACATTAGGTATGCTAACTGTTGCAAGAGGTATTACGTATTTAGCAAGTAATGCCCAGCCAGTACCAGGATTGAGTGAAGGGTTTTTGAAAATTGGAGGTGGAAGTGTTGGAATTATACCGATTCCAGTCGTTATTCTAGTTGTTGTCTTTATAATTTGCAGTATCATTCTATATTGGACTAAATACGGAAGATATATATATGGTGTAGGTGGAAATGCAAGAGCAGCTCGTGTTTCTGGAATCAATGTTAAAAAAATTACCTGTTCAGCTTATATGATTGCAGGTATTCTGGCAGGGCTTGCAGGTGTTGTTTTAACATCCCGCGTTTCTTCCGGATTGGCAATGGCGGGGCAAAACTATGAGACAGATGCCATTGCAGCTGTTGTAATGGGTGGAACAAGTCTTGCCGGTGGTAAGGGCAGATTGTGGGGTACACTGATAGGTGTATTGATAATAGCAGTTTTAAACAATGGTTTGGATATGATGGCAGTTTCATCATATTGGCAGTTAATCATTAAAGGAATAATTATCGTTGCAGCTGTAATGATGGACAGCTTGAACAGTTCTAATGACTAAAACCGTTTATACGGTTTATGTATAAAATAAAAAACAAAACTATAGGAGGAAATGTGGGTATGAAAAAGTTTAAAAAACTCTTAGCAATGTCTTTGGTGGCGGCATCTATGCTGACTTCCCTTGCAGCTTGTTCTTCTGGAACAAAAGATAATGCTGCAACAACAACTACAGCAACTACTACAGCAACAACAAGTGCCGCTCCTGCAGAGAAGAAAATCGTTGTAGGAATGACCTTGTACAGCCTTAAGAATGAATTCACTGTTCGTCTTTCCAATGCTGCAAAAAAGAAAGCTGAAGAATTGGGAGTAGAACTGAAAATTTATGATGGCAACTATGATCCAAGCACTCAAATCAGTCAGGTAGAGACAATGATTTCTGATGGTGTTAATGCGATTATTTTAAACCCACAGGATGCAAAAGCATGCGCAGTAGCAGTTGATAAGGCAGCAGCGGCAAACATTCCAGTTATAGGTGTAAATACACGTGTTGACAGTGAAAAACTAACCAGTTATGTAGGTTCTAAGGACGTATATGCAGGTGAGTTGGAAATGCAGAGAATTGCAGATAAACTCGGCGGCAAAGGAAACATTGTCATACTCGACGGACCTCTTGGACAATCTGCACAGCTTGAACGTAGTCAAGGTATCAATAATGTTTTAGCAAAGTATCCTGACATTAAAGTTCTTGCAGAAAAAACAGCTAACTGGTCACGTTCCGAAGCCATGACTGTAATGGAAAATTGGTTACAGGCTTTTGATAAGATTGATGCGGTTGTCGGTGAAAATGATGAAATGGCACTTGGCGCTAGAAAGGCTATAGAAGCAAAAGGCATGGATATTCCTACTATAGGTGTTGATGGTATAACAGATGCTTTGAATGCAGTAGAAAAAGGGACATTAATTGCAAGTATATTCCAAGATGGTGCAGGACAGGGAAGTAAAGCTTTAGAAATCGCAGTTTCAGCAGCAAAAGGTAGTACTGTTGATAAGGAATACTGGATTGACTTTGAACCAGTTACAAAGGATAACGTAGCAGAGTTTAAGCAGAGAGCACAATAACATTATAGGCATTAATTTGTATAGACATGAATAAATTTTGACATTATCAAGAAAGGGTGTAATCCCTTTCTTGATAAACAAAAATTACAATCGAATAAAACATCAAAAAATGGAGTGAGATAATATGTTAAAGTATAGCGGAGCAGATTTGGATTTCTCTTTACAAGGTAAAACAGCTATTATCACAGGAGGAGCAGCGGGTATCGGGCTGGCAACTGCACGCTTTTTTTCTGCAAAAGGTGTTAATTGCGTTTTAGCTGATCTAAATTCAGAGGTTAATAAAATTGCAAAAGAACTAGGTGACAATTGCTTTGGAGTTCCAGGCGATATTACAAATCATGATTATAGAAAATCGGTAATTGATGCAGCGGTGAGTAAGTTCGGCTGTATCGATATTTTAGTAAATTGTGCAGGAATAGTAGCTTTGGATAATGCTGAAACAATAAGTGACAGCATGTGGGAGAAGACACTAAGCATAAACTTAACTGCCTCATTTAAGATGGCTCAGGCAGTTGGAAAATATATGATTGATGCAGGACAGAACGGTTCTATTGTAAATATGGCATCACAGGCAGGCGTTATTGCACTTGATAAGCATGTTGCATATTGCGCAAGTAAGGGTGGAATTATTGCAATGACAAAGGTAATGGCATATGAGTGGGGCAAATACGGTATTAGAGTAAATGCGGTTTCGCCTACAGTAGTTCTTACAGATTTAGGCAAGAAAGCTTGGGATGGCCCAGTTGGTGATGCATTCAAAAAGGAAATGCCTTCTGAACGTTTTGCAGAGCCTGATGAAATTGCCGGCACAATAGCATTCTTATGCAGTGGCGCAGCTGGTATGATTACTGGTCACAATATGTTGGTTGACGGTGGATATACCATTAAATAAAGGAAGGTGATGAAGATATGCAGCGTATTTTAAATGATCCGGATAATATTGTAGATGAAATGCTTAAAGGTTTTTTAAAGACACATAGTGATATTGTAACAAAGACAAATAATCCAAGAGTAGTTAAGTATGTCGGAGCGCCGGATGACAGAGTCGGAGTTGTAACAGGAGGAGGCTCAGGTCATAAACCTGCCTTCGTCGGCTATGTCGGTAAGAATATGGTTGATGCAGTAGCAGTAGGTGAGATTTGCTCTTCACCAACAGCAGCAGCATTTTTGGATGCATTCCGTGCAGCAGATGGCAAAAAAGGCGTAGCCTGCTTATATGGAAACTATTCAGGTGACAATATGAATGTAAAAATGGCTGTTAAAATGGCCAAAAAGGAAGGGCTGGAAGTAAAGACAGTTGTAGCAAACGATGATGTTGCTTCTGCTCCGAAGGATCAGAGAGAAAAACGTCGTGGTGTAGCGGGCGAAATATTTATGTGGAAGGCTGGAGGTGCAAAAGCTGCCAAGGGTGCAACTCTGGATGAAGTTATCGCAGCAGCTCAAAAGGCAATTGACAATACACGCAGTGTGGGAATCGGATTGACTCCTTGTACTCTTCCTGCAGTTGGACATCCTAATTTTGAGATTAAGGAAGGAACCATGGAGGTAGGTATAGGTCATCATGGTGAACCAGGTATTGAGGTCTGTAGTCTGGAGACAGCAGCGCAAATGGCAGGGCGCATGGTGAATGTAGTATTGCCGGATTATCCGTTTGTAGCAGGTGATGAGGTTGCAGTGCTGGTTTCGGGCTTAGGTGCAACCCCTATTATGGAACTATATGTATTATATGATGAAATTGATAAGCTGCTTGTGGAAAAGGGAATAAAAGTATACCGTTCATATGTCGGCAATTACTTTACTTCGTTGGATATGATGGGTGCGACATTGACAGTGATGAAATTGGATGACGAGCTCAAGGAGCTTATAGATATGCCGGTAAATACGATGGGACTAAAGCAGTTTTAATTATAAGTAAGTTCAAGAGAAGCTCTAAAAAGCTTTACTTCTGTTATAAATTCTTATAATGCATATTTCGATATTAAGTTTAACACATAAACCTAAAAGCTTTTCTCAGCACAAAATGAATGACAGGGGGTGGATGTAAATGAATACATTTATAAATGCAAATGGTAAGCCAGTTTTACTTGAAATGGTAAAAGCAATACAAAGCAATAAAGCATATCTTGGTGAGGTTGACGGCCTTATCGGTGATGGTGATCACGGAATGAATATGAATAAAGGGTTCACTGTTTTCGAACAGAGAACTACAGATAAAGACATATCCTTTACTGATGGACTTAATGAATTGGGTACTATTTTGATGACAGAAATCGGTGGATCGATGGGGCCAATCTACGGTACCATTTTCATTGAAATGGCAGAAGCTGGAGATGGGCTTGAAGAGATTACGTTGAATAATCTAGGAAGTATGCTACAAGCGGGCTTGGATGGGTTACAACAGATTGTTGAAGCAAAAGTTGGTGACAAGACTCTTGTTGATACACTTTCACCTGCTACTGAATCAATAAAGTCAGATGCTGCCGAAGGTAAGGAATTTAAAGCGGCTCTTGAAAATATGAAGGCTGCAGCTGAAAAGGGTAAGGATTCTACAAAAAATATGGTTGCTAAGTTTGGCCGTTCCAGCCGTTTGGGTGAGCGCTCAAGAGGCGTTTTAGATGCTGGTGCAACATCATGCTGTATTATTCTTACAGCTATGGCAGATGGGATTTTGGGGGTGTTAGAATGAAATTAGTAATGGGTTGCGATGAAGCGGCATGCTCATTTAAAGAAGAAATCAAAGCATATGTTGAAAAAAAGGGATATGAAGTGGTTGATAAAGGGACATTTAATAATAAGCCAGTTCTATATCCTGATGTTGCTGTAGCGGTAGCTCAAGCAATAGCTGATGGTGAGGCTGACAGAGGAATATTAATGTGTGGCACCGGAATCGGCATGGCAATATCTGCCAACAAGGTACCGGGAATTCGTGCAGCAGTATGCCATGATTCCTATTCAACAGAGCGTGCCAGAAAGAGTAACGATGCGCAAATTATGTGTATGGGTGCGAGGGTAATCGGCTTGGAACTTGCAAAACAGCTTGTTGATATATGGCTTACATCTGAATTTGCAGGTGGGGGATCACAAGCAAAAGTAGATAGAATAAACTATTATGATACCTTGCACAAAGCATAATAAGTTTAATAATGCGAGGAAGTCTGATAAGAGCCGATTGCTCTTAAAATAGCATTATAAATCAAAATCATAATAAAGGTCTGATTTCTATATATAAGTAGAAGTCAGATCTTTTAGTTTTTTAACAGCATTTTAGTGAAGATACTTACTTACTTGATTGAGTAATTTATCAGATGTTTATACCAAATGGACTAGTGTATATGGTAAATGGACTAGCCCGAGAAACGAAGAGAAATCGAGATAATAGCATTAAGCTAACAATCTAATGTTACGTATGATTTTAGTGACTTAGTATAGTATAATTACTAATGTACATATACTTTAGTAGCGCTTGTGTAACATATGGGGATAGCTTATAATACTTGCATGTGGTAGATATTTGTAATTACATTATTATTAACACAAATTAATGAGAGGAGGTTAAGCAATGGATCATTTTTATATAGTTGTTTTTTTAGTAGGTGTATTCTACACATTTATTTCACTAATTATTAGCGGAGTCACAGGTGCAGGTCACTCACATGGTGATTTTGGAGCTAATGTAGATGGACATTTTGGACAACATGGACATTTGGATAGTGGACATATTCAAACAGATGTAGGACATACAGCACATGCAGGTCATTTCGATGGTGGACATTCAGCTGATGGAAGCCAAGTTGGTAACGTTGATGGACATAATGGGCATTCAGCAGGTGATAGTTCAGGATTGTCACATAGCGTGATATCTTGGTTCACACTGATATTAAATCCATTAGTGGCAGTATCATTTCTAACTGTTTTTGGTGGAATGGGAATAATGGGTACAAACTATTTTAAATGGAATGTTATCGTTATATTCATCGTTGCAGTAGCCTCTGGAATAGCTGTTTCAGCTTTACTGTACAATTTTGTTGCAAAACCGATTTACAGGAGTGAGAACACGTCAGATGTATCTAGAGAAGAGCTGATTGGAATGGCAGCAGAGGTTACAACAGATATACTTGCCAATGGTTTCGGAACTATAAAATACACTGTCAACTCAATTATGTTTACTGCACCTGCAAAGCATATTGACGAAAAAGCTGTTAGGCAAGGAGAAAAAGTAGTTATATGTAAGATAGAGGACAATATCTTTTATATAAGTGAAGTGTCTAGTATTTTAAATTAATTTAAAAATGAAAAGGAGAGTTAAAAAATGGGTGAATATTCAGTATATTTAATACCTGCGGTAATTGTAGTGGTTTTATTTGTTTTGATTATCAGTTTATTCAACATGTACAAGAAGGTACCACAGGACAAAGCATTAGTGGTTACAGGTTTTAGAGGAAGAAGAGTTATTACAGGCGGGGGCGGAATTGTTGTTCCTTTGTTAGAAAGAATGGATATTATGTCTCTAGAGAACATGCAGATAGATATCCGAATTGATGGTGCACTTACATCCCAGGGTGTTGGAATTGTTGCAGATGGTGTAGCCGTTGTAAAGGTTAAATCCGATAAAGATTCTATATTGTCAGCAGCAGAGCAATTTAATACCTCAAAAGGGTTAGATTATATGCTTGGCATTATTGCAAAGACTACTCAACAAGTACTTGAAGGTAAGTTGCGTGAAATTGTTTCAAAGATGACAGTTGAGACAATTTACAAGGATAGAGAGACTTTTGCATCACATGTTCAGGGCGTAGCAGCAACAGAGCTACAAAATATGGGGCTTGAGTTAAAAGTATTAACTATTAAAGACATATCTGATAAAAACGGATACTTAGAGGCACTTGGAAAACCAAGAATTGCAGAGGTAAAGAGGGATGCTCAGATTGCTGAGGCAGAGGCTACCAAAGAAACAAAGGTTAAGACTGCTGAGGCTAATAGAGAGGGTGAAGCTGCTAGAATCCAATCTGAAACCAAGATTGCAGAAGAAAATAAGAATAAAGAGCTGAAGGTTCAGTCCTATAATAAGGATCAGCAAACTGCAAAGGCTGATGCCGATCTTGCTTATGAAATACAAGCAAATATTGTTAAAAAAGAAGTTGCTGAGACTGCAATGCAAGTTGAGATAACTAAGAAACAGAAAGAAATAGAACTTGCAGAGCAGGAAGCACTTAGAAAAGAAAAGGAATTGGAAGCAACTATAAGAAAACAAGCAGATGCAGATAACTATCAAGCTACCAAGGTTGCTGATGCAAATAAGTACAGAGAAGTTGCAGCCGCAGAGGCAAGAGCTCGTGCCATCGAGATGGAAGGTGAAGCGAAGGCAAAGGCTAAGAGAGCAGAAGGTATGGCTGAGGTAGAGATTATCAAGGCAAAGGGTGAGGCTGAGGCGTCAGCAATGGCTAAAAAAGCAGAAGCCTTCAAGATGTACAATGACGCTGCTGTTTCTCAGATGATAATTGAGAAATTACCTGAAATCGCACAGGCTATTGCAAGCCCACTTTCTAAGACTGAGAAGATTGTTATTGTTGACAATGGCGGAGATGGAAAGGGTGCATCTAAAGTTACAGGCTATGTAACAGATATAATGTCACAGCTTCCGGAAACTGTAGAAGCACTTACTGGTGTGAATGTCTTGGATTTGTTGAAAAAAAGTGGAATTGATAAAGCAAATGAAGTAAATAATGAAGAAGTTCAATAGGATTTACTAAGACCTTGATTAGAGACGGTTTTACTGCTAATTTTTAATTGGTTCTATGTCAATAGTTGGGGTAGAACAGTAAACTGAATTTTTATGAAGGGCCAATCGCATTACAAGGTGATTGGCTCTTTGTTTGTTTGTAAGGTATGCAGAATTCTTCTTCTGAAGTTTTCAA
>JAEWAX010000143.1 GCA_023391425.1 Bacillota bacterium | reverse complement strand
TGTTCTCGTAAGAACTAGGTTGTAAAGTTCGCAAGTTACTCAATTTTTTGAAATGTTTTTAAACATTTCGGAATTTTTTCGAGTTCCTTTACATGATTTATCACTGTTTACTTTTCAAAGTCCATTTCACTCAGCACCGCCGAGCGACTTTTATATATTACCACACCATCACTTTTATGTCAATACTTTTTGTAGATTTTTGTTTGTCACAATTTACTACTTTACGTATTGTTTTGTGTGTTTCAGCGACAGCTTAGTTATAATAGCACAGGCTGTTATTCGATGTCAATACATAATTTATTATTTTATAATAAATTTCTAAACTAAATTTCTAAACTCTCGTTGTAATAAATACTCAACCTGAATTCAAGAACTCTGTTTATAGATATTTAGTGCCATGTTCAAACGAGCCCAGGAGCAATTACAATCATAGTTTATGTGGGTCTAAAGCTTCCCTTAGTTAGTCTTTCTTGTAGCACACTAAGGTAAAATCATTCTGGAGATACCCCTCTATCACATTTATTCTAAAGTGATTTGGGTAATTTAAATTTATTAATTCACATATTTCATCTGGTGAAGAATAAAAATAGTTATCTTCTCTGTTATTGGAGTTTGCACTGAGAAGGTTAAATGATATTATTTCGCTCGAAATATAATCAAATAATCTAATCGCATCTATCAGAAACTTTTTATTATTCCCTAAATTGATATTGAATGTCCCAGAAGCAAAAATTGCATCGAATTCGTTTTTACTAAAAGGGTTTGCTTTAAATATATCGACACAAATAAATGAGCCATTTAAATTTTTACTTTTAGCGTTTGTAATCATATGCTCGAGAAGATCCACTCCCGTATAACTAAAATCCACAAATCTCCGATTTAAGTATTGAAGAAAATTACCTGTACCACAACCAATATCAAGTATTTTTTTCCCTTTTAAGTCTAAACCATTTACTAATGCATTAAAACGTAGTTGCTGAGCAGTTTCACTTTCCCAACCAAGTATATAGTAATCGGGATAATTAGGCTTGTTATTATGTGTATAGTATTCTTTTATTTTTTCAATTTTCCTCATAATATAAACTCCATATCGGGATTAATTTTTGTTTCTTAAGTATTACTTATTTCCTTTTTCAAATTAAATATGTCCTGATTATATACTTCTTTTAATGACCTATTATAAATAATACTTGCTGGGTGATATAAAGGAAACAACCTAAACTTATCTCCTGAAATAGTACAAGCATGAAGTTTTCCATGCATATCACCTATTGTTACTTTAAAATTATCTGTAATTGCCTTTAACGGTACATTTCCTAAAGTAACTATTATTTGTGGCTGTAGTAGTCTTATTTCATTTTGAAGCCATTTTTGATTATTACGAATATCCTGTAATGTTGCTGGCCTATTTATTAATCTCTGCGTTTTTGGATTTATCTTTCCCAACCTGTATTTTATAGCATTAGTAATGAACATAGCCTCACGTTCAATACCAAGTATGCTAATGAATTCATTTAAATTTTTTCCAGCTGCGCCTACGAAAGGTTTTCCTTGTTTTACTTCATCTTTTCCTGGTGCTTCGCCAATTATAACAAGAGGGCTTGTTATACAGCCCTCTCCAAGTACTATTTCCTCTTTTTCAAATTCTTTTACATATTCACCATATAACTCATCAAGCCTCTGTCTTGTTTTACTAATTTCCATAGTTACCTCCATCAGCCACTCATTATGTTCATAAAACTGAGTTCTTTGCTCCTAATGAAGTTTTTACTCCATCTGAAGCTGTAGAAATTGTTATCCAGGGTCGTAGCGCCGCTTATCTGTAGCATTTAATGTAGAAGTATTAGCAGCGGTAGACATCGGATAAAATGTTAGGAATTTGATTGGTTAATATTACTCATAATTACAGTCATTTTCTTCTTAACCTCTTTTATATCTTTAAAAAGTAATGCCTTTTTACTTGGATCTCTTAGCAAAGCTGCAGGATGAAAAGTCGGCATAATCCAACAACCTTTTTGTTCTATCCAATTTCCGCGTATTTGAGTTATCTTAATATCTTTTGCTATTACATATCTTGCAGCTGTGCCTCCAAGACATACTATTATACGAGGTCTTATCAAAGCAACCTGATTTCTTAAATATGGTAAACACTTTTCGGCCTCAGTGTCATTAGGTACCCTATTGCTTGGGGGTCTGCATTTAACTACATTTGCAATATAATAATCGTCTGGATTAAACATTAATGCTTCCAAAAGGATATCCAGAAGTTGTCCGGCTGGCCCAACAAAAGGTTTTCCTTGTATATCCTCCTGTTCACCAGGCCCCTCACCAATAAACATTATTGGTGCTTTAATATTCCCTCTACCAATAACGATATTAGTTCTCGACTTTCCTAGTTCACATTCTTGGCAGTTTTTGCATGCCAAGTTAAGTTGATCCCACGCCAACATAATATCATTCCTTCACTTGAGCTTTGAGTGTTTAAATTCAGTCAGCGATAGCTGGCTTTCCACAACTCTTCACTCTTCACTTTTAACTTCAAACTTTTAACTATTTACCAAGCTTTTGACCTTATACTTTAAGTCTTGTTTTAAATCTATCTACAGCAGCTTTAGTATTTTCGATACTACCAAAAGCGGTAAGTCTGAAATATCCCTGTCCACTTGGTCCAAATCCAACTCCTGGTGTTCCAACAATATTTGCTTCGTTCAGTAATTTATCGAAGAATACCCATGAATCCATTCCATTTGGAGTTTTCATCCATATATAAGGTGCATTTACTCCACCATATACTTGAATGCCTATACTTTCAAGGCCGCTTTTAATGATTGCTGCATTAGTTAGGTAATAATTTATGGTTTCTTTAACTTGTTTCTGGCCTTCTTCTGAGTATACAGCCGCAGCACCGCGTTGAACTATATATGATACACCATTAAACTTGGTTGCTTGCCTTCTATACCAAAGTCTGTTAAGACCTACTTCAGTACCATCTGTAGTATATGCCTTAAGTTCTTTAGGAATTACAATGTAAGCACATCTAGTGCCAGTAAAGCCTGCAGTTTTAGAAAAGCTTCTAAATTCTATAGCTACTTCTTTTGCACCTTCTATTTCATATATACTATGCGGAACATCTTCTTGCCTAATAAATGCTTCATAGGCAGAATCAAATAATATTATTGATTTGTTTTTAGCTGCATAATCAACCCATACTTTTAATTCATCTCTGGTAAGAGTAGTTCCAGTTGGATTATTTGGCAAACATAAATAAATTAAGTCAACTCTTTCCTTTGGAAGCTCTGGAACAAAATTATTTTCAGCTGTACAAGGGAGATAAGTAACATTACTCCACTTACCATCTTGATATTCACCTGTTCTGCCAGCCATTACATTACTATCAACATAAACTGGATAAACGGGGTCAGTAACAGCTATTCTACTATTTAGACCAAACAACTCCTGTATGTTTGCAGTATCACTTTTAGCCCCATCGCTAACAAATACTTCATCACTACCAATAGTAATGCCTCGTTTTTTGTAATCAAACTCTATGATGTTATTGATTAGAAAATCGTATCCTTCATATTCAGGATAACCTTTGAAAGTCTCCACCCTTGACATATCATCTACTGCTTTGTGCATAGCGTCAATACATGCCATTGGAAGCGGTCTAGTTACATCGCCTATTCCAAGTCTTATAATATCAGCAGCAGGGTTTTGAGTTTTAAATGCAGCAACCCTTTTACCAATTTCGGCAAATAAATAATTTCCAGGTAGTTTTAAATGATTTTCATTAACAAATGCCATATTATTTCCTCTTTTCATTTATAAAATTTTAAAATAATTAATAATACTTATTAGTGTTAAATGTTTTGTATAAGGTCTATCTCACCTATAACAACCAACTTTAGATATCTATCTCTCCTTCAAACACCTTTACAGCAGGACCTGTCATATATACATGATTGTCTTTTTCAGACCATTCTATTAGTAAATCCCCACCAAGTAGTTTAATAGTAGCAATTCTCTCTGATACTCCATTTAGTACAGATGCAACAAGTACAGCACTTGCTCCTGTTCCACAAGCAAGTGTTTCTCCTGCACCTCTTTCCCAAACTCTCATTTTGAGAGTGGATTTATCTATAATTTGAACGAACTCAGCATTGACTTTTCTTGGGAAATGCTTATTTACCTCCATCTTTGGTCCTACTTCATAAAGAGGAAAATTATCAACATCATCTACGTAAGAAATTGCATGAGGATTACCCATTGAAACAGCTGTTACGTTATATGTCCGACCATCAATCTCAATTGGTTCAGAAATGAATCTTTCCTTGCTTCCTTCAACAGGAATATCTTTGGGAGTTAAAATTGGTTCACCCATATCCACTCTGACAAGAACAACCTTCCCATTTTGAATCTCTAGTTCCAATACTTTTATACCCGCAAGTGTCTCAATTGTTATATTATTTTTATTTGTAAGCTTATTATCAAATACATATTTTCCAACACAGCGTATTGCATTCCCACACATTTCAGATTCAGAACCATCTGAGTTGAACATTCTCATGCGAAAATCAGCCTTATCAGAAGGTAAAATAAGAACCAACCCATCTGAGCCTATTCCAAAATGTCTGTCACTAACTTTCTTTGCCACTTCAGAGATATTATCAATAGATTTTTGTGTACAATCTACATAAATATAATCATTCCCTAAACCTTGCATTTTTGTAAATTTCATTAATAATAATTTAGTAGGATGGTATGATATAATCATACAACCAACTAAAAACTCACTTCCTTCCTTTTACTATTTTATTTCAATAATACATTATTACCATGTTGATAATTTGCATATTGCGTTTATTCGCTTTTCCAAATTAACTTGTTCATATTATAACATACCTACTTCATATTACAATTAATAAATGCTTCAAGGATGTTAGTTCAATGTCTTTTTTGTGAAAAGGCTTATGGGTGCTAACATACTATTTTAGATGGAATTTTTAATTTTATTCGGATTAAATTTACGTTATATGGGGATAATTTTATATTATTTATTGGATATATTTTACACAGTTTATGGATACTATTTACATTACTATTTGAATTGTTATACATACTATACTATAATTATGTTAAAACTTTTTTGATATAGTTTTGGGAGGATATACTTTTGAAGAACTTTTTTATAAAAATTTTAAATCACACGTGGGATTTTTTTTCTAATATACAAATGCCAGGTTTTGCAACAGCGATGCTAAGTGTCACTTTTTTATTTCTTATCGCAATAGCGCTGTGGGGCTTTATCAGAATTAGAAATATACAAAAAGGTAATATTATAATAACTGAATATGGTTTATTGGATTCAAAGCGAGAAACTAAATCATTATTTAAGTTATCAAGAAAAGATTTTATTATAATGTTAGTGATGACTATTTTTTATGCCATTCCTGCAATATACAATTTAGGTGGCTTTAGTGTTCCTGAAACAGGTTGGGCACCTTCAGGTAAGGATGACGGAATCGTTATTGATTTGGGTAAAAAAGTTGATGTATCAAAAGTAATGTTATACCAAGGATATAATGAGGAAAAATATGATGGCGTAAAATTTGAAATAAAATATTTGAATTCTTATGATACATATTTGAGTTTAGAAACCCTTGATAAAACAGGCTTCTATTCCTGGATGGTCACCTCCAAGGAATTTAAAACTAGTAAAATTAAAATAGTTCCTAATAATCCGGGCGCTGTAATAAATGAAATAGCTATATTTGAAAAAGGCTCAACTACCCCTCTAAGTGTAAAAAGTATTTCTTCATCATATGAAAACCCTAATATTACTCCAATAAAAAGTCCAGATGGTACATCCTACAAGATATCAAATTTACTCGATGAACAAGATAGAGTAGATTTTTATACCTTGTCAAATACAAGCACATATTTTGATGAAGTCTTCTATCCAAGAACAGCTCTTGATTTTATATATAAAATAAATCCTTTTGAAAGGACACATCCTCCTCTAGGCAAATACTTTGTCATGATTGGTATGCTTATTTTTGGCGTGAATCCTTTTGGCTGGAGAATAATTGGAACACTTTTTGGAGTGGCAATGATTCCTCTTATGTATCTTTTGGGATTAAAAATATTTAAAAATAGATTTTATGCATTTTGCACTGCATTTCTGATGATGTTCGATTTCATGCATTTCGTTCAAACAAGAATATCTACCATTGATGTATACGTCACTTTCTTTGTAATCTTGATGTACTATTATATATATGACTATTTTATAAAGAGATCCTATAAAATGGGCTTGAAGAAGTCACTTGTTCCATTGTTTTTGTGTGGACTTACTTTTGGCATTGGAGTTGCTACTAAGTGGATTGCAATGTATGCAGCTGTAGGTATATTCCTTATATTTATTATAGCTAAAATTGAAGATATATGCTGCTATGTCGCTTATAGAAAATCTGGACTTTCATCAGACCTATTTAGCAAGTTCTGGAGCAAATACTTTGTTAAAACTGCATTAGCATGTATATTGTTTTTTCTAATTATTCCTGGTGTCATTTATTTTGCCTCGTATACCTCAATAATACAAGTACCAGGGAATGGGGTTAAAGAATTCTTTAATAATCAAACCCACATGTATAGCTTTCATAATGAACTAAATATAAAGCACTCCTATTCATCTCCATGGTGGGCTTGGCCTATTATGGCGAAACCAATTTGGTTCTATGGTTCAAAAGCATTGGCAGCAGAAAAACTCACCTCCAGCATCATTTGTATGGGTAACCCATTAATATGGTGGTTTAGCATTCCCGCACTTATTACTGGAATCATATTAGTAATTAAGAGAAGGGACAAATATATGATAGTGCCTATAATGGGAGCACTATTTCAATATATCCCTTGGATGGTTGTTCGGAGAATGGCATTTATATACCACTATTTCTCCGTTATGCCTTTCTTGATAATTATAATGGTATATCTTCTCAAAATATTTTCAGAGCGTGGTGGTAAGAGTGCAAAAAGGGTTGTGTACGTCTATCTTATTCTAACTGCCCTTTTATTTATTATGTTCTATCCAATTCTATCTGGAATAGTAGTACCAAGATGGTATGCTAGTTTTCTAGAATGGTTTCCGGGTTGGAGCTTCAGGTATTAATCATCATTGTCCAGTTTAGCTGTGCAGCGTTGCAAATCAAGTTCACGGCCCCTTCTTCCAACTACCTGTATTCCCATGGACAATCCTTTTTCGGTTTTTCCTATCGGAATGACAATTACAGGATTTCCTGTAAGGGAAAATGGCGTAGTATACCCCATGTTTGCTTCGGAATAGGATACTTTTTTGCCATCAATTAAAACTTCATCATAAATAGCCTGCTGTCTACGCATTTTGATTGGAAGTTTGTGCCGAAAAGCTACTGTAGCTGTTACAGGTGATAGCAATATATCATATTCCCCAAGTACACTATCTAGCATTGCTATGTATTTTTCTCTTGTTTCCTCGGTTTGTAAATAATCCTTTAACTTTATTGACATTTTTGACCCCATGAGCAGTCTAACTATAGGTGGCAAAGAGACTGCCATATTTCCATAGAGAAGTTTTAGAAAACATTCTCTTGCTTTTTGGAAATCAAAAGCAGACTTGTCTACTTCTGTAACAAGATATTTTTGAGATAGTTTTTTTATATACTGTGAATAGCAAATAGCATACTCTTGTGAAATAGGTAAGCCACCGCTATCTTTTGTATAAGCTATTTTAAGCTGCCTTGCTTTTTGTCCTATAGGAAATAGTTTTGATTCATCAGCAATAATTGAGAACAACATGTTCAAATCCTGCAAACTAGATGTCTGTATGCCAATACGCAAAATGTTTGACATAGTCGTTCCAAATGGCTTTCCGCCAATCAAATTTTCATATGGGATAGCTTTGTCTGTACCAATCATACTGTAAATTCCACAAAAATGTGCAGGCACACGAATTGAACCCATAAAATCATTGCCGATATCACCATCACTTATTCCTAATTTTACAGCAGCCGCACCGCCACCACTGCTACCACCACAAGTAAATTCAGGGAATTCAGGGTGATTTGTTCTACCATATATATCGTTAAATGTTTGCATATCCATTGCACCTGCAGGCATATTGGTCTTTCCTAGAATAATTGCACCCTCATCCCTTAATTTGGTCACAACCTCACAATCTTTGGTTGGAATATTATTTTGGAATGCCTTTATACCAGCAGTAGCTTTTAGTCCTTTAACCTCCAAATTATCTTTAACCGTGATGATTGCACCACATAGCTTGCCTACATCTTTTCCAGCCTTGATTTTTTCATCTAATTCCTTAGCCTGTGATAATACTTCTTTTTCATCATAGCAAATAACAGCATTGCAGGATTTATGTTTTTCTAATAGAGTAAGCCTTTCTTTTACTATTTCCTGTATGGTTATTGTATTTCTTTTTACATTGTCAATATTCTTTAATATTTTAGATTTCATAAATAATACACCTCCTAGTTTTAATTTAACAAATTAGAAGGTGTAACGCTGTTCATTTCTTGCTATTTTTTATAGGAACACAGAAATCTATGTAAATACTCCCGTTTAATTCTTTTTCATAAAATTCAACAAATGGCCTATAATCGGGTACCAAATTATGAGAAATCATATAGTACCCATAAAGATAATCCATATATCGAAAAAATAAATCTGGAAAATCATTTACGCCTCGGTCAAGCCTGCAACAAATGTATGCTCCTGCTGTTTTAAAACTGCGGTAAGCGATTAGTTCATCATAAACGTAAGTGTCTACGGTTGCACAAGCATAATATCTGCAGGAGGATAATTCTTGTACCTCAGGTGTATCTATAGTAACACCACATATTTTAGTGTTTGAGGTAATCTGTTTATTAACGTTTAACCAGTTAAAAATTTGTTGATATGCTTTTTCAATATTAGGATTTTCCCAGCTTTCAGATAATCCTGTAACACCAATACACATTGTATTTAAGTCGGTCAGATTGATTTTAGTAAAGTGCTTTTCTATTTTTACATCATAGTGAATTTCCTGAAAAGGAATCTTTGCAAATTCAATAGGGAACCTTCGGTCTTTTGTTTCTTTATATTGAGTAGGAGTACATCCAAATTGATACCTGAAATTTTTCGAAAAGGAGCTTGATGTAGCAAAGCCATAATCTAAAGCTATTTTAGTAATATCACAATTTTCATAAAGAAGTTGATTAGCACAGCAATTTAATTTTCTCTCTAAAATATATTTATGAAGGCTTTTACCTAATACGGCATGGAAAATACGATGAAAATGATAAGGTGAAAATCCTGAAATGTTTGATAACACTTGCAATGACAAGTCAGAATCTATATGATTTTCTATATACTCTAGTGCTAATTCAATATTTCGATGGTATATATTTTTATTCATTCTTCCATCACCTCAATAATGAAAAATGTAAATAATCTATCCTAAAAATAAAAACCCTGCGCACAGCGTAATCGCGAATGCACAAGGCTTTTTTTTGGTGGGAGGAGATGGATTCGAACCATCGAAATCGTAGATAACAGATTTACAGTCTGCCCCCTTTGGCCACTCGGGAACCCTCCCATATGGAGCTGGCGGACGGAATCGAACCCCCGACCTGCTGATTACAAGTCAGCTGCTCTACCTGCTGAGCTACACCAGCACATATGACTATGTTTTACATCCATAGAAGATGTTGTTTCTTGTACAAGAACATAGGTTGTGTTCTTGACACTTTGATAGTATAACAGCAGAAATCTCTTGTGTCAACATTTTTTATTAAGAAATATGAGTAAATTTTTGTCTAATTTTCACCACTAATTTTCTTAATACCAAAAGCAAACATCAAACGGCTAAATACACTGCATATTTTTAACTTTTAGACATTCTCATTAGACATTCAAGAAGTTTCTACATTAGTAATGATATTAATGTATTTTTCTGGTATAATAAATCAGCTTATAAATTACTAATTTGGTAATAATTTTTAGAAAGTGAGGATTATGCTATGGCAACTTGGAATGAATTATTTTTAGATGAGAAGTTCATTGCTGCTTTACCACAGCCAGAAGTGTATAAGTTTGTAAAAGTTCTCGAGGGCATATTTTCTGATAGGCCCCTATCAATATGGGACTTTTGCTGTGGTGCAGGAAGGCACACAGTATTAATATCTCAGATGGGGCACAATGCCTATGCAAGTGACATTTCTGAAAATGGAATTAACCATACACAGAAATGGTTGGAAAGCAATGGATTGAATGCAAACCTTAAGATAGCAGATATGACTGATAACTTATTTAAAGGCATGAATTTTCATGGTGCTATATCCTGGGATGCCTTACACCACAATAATATTGATAATATCAACAAAGCTGTTGAAAATGTATATGAAAGCCTTTGTGAAGGTGGTATGTTCATGGTATCATTGCTTTCAACAAAATCAGGTAAAAAAGGCCTTAGAGGAAAGGAAATAGAAGAAAACACCTTTGTCATGGAAAATGGCTCTGAAGCAGGAGTACCTCACCATTATTTTGATGAACAGGGCATAAGAGAGTTATTCAAAAAATGGCAAGTTATCAGTTTGGCAGATGTTTATGTCACCTACATAGAGGAAAATATTCATTATTTATCTAACCCATTTCCATATACAAAATGGAATGTTATTGTGAAAAAATAATAGCAATAGTGATTAGACTAAACAAAGTGAACCCTACCCTCACCCCTGAACATGTGTTAAGAGGTAATGGAGGGTTTACTTTGACTCCCACATAAGTATGCAATCTTAAACAATTATTTATTTAGTTGTTATTTTGCTAAATAAACTATATTTAAGTAATCTGTCATCTTCTCTGTCTTATATATTTTGTAGCCAAGTTTTTGGTATAGGTAAATGTTTCTTTCACTTTTATGTCCAGTAAATATCTCAAACCTTTTACATTCACATAACATTTCTTCAATCTTTTTTATCATACCTGCTCCTATTCCTCTATTTTGATAGTCAGGATGAACAATAAGCTTAAATATAGTACACACCCCATCATAAACAGAGACTCTCACAGACCCAATAATCTTTCCATCCTGCACAGCTTTTAGAAATACATGATTCCCAAACTCGCATTTCATCTGTTCTAAAGTTTGAACGAGTGGTGGTATATTAAAATCATTATAAATCTCTGCCTCACTAATATATGAAATCTTTTGTAGAGAGAGTATTTCCTCTGCATCAGATACCATTGCTTTTTCAATAACCATTGAAACCTCCTCATTAATTATATTTGCTGATTTGATACTCATAATTATCAACATGGTTTTACTGTCACAAGTAACATTTTACCACTTGAATATCAAACTATAAAGCGTTCTGAGGTTAACAAAACAATTTCGAGAAATATATTTCAGGAGACCTGTATAACACAATTACAAATTATTCTTGATTTTTTCATATAAGTATAGTAATATAATTCATATGAATGTATATTCATATATTCATCAATATATATTATACTTACATAACAAATGCACTACATCATTTTTTATCAATACATATTCTGTGAGGAGGGCGAACCATGAAGAGCTATAATGAAAAAGTAAAGATGATTTACAAAATGTTGTCCAGGGTATATGACTTAATGGACATAATCTTATTTTCAAATAAAAAATCCAACCCGAGAAAAGGGTTATCTGACCAATTGCCAAACGAATATATAAATATACTAGATGTTTGTTGCGGTACAGGAAATAGTTCAATAGCTATTGGTTCTAAAAATAGTAATAATACTATTGTTGGAATTGATCTATCAAAAGATATGTTGAAGGTAGCCAGAAAAAAAATTTTAAAGCATAACTTTTCAAATATATCCTTTAAAGAAATGAATGCTGTAAATATGGAATTCGCAGATGAATACTTTGATGTTGTGACTATATCCTTGGCATTACATGAAATGCCACAGGAAGTAATAAGCCCTATTCTTTCTGAAATTAGCAGAGTTCTAAAAGTTGGTGGTAAGTTTTATATTATTGACTGGGAAAAACCTAAAGACTTTTTTTCCTCAATACTCTTTTCAATTTTTCCCGCCTTGTTTGAACCTAAAGTATTTAAACAATTCTTGAATATTAACTGGATCAATTTACTACACCAATATAATTTGGAACTTGAAGACATAAAAATTTATAATTTTACAAAACTAATAACGGCAA
>JAEWAX010000141.1 GCA_023391425.1 Bacillota bacterium | reverse complement strand
ATCCGTCCGATACCTTCTTTTGCGTCATCAAAGGTCGGATTTATTTCTAAGGATTTCTCAAAATTTTCAAGTGCAAAGTCTATTTTCCCTATATTTAAATATGAAACTCCAATGTTGTAGTATACTAGATATTCTTTAAATTCAATATTTTCTATGGTCTTTGTAACCGAACTGTTTAAAGAACCAGATTTCTTGAGTTTTATAATGAGTTGCTCATTGAACTCAAGGACTTTTCTATAATTTGAAAGTGCATCGCTCAATAGACCTTTTTTATAACATATATTTCCATAGTTTAAGTGTAGATTTGAAGATGTGCCAAACAGCCCAATTAAGCTATTATAGCTATCATAAGCAGCATCATAATTATTCTTCTTGTAATAGGTTTCAGCTTCAATTAATTTTTTCCTTATTCCCTTAAATACCTCTTCCTTTTGCTGTCCAAGTTCAGAAATGGTTTCACTCACAAAATCGTCATTTGATGCTACACTCATAATCTCAACAGAATTTTCACTTTTTACCTTGCTATCTTTATCAACTGTAATAAAGCCTTCGAAGCTGCCCTTTTCTTTGACCTTTTTAATCATTGAATGATAATCAGAGGCTAAGAAATAGCATGGTATAACAATTCCAAAAGTAAGATAAAAAAGTTCTACTATACTGCTGGTTTGAACTTTATTTATTATTGAAAGTAAAACTATTGTCATTGCAGAGAGTTGAAGCGTAAATGAAATAAGGGTTAAAATACTTTTGGTCTTGAGAAGTCTGTAAAAAACATATGCAATTAGTAGCACTAAAATAAGCATATTAAACGTAGTCAAAATATACATAAAACACCCCCACGTATTTTAAGAATCATTTGCAATAAAAATCTCCTATGATTTATATTCAAAGATTACATTATTTATTAATCTGGGAAATGTAAATTTATCCTTGCTGTTTTGCTTTCTGTCTATCCTGTTCGTTCATTTGCATTTCCATCCACTGCTGCTTGGATATTAGTACCTGTCGTGGCTTGCTCCCCTCAAAACGGCCAACAATATTCCTTGCTTCCATTTGGTCAATTATCCTTGCTGCTCTAGAATAACCAACTTTAAATTTTCTTTGGACTAAAGACACGGATGCTTGTCCTGCATCAACTACCATATCAATTGCTTGATTCAGCAGTGCATCATTATCTCCTGCATTACTATCATTTCCTGTGCTAGAATCATTTATTTTTTCAATGATATTTTCATCATAGGAAGTATATCCCTGTGTTTTAATAAATTCAACTACTCTTTCAACCTCTGTATCAGAAACAAAGGATCCCTTTACTCTTATTGGCTTTGGCTCTCCAACAGGATAGAATAGCATATCACCTCTACCAAGTAGCTTTTCTGCTCCACCCATATCGAGTATTGTCCTAGAATCCACCTGCGACGAAACTGCAAAGGATATTCTAGAAGGTATATTTGCTTTAATTACACCAGTTATTACATCAACAGATGGTCTCTGAGTTGCTATAACCAGATGCATACCAGCTGCTCTGGCCATCTGAGCCAAACGGCATATTGCATCCTCTACATCATTTGGTGCAACCATCATAAGGTCTGCAAGCTCATCAACAATAATAACTACTTCTGGCAATATGCCTTGTTCATTATTTGTCCTAAGCATCGCGTTATAGCCCTTTAAGTCTCTTACACCTTTATCTGCGAATAATTTATAGCGGTTAACCATTTCCTGAACGGCCCAATTCAATGCACCTGCTGCCTTTTTAGGATCTGTTACAACAGGTATGAGTAAATGTGGAATTCCATTATATATACCTAACTCAACAACCTTTGGGTCTACCATCAAAAGCTTTACTTCTTCCGGTGAAGCTTTAAACAATATACTCATAATAAGGCTGTTTATACATACGCTCTTTCCTGAGCCAGTTGCTCCTGCGACCAAAAGATGTGGCATCTTTCCAATATTTGCTACCACTGTTTCGCCTGAAATGTCCTTTCCAACAGAAAAAGCGAGCTTTGAAGAATGATTAATGAATTCTTTTGATTCAAGTATATCCCTCAAATACACTGCTGACATTTCTTTATTTGGTACTTCAATACCTACAGCTGCCTTTCCTGGAATTGGTGCCTCTATTCTAACACCTGCGGCTGCAAGATTTAAGGCTATATCGTCTGAAAGATTTACTATTTTACTTACTTTAACACCAGGGCTTGGTTGTAATTCATACCTTGTAACTGCAGGTCCTCTGCTAATATTTATAACTCTTGCCTCAACGCCAAAACTCTTTAGCGTATCCTCAAGTTTCTTTGCACCCTCTAAAGCACTATTTTTTAATGCTTTCACGTTTGATAAGTCATCCTTACTTTCATCTAATAAATCAAGAGAAGGATAATTATATATTAACGGTTTTACAATCTCTGTAGGAGGAATTACAAGCTCTTCATCATCTTGCACATTCTCAATTTCAGTTTGAGATGGCTGTGCTTTGACATTTGTACTATCTAGCGAAGCTATATCTGTATCTGCACCTGCATCTGCTATTGGGTTGTTAATGTTATTATTGTCATAGCCTAAGCTAGTTCCTTTTATATCTGAAATAACCAATTCATCAGCAAGTTCATTAAATCCAGTAAAACTAACCGAGAACTCTTCATTTTTCTCGTTTTCAATAACAGTTTCTGTTATTTTTTCAGTGTTCGTATCTTCCTCCGGCTCGTCAACACCCAATCTCTTTGGAACTTTATTTTTTCTATTTTCACGCTCTATTTTAAAGTTAATTATTTTTTTCTTACTAGCTGAGGCTTCCTCATTTATTAAATCATCTATCTCATTATCCTCTTCCTCTGCTTCCAGCTCTTTTAACCTTTCAGCCTTTCTCAGCTTTCTATTCTCATTTGATGCTTTAATTTTCAGTGAGAAAAAGGCTGATACATTTCTTAGAAAAGCAGCCATTGAAACATTAGTTAACAAAATGATATCGATTATTGAAATAGTTGTAAGTATAATAATTGTCCCCAACACCTGGAAAGTCATTAAAAATGGTAGGCTTATTAGTCCACCTAACACACCTCCACCATTAATTTTCGTACCTCCACTATAGAAATTTGAAAGGCTGCTGAAAAAATTTCTTCCTGCATATTCATCATAATCAAATATCGCCACCTGCAAAAACGCAGATATCAGAATAACTAATATACTTAAATAAATAACACGTAAATTAAATGTATGTGAATTCTTCTTAAATATCATAGCAATCCCGTAAACAATAAGAATTAAAGGACATATGTATGCAGTTAAACCTAAAAATCCAAGCAGCACATTGGTAACTGCTTTACCAAAAACGCCCATGGATTGAGTAAAAATAAAGCTAAACAGTGCTAAAATGCCAAAAGCAAATAGAATTAAACCTAATATTTCATGTCTGTATTTAGAAAAACCGCTTTCAACTCTTTTATATTTTTTCTTCTTATGCACTTTTTTAGCTTGCATTAGTAGTACACCCCTCAATTAATATTATTGATAACCATTGTAAGTCAATTGCTGGATAACGATTTTTAAGCTTCAAATGAAGTTAATACTATATCAGAAGCCAAGAACTCTGTTTACGGCACACATCTATGATTATACCACATTTTTCTTTATATATCTAGGATGTGTTTCAGGTTAGATTGAGTAGAGGTTTGAGTTCCAGAGCTTTGAGTCACTTTACTGCAAGGAAATTATTTAAAGCTATGTCTATTATGCTAGAAAAGATATCTACAATTGCTGAAATCAGAAAAAATCAAACCACCAACGAATTAAGAGTTATATTTTTAATGCACTTTGGGGTGGAATACTTGATAAGAAAGCAAAAAAACATATTGAGCCGGTATTGTGCTGTGCATTAGATATCTAATTAAAAACATCAAGTATTAATAACGATAAAAGAAACCAAGCCCCACGTTCTGCTTGGTTTCTTTTGTTGAGTGCTAATCTCAAGCACACAATTTGAATTAATATTATATTCATTACATTAAATCATTATTATCATTAAACATCTGTTTTAATAACTCAAGCTGGGATAATATTAAGGTCTCGGATTTAGTTTTGAAAAGATGAAGCCTCTTCTTCATTTCCTCATACTCAAAGCGAACTTTAATAACTTCTTGATTTGCATCATTTATTATCTTTTGAGCTCTGAGTTCAGCCTCTTTGACTATATTATCAGCTTTTTCGTAAGAACTCTTCTTTATCTCCTCACCTGTCTGCTGTGCAACAACTAAGGTATTTTGAAGAGATTCTTCAATATTCTTATAATGTTGAATACCCTCATTTAAAACTGAAATTCTATCCTTCAGCTCAATATTTTCCTTTATGTAAAGCTCATAATCTTTGATTACGCTGTCCAAAACTTCATTTACCTGATCTTCATCGTAACCTCTAAAACTTTTCTTAAACTTCATATTTTCAAGGTCATTTGGAGTGTAATTCATAATTATCATCCTTTCTTAAGATGCAATATCTTGGAATAGTAAAATAAACTTTGTTATACCTACTCAAAACGCTTAATCACTATATTAATTCGATCCTTCTTAGTAGTTCCAGCCACTTTCTCTAAAACAATCCTGCCCTTACCTCGAATGGAGATTACGTCGCCTTGTGATAACTGTTTCGAAGGATTTTGAACTAATTCCCAATTAACATTAACTCGTTGTGCTCTAAAATAATCCAGCACTTTTGTTCTAGAAATGCTAAAGCCACTAGAAGCTACTGAATCTGCTCTAAGAGAAGCCACTGTAGTGTTAATAAGCTTTTCTTTTTTTTGTGGAGCAGAGTACTGATATACATCCAGCAATTCACAACTAACCGTTACGTTACCAATTTTGTCCAAGTTGTACAAAATATATTCTGCTAACTTATCAATTAGGAAAACATCAGCATATGATTCGCAAACAAGAATATCGCCAATTTTCTCTCTTTTGATTCCAAGCCCCAGCAAGGAGCCTAAATAATCACGGTGAGATAATGGTTTCTCAATTGATGGTGTAATCCTTAAAAAGCTTAGAGGTGCACTGTTAAACGCGTTATCCTCGTCAATAAAATCAGCACTGATAGCAGCTATTACTCTTTCTGCGCCTTCATATCCACCTACAAAAGTATAAAAAACATCATTTATCTTATCCAAAATTTTCTTTGCAATAGCTGCTTCATATGGAGAAAGAAAATCTGAATACACAAAAGAGGAATAACGGCATTGTTCAACCTTATCTAAAAGTCGTGAAACCAGTACCCTATCCTCTAGCTTTGAAACCATTTTTATTAAAGCATTTTTATCCATAATTCTCTATATAAACATATTTAATATAATTATAATTACATTTCTAAGTACACCGATAAGCAAAAAGGCAACTATAGGAGAAAAATCCATCATTGAAAACATTGAATTATTCATGATGCTTGATCTACTTAACATATTACGAATAGGTGCAAGTACCGGCTCTGTAATAGCATAAAGCAAATCCACAGCTCTGTTGTTCCTTGATACAGGTAACCACGATATTATTACTCTAATAAGAAGAGCAGCCTCAAATATTTTCAATATTAAATTTATTGCGTTATAAACAGCACTCATCAATAGTTCCTCCAATAATTACGAAACAAACTATTTAGCCCATGGAAAAACTGTCTTGTTCCTAATTTCTTCATCTAAATCGCCGCTAACATCTACATTGTTAGGAGCAATTACAAATATATCACAAGAAACTTTTTGAATGCTTCCATCAAGTGCATAAATAGACCCGCTCAAGAAATCAATTATTCGCTGTGCATCGTGTTTTTCGATACCTTCAAGGTTGATAACAACAGGCTTTTTATTTTTTAAATGATCGCAAATGTCCTTTGCATCTTCAAATGTGTTTGGTTGCGATACAACCATTTTAAATTGAGATCCAGAATGAATATTTACAACTTTACCAGCTTGTTGTTTCTTAGAATTGTTGAAAAAATGTGTTTGAAGTGGCTCGTTTTTAGAGTCATCATTATAGTCTGTATCTTGAAGCTCTAATTCTTCATCGTCCTCATCTACAGCTTCCCACCCAACAAAATTGAATACCTTGTTAAGAAGTTTTGACATTTCAAATACCTCCTGCGTCTTTTGTAAGTTATTATTTTTTATCTCTTGTACGTATTACTTTTGAGAATAATCCCTCTTTCCAAAAATACCGGTTCCGATTCTAACTATATTGGCACCTTCCTCTATAGCAACTTCAAAATCATTACTCATACCCATGGAAAGATAATCCATAGTAACATTATCTAATTTTTCATTCTTTATGTCAATATATATATTATAAAGTTTCTTAAAAATAGGCCTTATATCCTCCGCATTCTGGGCATATGGTGCTATAGTCATCATCCCTTTTAAAGAAATGTTTCTATACCCGGAAATAATTTCAACAAATTCACGTACATCTTTTGGATCAATACCAAACTTGCTTTCCTCACCAGAAACATTCACTTGTAAAAGTATATCAATTTTTTTACCCAGTTTTTCTGCTCGCGCATCAATTTCTCGGACCAATTGAAGACTATCAACTGAATGTATCATCTCAACCTTATCGATAATGTATTTTACCTTGTTTGTCTGGAGATGCCCTATTAAGTGCCATTTGCAGGATTGATCAAGCTTATCATATTTCTCTAACAGTTCTTGAACCCTGTTTTCCCCCATATCTAGTATTCCATATTCGTATACATTCTTTATTCTATCAACATCAACAGTCTTGGTTACAGCTATTAGTTTGATGTCTTCAGCTTTTCTACCACTTTTCTCTGCAGCTATTTTAATTCTTGAATAAATGTTGTCTAAATTTTCTTTAATACCTAAATCAATCAATTTATTATCTGCCCCTCCTGTATATTTTTTGGATTTAAAATGTATGTATTATATAGTGCAATTGAGTTCTCACCTTCAATATTATCGATAATTGCAGCGTCATCATTCATCCCTATAATGCGGACTTTTTTTATTGTTGCACTCATTCCTTTTACCATTACTATTTTAGCAGTTTTATTTTTTGTGTCTAGATTTTGTAAACAACTAAGAGGAACTTTTAATCCACTCAAGCTTGACAAAACCAAATCTGCATTGATTCTCCGCAAACCTATAGTTTCATTCAAACCCGAATCAAACTTGAAGCCAATAATTCTTTTACCATCTATAACATCCGAGCTGTATACAATTACCGCATTAAAGCTAAATCCAGTATCATTTATTCTTATTGTAACATTTCTATCTAGAGTCAAAACCTTACTGGACTTTTCGTCAACTGCTACTAAAAAATAATTTTCCAAATCCTTTACTAATTTGGCAATAGGCTTTCCTTTTTGTGCATCTATGACATTGAAATCCCTGTTTGTTTGCTTTGAAGTTATTTTTTCTAAATCCTTCGGTGTAGCATTTCGGATAAAGTCTGGTGTCAGCTTGGTTTCATAGCCATCAACTGCAAAGGATATAAGCCCAGATGTACTTGTGCGAATTTCCTTAATATTATTATTCAATTGACGTTCTATCGTTGCCTTCTCGCTTTTTAGTTTATTTATATATGCTGCTGATTTACTGCTATCTCCAAAAATGTCAGACTTTCTATAAACAATATTATCTATTTTTGTAATTGTATCATAATTTTCAACTAAGCTACCTCTGTTTGATTGCTCTGCTAAATCTTTTACTTTTTCAATAATTTCATTATCCAGCTTGCGTATATCACCTGAGAAGGTTGAAACATTCTCCTTTTGTGCAGCTTCAGCTCGACTTATCTCTAGCTCTTTCTTTTTCAAATCCTCATAAGTTGAAACTGGAACATTTTTAACTACTGCAGCAATTCTATAAAATGCAGGAACTTTTTCACCTTCTACAGCATCCATTACGCAGTTACCCGAATCTGGTGAGTTAATGATTTCCTCATTACGTATAAAAACTCCATCTATATTTTGTATTTCTTCTATTCTTCCAATTTTTAAAATATCTGTATCAACACCATTACTATACATAAGGTAGAGTAACGATGGCAGATATATTAGTAAAAATACTACTAAAATAAGTGTACCTATTTTCACACTTTGCTTTTTAAATACACCCTTCATTATTTCCCTCCATGCATAAGCTTAATTCATCTTTTGTTATTTTTCTTTACCCAATTCCTTTATCAAGCAACTTCTGAAGTGCAATGATATTTCCTAGCTTTACATGCTCATATACCAAACCACCCTGCATATATGCGATATAAGGCGCCTTTATAGGAGCATCTGCACTCAATTCTATTGATGAGCCTTGTACAAAGGCACCTGCTGCCATTATTACAGGCGAATCATACCCTGGCATATCCCATGGCTGTGGTGTTACATAGGAATCAACAGGAGAACCTTTTTGTATACCTTGGCAAAAAGCAATTAAGCTGTCTTTATTATTAAACTTAATAGACTGTATAATGTCACTCCTCTTCGAATTTACACAAGGCAAGGTCTCAAAACCTGCACATTTCATTAGTGCCGCACAAAATACTGCTCCCTTTAGGCTCTCTGCTACTACATGAGGAGCCATAAATAACCCCTGAAACATTAGCCGATTATTTCCCAGTGATGCCCCCACCTCTTTCCCTAATCCTGGTGACGTTAATCTGTAGGCTGCCTGTTCAACAAGTTCTCGCCTTCCTGCAATATATCCGCCTGTAATAGCAAGTCCGCCTCCTGGATTCTTGATTAGAGAGCCTGCAATTATATCTGCACCGACCTCTATAGGTTCAACTTCTTCAACAAATTCACCATAGCAGTTGTCTACCATTACAATTATATCATTATTTACTTCTTTAATCGTTTTTATAATATTTTTTATATCAGCTATGCATAGTGCATCTCTCCATGAATAACCTCTTGAGCGCTGAATCATTGCCATTTTGGTTTTAGAAGATACAGTTGCCCTTATGTTATCTAAGTCAGGCTTACCATCCTTATTTAGCTCAACCTGCTTGTAGTTTACCCCAAATTCCTTCAAAGAACCACAGTTTTCACCTCTAATGCCTATTACTTCTTCAAGTGTATCATAAGGCTTTCCTGTAACCGCTACTAGCTCATCACCTGGTCTAAGATTTCCAAATAGGCATAATGAAAGTGCCTGTGTCCCCGAAACAATCTGATGTCTGACTAACGCATCTTCAGCACCAAATACATTTGCATATACACTATCGAGCACATCTCTTCCTCTATCATCATAGCCATATCCAGTCGTACCATTAAAATGTGAATCACTAAGTTTATTGTCCTGCATAGCTTTAATTACTTTTAGTTGGTTTGTTTGCTTAACTTCATCTATTCTCTCAAATACTTCTTTTGCATCGATTTCAGCTTGCTCAGCCAGTTCTATTACTCTATCCCCTATTTCAAAATGTTGCTTTAAATATTCTCTAGTTTTTAAATTCATTAAAATATTCCTCTTTCGTTTCTTATTATTCACTCAATTTTTCTAGCTAAATCATTAGGCATATAGATGGTATATATATAATCTGCAAATAGAGTTAATTAGTTTATTCCTAAATGTATTATATACCATTGCTAACTACATAACTAGATTTTTTTACACCAAAAAGGCGCAATATCACAAAACTATTGATATTGCGCCTTTTCACCTTTGCTAATTAAAGCATCTGATTAGCAAGCCCCATCGGCATTGCTTCCGGCCTTTCAACCACACTCTTAACATTGTGATGTTTTAACTCATTAGCGGAATCCATCAAACTACAAATAACATCAAGAACGTGATATGCAAGTTCTCCACTTGCTCTATGCTTTTCTCCATTCAATAACGCATGTGCCATATCCGCTACACCCAAACCACGACTATTATCTGAATGGCAATGTGTCAATGGAATGTCACTCCATTCGCTTGCATCATATCTTTTTATTTTAACTGGTCCCTCAAACATATTGGGGTCGGGTACAATCATAGAACCTTCTGTACCAAATATCTCCATTCTAGGCATATAACTATTAGTATCAAAGCTTGTGACCAATGTAGCTAAAGCGCCACTTTTAAATTCCAATACGCCTGCTATATTAGTATCTATATCAACATTTATTTTGGAGCCAAACTTTGCAGCACTAGTAATTATTCTTTGCTCAAAGGTTTTTCTTGATGAGCCGCTAACTCTTTGCACTGCTCCAAGTAATGTTATCATGGCCGTAATATAATAAGGTCCCATGTCAAATAATGGCCCTGCTCCTTGTTTATATAGAAATTCAGGGGCTGGATGCCAACTTTCAGGGCCACCACTTACCATGAATCCTGATGCCAGTGTCGGTTTTCCTATCCACCCCTCATCTATTAGTTTTCTGCAAGTTTGTAGTCCCGCACCCAAAAAAGTATCTGGTGCACAACCAACTAATAACCCCTTTTTTTTGGCAAGAGCTAAAGTTTTTTGGGCATCCTCACGGTTTAAAGCGAGCGTCTTTTCAACGTAAACATTTTTTCCAGCATTAAGAGCTGCAAAATTTATATCCGAATGGGAGGTTGGTATAGTCAAATTTAATACTATTCTAATCTCAGGATCAGCAAGCAACTCCTCTACGCTACAAGCCTTACTTATTCCAAATTCCTCTGACCTTTGCTTTGCCCTCTCAACTGCGATATCAGCGCATGCCACTACATCAACATTCTTAAAAACCTGTGTCAAGTTTTTAAGATAAATGTTACTTATATTACCACAGCCAATTATTCCAACTTTCACCTTATCCATACTTATACCTCCCATTAGTACTTAATTTATTTTTTTGAAACCATTTCCCATAACTTCTGTGGTATCACTTACAATTACAAACGCATCTTCATCAACACATCTTTGAACGGTCAAATCCGGTTATTATGTAATCTGTCACTTTTGCACTAACCATTATAACTATCAATGCAACTAGTACGTTTTCTGAATTCTTTAAAACTATACTTCCTAACAAAACTATTGTTCCATCAATAATTCCTAATAGGGTGCCTAATGAAATTCCACGAAAATATCTTAGTAGTATCCTTGCCAGCAACTCAGTTCCACCGCTTGACACACTATAAACAAAGAATAACCCAATAGCGACTCCCTGAAGTGCTCCCGCATATATTGCTGCTAATATATTGTTGTTGGTTAAGGGTGGTAAATATGCCAATAAATCTATAGACAAACTTAATACTGTAGTGGTAAGTAAGCACCTTAAAATAAACCTTATACCTTGTGTCTTTATTCCCCAAGCAAGGATTGGAATGTTTATAGCCAAAACGAAAATTCCTACACTTAATTTCGTTAATATATGTAGTAGGGTTGCAAGTCCTGCAACCCCACCAGCTACAATACTGTTAGGCACTAAAAATAAATTAACGGACAGTGCATAAAAAAAGCAAGCTATTACCATAAAAGTATATTGTTTAATACTATTTTTTATCTTTTCCTTCATTATAATAACCCGTCAACCTTATTAATTGCATCCGCAATTTCTAGAATATTTTGCCCTGTTGTATTTACATTGATAGTTAAACGTAAAGCGCACTTAAGAATATTTAATGTCTTAGGGCACATATCTTTTGAATAGATTACATTTCCTTTATATGCAGGATCTTTCCAAGGATATCCTAATGGAGTCGCACCTTGCTTATTAATAATAGAATCCCAGTTACAATAGATATGACGGTCTGGAAAGCCGGCATTATAAACAGATCCAAGCGTTAGTCCCTCTTCTCTTAATTGAGCATTCATCTTTTGAGCTAATTGCTGATTATTTGCAATAATTGTAAATGAGAATCCACAATCACCTTTTGAATCATCAACATGCTGCAATGTATAGTTTTTAGGAGCATTGAGTTTTGATATTAATAACTCTTTCAAATAGCGTGTATGTGATAAAATTTTATCTAATTTGGTAAGCTGTACTCTAAGTATTGCGGCATTTATTTCATTCCCTCTTACTCCTGCACGAGAAAATGCTGGAACCTGCTTAGTGCTTTCAATAGATGATTCCCACATAGTCATACCTGAATCAGATTGATACAATCCCCGTTGGTAAGCATCTGGGTTATTTGTAAAGAATACCCCACCTTCTCCACAAGTAATAACCTTATAGAAGTTTGTGCTCCAAGCAAATGCATCAGATTCAATTCCACAGAACTTTCCATTATATTTCGCACCTATAGCTTGACAGCAATCCTCAATTACTATTAGATTGTGATTTTTAGCAACTGCTCTTAGTTTACCAAGTCTAGCGGGAACACCCTGCATATTTACTACTATAATTGCCTTTGTATATGGAGTGATATTCTTTTCTACTTCTTCAGGGTCAAGTCCCATAGAATTATCAATTTCAGTTATTACAGGAACAGCACCAACATCAATAACAGCTGCTGCAGTTGCTATATATGTATAAGCAGGAACTATAACTTCATCTCCAGGACCTATTTCATAAGCTGATAAGCATGCAGCAAGAGCTGATGTTCCTGATGCTACAAATAACGCATGTTTAGCACCTGTCATCTCACACAATTCTCTTTCTAACAAATCACACTGCCTAAGCTCTCCATTTTGATATCTGAATAATTTTTCTGGTGTCTTTAATAAAGCTGTCACTGCATCAATTTCTTTATCGTCAATGCAAGACCAGCCCAAGCCACCTTCTGGGATTTTAGTTTTAATTGTTTTTTCCCTCATAAAATAATTCCTCCCTTTGTTTTAATATTGTTGTTATAAAATTAATTTAGCTTTTACTATCTATTAATTTTATGTCTATGATTTGATTATACTAATCTAGTTTATTAATGTCAATGCTTATTACAATACTTTTATATACATAGTTATTATAACTCAGTTCATTTTTAAACATCACATTGCCCATAGTAAATTTATGTGGTATTCTACATTAAAGAAAAGTAAAAATAACAAGAGGATTTTTTTATGAGTATAAATATAAATTACACTGGAACAAAAAAGAATGTTATAAATGAAATATTTTCGAATAGACTGATAACTCGTTCAGAATTGTCAAAAAAGCTGCAATTAAGTGCCTTAACTATATCCAAAGCTGTCACCGCTCTGCTTGCTGATAATATTATTATAGAAACAGATTTATTAGAATCATCAGGTGGTAGAAAACCAGTAGCACTTGCTATCAATCCTCATTACGCATATATAATAGGTATTGATATAGGCTCTTATTCCTTTAAAATAGGTGTTGTCACTCTAACTGGAGAAGTAATTGAGCATGATTCTATTATTACGTATAATTTAACAGCACCCTCACCTACATTATCCTTTGAACAAATTATTGATAAAATACAATATTACTTTGATAAATATGATTATAATAAGTTTTTATCCATCTGCATTGGAGTAAGTGGAATGGTAGATTACAATAAGCAGGAAATTATTTTTTGTCCAAACATCACAGGTCTTGACAACAAAGGAATTGTTAGTACTCTGAGAGAGCATTTTAAAATAAATGTAACTATTGATAACAGTGCAAGGTGTATGGCTTTAGGAGAAAAATTATTTGGATGTGGAAAAGAAATAGACAATCAGCTATTTATTTCTATTGGACATAGCATATCTTCTGGAATGATTACTAATTCACAACTTTTTAGAGGTGCAGACGGATTTTCTGGTGAAATTGGGCATATACAAGTTTCGCAATCAAATGACATGTGTACCTGTGGGAATTTTGGTTGTCTTGAACTGTATGCTACTATTCCAATGATATTAATCAAAGCAATGGAAGAACTTCAGGATACTGACATTTACTCTCCCTTGAAGCAGTTTTGCCCTGATTTAAATAAAATAAATATGGAAACTATCGTAAAGGCATATCATTTGGGAGATAAAACTATTATGAAAATAATCCAAGAGGTTGGTAAGAAGCTAGGTGTTTCTATCTCCGCCGTTATAAATTTATTTAACCCATCCTTAGTAGTATTTGGAGGTGGGCTTATCGAGGTCTTTCCAGAAATTATTGATGAAGTTACCCGTTTCGTTTATCAAAATAGCCTCACTCCCTCTACTTCAAAAATAGTTTTCAAAAAGTCAGATTTAAATGAGCTTTCCCCTATTATAGGTAGTGCTTGTCAGATAATTAACTCAACTTTTCCACCTTGTACTGTATAGTTTTGAGGAGAGCTATAGACAATTCAAGGGATGATTCTCACACGATAGTCCTCATCCTGAGAATCAGAATATAAGACCCAAATTAGGTATATCCTCTACATTCATTTCAGGCAAAAATAAGCTACAGTTCATGGAGGTAAGAATGATATTAGAACATACAATAGGCATAGAAGATATTGGTCAGCCTGTACGAAATATTTTAAAAAGTAGATTACAACTCTCAACAAAACTTATAAAAAAATTAAAATATCAATGTAATATTTTTATAAATAATACCCCCGTTAGAGTTAATTATATTGTTAACGAGAATGATAAACTCAAAGTTGAACTTGAGCTTGAGGAAGAATGTGAAAATATTGAACCACAAAATATTCCTATAGATATTATCCATGAAGACGATTGTCTTCTAGTTCTTAATAAGCAGCCTGGAATTGTTGTGCATCCTACCTTTAACCATCCTGACTCAACCATAGCAAATGGAATTGTCTACTATTTGATGCTCAAAGGTATCTCTAAAAAGGTTAGACCCGTTAGCAGACTAGATAGAGACACCTCTGGTATTATTATTTTTGCAAAAAACCAGTTTGCTCAGGACATGTTAATTAAACAAATGAAGCAAAAAGTATTTGAAAAAGAATATCTTGGTATTGTTCATGGTATTCCAAGTAATAAAAATGGAACAATAGATTTACCTATTGATAGAAAACCTGAAAGTATTATGCTTAGGCATATTTCAGCTACTGGAGCACCATCAATTACTCACTATGAAATTCTAGAGAGTTTTCCAAAATTTAATACGGCTTTGCTTCGATTTAAGTTAGAAACAGGTAGAACACATCAAATTAGAGTTCATTGTCAAGCAATGGGATTTCCAATATACGGTGATACTTTATATTCAGATAGTACCGATTTATTAATTTCCCGCCAAGCACTACATTCGCATACTACAAAAATAATACATCCTGGTACTCAAAAAGAAGTCATATTCAATGCTGACCTTCCTAAGGATATAAAGCATGTATTGGAAATAATGCGCCAATAACATGGTAATATTTTACATGCAGTATTTCTTATGCTACTATCATCTTATACTAGTTTGCATTTAAATGCTTTGTATAATGGTATAAAACACCTAATACAAATTAGTATTTAACTAATGATAAACTGATCATTTCGCAATGGTTTAGGAGGTAAGTAATCATGGATATTTTAAAGGAAAAGTATTCAATAACAGAGTTAAGCGAAGCTTTAAATATAACAGATCATGCACTTAGATTTTATGAAAAAGAATTTGGCTTAAATATTCCTAAGGATACAAGAGGTAGGCGCTTTTACTCAACAGATCATGCAAATCTAATGTATCAAATTAAAACAATGCGTGACCAAGGACTTGAACTTAAAGCAATACGAAAAATTCTTGAAGATGAAAATATTATTCATAAGCAACTTGAAAATAGTCAGAGTAATGAAGAGAACTTACCAGTACTTTTAAAAAATTCTCATACTAACCAATTGAACACAACTGAAATGACTTTAATAATGGATGGCTTGAACAGTATTAAGGAACAGCTTATGAATAGTGTTTCAACTGAAATCATGTCTTCTAGAGAGCATCTATCAAAAGAGATTTATAAATCAAAGTTGGAGCTAGGCGCCTGTATAGAAAACAGCAACCGTAAACTAGAACTAAAACTAGACAGACACTTTCAAGAAGTTGACAGATCCCTTACAAACTGGAGGGAGCGCAAAAGCGATTCTTTAGCTGGTAGATTGAAAAAATTAATTGGAAGATAATTGTGAAGTATTAACGACCGAAAACATAGGATAAAGAATTATAGTGTCAGTATCTGCTCAGCACAAACGACTCCGTCAACTGCAGCTGAGATAATACCTCCGGCATAACCTGCTCCTTCTCCACATGGATAAAGGCCTCTAATACCAATCGCTTGATAGCTATCCCCTCTTGTAATGCGTACTGGAGAAGAACTACGAGTTTCAGCACCAGTCAATATCGCATCAGGATATGCAAACCCTGGCATCCAAATTCCCATATCTGCGATTCCTTCCCTTAGTGCATCTGCAATATATTTTGGCAAATATGAATCTACCTCTGCGAACTCAGTTCCAGGGAGATAAGTAGGCAATACATCACCAAAAGCAATGGTCTTGCGTTTTGTAAGAAAATCTTCTAACCTTTGTACAGGCGCCTTATAGCCTCCACCACCCGCTGTGAACGCTGCAGCTTCAATTCTGCGCTGATACGCGATACCGGCAAGCGGATGGTCGCTCTTAAAATCAATTTTGTTCAGAGTTACAAAAAGCGCACTGTTAGCATTTCTACCGTCGCGTGCAAATTCGCTCATTCCATTCGTTGTTATACATCTTTCTTCTGACGTTGCCGCAACAACTGTACCTCCAGGGCACATGCAGAAAGTATATACAGCCCTCCCATTTTGCAGATGTACTACCATCCTATAGTCAGCAGCACCAAGCGCAGGATGTCCGGCAAAGCTGCCATACTGAATTTTGTCTATCATTTCCTGAGAGTGCTCAATACGTACTCCTACAGCAAAAGGCTTTTGTTCCATATAAACGCCGCTACTGAGCAGGCTCACAAAAGTATCACGTGCGCTGTGTCCGATAGCCAGAACAACATTGTCTGTAAAAAGTTCTGATTCTTTCCCGTTTTCGATAAAATGAACGCCTGTCACCTGCTCATCCTTAAACAGTATTTTATTCACGGTTGCGTTAAAACGCACCTCTCCACCTAAACTTATAATTTTCTTCCTGATTTTCTTAACTACTTCATGTAGACGATCTGTACCAATATGTGGCTTGTTTAAATACATTATTTCAGGTGGTGCACCAGCCTCAACAAACTCGCTAAGCACCTTTATTTTTCGGGAATCCTTTTTCCCTATTTTCAATTTTCCATCTGAAAATGCACCCGCACCACCCTCACCAAACTGAACGTTGGTTTTGGTATCTAGGATTCCAGTTTGCCAAAACTTTAAAACTTTTTCCTTGCGTCTATCCACATCTAGTCCCCGCTCCAATAGAATGGGTCTTGCTCCCGCTTGTGCCAGAATCAATGCTGCAAAAATTCCTGCTGGGCCACAGCCTACAACCACAGGGCGCTCATTAAGCTTTCTTTGTTTTGGCACAGTGTAACTTATATCTATTTCTTTAGAAATTCGTTTATCCTTAATACTCCAAATAACTTCATTTTCATCTCCTGATATACACACCACAACAGTCATATTAAAACAAATGTCTAGTTTGTTAAGAGTATTAACGCTTCTGTTTGATATACTGATGTGTTTTATCCGACTACTCTCAATACGGAGCTTCTCCGCAACAATGTTTTCCAACAATTTAATATCATAAGTAAGCGGTACTTTTATATCAGCTATTTTAATCATAAATTTCTCCTTTATTAAAAATTAGTAACCGTTTAAATAGACGTATTATGCTTTGATAGCATCGTAATAGGTTCAAACGTTGTTTGTGCAAGGGGCTGTCACAAAACAATATCAGTTACAATATGATTCAAATTATTAGTCTTTATTCACTGAATTATTAATCAGAAAGGCAATCTTTGAAATATAAAACTTCAGAGACTGCCTTTCTGTAAATTATCTATATATTTTATACCCTATGTTTACCGACATACCTTTAGTTTTGAATTTGAGCCTCAACCAAGCTTCCTCCACAATATTTCTCCCTCAGCTTTGGCTTTTCAATCTTACCTGTAGGGTTGCGCGGAACTACGTCAAAAATAATCTTACGTGGACGCTTGTATCGTGGCAAAGAAGAACAGAATGCCATTATGTCTTCTTCAGTGCACTTGTAACCCTGCTTTAACTCAATAACAGCCGCCGCGATTTCACCAAGACGTTGCTCTGGTAAACCAATAACAGCAACATCCTTAATTGCATCATGTGCGCGCAAAAAGTCTTCAATTTGCACTGGATACAGATTTTCGCCTCCGCTAATAATAACGTCCTTTTTACGGTCAACCAAAAAAACAAAACCATCTTCATCTAAACGTGCCATATCACCAGTAAATAGCCATCCATCCTTGAGAACAGCTTCAGTGGCTTTTGGGTCATTGTAGTAACATTTCATAACACCAGGCCCTTTAACAACCAACTCGCCAACCTGTCCCTGAGGTACCTCATGTCCCAATTCATCGGCAATTATAAGTTCCCATTTGTAACCAGGTATTCCGATAGCTCCAACCTTGTGAATATTTTCTGTTCCAAGATGTACGCAGCCTGGGCCCATAGATTCGCTTAGTCCATAGTTTGTATCATAAAGCTGATTTGGAAAATACTTTTGCCAACGATGAATAAGGCTTGGTGGAACTGGTTGTGCACCAATGTGCATCAATCTCCACTGGTCAAGATTATAATCTTCCAGTTTAATTTCTCCTCTATCAATAGCATCCAAAATATCCTGTACCCAAGGAACTAAAAGCCAGACTATGGTAGCATGTTCATCTGAAACTGACTTTAATATCCATTTTGGCTTAACACCACGAAGCAATACTGCTTTACTGCCTGCTAACAAACTGCCAAACCAATGCATCTTAGCTCCTGTATGATAAAGAGGTGGTATACATAGGAAATTATCTTCGCGAGTTTGTTTATGATGGTTGTTTTCTGTATAGCATGCTGACATCAAACTACTTTGAGTATGTAATATTGCTTTGGGAAAGCCTGTAGTTCCTGATGAAAAATACAATGCTGCATCATCTTCATCTTCAAGCTTTATTTTCGGTGGCTGAGATGAAAAATATTCTAAAATGTCATCATAGCTTTCAGCAAAAGAAGGGCAATTTTGTCCAACAAATAAGCGAGTTTTCACTTTAGGAATCTTGTCATAAACAGTTTCTACTCTATCGATGAATTCCATACCAAAGACCAATGCATCAGCCTCTGCTAACTCTAAACAATATTTTATTTCCTCAGCAGTATATCTAAAATTTAAAGGCACCACGACAGCACCAGTTTTTAATATTCCAAAATAAATCGGTAACCATTCTAAACAATTCATCAACAATATAGCAACTTTATTTCCTTTTTTTATACCTTTGCCCAGCAAGAGATTCGCGAATCTGTTTGCCTGGCATTCAAACTCACCCCATGTTATTTCACGTCGAAACTGTGCTGTTGGAATGCTTTCAACCAGTTCAAATTCACTCCATTTAGTTTCATGTGTTTCTTGAATTTCAGGATTTATTTCAATTAAGCTGATATCTTGTCCGTACTTATCCGCATTTTGGGACAGTAATTCTGTTATAGGCATTTCTGTTTTATCCTCCTCAAAATATACTATTAAAATAGATTATACCAGTATTGAACACTCACTGCACTATAGTAATCTATTAAAATTATTATTTAAATCTAATCATTTACAGTTTTCGGTTCAACATTTTATCATAATTGATTACCCTTTAATTTATTATTTTTTAGAATAGTCGCTTTGACTAGTATATAACCTTATTTATATCTTAAATAATATATCACAAATACAACTAAATATTAACTAAATTTTTATATTTAAGTAATTTATATTGCTAAAACTCTTATTCTGTAGTCCATTAACATTATTGAATTGTCATATTTAAACATGATATAATATTACTAAAATATTCCTAAAAAGGACATGTTTATTTAGATTGTACTAATATTAGGTTTTAAACTACTAAATATTTTGATATATGGTAATCGTGGTATCCGACAACATTTTTATTATAAAGTTATTTATTTCATACTACGAAAGGAATGGAAAAAATGAATAGCATTCAAAACACAGGATTAGTCTATACAAACGAGGAGAAGTGTATTGGTTGTAATAGATGTATTGACGGTTGTCCAGTACCAACCGCTAATGTGCTATATACAAAAAATGATGAGACTAAAATATATGTAGATGCTGAAAAGTGTATTCACTGTGGACACTGCTTTGATTATTGCATGCATGGTGCTCGAGAATATCGAGATGATACCGAGCAATTTTTCAATGCCCTGAAACGTGATGAAAAAATTTCTATTATCGTAGCTCCAGCAATAAGAACCAACTTCCCTGAAAATTACAAGAAAGTATTGGGATACTTTCGAGCTGAGGGTATCAACAAAATATATGATGTATCTTTCGGCGCCGAGATAACGGTTTGGGCCTATTTGAAATATATGAAAAGCAATCCTGATGCATCAATCATTGCGCAACCTTGTCCAGTTGTAGTCAACAGCATTGAAAAATTCAATTCCTCCCTGCTTGATTATCTGGTACCTGTTCATAGCCCATTACTATGTGCCGCTATATACATGAAGGAATACATGCAAATAAATGATAAAATTGCTTTTATTTCACCATGTATAGCAAAAAAAGATGAGATAGATGATAAAAACACCAACGGCTATGTAAGTTTTAATGTGACATTTCAGAAGTTACTCGCATATTTTGAGGAAAATAATATAGATATTAACAAGTACGAGGCAGATAGTTATGATAATAGTCCAGCAGAGTTTGGTGTTATTTTTCCCAAACCAGGAGGTTTACGAGAAAATATGGCATATCATGAGCCTGGTTTATGGGTTAAACAGATTGAGGGTGCTCAAACTAACGCGGCTTATTTAAAGCAATATGCTAATCGAATAAACGAAGGTAGAAATATTCCTCAAATATTAGACATTCTTAACTGTGAAAAAGGCTGTAATATTGGGACTGGTTCAATTTGTGGGATAAATGACGATGATGACGTTGAATACCTCATGCATTCCAAGAAGAATCAATCCACTGAAAAAAGCGTTAACGGATATAAATTGTTTAATGATTTTGATAAAAACCTTGATTTTAAAAAATTCGAAAGAAAATACACCGATAAAGCTATAAATGACTACCAGCCCTGTGAAGCTGAAATTAATCTAGTATTCGAGGAAATGTTAAAGAAAGATGAATATGAACGTAATATCAATTGCTGTTCCTGTGGTTATAAGAGTTGTACCGAAATGGCGATAGCCATATCCAGGAAAATAAACGCCAAGGGAAACTGCATAAGATACAGTAAAAACATGGTAGAAATAGAAAAAGAAGAACTGAACCAAAAAAGAGAAGAGTTGAGCGCAAGCATTGAAAAAATAAAAATGCAAAATATGGCCATTCAGGCAATGTCAACGCCAACCATTAAACTTTGGGATGGTATTTTAGTGTTGCCTGTATTAGGTGTTATTGATTCAGTACGGGCTCAAAAAATGATGGACAGCATATTAAACAAGATTCAAGAGACGGCTCCCAAAACTATAATTCTGGATATACATGGGGTAGCAGCAGTAGACACATCGGTAGCCAATCATCTTATTAAGATTACTAAGGCAACCAAATTAATGGGCTGTGAATGTCTACTTTCTGGAATATCTCCAGCAGTAGCCCAAACCATTGTGAATTTAGGTATAGACATGGGGTCAATTAGATCTTATTCTACCCTAAGTGAAGCACTGGCTGTAGCATTCAGCTTAGTTAATCTGGAAGTCACTTCGGTTAACAAATAGTATATTTGCGCTTAACTTTAAAGGATGATGATATATGACAATATTGCCTGATGAATTGGCTGTATCCAGCAGCTTTATGGACAAGTGTTATATTGTAACTATTCAGGGAAATTTAAATTATGAAGCCCTAGATAAATTACGCGAACACATTGTTCAGACAGTATATGATACAGGCGTACGTGGAACCATACTTGATTTTAGCAGTGTTACCGTATTTGATACCGAAATCTTTAAAATATTTAAAAAAATAACACAAATGATTGCTATTATGGGTGTATCTGTAATATGGATCGGTCTAAAACCATGTGTTGCTTCTGCACTAGTTGATTTTAATGTAGATATAAATGGTATCACAATTGCTATGAATCTTGAGCATGGGTTGGAGATGATTAAGTCTAATACCTTTGTAGAAAATAATAAAAAAATTTAATTCAATATGAAAGTAGCCCTATGGATAATAGTTCTTCAAAAATAATAATATGTAAAACATATACCTTTCATCTAGACCAGCCCAGCGACACTGAGGCTGTTGTAGTTTTTACTAGACAATTAGCCCAACAAGCGGGATTTAACCCAACTGACGAGTTTATGATAGCAGTCGCGGCATCTGAACTTGCCACTAATATTCTGAGGTATGTAGGAAACGGTGAAATTACTGTTAGTGTTATTGATAATCATGAACATATTGGCATTGAGATTATAGCCCTTGATAAAGGAGCTGGTATCAACAACATAGAGCTTGCTATGCAAGAAGGTTTTACTACAACCGAAAAGAGTCTAGGTATGGGTTTACCCAGTGTAAAGAATATCATGGACGAATTTAAAATTGAGTCCCATCCCGGATGTGGTACCTTTGTAATGGCTAGAAAGTGGTGTTAACACGGCTCAGGTTGATTTAGGATTTTTATGAAATATAATCCCTAAGAAAAGGGGTGAATTTGTATGGTACACTTAGGTAACTTCCATTTTATGAATAAAGATGCCATTGTTATAATCAGGACAAAACTTCGTCGTCTTGCATTAAACATTGGGTTTGATTCTTATAAAGCAAACCGTCTAGAAGCGGCTATATCAGAAATCTGTGTTCGATCGTTTTCTGAAACAGAGGCGATTATCATTGATGTCGATATTTCGAGTAGGAACAGGAATGAAGGGCTTCTTCTTCACTTTTCAAATCTTAACAAGGATGCAGATTTTTCATTTGGAAATATGTTTTTTGATATATTTGAAGTTACTCATTTAGATAGCGGCACTTCTATGATTGAAGCTTTCAGTTATCTGCCTAATTCTGAAATTTTATTGAACGAAGCATTAATAGCCAGTGTAACCAATGAATTAGCCATGCCTTCCCGAGAGGAACTACTGCTTGATCTTAAAGAAAAAAATGTGATGTTAGAAGCCCAGACTAAGGAATTGCTAATTGCCAAAGAAAATGCTGAAGCTCTTACAAAAGCCAAATCAGATTTTTTAGCAAATATGAGTCATGAAATAAGAACCCCTATGAATGCCATAATTGGTCTCAATAGCTTGCTGTTTAAAACAAATCTCACCGAGAAACAATATGATTATGTTAAAAAAATTGACCAATCTTCTAAAAGTCTGCTAGGCATAATTAATGATATTCTTGATTTTTCTAAAATAGAAGCCGGAATGTTATCGATGGAAGCTATTGAATTTGATATTGATCAAGTGCTTGATAATGTCTCCAATCTCCTGAGTATAAAAGCTTTTGATAAAGGTATCGAGTTTGTGGTAATAAAATCGTGTGATGTTCCCCGTTATCTTATTGGAGATCCACTAAGGCTAGGTCAGGTAATTCTTAATCTTGCCAACAATTCCATAAAGTTTACCGACAACGGAGAAGTCATTATTCGTTTAGAGAACAAAGGTATTTCGGGGAGTAAAGTTAATATCTCCATTTCAGTTGAAGATAGTGGTATAGGTATGACAGAAGAACAGATAGGCCGATTATTCAGTGCCTTCACGCAGGCCGATTCATCTACTACTAGAAAATATGGAGGAACTGGCCTGGGACTTACCATATCAAAGAACCTGGTTGAAATGATGGACGGAACCATTAATGTAGAAAGTATCTACGGACAAGGCAGTCGGTTCTTTTTCAATGTAGTTTTCGAAATTGGAACACATAAGCCAAATATGGAAAGGCTCAATGATGACCTTGCAGATATGAAAGTCCTAGTTGTAGATGATAACAGTGCTGCCAGATCGGTAATGCAAGAATATTTGAAGGAATTTAGAATCAATGTGAAGGCAGTTACTTCAGGCTTTGAAGCCATAAAAGAGATTGATCAAAGCTATAATTTAATTCTCCTAGATTGGAAGATGCCAGGTATTGATGGAATAGAAACTTGGATACGAATACAAGAAAAACTTGGTGACAGGCTGCCTAAAGCTATTATAACATCAGCCTATGATAAAGATGAAATTGCCGATAAAGCCAAGAATGCAGGGATTGATAAAATCCTAATGAAGCCGGTAAGTCAATCCTTGTTGTATGATACCATATTAGATGTTTTCGGGACAAAAACAATGGCTCAAGTTACAATTAACGAGCTTGACAAGTCAGGCAATCTCGATAGTATTAGAGGTGCTAAAATATTGATAGTTGAGGATAACTTAATTAACCAACAAGTTGCAAAAGAAATACTAGAAAATGAAGGTTTTTGGGTAGATATTGCTAATAATGGGCAGCTCGCAGTTGCAATGGTTACTGATAACAGTTATGATGTCGTACTTATGGATTTACAGATGCCAATTCTTGATGGTTATCAAGCAACCAACCAAATAAGAGCTCTGCATTTCAACGAATTACCTATTATTGCACTTAGCGCAGATGCCATGCAAGGGACTCGAGAACGTGTTATTGAAGCCGGAATGGATGATTACCTTACTAAGCCGATTAATTCTGAATTGCTTTTTGAAATGTTAATAAAATTTGTCATTCCAGGAAAGCGTAACTTATATATTCAAACCAATAACAAAATCGAAGACAAGTATGTTGAATTGTTATCACAGCTGAGAAATTTTGACGTTGCAACAGCATTACAAAGAATATCAGGCAATCAAAAGCTTTATATTGATATACTTAAAAAATTTAAGAGCAACTATACTAATTTTAGTTATGAGTTTGATAGACTGGTTTCGGCAGGTGATATTCATATCTTAGCCCTGCAGCTCCACACCTTAAAAGGAGTGGCTGGAAATATTGGAGCTAATGATATTCATTATTTGGCTCAAGTTCTGGAAACAAAATTGAACTCTGGAGAAGATATTTTAAAGTTGGAAGAGATGAATACCTTACATAGTAAACTGCAAAATGCTTTTTTTGAAATATCAAAACTTCAAATACCGGAAGAAGAAACTAACTCGCCATTATTATGTAATGAAGAACTAATTCAAAAAGCCTGTGAACTAAAATATTTACTTGATGAATATGATACCTCGGCTGAGAACCTCATGAAAGAAATAAAGGATACACTTATTCAAAGAGGTTTTAAGGAACGAACAGAGGATTTGGATTATTCAATATCCAATTATAATATTGAGCGCGCGCAGGACATTTGTGCTACCATCATAACTGACTTGCAGGAGGAAGATTAATGTTGACACATACAGTTCTTATCGTAGATGATACAGTAGAAAATATTGATGTATTAAAAGGGATATTATGTGATGAGTACCACTTAAAAGTAGCTACTAATGGGAGGATGGCAATAAAAGTTGCACAAAAAACTATGCCTGATATTATCCTGATGGATATTATGATGCCTGGTATGGATGGTTATGAGACATGTGCAAGATTAAAGTCCAATCCTCTAACCCAAAATATTCCTGTAATATTTGTAACTACCAAGAATCAGGATATGGATGAAGCTAGAGGGTTCGAAGTTGGCGCTGTTGATTATATAACTAAACCCGTTAGTCCTATTATTACTAAAGTTAGGATCAAAACTCAGATAGCATTAAAAAATCAGAATGCCGAGCTTGAAAAGCTAGTAGTTAATAGAACCAGTGAACTGACTGAAACCAGACTTGAGATTATTAAAAGACTCTGCATTGCAGCTGAGTATAAAGATAATGATACTGGTTTACACATAGAACGAGTTAGTAAATATGCCTACTATATTGCCAAGTCCTATGGGCTAGAAGAAAGCTATGCCCAAATACTCACGAATTCTGTGCCTATGCATGATATAGGGAAAATTGGTGTTCCAGAAGAAATTCTTCACAAACCTGGGAAGTTGACAGATGATGAATTTGAGATTATAAAGACACATTGCAACATTGGCGCTGAAATTATTGGCGAACACAGTAGCGACTTATTAAAAGCCGCTAGGATTGTATCTTTGCAACATCACGAAAAATGGAATGGCACGGGATATCCAAATTTTTTGGCAGGAGAAAGTATTCATATTTATGCAAGAATAACGGCTGTGGCTGACGTTTTTGATGCATTAACCAGTAAAAGACCATATAAAGAAGCCTGGACCAATGAAGATGCTTTGAATTATATCATAATGCAAAGCGGTCAACATTTTGACCCAAAGGTTGTAGAGGCATTTCAGCATTCTATTTCCGATATTTATTGGGTAAAAAATTCTCTTAATGATTAAATATACTAGATAACTTATTTACTCACTCAGGCTTAACCCCATCATTTAGCCACTCAACAAACTGATTTTCAGTAATAATACTTATTCCTAATTCTTTTGCTTTCTTATTTTTTGATGAACCTGATAGATTGTCATTATTTATAAGATAATTTGTTTTTGAAGTCACCGAGCCAGTGACTTTGCCGCCTCTTTCTTCAATTATATTCTTTAATTCATCTCTATTCTTAAATAGTTCAACAGCACCTGTTATAACAAAATTAATATTATCAAAAATCAACTCTACCTCTGATGTTTTGATGCTTTCAAATTCTATCTCAGCAAGCAAATCTTTTATAATAACTTGCTTTTTTTCATCCTTAAAGAATTTAACATAGGAATCTGCCATAATATCGCCAATTCCACCTATTTCAATCAATTGTTCATATTGTGCACTCTCAATCTCATTCCAATCATACTTAAAATGCTTACATATCAGTTTTGCATTAGACAAGCCGACATTTGGAATACCTAAGCTGTAAAGTAGCCTAACAGTACTTGTATGTCTTGCTTTATTAATTGAAGCAACTAATTTATTAAAGGATTTCTCTCCAAGGCCCTCCATATTAACAATTTCTTCTTTATATTTTACAATATGGAATAAATCTGCAAGCTCTGTAATCAATCCTTTTGCAATTAATTTTTCTATAGTTGCTTCTGATAAGCCCTCTATATTCATAGCATCCCTACTCACAAAATGTGTAAACGCTTTAATTTGCTTTGCAAGACATTCCGGGTTAGGACAATATAGGAATTTAACACCACTTTCCTGCTTTACTTCTGTTTTTGCATCACATACAGGACATACCTCTGGTATCGCAGCCATTCCGCTACGAGTCATATTCTCAGATATCTGCGGTATAATCATATTTGCCTTGTATACACCTATAGTGTCTCCGATTCCAAGCTCTAAGCCCTCCATAATGCTTATATTGTGTATACTAGCTCTGCTTACTGTTGTTCCCTCAAGTTCTACAGGCTCAAATATCGCAATTGGATTTATTAACCCCGTCCGAGATGCACTCCACTCAATTTCTAGAAGCTTTGTTTCTTTAATTTCATCTCTCCACTTAAAAGCTATTGAATCTCTTGGAAATTTAGCAGTTGTACCTAAGCCTTCTCCATATGCTATATTGTCATACGTTAAAACTAAACCATCAGAAGGAAAATCATTTTCTGTAATATGTTTTGCAAACCAGGAAACTGATTCTTCTATATTTAAAGAATTTACTTCCTTAAACTCAACAACATCAAAGCCTTGGCTCTTTAGCCAATTCATCTGAGATAGTCTTGAGTTTTGGAAGTCCACATTATCAGCTTTAACTAATGAGAATGCAAAGAAGTATACATTTCTCTCAGAGGTAATCTTATTATTTAGCTGTCTTACTGAACCACTGCATAGGTTCCTTGGGTTTTTGTATTTAGCATTCACATCATCAATTTCGTTATTTATTCTCTCAAAATCTGAATATCGGATAATTGCTTCTCCTCTTAATATCAAATTACCTTTGTAGGAAATATTAATTGGAATATTGGTAAATACCTTCACATTATTAGTTATTACTTCCCCAACTTCACCGGTTCCCCGAGTAACGGCCTTTACAAGCTTCCCTCCCTCATAGGTTAACACAATAGTAAGCCCGTCCAATTTCCAAGAAAGTAATCCACTTTCTTTTCCAATCCATTCCTTCAAAGTACCTACTTCTTTTGTTTTGTCTAAGGATAGCATTGGCTTTTCATGCTGTTCTTTGGGTAAACTGCTTAGTAATTCATAGCCGACATTTATTGATGGACTAGTTGAGAGTACAACACCCGTCTCTTTTTCAAGTTCTAATAATTCATCATATAACTTATCGTATTCAATATTAGGCATAATTTCTGTATTTTCTTGATAATATGCTTTTGCTGCTCTATTTAATATCTCAATTTTATCTTTCATGGATTGAAGTTTATTATTCATGCTATGTGCCCTCCAGTTAATATCTTTATTTTCACTGCTGTTACATTATCTTAATATATATCGCTAAAATACGCACATCGAGCTACTAAAACACTTATTTTCTATTCGCCTTACGCTTTTTTTTAAACAATGTAGTATATATGGCAAAAATAGATATTGTCAGCCAAACTACACCCCAAACTATAGATGGAATATGTGTTAAATTAGCTAATTGAACCGCATCAGTAACAGGCATTTTTCCCCAACTGAATAAACCAAATTGATAATTAATCTGCATCAAAACAGTGTCCACAAAGGTATCATATATTGCATATGTAATACTGCCTATACCAATGATCTCTATTACCCAATCATTTAATTTATCATTTTGAATCATATAAATAACGATTGCAAAACCCGCAAATATCACCGAATAAAGCATGGTAAATGAAATAATACCTGAATATCTAAAGGTCACGGCTAAGAAAATAATAGCTATAACTCCAATTATGTACTTTTTGAATCTAGTATTTTTGAGCACTAGTATGCATATTGCAAAAAGAACGCTTCCAAGATATCCTCCATTAGCAATAAGAAATGCTGAAAACGAATCCTTTGGAAGTGAAGTTACATATCCACTTTCATTGAAATATATTTTCAACGCTGTTATATTGCCCCCTGTAACAATTGCCATAAAGGCATGTCCAAGTTCGTGCAGAAAGACTGTAAACAACTTTATTGGTTTTATTATAATAGTGTTCCATAAAACCATCAGAGAAATAAAAATAATAAAAAATCTTCCTGTTTGTTTCATATGTTCCCCCTAGAACTGTTTATAGCTTGTCATCCTATGTCAACCGGGATATAACTCCCCTTTTTATTGATGGGAGCTAGGTAATGCCAAGCCCAAATAAGTGCGATATAGAAAACTTAGCTTGTACCGAGCCATAGGTATGGTAGAATCTTAGCTGTACTTATACTTTTTGAAGTACTAAGTCCAGAAGGCGCTAACACGCCATCTGAACTAAGTCTTCTATATACCTTATAAATTATAACCTGTGTACTGCTAAAAAGAAAGATATGAATACGAACAAAGGGGGTGAATAATTTTATTTAGTTTATATATTTACCTACATCTTGAAGTGTTATCCCTTGGTGCAATGCTATATTAAGGCCATTTGCTACTACTTTTGAAACTCTGCTAATGATATCATCTATTTCTTTTGGAGTAACAATTAATTGCCCGATAAATGGATTTAGGGCCTCTTTGATCAACTCATATTTTTGATCTCTATCTATATTTTTTAACATATTATAGAATTCAGTTCCCTCAGGTGCTTCTTTTACCATACTGTCAATTACCAAATCCATAGCATCATTTGTTAGCGTGGCAGCATCAACTACGGTTGGGACACCAATTGCTATTACCGGCATGCCCAATGTACTCTGACTAAGCTCCATTCTTTTATTACCAACCCCGCCCCCCGGTGCAATACCTGTGTCAGCTATCTGGATTGTAGTGCTTATTCGTTCCATGCTTCTAGCAGCCAAAGCATCAATTGCTATCAGAGCATCTGGTTTAACTCTATCTATGACTCCTTTAACTATTTCTCCTGTTTCGATTCCAGTTATGCCTAACACTCCTGGAGAAATTGCACAAACAGGCCTGACTCCTTCATCGACATGCTCAGGCACATACTGTAAAAGATGCCTGGTCACCATAAGGTTTGAAATTACCTGTGGACCTAATGCATCTGGTGTTACATTCCAATTGCCCAATCCCACAATTAGTATAGTGGATTTTTCTTTTAACTTTAGCATTGAAATTAATTCCTTTGACATCATATCAATTGTTTTTTTATTGAGTTCAGGATCATTATCTTTTAAGTTAGGTATTTCGAGTGTAATATAATTACCCATTGGCTTGCCGATAGCAGCTTCACCAGTAGGTGATGTAATACGAACTCTGGTTATTTTTACTTCCTCATCTCCTGCATTTTCCAATACGACACCAGGAGGTGTTTTGTTCTGCTGTGCCTGTTCCTTTGCTTCACTGCTATTCATAAAAATCTCATGTGCTTCAATTGCTAGGTCAGTACGTCTGTTTGACATATTTATCATAGTTATATTATTCCTTTCGACTAAGAATACTTTTAAGGCAAACAATAATAATATTATTTAAATTTATAATTTATATTGTTTCTAAATATTATGATTTTAGTATAGTAATTCTTAAAATTATAATTTTAGATAATATTTCTTAAACTATGCGTTTGAGTTTAACTTCAATACTTATAAATTCACCTGTAAGTAACAAAGGCATTAGGAGTGCTCCTAATGCCTTTGTTTGGTTATTTTTATATAATTAAACTATCGTATCAGACCTTCTATAGTTTAAACTTTTTTAACTCATTGTTTAAATCTATAGCTATTGTTGTTAATTCATTAGCTGCATTTGCAATCATTTCAATTGATGCAAGCTGTTGTTCACTAGATGCAGATATTTCTTCTGAGCCTGCAGCTGCTTGTTCAGCTATAGCTGCCATAGCATGTGTACTACCAGAAATCTCTTTAGATGCAATATCAATTGTACTGAGCATTGTAGAGGCCTTTTGTGCTACTTCAGTAATACCTTCAACAGATAATTCTATTTTTTTAAAGGTCTCTTTAGTTACATTTACAGCCAGAGACTGCTCTGATACTATCTCTTCTACTTTAATCATATTTTCTGAAGCAACCACATTCTTCGTAACAGTATCCTTTATAATATTGGCTATTTCTTTTGCCGCAGAAGATGATTCTTCCGCAAGTTTACGTATTTCCTCTGCAACTACAGCAAACCCTTTCCCAGCATCTCCAGCTCTAGCAGCCTCAATTGCAGCATTCAATGCAAGTAAGTTCGTTTGTGCAGCGATTGAATTTATAGCATTAGAGATATTCCCTACTTTGTTTATTGATTCGCTTAATTCATTAAGTGAATCATTTACGTTATCTGTAACAATAATATTTTCTTGCATTTTATCAATAGTTAGTTCAACTGCATTTTTACCTTCTAAAACCATTGCTAGTGATGCTACTACTTTATCAGCAGCTTCGGACGTAGTTCTATCTACTTTATCAATATTGTTTGCCATATCAGTTAATTTTGTACTTGCCTCATTTATAGCCTCAGCTTGACTACTATTCCCTTTTGCAATTTCATTGATTGCATTAACTACTTGGTTTATGGTTTTGGTATTCTCATCAGCAGATGCACATAATTCCTCTGAATTTGCAGCAAGATTATTTGATATATTCATCAACTTACTTAGAGTATTGCGTAAGGATGACCTCATACTTGAAATAGCTTGAGTTATAATGCCCATCTCATCCTTGTACTTTAATAATGCATCATATGATGTATCGTAAACTAAATCAAAATCTGATGTTTTCTTAATGAGGGCGATAACTTTTGATAATGGCCTAGTAATTGCACTGGTAATAAATATACCTAGCGGTATGCAGATTAATAAAATTACACACATATTAATAATTAAAAATAAGATTTGCTCTTTTGCAGATGCTTGATTTTGAGTATATACTTTATCAGCCTTCTCATTATTATGATTCTCTAGTTCTTTTATGACTGATTGCAAGTCCTCATATACTGTATCACCAGATGATTTTAACAGTTGTAATGCTTCGTTTGATTTACCTGTTGTAGACAGTTCAGAAACTGAACTCACAATTTCTCCCCATGCTTTTAATTTTTCTCCAAGTAACTGATAGTTCTCTTTTTCATATGAATCTAAATTTAACTCACCAAATCTCTTTATATTGTTAGTAAGAGCAGCATCTTGGTATTTAATACCATCTAGAACATTCTTTTGGTATGTATTATCTGTAATTGCCATCAATCTAAATACATTAGCATAATTTGTTGTTGCCTGTATTCTGGCATCACTAAGTATATCAATAGAGACAAGATTTTCTTTATATATGCTTGTCAATGAATTCTGTAATTTTTTTTGTGAAGCATAACTTGTATATCCAATTAAAAGGATACCCACTATCATAACAGTGATAAGTATTATTAGTTTTGTACGAATATTTATTTTATTTAAAATATTTATTTTGCATCTCTCCTTTTATGTATATATTTTGATTATAGCTGTTATTATTAGTAATTCCTCCCGTCATAATATTGATTTTATTAAATAAAAATGTGTGCATTTTAAAAATATACAAAATAAAACTATGGCATGAAAAGACCATAGTTTAGAAAACAGAATTTGGATTTCTACTTTGGTAACCTGACAATCATAGTGCTTTTACACCTTAGATTCAAGGCTTTGCGTCCCTACCTTTGAGTAAGTTTGCCTTTTTCACGTATTCCTGCTGTATAGATATATTATCCTAAAAATATATTTATAAGTATACGATATTAATATATAGAAATCAATACATAATATGACAATTTTAGCGGGTGAATAGCTGGTAAATTCTAACCCCAAATTAATATTTTAACGCCGGAATGAATTTATCACTAAATAGAAAATAGAAAAATCTAGGTTGATACTTGCATTTTCAAAACGTTCATGGTAAAATATCTTCTGTTACGGGCAAGAGGCGGTTTTTTAAACCGATTAAATATTATTAGAAATTTTTGCTCATGAATTAAGCGAATTTAGGCTCGCAGGAGGTGAATACTTTGCCAAACATTAAATCAGCAATAAAGAGAGTAAAGGTAACAGAAGCTAAGACTTTGCAGAATTCTATTAAAAAGTCAGCGCTTAGGACTACTATTAAGAAGTGTAAAGAAGCTATTTCAACAGGTGTAGATACAGCTTCCGACTCATACAAAACAACTACTAAGGCTATAGATAAAGCCGTAGCTAAGAATTTACTTCATAAGAATACCGCTGCGAGAAAGAAATCTAGATTAGCAAAAGCTTTAAACGCAGCAAAATAATTTTTATATTAAAACGAAAACTCAGGCATTTTCTTGCTCTGAGTTTTTATTTTTTTATAACTGTTTTTGTTCACTTATACGAATTTTACAAACACTTGATTTGCCAGGTCCAATCCCAAACTAGTCAATTTGACATTTTCCCCATCAATTTCAATAAGCTTATTTTTCTGAAGTTCCTCAAAACTATCAGCAAACTTAACAAACATATCCTGATTAAATAAAGCTTGAAATTCTGAATTAGAAACACCCTGTGCCAACCTAAGCCCCAAAAACATATATTCTGAAATTTTGTCGTAGAAGTCAATTACAAATCTCTCTTCAACAGGCTTCTCACCCTTTTCTAAGTACTTAATATAATCCTCAATTGAGTTTGCATTTGAAAATCTTAAATCATTCAACAAGGAATGGGCTCCTGCCCCTAATCCTAAGTAATCTATGCATTTCCAATATGTTAAATTGTGTTTACATTCAAAGCCTGATTTTGCAAAATTGGATAGTTCATATTGGTTAAACCCATTTTTCTTCAAGTAATCAATAGCATAGTGGTACATTTCCCTATCAAGTTCATCTTCCATCGCAATAAGTTCTCCGTTTTCGAGCATATTACCAAACTTTGTTCCCTCTTCGATTTTCAAACTGTAAGCAGAAATATGTGTTATACCTAAATTAACTAATACCTTCAAGGTTTCTGTCCAATCCTCCATTGTTTGTCCAGGTATTCCAAATATAACATCGGCATTAATATTGCTAAAGCCTGCCTTTTTTGACAATTCAACACTTGAGATAAAATCTTCTGGTGAATGCCGTCTGCCTAAATATTTCAACAAATTACTTTGGTAAGCCTGAAGCCCAATACTTATTCTATTGATTCCAATTAGTTTATATTCTTTGAGTTTATCTATGTCTAGTGTACCAGGATTGCTCTCTATACTTATTTCACAATCGTCAGCAATATTATAGTTTGCCCTACACGTAGATAATATGTCACTAATATATTTATAATCCACACAAGAAGGAGTTCCTCCCCCTATAAATATGGTGTCAATCAAATTATATTTCATTTCGTCAGTATAAAGCTCAATTTCCTTTTTCATTGAGTTGAAGTAATCATCTGCCAAATTAAGCTTTCCGGTGTAGGAATTAAAGTCACAGTAATTACATTTTGAACTACAAAAAGGAACATGAATATATAGACCTGTCTTACTCAAAAGTGACATAACTTGCATCTCCTTTATTGAAGAAACTTCGTCTTCTTTATGTACTTATATTATCACATCATATTATGGTATACTAGTTGATAAATCAGCGTTAAACAAATTTTATAATATTTAATTCAAAATTCATTTAGTAGATATAGTATTAGCATAATTATTACATATTCTTTAAATATTCTTATTTTATTTATATTTTCACGTCATATTATGGTATACTTGTTCATAAATATAAAAATTTGGAGTTTAATAATGGAAAATAGAATTATAGATAATAAGATTATAAATAATAAGATAATGGATAATAAAGCTTTCTACAAAATGGCTTTTGCTTTAGTAATGCCAATGGCTTTACAAAATTTAATTAATGTCGGGATAACCTCAATAGACGTTCTTATGCTTGGAAAAGTTAGCGAAACTGTACTTTCTGCTGCTTCCTTGGCAGGACAGGTTCAGTTTATTATGATGCTGATTTTCTTTGGTTTAACCTCAGGTGCAGCAGTTTTAACTGCCCAATACTGGGGAAAGGGTGATACAAAATGTATTGAAAAGATAATGGGAATTTGTATGCGGTTCTCTCTATTGGTCGCAATATTTTTCACTACAGTTGTACTGCTGTTTCCAACACAAGCCATGAATATATTCACATCCGAAGCACCTGTTATTGCAGAAGGTGTTAAATATTTGAGAATTATAGCAATGTCATATGTTCTTATGTCTATCACAATGATTTATTTGAACGTAATGAGGAGTGTTGAGCGTGTAATCGTTTCAACTGTTGTTTACCTTGTATCTCTTATTATAAATGTAATAGTAGCAGCAATTTTAATCTTTGGGTTATTTGGTTTTCCAAAACTGGGAATTCAGGGTGCAGCTATTGCCACCTTAGTCTCGAGAGTTGTTGAACTTATTAGTGTTTTTATCTATGCTAAAAAATATAACAATGTTATACACTTTAAGTTCTCGAATTTGTTTGTCCGTGATAAATATCTTTTCAAAGACTTTCTAACATATTCAATTCCTGTTACCCTAAATGAACTTATGTGGGGTACAGGTGTAGCAATGAATGCCGTTGTTATTGGCCATTTGGGGAGTTCTGTTGTTTCTGCAAACTCTGTTACACAGATTACAAGACAGCTTGCCACAGTTATTGCCTTTGGTCTTGCAAATGCTACTGCGATTATTGTAGGTAAAGCAATTGGTGAAAACAATTTTGAGGCAGCAAAAAATTATTCCAAGCGTTTTATTAAGCTAAGCATAATAGCAGGTGTTGCAGGAGCAATAGTTATTCTGATTGTACGCCCAATCCTAATGTCAACTCTTAACCTCAGTCCTGTTACACAAGGCTACTTGTCCATAATGATGTTTGTGATGTCTTATTTTGTTATTGCTCAGGCACTTAATACAACACTTATTGTTGGAGTTTTTCGTGGAGGTGGAGATACTAAATTCGGCTTGTTTCTCGATGTCTCAACAATGTGGGGCTGTTCTATTCTGATAGGCTGGTTAGCTGCTTTCGTATTTAAGTGGAGTGTTCCAGTTGTCTATATAATCTTAATGAGTGATGAAATTATTAAAATTCCTCTCACAGCTTGGAGATATAAAAGTAAAAAATGGCTCAATAATGTAACACGATAAATAAGCTATACCATTTGACCTTTTTTTATAAAGCTGACTGAGTTCAACAGTGTGTCATAGGATTAATATCCTTGGCGCACTTTTTTATTTTCTCCCTTTTTATTTAATTAACTAATTTTTAATTATTTTTAAATTAACTAATTTTTATTTACACTATTTACAAACGAAGTATTGTATGTTATATTTTGGTTAATGAGTTGAATCACTAACCCAATAACCATGGAGGTGAATTATATTATTGAATACCGATAAACCTATTTTCATTCAAATTATGGAGATGATTGAGGATGATATTATATCTGATGTATACAAAACAGATGACATTATTATATCTACAACACAGATATCAAAATTACTTTCGGTTAATCCCACAACAGCTGTTAAAAGCATTAGTAATTTGGCTGACGAAGGTATTTTATACAAGAAAAGAGGTATTGGCATGTGTGTAACCAAAGAAGCAAAAAGCAAAATTTTAGAAAGAAGAAAGCATGAATTTTTTACAAGTACAATATCCTCTATGCTTGGTGATGCAAAGAAACTAGGTATTTCAAAGGATGATATTATAAAAATGATAAAGGAGAATGATAATGATTAAATTTTCTAATGTTACAAAAGCATATAGAAACACAATAGCTATAGACAATATAAACTTAAATATATGCGAAAATAAGATTTATTGCCTGCTTGGAAGAAACGGTGCAGGCAAAACTACCTTTTTAAAGCTTATTGCGGGACATATTAGTGCAAGTGAAGGTGAAATATTTGTAGATAATAAAGAGGTCTCCACCTTTAATATGCCAAATTGCGTTAATTTTATTGAAAGCAGGGCGTCGCAATTCAATTTAAAGGTTAATGACTTAGTAAATCTTGCCATGAGTTTACAGGATGATTTCGATTTAGAATTTGCCAAAAACATGATAAAGAAATTTAAGCTTGATAAAAACAAGAAGTACAAACAACTCTCCTTCGGGATGCAAACAATGCTAACAACTCTTTTAAGCCTTGCCAGCAATTCCAAGATAGTTATTTTAGATGAACCTGTACTTGGCTTTGATGCTATCATGCGCGAAAATTTTTACGAACTACTGCAAACAAGTTTTGAAAATCACCCACGAATTATTATCGTATCCACTCATTTAATTGATGAAATAGCAAAAGTTGCTGAGGATATTATCATAATAGAGCAAGGAGCTATTTTACTTCAATCGAGCATAAATGACGTTGATGAAAAAGCCTATTCCCTCACAGGTCAAAAAGATGAAGTAAAAAAAGCTATAAAAGGACTTAATGTTATAGGTGAAAAAACACTTGGTGGCTTTACTACCGCATACATATTTGGAGATAGAATATCTCCATCCGAAAACATCACGCTTCAAACACTAGGACTACAGGAATTCTTTATTAATATTGTAGGAGGAGACAATGATGAACATTAAAAGAGTAGGTACAATTGCAAAAATCAATTTTAAACAAACTACGTGGATTGCATATTTAAGTGCATTTGTAAGCTTTGCAAGCGCAATTATACAAAGCTTTGTACTATATATAACAAACTCAAAAGGTAGTGCTCAAGTTAGTGAAGGAAATGAATTGTTAGTAGCACTCATTATCGCTGCAGTTTTAATTCCAGCAGTGAATTTCAAGAAAATTATGCATATCAATGGAAAAAAGATTGATTTCTTTTGGGCATCGTTACTAAACTATATTGTATTCTCTGCTGTTCTATCCATCATTACTCTTGTTTTATACTATACAGTTGATAACACAATGAGATCAGTAATAACAATATGGGATATTGTTGATATATTTGGATGGGTTAAAGATGGAATAATAATAGCGTTTTTTAGACAGTTTGTATTCTATTTACTACTTGGAGTGCTTATACATACTCTAACCGCAATGCAAACCTTCTGGTTTGGTTGGGTAATTGATTTTGTAATTGCTTCTGCAATAGGTATATTAACCCCCATTGCCCCACTCCGCGCCTTACTAGTTAATTTCTTAAACTTAATAGTTTCTAATCCTAATCCAATTGGGCATATCTCTATTTGCTTAGCATTATCAGCTGTAATTTATGCTCTAAACATTCCAATATTAAGCAGAAAGAAAATATGATAAATTAAGTTATGCTTGTAATCACATTCCAGTCAACAACTTAGGAGGCGAGAATTTTGAAAATACGGGAAGAATACACATGTCCCTTAGAACTGACCCATGATATTGTAAGAGGAAAATGGAAACCAATTATTTTATGGCAACTCAAACAAAGCAAATCCCTTATAGATCTTGAAAAAAGTATACAGGGTATTAACCAAAAAATGCTTATAGAGCAGCTAAAAGAACTTCTGGACTTCGGGTTAATTGGTAAAAATACCTTCGAGGGATATCCCCTAAGGGTTGAATACTTTTTAACAGAACGTGGACAAAAGATGCTTGAGGCTATTACCATTATGCAAACTATAGGTATTGAGCTTATGAAGGAAAATGATATGGATGATGTTCTAAGAACAAAAGGATTTATTGATTAGTTAACAAACATACACACAAAAAAGTGGGTAATTTACAAATTATCTTCTAGGCAATAGAATTCTATGTGAGCAGAGTTCTCTGTTTCAAGTGTAGTTCTCACTCAATCTGAAACTTAGATATCTATAAATTCATTTGCAATAGGAGGGTAAAAAATGATAGATTCAGAAAAAACAATCCGCAACTTGATAGACAAACAAAGTGTTTCTTTTATTAGTTCTATAGATAATGAGGGGTTTCCAAATATGAAAGCCATGTTACCTCCTCGAAAAAGAGAAGGGATTAAGCATTTTTATTTTACTACAAACACTTCATCTATGAGAGTGAGCCAGTTTAAAGAAAACCCTAAAGCAAGCTTATATTTTTGTGATGAGCGCTTTTTTAAAGGTGTTATGCTAATTGGTACTATAGAAGTTCTTGAAGATAGTGGCTCTAAAGAAATGATTTGGCATGAAGGAGATACAATGTATTATCCTTTGGGTGTAACTGATCCTGATTATTGTGTTTTGAAATTCACCTCACGAAGTGGAAGATTTTATAGCAATTTTTCATCAGAAAGTTTTAGAATTTTATAGAAATTTTTCATCAAAAAGTTTTGAAATTTTATAGAAAATATAACTGGTGAAAGTCAATAAATATTTTGCCTTTTTGAACTGCCCCTGTCAAGTAGACATGAGGCAGTTCATTTATTTTGAAGTATTTTTTAGAATTGATAATAAGATTATGTTTTTCTTCTTTGTTTTATTTCCTTGACAGTATATTTCCAACATGGTAATATACTGTCAAGGAAATAAAAATAAAGGAGAATACATATGAACAGACTAAATAGCTTAGTAGAAAAACTTTCAAAAACCAAGGTGATTTTTACTTACCTTGGAGCATTCCTATTAGTTCTGATATTTACAAATGTAGTTTTTAAACCGGGTTTCACTTACCTAACACAAACCTTCAATTATTCACCAAAAGCTGCTTATAATTTATTATCAGTTATAGGTGAAGAAGGCAGACAAGCGCACCTGATTGTATTTATTTCAGATGTAATTATGGTTGCATTGTACACAGCTTTTCTTGTTGGCGCAAATTATGCTACATTTCACAAATGGGTTAAAAAATGCACATTGATTTCAATTATTACTTTTCTGCCTGTTATATTAGCAGGAGTTCAAATTCTTGAGATTGTTGGATTGATTGGTTTGATCATACATTACCCAACGGAACTTTTTGCACTTGCAAGAGTTACCAATATTTTAACTATCCTAAAAAGTATTTTAACTGTAGTTTGCTTTGTATTGCCTATAATTGGCCTAGGTGTTACAATCATTTTAAAAAGATTTAAAAAGGTGATTATAAATGAAAAGCAATCTACCAACTAATGATTTTAGAGAGCTATGGGATACATTATTATTAAATTTTAATATAGTTATATGCACAGAAAAGTTAACGGGTTGCAGCATTATTGATTTAAATATTCTTAAACTTATATATACTAACCCTGATATTAAGATTAAAGAAATAGTGAAAACCTTAAAAACGCCTAATAGTACATTGACCAATGCAATAAACAGACTTTCTAAAAAAGGGTTATTGCAACGGAAATTAAGTTCTCACGATTTAAGGTCCTTTGATTTAGAACTTACGCCTACAGGAAAAAGTGCAGTCGAAGAACATATTTTAGAAGAAAATAAAGTGTTTGCAGATTTATTGCAGGATCTTAATGAAGAAGAAACAGTTGAATTTAAAAGGCTCTTTAAAAAAATAGTCGATAGCATGGTATGTAAAAGCAACAATACCAAGTAATCCAAGATTATAATTATTTCCATTCCTATACCTAATTAGGAATGGAAATAATCAAATACCTTTCTCATCAAACAAAACATTCTGTAAAATTAAAAACAAGATGTTATTCAACAAATAAACTATCAATAGTGTTTTTTAAAAGATTAAAATCTGTTAAATGTATATAATGGCCACTGTTTGTCGCCGTTATATGTTCGGTACAACTTGACAAGGTAAGATAATTTTTCATAATATCCTGCCATAAGTATTCAATCTTTTGTGCAGTTTGTGTATCTAAATTACCATCATAACCCATTTGTAATAGCATTTATCGCCTTTGTACGCTTCAGCACATAAATTAATATGGCCGATATTGCTGCACCTCCAAAGGAACTGACGCTAAATGGGATTACAAATACAAAGACTGCTGCTTGCTTTGCCAAAAACAGTGTAGCAATCGGATAGGCTAGAATTGCACCAAAAATGCCTGTACCAATAACTTCTCCAATAACTGCACTTATTGTGCTACCGAACTTTTTGTACAATAATCCACATAACAATGCTCCAACCATGCTTCCCGGGAATGCGAGTAGTGTTCCTGTACCGGCTAGAATTCGAATACAAGAGGTTACAAATGCAACGCCTAAAGCATACCACGGCCCTAAAAGAATTCCTCCTAATACATTTACCATGTGCTGTACAGGTGCACATTTAGAAACACCCACAGGAAATGAAAAGGTTGATCCAACTACTGCTACTGCAACAAGCAATCCTGATAATGCTAGTTTTTTTACGTTTGTTTTCATTCTAAAGACTCCAATCCTTATTTTTATAATTTACTGCTGAATTTAATAAACTTTCATTTGTACTCTATTAGATGTTAACAAATTCAATAGTCTCACTTTATGTAAACACAAATATACCTACATTGACTACTATTGTCCCTGTTTAAATACTCCAATTAATTCCTTCGCAGCATTAGCTATATCCTTCTGAGCAAGAACAGCGGTTACTATTGCAATGCCGTCAATACCAGTAGCTGCGAGATTTACTGCATTTTCCTTATTAATGCCGCCAATTCCCACAATAGGTATGGTCACAGCTTTTCTTATTCTTATTAGCTCCTCTTTGCAAATTACGTTAACATCAGTCTTGGTACTAGTAGAATACAGTGCACCAACACCTATATAATCAGCACCCTCCTGTCGCGCCTTAATTGCCATATCTACTGAATTTGCTGACACACCTATTATTTTATCATTACCTAGTATTTTTCGTATAATTGTTGCTGGCAAATCACTTTGTCCTACATGAACACCAGCTGCATCTATCGCTAGTGCAATATCCACTCTATCATTAATAATAAGAGGCACATTATATTTATCAGTAATTACTTTAACACTTAATGCATTCTTGTAAAACTCTAGTGAAGAAGCAGTCTTTTCTCGTAGCTGGACTAAGGTACACCCTCCTAAAATTGCCTGTTCAACTGCTTCTTCAAGCGTAGCTGTACTCATCCAATCACGGTCTGTAACAAGATAAAGTGTATAATCTATTTTAGACTTCATTAATTTTTGCCCTTTCTAAAATAATGTTTTGAGTTAATTGACTAATTGCATCAATAATTGCAATATGGAAGCTACCTGCACCTTTGTCTCCAGCTTTTTCAAAAGCAATTTCTCCAGCCATACCCATTGAAACAACACCACCGACAGCTGCTAAAAACATATCTTTTGTTACTCCACAAAAGGAACCTACTAAAGCGGTAGTCATGCACCCTGTACCAGTGACATTTGAGAGCATTTTATGCCCATTTGAAATTGTTACAACATGTTCACCATCTGAAATAATGTCGGTTGCACCAGTAATTGCAACTATACAACCTAGTTTTTGAGCAACTACGGTAGCAATTGCAATACCATCATTATTTTCAATGTCCTTTTGTGCAGCATCTACTCCTTTTGTAGAAGCTCCAAGTCCTGCAACAAAGGATATCTCAGACATATTCCCTCTAAGTATACTTATTTTTACCTCTGATAAAATGTCCTCGGTTGCTTTATTTCTCAAAGCTGATGCACCTGCACCAACTGGGTCGAAAACTACAGGAATTCCTAGTTCATTTGCTTTTTTCGCAGAACACAGCATCGCCTCAATTGTTCTTTGATTCAGTGTTCCAATATTTATAACTAGAGCAGATGAAATTGCAGTAATATCAGCTGCCTCTCCAATATCATCTGCCATAATCGGTGAAGCACCAATAGCCAGAACAGCATTTGCGCAGTCATTTACTGTTACATAGTTTGTAATATTGTGTATAAGTGGGTTTTTATTTTTAACTTCACATAGAAGCTCAGAAATTTTTGAAGTTATTTGATTCATCTCATTATTTATCCTTTCGAATATCTTTCAATTATCTTTCGAATTTCTTCCAAACTTTTTAATTAGAATTATTATCAGGCCTAGTGTTATGTGTGTTCCCTAAGAATACTTAGATAAATTCAACCTTTTCACCGGATAAGATTTTATTAGTTGTCCTCATTGCGCACATTTTACCGCACATTGAGCAGGTATGCTTGTCAGCAGGTGGTGTGCTTTCAAAGTAGGCTCTAGCCTTTTCGCCATCAATGGCATAGGAGAACATCTCTTCCCAATCAATACGACGACGTGCATCACTCATTTTATTATCAATTTCACGTGCATTTGGTATACCTTTTGCAATATCTGCAGCATGAGCAGCTATTTTTGATGCAACTATTCCCTCTTTAACATCTGCCAAATCAGGGAGGCGCAAATGCTCCGCAGGGGTTACATAGCACAGGAAATCAGCGCCGTTCGCTGCGGCAATTGCTCCTCCGATAGCAGATGTAATATGGTCATAACCAGGCGCTATATCTGTTACAAGTGGACCAAGTATGTAGAAAGGTGCTCCATGGCATAGCCTCTTTTGAATTGTCATGTTTGCTGCAATTTCATTTAGTGCCATGTGACCAGGTCCTTCTACCATAACCTGAACATCTTTTTCCCAAGCTCGTTTTGTTAAGTTTCCAAGCTCAATCAATTCGCTTAGCTGTCCGGCATCAGAGCTGTCATTTATGCTACCAGGTCTCAATGCATCACCAAGGCTTATAGTTACATCATATTCACGTAAAATATCTAGGAACTCATCATAGTGTTCATAAAATGGGTTTTCATTTCCTGTCATCTCCATCCATGCAAAAAGCAATGAACCACCGCGAGAAACAATGTTAGTTAATCTTTTTGAGCGCTTAAAGCATTCCACTGCACGTTTATTTATACCAGCATGGATAGTCATGAAATCAACGCCCTCTTTTGCATGGGCTTCAACCACCTTAAGGAAATCTGTTGCTTTAATTTCCATCAAATCTTTTTCTAGATAACCAATTGCATCATACATAGGAACAGTTCCTATCATTGCAGGAGAGTGCTTGATAAGCTGAGTACGGAAAGTATTTGTTTTACCGTAGTTACTCAAATCCATAATTGCCTCTACCCCAAATTTTAATGCCATATCGACCTTTTCCATCTCTTTTGTATAATCAGCACAATCACCAGAAATACCCAAGTTAACATTTACTTTTGTTTTAAGGCCCTCCCCAACACCTTCAGGACTTAGGGATTTATGGTTTATGTTAGCAGGAATTGCAACCTTTCCACTAGAAACAAGTTCTCTAAGTTTTTCTTCAGCCATACTTTCTTTTTTCGCTACAACTGACATTTCCCTTGTGATAATTCCTTTTTTAGCTGCTTCCATCTGTGTTTTATAAGTCATTTTTTACTCCTCCATAAGCCGCTGCGCGGCAATATAATTAATATTCTTTCAATCCATAAGCAGATTTCTTGGATTCAGAGGGAGGCGTTTTTGCTCCTACTGAACCTTAGACATCGGATAAGCAGATTTCATAGATTCAAGAGGAGGCGCTTTACTCCCTCTGAGTCTTAGAAATCGCAATCCAGTGTCGTATCGCCGCTTATCACACACTTATAGAAGTGGGGTATTAGCGGCGGTAGACATCTGATAAAAATGATTTGTTGGTCCATGGCCTTTTCCTATGTCCAGAGAATGTTTAATAGCCATAGTTACATACTCTTTTGCCTTTCCAACAGCTGAGCAAAAATCCATTCCAAGTGCTAAATTCGATGCTATTGCTGAAGAAAAAGTGCAGCCGGTTCCATGAGTATTTTTGGTATTAATTCTTTTGGTGGTATAAGAGTAAAAGCTTTTGCCGTCAAATAAAATATCTTCTGCATCGCTCTCGAGATGACCCCCTTTAACCAACACACTTTTTGCCCCCATCGAATAAATAAGCTTAGCACATTTTCTCATATCCTCTAACGTTGCAATATTTATACCAGTTATAGTTTCTGCTTCAGGAATATTTGGGGTAAGCATATCAGCAAGAGGTATTAGCTCTGATACAAAAAAATCAAGAGCATTTTCCTTCATTAGAGCATGTCCACCCTTTGCAAGCATAACAGGATCAATGACGATATTTGTAGGCTTATATTCTTTAAGCTTTTCGCTTACTGCCTGCATGCATTCACGCCCAGATAGCATCCCAATTTTTACTGCATCCACTTCAATATCTTCAAAAATAGCATCTATTTGCTTTTTTATAATATTAGGACTTATATCTTCTAAACCTATTACTCTGCTTGTGTTTTCAGCCACAACTGATACTATGACACTCATTCCGTACACTCCATGTGCAGAGAAGGTTTTCAAATCAGCTTGTATTCCAGCCCCTCCACTACAGTCCGAGCCTGCGATAGTTAAAACTTTTTTCAAATACTTTCACTCCTTCATTAATTATTTGAATTTTTCTTTCTAGTTCCTCTTTTTTACTACAAACTTCTTCTCTAATAGATAACCTTCTCTCTTTGCTAATAATTTTTGTAACTAGTCTGCTAATATTCCCACTGCCACTATGTAGTCACCTTTGACATATCAGCATTCGCCATGCAGGGAAACATAAAAAGTGCCTACCCGAAATAGGTAAGCACTAAAAATTAATATAAAAATATCTTTGCTTCCCTACAACGGTGTTAACCGACAGGTTCCAAGGGTCAGGTTTTAACCTTCTCAACCGTAAGAATCCTCAAAAAACAACTAATCCCTTCGGAATAGCGATTTTTTGGTTGTTCCTAAATAGTCCCCCCACAAATACTTATTAAATTGTAAGTTTTATAACATTAAAAAACGTCCACCTAGTGTAGGTGAACGCTATAATCAAATATAATGTATATTTTGATTTGCCTCCCTACGCCGGTGTTAACCGACAGGTTCTAAGGGTCAGGTTTTAACCTTCTCAACCGTAGAATTATCCAAATAATAATTAATCCTTTAAAATAGTAATTTATTATTTGGTTGCTCCTTTTGGTTCCCCCGCAACTTGTTTTATTAAATTCTATCATAACATATTAATTTAGTAAAGCTGATTATAACGCCTGGGTTCAAAAGTAAATTTTTTGGTTGTAGAAAAATTTACTTACCTCAGCGGCGTTTCAACGAGGCTGGAGATATGCTCGCCGTCTGAAAACCGAAGCGGTACCCGACACTTGTAGAAGTTGGGATATCTTACGCCTCGTTATATAAAAAAATGATAGGTAACCCTATCATTTTTTGTGGTTATAACGTATTAAACTGCGTTGTGAACGAAGGATGCTATGCTGTTAATTGGTATGTCAGTTACTGATCCAACATTATAAACTGGAGTCCCATTTCCATAATTTCCGAATTGATTAAATCCACATCCATAACCATGTCCGTGGTCGCTACCACCCATCATGCCATTATCCATGCCATTGCCATTATTTCCACATGCATTTCCTAATGCACATCCTGGTGCTGGGCCAATACTAGTTATAAGTCTAACAAAACAATCATTAACCCCTAAAATAACGCCTGTAAAACCACAGCCTGACTGCCCTCCGCTTTTAGTAAATATAGTAACTGTCTGACCAATGTACTTGCACAATAAATGGCTAATATTATCATTACAGCCACTGTTATTACAACCGTCCATATATAAATCTCCTTTCACTAGATGTATTTCTACTTAATAGTAATTTATGTTAACTCTAGTAAAAGTGTTACTAAACATATTTAAATATTTTGAAAAATTTAATAAAGTTAAATTTATTAAATTCTTGCTTTAATAACTGTATAATTGATTGCCCCCAACGTTTCTAGATTAAGTATCTATATTTTAATAGCAGTAAAATGTTTACTTTTGAAATTTTCTGAAATCTCCAGCAAGTTCAAGCCCTGTATTTTTTCCTAGCCCACAAAAAATTTTTTTACCTTCTTTATCCCAAAGAGTCACCTCTACCACTGCTGTTATTGTTTCGGTTATTTCAATATCCATCTTACCTTTTTTAGGTGCTTTGAGGATTCCACCACTATTGCTTGTGACCTCTAAATTTAAAACAAATTTTGAGTCTTCTATTGATATATAAACTCTATCGTCTTGAAAGGCGAGTTTTACAATCTTTGCTCCTGTATAAGTAGCAAATCTATATATTTTATCATCAACCCTTAAAAAGGATACTAACCCATCAAACTGCCTGTTAAACCATGGAATAGATGCAATTGAAAACATTACTGAGGCAGTATGCCCATCAAAATTATTTGATTGAAGCCAAACCCAGGATTGTGGGAATGAACTTCCCCAATCTTTTTCTAGGTAGCCATAGCCACCTGTAAAATCTATTTGCTTGCCATTAAAAGTAATCTCACCAGTTAGCTCACAATGCATATTTACAATGCCATGATGGCACTCCATAAACGGAATAAATGAAAATGGTCCCATAATTCCTGGATTTAGAATGCTTTTGGGGAAGGGTATTATGTTTATAAAACTCACATTCCCAGATACTCTAAAATCCTCTGGTCCAAAATCTACTGTCAATCCAAATTTATTAAAATGATTATTACTTATTGTTATATCTAGAACTCTTTCTGAATAATAAAAATCTTCAATTTTATACTCAAAATATTTAGTTAAACCAGTTTTGGCATCTATAAACTGAATAAAGGCATGTTTTCCTGCCTTAGATATAGATACACCTGGAATTATGGCAAAAATGTTTTTGGAATCTTTATCAATTATTTTATAATACCAACCCTCAAAGTAATTTCTATGCTTATGTTTTCCTTGATAAATCTCTGGATTAAATAGTCTCTTAATTGAATACATTTGGACCTCTCACTTTCACATATATCACGGATTTTTCCCATCAATATGTAATATTATTCTAACTTTCTGGACATAAGCGGAGTTTTTTGATTAGCATGGGTATTATCAGTTGTAACAATAATATAAAAAATGGCGGTAGATGTATTTTGGCAATACGCCATAAATACATTCTGACCGTCATTTACTGTTCTAAAAAACTTCATCTAAATTCAGTTTTTACCTATTTTCTACTTACCTGCTGCTTTATTTACAAAAGCCGCAATATCATCTATTACATACTGTGGGATATTGGCACTAACATAATACTCATTAGGTAAACTATCGCCCTCTCCTTCAGTATACATATGGTTAAGCTTTGAATAGAGCTTAAATTCAGCTCCTTTATTCTCACCAAAAGCTTTTTTCCATCCTTCGAAATCCGTTTTTGCACTTACTTGATAGTCTCTTTCTCCTTGCAGGACTAGCATTGGCTTTTTAAGATTTTTAGCAATTCCCAAAACATCATATGTCTTCATATAATTGAAATAATATGCATTTCCAAGTGTATAGTTTTTTGGTAGTTCTGTAGGCTTAAAGCTTGGATCCTTAAGTATCTCTACTTGACTCTTCATATACTCATACTGTTCCTTGGTTATAAGACCTTTATTCATGAAATACTCATATTGCTCTTGCATAAGCTCATATATTGGCCTAACGCAGCCACTCATTATTATTCCAGCTTTAAATATTCCAGAATTATCATCTTGTAATATTTTAGGCAATGCATATCCACCCTCACTATGCCCGAGTACAATAATATTTGTCGCATCTATTCCACTGACAGTTTTTAAATATCTTGCAGCAGCAAAAGCATCCTGCTCAAATTCTTCTTCTATAGTAAAATTCCCAATCAGCGCAGTTTTAGTTGAGTTCTCAAGTGTACGTTTTTCATACCTCAATACTGCAATATTCTGTGAAGCTAATCCTACAGCAATATCTCTAAAAGGTTTCAATCCTCCTAAGCTTTCATCTCTATCATTAGGGCCTGAACCATGGACCAAAACAACTACAGGAAATGGGCCTTCGCCTTTCGGTACAGTTAGCGTTGCGGGAAGCTTCCAAGCTCCATCACCAAAGCTGACCTGCTTTTCTACATAATTATTAGAATCATCATAGGTCGGCTTAGTATATGGTATCTGAGGTTGTACTGCAGATGAGTTCAATTCGTCAATTTTACCATTGTAATCAAATCTAACGATATAGTTGTAATTCTTTTGCGCGATGACAAACGGAATGCTTAAGTTTTGATGTACAGTATTCTTTGTTAACGATACCTCTTTTGTATCAAATTGTAACCTTGAAATAGAAGGTGCAAGTTGAGCTATGTATTTTGGACTTAAGTATTTTGAAAAGTTTTTACTTATTAGGGCTGAACTTTCATCAATTTTATTATTTTTAAGCAAATCAACAAATTTGACACCAATTATCTTAAGACAATCATCATTAGTCACGTTAAGACCGAGCTCCTGATTCAGTACACTTAATGGTAAAATTGTTCTTCCATTAGCCGTTGTAACTTTGCTCTTTAAAGTCTTTGTTTTCCCTGTTGAATTTATCACATTGCTGCCAATTTTGAGTTGTAGAGTCTTATCTTTATATTTGACAATAGCAGTTTTATTTTTGCCATTCCAAGAGAGAGTTCCTCCCTTGCTCTCACAAATATACTTTATTGGTACAGAAATATCTTTTTGAGCAGAAGTATTTTCTTTCTCTGCTGCATATGTAGTAGGGCTGATAAAGAGTAAAAGAGCTAGTCCTAAGCATAATTTCCTAAGATTTTTTTTCATTATTGTCTCCGCTTCAATAGTTGTTAGTGTAAATAAGCTACGTGTTTATTAGTGTTTATTAGTGTTTATATTATTTATCTTATTGATACTTCTTAATTCTAAATTTATTATAATAAAACCACCCTGAATATGCACCTGGTATTAAAATCCATAATGCAATACAAATTGTAACTATTGTCTCAGTTTTAAAAAAGAATATAAGAATAAATTGAATTATTGCCAGTGGGAAAGAAGTATAACCTAATATTTTATGTGCCAGCTTCCATGTATCCTCATCTCTGACTGTCCAAGGAAGCCTAAACCCCGCATATCTATTAAATGGTATTTTAGGTGCAATGTTTCCGAATACCATCATGAATAATGATACCGCACCCACCTCTAATATATCTTTTGTCTCTTTAGATAAATTACCTTGCAAAGGTTTTAGTTCAACAAATAATACAACCAGTATCATTATTGATATAGACATTCTAATAATATTTCTCATGGTCTTAATTTTAGGGTTATCACTTGATAGCTTGGCAACCTTGGGTGCCTGTTTATCAAGTATTACCATAGCAACAATTGCTAATACAGGTATAATGATATTTGTAATATTATTATCTGGTACAAATACTGCAATCCCTATAATAACAATCGTAACTGCTAAAAAGAAAATGCGCATTAAATTCCAATCTGATTTTTTCATTTTTTTGTATCCTCTCCATTTTTGTTATCAAACATTTGCAAAAACTGTCCTAGAACACTTTGCAGTACTGTCAAATTTATTGAGTAAATCATAAATTGCCCCTTTTTTTCCGCTGTTACAAGTTCAGCTTGTTTTAAAATTTCCAAGTGTTTTGATATGGACGGTTGTGACATATTAAAATGCTGTACAATCTCGTTAGCAGACAAATCTCCATTAGACAGTAGTTTTAGAATTTCTCTTCTTGTAGTGTCACTCAAAGCCTTAAATATTTTATTCAATGCTCACCTCGTAAATATATAGATAAAAAGTTATATATCTATATTACGATATATTTTTATAATATTCAAGAATATAATAACAATATTTTGCATAGATATTTAGTTTCGCGTTAACACCACCGAGGCGGCTATTTAAATGTTATTTCATATTTTGTTTATAGCTCCAATAATTCACATACCCATTAGTTGAATACAAATTGGAATAAATTAGTAATATTATTCACCATTAAAAGTATGCGAAAAAGTTTGTATTAACCTGTAGTTAGCACCAAATACTGCAATTAAACAGGGGTAGTAATAAGATATTTTTCTCCTAACACTACCCCTGTTTTTATTCTAATATTTTCAATGGTTACTTTCAAAAAATCTAGTCTCTGCATTTATTGCATAAGCCATAGAATTGTACTCTATGATCTGTTACCATAAAACCATTTTTTATTAAAATTTGTTCTTCAAGTGAATCCAACAAATCTTCCTCAACCTCAGTGACACATCCACATGAGTTACAAATAAGATGATGATGTCTATGGTCTTCATTTGGCTTAACCAGCTCATATCTGCTAAACCCATCATTAAAATCAAGCTTGTGCACTAAACCTAACTTGTCTAGTAGAATCATAGTCCTGTAAACCGTTGCAAGGCCAATTTCTGGATGTTTAATCCTGACTAAATTAAATAGTTCCTCTATTCCTACATGTTGCCCAGTACACTGAATTAATGAATCCAAAATAGCTGCCCTTTGGCCAGTATACTTGTAACCACATTCCTTTAATTTTTCTTTCAAAAAACAATTGTCAGCATTAACCAAAGAAAAAATCTCCCCTCAATGTTTTTTACAGGTATTCCACAAAAACAAGTCTTTGCAGTATTAAAACCCTTTCTTTCTATATACATTTTACCACATACTGGGCATTTTGTGTTTCTTTTTTATCAGAACTAACTTATAAGCAAAAAATTTTTGACTTGGCTATGTTTTCTGAACTTTTTCCTCATAGCCTTGACACGACTTTCCAGAGGATTGATAAACTACCACGGAAGGTATTTGTCTAGTTTTAAAACCAAAAGCCTTACAACCATAAGGCATTCGAGGATCCCATGTAATATAGTAGTACTTGCACTTGTGGCAATTTATCTTTTCCATTGTCGTGCTATCCTCCAAAATCAATCAATTTGTAGCATGTTACTGATAGTTCCTTCTAAGCTTCTTCTATACTTCCTCTTTCTCTAATACCTGTTTTGTTGTTATAATATTTGCGCCAGTTCCAAGTATATTAGATACAATTACTTGATGATATTTAATAGGAGCTTGAAGCTCAATCTTTCGCAATTCAATAAGAGCATCTTTAATTTTCTCTTTTGGCATTGTCCTATCACTTCGAACGCTCACAAGTGGAAATTCTCCACCACTAACCTTGACAGTTGATGTAAGACTCCTTTGTGGGTATTGTATTTCGTCCCTAGCATAGGTTTTACCCCTTTCGCATAACGCGTTTTCAACTTGAGTTACTTGGTTTTCTTCATTTACAGACACATTCATCCTGCAACCATTGGGGCAAATTATACATACTATTTCTCTATTATTTTTCATCAATGTAAACCTCCAGCTTTAAAATATCCTTTAGTTCCTGAGCTTTTAAGTCTATCCGTATCATTTCTGCAGGATTAAGTGCTTTGAAGGTCTTTCTCTTTAATTCTCTATCCCCATCTTTAAAAACAATTGTTTTATTCTTACTAGGTAACACAACCCTCATAGAAAATGTTATGTCTTTATTAGGAGAAATTCTCTGTGGTAATACATACCTAATTCCATTACCTGCCTTAACAGATATATTTGAAGCAGATGCATTGTTCTCTTTTATAAATGCTATAGCTGATTTAGCAGCCAGTTCGCCCTCTGCAGATACATAGTCTACTAAATCGTGAACCTGTAATACATTTCCGCATGCGAATATTCCTGGTACACTAGTTTGCAAGTTTTCATCTACTCTAGCCCCACTTGTTATCTCATCAATATAAACTCCAGCATTTAATGACAGCTCGTTTTCGGGAATTAATCCAACTGAGAGTATTAATGTATCACATTCAAATTTCTTAGAAGTCCCTCGTATTGGGTTACCTTGTTCATCAACCTTTGCGATTGTAACACTCTTAACTCTCTCATGTCCTTCTATTTTTGTTACAGTATGACTTAATAATAATGGTATATCAAAATCATCAAGGCACTGTGTAATATTTCTCTGAAGTCCACTTGAGTAGGGTAATTTTTCTACTACTGCTAATACGTTTGCACCCTCAAAAGTTAATCGTCTCGCCATAATTAGGCCAATATCACCTGAACCTAAGATTACTATGTTTTTTCCCACCATAACATTCTTAAGATTTACTAGATTCTGAGCAACACCTGCGGTGAAAACACCTGCTGGGCGTGTTCCGGGAATACAAATTGCACCCCTTGTTCTTTCACGACAACCCATTGCAAGTATTATAGCTGTTGCTTTGTAATTCACCATTCCACTAGGGCTAATAGTAGTAACTACTTTATCCTCACTTATGTCTTGAACCATTACATTTGTAATAATCTCTATATTTAGTGCCTTTGCCTCATCAATAAATCGTTTAGCATACTCTGGCCCAGTTAAAGCCTCATTAAATTTTATAAGCCCAAAACCATCGTGAATACATTGATTTAGTATACCTCCAGCATATGGCTCTCTTTCTAAAACCAAGATGTCATTTACGCCCTTCTTTTTTGCTTCTATAGCAGCAGCCAAACCCGCTGGCCCTGCACCTATAATAATTATCTCTTTATTTATTAACATATATTTCACCCTAAAATTAATTTATTCAACTTTCCTAAAAGTACTTTGGAAAGCAATCTTTATATTAAAAGTTAAACTATTTTTGTTAGTTTCACAATCACTTTACTTTTCCAATGAAAAGCTTTGAATCTCTACCGCGCATTGTTATTTGCTCCGGTGCTAAGCCCTTTTCATTCTTTAAAATTTCTACTATTCTAGTAAGACAATAACCACCCTGGCATCTCCCCATCATTGGCCTTGCACGATATTTGATGCCCGCAAGTGTAGTTACTCCAAGTGGATTATTTATTGCGTCCAGGATTTCCTTTTTGGTAATCCCCTCACATCTGCAGACTATCTCTCCATATTCAGGGTATTGTCTTATTAGTTCTTCCTTTTGATCAATGGTTAGCTCTCTAAACTGAACTATCCCTTTTCTTGTCAATATAAAATCTCTTTTCTCAATAATATCTTCTTTATTTGCAATGATATCTCTTACCATTCTGCTTATAGGAACTGAGGATGTAAGTCCAGGTGATTCTATACCAATGAGATTAATTAGTCCTGGAACTACCTTTGATTCTTCAACAATAAAATCTCCAAAACCACCTGTCTTTGGCCCAACTATTTTTGATCTGATACCTGTATAGCTTCTAATAATATGCCTCATACTAAGCGGCGGAAGCAGCTCTTTTGCTTCTTTGAATAACTGATCCATTACTTTTTTTGTTGAGCCATAATCATTTTTTGTTTTGATATATTCTGCACTAGGACCAATAAGTATATTACCCTCTATTGTTGGAGTTAAATGTACTCCAAGTCCGCCAATACCAGGTCTTGGAACTGGATATACAGGCGTATTTAAATACTGGCTGGTGCGCTTGTCAAGAATAAAATATTCTCCTCTACAAGGATATATCTTATAGCCTTTTTCACCTGCCATAGATGAAATCTTATCAGAATAAAGCCCTGCACTGTTAACTAAATATCTGCTGTAGAAATAAGTATTGCCAGCTTTTACTTTAAACAGTTTGTCCTTCTTAGATATCCCTTTAACTTCTGTTTCAAAGTAAAACTTAGCACCATTTGCAGCAGCATTCTCAGCAAGAGCAACTGTATATATAAATGGATTTGTTATCGCGGTATTTGGTGATAGCATAGCGCCTATCCCGCCAACATGTGGCTCTAAACTTTTAACTAAATCAGCATCAACAAATTTTAGTCCCTTAACACCGTTCTTTTTTCCATTTTCTATCAATTTATCAATACCAGCAAAATCACTCTCATCAAAAGCTACAATAAGCTTTCCCGTTTTTTTATAAGGCACATCCAAGTCGGTGCATATCTTTTCAAAGCCTTCATTGCCTTCAACACAAAGCCTTGCCATAAGACTACCTGGCTTATTATTAAACCCAGCATGTACTACGGCGCTATTTCTACCGCTAGTTGCCGAGGCTACATCACTTTCTTTCTCAAGCACAGCTATTTTGAGGTTGTATCTAGAAAGTTCTCTTGCCACAGCGCACCCTACTGCTCCTGCACCAACTATTATTATGTCAAATGAATTATCAATATTAACTGCCATAAATTTCCTCCATAAAACAAAATGCTTATACTTATTTGCATTAAAATGTAGCTTTTCTATATTTTTATTACCAAATAGTATTATTTGATTATAGCACAATAGAGGTAGTATGAAAATATTTGGATTTTTAAAAGATTTTCGAAAAGAATAAGACTAGAGTCCAGATGGTGTTTGTTTCTTCATCATGGTTCTAGTCTTATTGAATTTTCCATGTGTAATTAATATGCTTAGCTATTCCTCAATTCTAGTTACTTTAACCCATAAATTTATCACCTTATTTGTATAGACATAAGCAATATCCATTGACTTCTGGATTTCTAGTTCAATTTTCTCATATGCATTTTTCCCATACTCTAACTTGCTCCAAAAGTGACATTTTTACACTACTTGGTTCAAGGACTTTACGGAACTCTTCAGTAATTGGAGTTTTCATCATCATTTTAATAACTTCTTTAGCATCTTCCATACACGCCCAATGCTGTATCATCATCCAATAGCCCTTTTCTTTACCTTTAGTTAATTCTGTACTAATGAAACCTTTTTGTTTTGAATGAAAGTTAGTTTCAAGTGAATCTACAATTTTTATGAATTCTGCATCTTCAACACCCGATATAATTTTGAATTCTACCATTTCAATAACAATATTTTTATCCATAATTACCTCCGTGAAATAAATTTAATAATCGTTAGTGTTATCTTATTATAAATTTTCTTCCACCAATAGTAAAAATGCGACATATCAGATAATTTGTTTTACAGCCTTTTTTTCGTTTAGAAATTGTGTAGGAGAACACCCTGTAAAAGATTTGAAGTCTTTCAAAAAATGTGTTTGGTCGTAGTAATTACTTTGATATGCCTGAAAGGTTAAATCTATATAGTCATGCTTAATTATCTGATTAAATATTTTTTGGAATCTAGAAAGTTTATGAAATGCTTTCGGGCTAATTCCAACATACTTATTAAATGTACGTTCCAGCTTTCGTTGATTTATTCCGCATTGGTCACAAAAAAGTTGAATATTCATTTCATCCATATTTGTGAAATAACAATTAAGTAAATTACTTATTTCATTCGTTGGAATATAACTATCACAAATTAATTTTAATAGTTCTGCTTCTAAAATATCTAATTTTTGTGAAATTGAGTCAGCTTTACTAAATTTCTCTTCAATAGCTAAAACAAATTCATTAGCAAGTAAATCTAAGTCAATGGTGGCTCCAGTAAACTCATTTATGGGTATTTTGACAAATGGATATAAACCCGCCGGGAAAAACGAGATACCCCAAATATTAAGCTTGCCAGCTTGGTTTATAATACAATACTTTTCCCTGATTCCATTGAAATGAAATCTATTTGGAACTAATTCAGTTTTCTCATTTGAAATATAGTGAATGGAGGATGATAAGTTTAAAACCAAGTCGATATTACCTACAGGTAAAAGTTTATGATTTATATCTACATTATCAGCGCTTTCAAGCACCCAGAAGTATTTTATAAATGGTCTTAAAGTAGGATGCTTTACCTTATATTTTGTTGTTTTTAATACGTTCATCCAAAAAGAATCCTTTCAAAAACATATAACTGCTCATTAGCCTAAAATATTACAAAATTAGTTTTACAGCCACTCTTTTTTATTATGTATTAATCATTTTAATATCGATAAGCATTTTTATATACTCTATATCTTGTTCATTTCTGACTTCAATCTGAAACGACCTTCCTTCTACATATGGTTTTGCACTTTCAATTTTTTCTATTATATAATTTGGTAAATTACTTTCGCAAGCATCCCTAACAGCTTTTTCTCCAAAAACAAATAAAACTATGAAAAAACCATTATGTGGAATTAAATAAAGTATAGTTCTTTTTTTATGCTTTATCAATAGCATCCACCCAGATGATTTACTATAATATTTCCATTCTTCTAAAGCACCTGTATAATTTGGAACAATATAATCGATTATATTATTCCATAAGTGCTCAGTACTTCCTAAGACTTCAGTAATTTCTTTATGTTCTGGCTTTTTTAGCTTATCTTCAAATATGCTTAAACTCATTTTCATCCCTCCCTAACTTGTATATTAAATATATTTTACAATTCTGATTATGACAACAGTATGTCATATTATCAATTGTGTTTTTATATAACTATCAAAATTTGGGGACTTTTCAATCAATTTTAAAGCATTTTATCAAATAATTGATGTCATAATTTTTATTAATATGAGGTAAAATTAAAGAACTGGTTATTGCATCTGATTCTAAG
>JAEWAX010000131.1 GCA_023391425.1 Bacillota bacterium | reverse complement strand
ATAGACTCTTTGGCTTGTTTAACCTGAGCATCAAAAACAGTATCAGCTTCTTTTTTAACATTTTCATAATAACTGTTTACTTCCTGATTAGCTCGGTCTATTTCATTATTCTTATGGGTTTCGATTTCTTTATTAACTTGACTAGTCTTATTACTAATATAGTCTCCAATTTTTTGCATATATTGAGAATCTATATTTTCACTATCTTTATTAGCTGTTGATATAAAACGACTTGTAATAGAATTAATACCTTGAGTTATTAAATTTATTATATTTGTATCCAGATATGTTGCAGCATATACTTGAACACTTGCTGTTATTATTGTAAATACTATTAAGCCCATCGCTAGTTTCTTTTTCATTTGCGTCTCCTAAATTTAAATGATAGTTGGTTTACATAAGTATTATACATGAATTAAAAAAGTTCTCAATAATGAATTACAGGAAGAGAACCATTATTATGGTAATAGATAGAAGGGGTATGTGGTAAAGCTCGCAAAGTGCTTGTTCTAAATCTACTTATAAATAACAATATTTTGTGTAAACTCTTGTCCAGCTTTTCTAGAGGTCGGCTCTTTATAGCCCAAAACATACATATCAGTAGACTGAGCTTCTATTTCAAGCATTCTTGTTAGTAGCTTGTTGCAAGAAGTTTTGTAGTCTGACGACTTTGTGATAATTGGTAGGGAAGAGCATCTTTTCATTCTAGATAATAGTTCACGACCAACGTTGTTAAAACCTAATATTCTTGAGTATTGAGGGCCACCATATTTCATAAATAAATCCATATCCTTCTTAGTGATCCCAGCTAGCAAGGAGAAAAGTATTCGTTGTATTCTTGTTTGTGTATACCTTTTTGTACATATATTTGATAATAGCTCATCAATGTTGCCTGAAACCTCAGCAGCTTTTTTAATCCTATATTCTAAACCTTCAGAAACACCTGGTGTTTCGCGAATTTTATCTACAGTCGTTAATCTTAAAATTGCAAGCAGGATGTTTTCAAACCGATTAATGCTATTTGGACCTCTACCAGAGTTCAACTCATTCTCTATGACAATTTTAGTGTTCTCAGGAATAGCTTGAACAGTATTAAATGACAATGGTAAGCATTCTTGGACTGTATCTGTTTGTAATGATTTTTGGCATCCGATATACGTGTTTTTTATACTATTTCTAATGGCTGTTGCACTAGAAATAGCTCCTGTAAAATCAGATGAGTTGTATTGGTTTGCTACTCTTTTTATGGTATAAGGTTTAATAGGACTTCTGAGCCTGTTAATTGCCTTTAAATATTCAATACCTAAAATATTATTTGAAGTCTCCAATAGAGTTGATAGGTCAACTATACCCTGCATCGATGGATGATTTTTAATATACTTCTGTAGGGCATTTTGCCTGCAAGTAGGGAAGGAGAGCCCCAAAGACAGTTGATTTTTAAGTTCATTTTTATATTCCTGTGGTTCATTGGCTAAAATATTTGAGATGCTTTGAAGAGAAGTAATATCGCCATGTTCACTACCGAAGGAGATACAGTCTACTATTCCAATGCTATCAAGAATTTTTACAGAACCAAAGCCAAAGTTTTCAGCACTTGACATTGCAAAAGGAAGTGGTAACTCAATTACTAAATCAACACCGTTGGCAAGTGCAATTTCTGTCCGAGCAAACTTATTTATGAGAGCCGGTTCACCTCGTTGTATAAAATTACCACTCATAACACAAACAACAGCATCACAGCCAGTTACTGCTTTTGATTGATTAATGTGATATATGTGCCCATTGTGAAATGGGTTGTATTCTACAACAATACCAAGTACTTTCATAATAAATTCTCCATTCCGCCGTAATCGCTGGCAGCTCCATAAACTGATACCAGTCGAAATCCAGAGTTGTAGCGCCAGCTAATCCACACGTATAGAAGTGGGGTATTAGCGACGTATATATTGGATGTAAACACGGACAAATTTATACTTCTCAAAAGTATTATGGCTATTATATCAATTTTAGAATCAACATATCAATATTTTTTAATTAGTCACTTTACATATAGTAGTTTTCATTTATTTGCTCTCTAAGGTTACTTGAAATAAGTACTTAATAATGTTAAATTATACCTAATATAATTTTTAAATGGATATTAGGATATTAATTAAGATAAAACGATTAATTGAAAATATCTATAGGAGGTATATATAATGGTTCATTATAATATGATTGAAATTGTTCCAGAGGTCACTTTAATAGAGGATAAGGATACATGCATTTATGTTGTTGAAGGAGAGAAGTCTGCAGTTGTAATAGATACAGGTTACGGTTACTATAACCTTAAGGAAGCTGTACAAGAAATAACCGAAAAACCTTTAACAGTTATATGTACACATGGACATATAGATCATGCATTTGGTTCACATTACTTTGATAAAGTTTATATGCACAAAGCTGAATTGCCAGTATACGAAGAACATAGTAAACTTAGAATTCAATTTAAAGATCAAACTGCAAAGGACAATAATTTGCCTATTAGTGATATTGAAATATTGTGTAATAGTTTGGTAAAAGAAATAGAATTTGTTTCAAATGGACAAACCTTTGATATTGGAGGCAATGTATTAGAAGTGATTTTGTTAAGTGGTCACACACCGGGTAGCATAGGGTTAATTGATAGAAAGCATAGAATATTATTTTCTGGAGATGGGATTTTTACAGGTGTTTGGATGCAATTGCCCGAGTCATCTACTATAGCTGAGTATCTTAAAACAGTGAAATCGGTAAAACCGTACTGTAAAGACTTTGATGCTATTTATACCGGACATAGCAAAAACTGTCTACCTGTTTCTTTTATTGATGATTTGGAAATTGTACTTAACGAAATTTTATCAGGATGCAAGGGGAAGCCATATATTAATAATATTGCCAGTGGTATGGTTTATGGACGTGGTAGATGTAATGTAGTATATAATCCAGAGAAGATTTGGTAAGGTAGTTAATTATTAGAACAATAATATATGAGAATTTTCATTTGGTGTATACCGTATTTATACCACTAGGCAGGTACCGTACCATGATTCAAAGCATTTGACTACAATAAATAACGATAAACAATTTTTAATGAGAGGAAAATAATAATGCATTTGCATTATTATAAAGGATTACATAAATGATTAACGAATTAAAGCAAGAAGCAATGTTACATGGTGACAAACTGCAAGTGATACCGATAAAACGTTTACAATCTATTAAGAATGAAATTGACGTTTTTAAAGAAAATGAGGATTTAAATGGTTTTCAAAATTGGATTGTAAATGACTTATATAAGTTTGAGGTACCTATGCTCGAATTTACAATTAAATCTATTATTCTCATTGCTGTTCCACATCCGGCATATGCAAATGTTGAGTTAACGAGACAAGGTAAAAAATACAATGTTTTAAGCCTTGCAGCGTCTGATATTGATAATACTGAAAAATATCTGAAGGATTTTCTTGTAACAAAGAAATTTCATATTGAGGGTACATCAAGTCTCCCTATGAAACGATTAGCAGCCCAAAGTGGTTTAGCAGTCTATGGCAGAAACAATATCTGTTATGTTGAAGGAATGGGGAGTTGTTTTTCATTTGTTGCTTATTTTTCAGATATACCATTTGATAATGATGAGTGGACAGAAATGCGACATGCTGAAACATGTACTAAATGTAAGGTATGTCTCAATAATTGCCCGACAGGAGCTATTAGAGCTGAGAGGTTTCTGATAGATAATGAAAGATGCTTATCATACTTTAATGAAATGGCAGCAGAATTTCCACAATGGATACCGAAAAGTGCACATCATTGTATATATGACTGCTTAAAATGTCAAATCAAATGTCCAATGAACAAAGAATACGTGAATAATGTTATTGGACCAATTAAATTTAGTGAAGACGAAACTGAAATGTTGATGCAAGGAAGAACTTACGACGAATTTTCTCCTGAACTTAAGCAGAAATCAAACCTATTAGGTTTGCATAGATGGCCTGATGGTATTCCAAAAAACTTAAGAGTATTATTTGAATTAAGTGAATCCCAAGAAATTATTGTGTGAACTGAAAAACAATGATATAAAGCATTTGTGTATATATTAAATAGAAGCTAAATGAAAGGAAAAGGCCTGTAGAAAACTGTTTTGTAGCAGACCCAAGAAAAAGTCATGAAGATTGAGACTGATGATTTTATATTAAGAAATTGGAAAGATGAGGATGCTGAAAGGTTAGCATTAATAGCAAACAATAAGAAAATATATAATAATTTGACGGACTCTTTTCCATATCCATATTATTTAAAGGATGCAGAAGCATATATTACATTTGCTCAAAAAGAAGAAAATTTATCAACTTTATTTGCGATTGAAATAAATGGTTTGGTGAATGGAAGTATGGGAGCATTCGTAAATAAAGATATTTATCGGAAAAATATGAATATTGGATATTATTTAGCTGAGGAATTCTGGGGTAAAGGAATAATGCCAAAGGTCATAAAAGCTTTCGTGAAATATTTGTTTGAGAATTTTGATATAAATAG
>JAEWAX010000127.1 GCA_023391425.1 Bacillota bacterium | reverse complement strand
TTTGTTTAGATTTTTGGGGTGAATATATGAAACCTACTACATTATATGATGTAAAGAACGTTGGAAATTTGAAGGAAATGTTGAACCAAAGTGCTGCTCTTTATGGGGAAAAGTCGGCTTTTCTTTTAAATAAAAAAAACGGTGAATTTGATAGTATTAGCTATTCTCAGTTTAAGGAGGATGTTGATGCTTTTGGAACAGCCTTACTTAGCCTTGGACTAAAGAATAAGTGTATTGCGGTAATTGGTGAGAATAGGTATGAATGGTGCGTAACTTATCTTGCAACAATTTGTGGGACAGGCATTATAGTCCCTATAGACAGGGAACTTCCTGAGACTGAGATTGAGAATATTCTAAATCGCTGCAATGCAGATGCCATTATTTATTCAAGTAAGAATAAAGAAAGAATGGAGAAATTATCTAAGACAATATTGTCTGTTCAGTATTATATAAATATGGATGCTGAGTTCGATGATGGATTTAGTTTATCTTATAGTCAGCTTTTAAAGAAGGGCAGAGAAATGGTAGCCCATGAAAATAAAGATTTTATAGAAGCTGAAATTGACAATAATTCTCTCGCATCTTTACTTTTTACTTCAGGAACGACAGGACTTGCAAAAGGAGTAATGCTTAGCCATAAAAATATATGTTCTAATATGGTTGCAGTTCGTTCTACGGTTCTTGTTGAGAGCAATGACTGTTCTCTATCAATTTTACCTTTGCATCATACCTATGAATGTACAATTGGGTTTTTGGTTTTTATTTATTCTGGTGGTACCATATCGTTCAACGAGGGGCTTAAGTATATAGCAAAAAACCTTAAAGAAGTAAAACCTACGATGTTGGTGGTAGTGCCTTTAATTCTAGAAAACTTATACAAAAAAATATGGACTCAAGCGGGGAAAAAGAAATTTGGAAAGTTAAAATTAAGATTGGCACTGCTTTTGACAACAATTTTAAACTGTTTCTTTCATATTGATATACGCAAAAAAGTATTTAAGCAGATACATGACTCTGTAGGTGGAAGGCTCAGACTAATTATAACAGGTGCCGCAGCTATTGACCCAGCAATATCTAAAGGTTTCAGAAGAATGGGTATTAGGGTTTTACAGGGATATGGTTTGACAGAGTGTGCGCCATTAGTTGCTGGTAATAGTGACTTCGTATGTAAAGATGATAGTGTTGGTAAGGCTTTGCCAGGTGTTGATATAAAAATCAACCTACCAGATGAAAATGGTATTGGTGAGATAGTAACAAAAGGTGAGAATGTAATGCTTGGTTATTACAAGGATGCGGTTTCTACAGCTAAAAGTATCATTGATGGTTGGTTTCATACTGGGGATTTAGGTAAAATTGATAAGTCTGGCTATGTGTATATTACGGGTAGGATCAAGAACATAATTATAATCAAAAACGGCAAAAACGTATATCCAGAAGAGTTAGAGGCATCAATCAATAGAAACCCATATGTACAAGAATCAATTGTTTCTGGGGATTTAGATGCTACAACAGGTGAAACTCATATTCATGCGCATATATTACCAAACCTTGAGTATATAAAGGAGAAATTTAGGGGCGTAACCCCATCAAAAGAAGAACTTTCAAATCTATTTAACGATGTTATTAAAAGCGTAAACAAGGATTTACCGCTTTATAGACGCATTCGTAAATTTACGTTACGTGAGAATGAGTTTATTAAAACTACAACAAAGAAAATTAAGAGATATGGGCAAAATGACGCAAATAAGGTTTAGAAGAATCAAAAATACTATAAATACAATAAGAATGTCGTTACTTATAAAGCAGCGACATTTTTAATATGTTATACTAGTTCACATTAGCACAATTCTCAAAAGGTCGTGATAACATTTGTACTCTAGAAAAGATTTACTTCGTCTATTTATACCAGCTTTTGTTGAAATGTTCCTTTCTACAGCTATTGGTGTAGTTAATACTATGATGGTAAGCGGAGTCGGAGATTTTGCAGTATCGGGGGTTTCAATAGTTGACTCTATTAACTTTGTAGCAATGAATGTATTTATGGCAGTATCAACTGGTGCAACTGTCGTGATAGCGCAGAACTTGGGCTCAGGAAAAAAAACTGATGCTGCTAAAACTGCAGCACAGTCAATTACAACTGTTGTTTTACTGGCAAGCCTTACTGGACTTGGACTTTTTGTATTTGGACAACAAATTATAAACTTTTTGTTTGGAAATGCTGAACAAACGGTAAAAGCTGCAGCTAAAACCTACTTGATATGTTCTGCAATCTCATATCCTTTTTTAGGTACATTTAATATATTTACCGGCATTTTGCGTGCAAATAATAATTTCAGAGCATCAATGATGGCAGCTATTGCATCTAATATAGTTAACATTTCTGTTGGGGCACTATGTATATTTCATTTTAATTTGGGTGTTCTTGGTGCTGGAATTGGACTAATCTGTGCCAGACTATTTGGTTCATTAATTCTTAGTATTCCATTATTTAGAAGTCCTAATTTAAATATTCTAAAGGCATCTTATAGAATTACTTTTGAAATTCTAAAACCTGTTTTATATATAGGGGTTCCAGCTGGCTTGGACAGCCTCGTTTTTAACGGAGGAAAACTGTTGGTTCAATCTATAGTTGCATCACTTGGAACTGCGTCACTTGCAGCTAACAGTATTGCCAGTTCTATGAATTCCATTATAAATATACCTGGAAGTGCTATTTCTATAGTTGCAGTAACAGTTGTAGGACACTATGCAGGGGCAGGGTCAAGGGAAGAGCTAAAGAAGATAATCAACAAATTAACGTTGTATGCAATGATACTGCTTGGTGGGATAGCGTTAGCATTTCTTCCGTTTGCTAGTCACTTTTTAAAACTGTATTCACCAACTGAAGAGGTACTTCAAATGGCATTACATATTACGTATCTGACATTAGTGTGTATGCCTATTTTTTGGTCAGCTGCATTTATTATACCAGCATGCTTAAGAAGTACAGGAGATGTTGTTTATGTAACAGTAATATCTATATCAAGTATGTGGATTGTAAGGGTTTTTGGAGGTTATCTGTTTGTCAGATATACAGGGTTAGGTCTTATGGGAATATGGATTGCATGGTGCTTGGATTGGGTGACACGAGGAGTGCCATTTTATGGTAGAGTGCTATCTAGGAAGTATGAAAAGTACTTGCCTAAAATTGAAACGGATGTAATTGATACAAATTTACCTAAAGAAAAACGACGGTGTTAATTTTAATCAGTTAGCTTCTTCACAATTGCAATGCTATCAATAGCGTTTAGACTTTTCCAATAGCTGGTGGGTATATTCATAATATAATGAGTGCCACCGTCATCTAAAGTCTTCGTTTTATCCAATTCAGCCTTAATCTGTAAAAACTGATCCTTTTTTTGCTGCTCAGTAAGTGTGGTTGATGCATCAAGCGCTGCTTTGTTTTGATCGAGAAATGCATCTTGAAATGTACGTAAAGTACCAGCCATTGAAATAAAACCTTTTATTTGAGGATTATCGGCAGTTATTTTAGGTGCCATCATTCCGCCCAGACTGTGACCGAGCAAATAGATTTGGTTTGTATCTACACGCTTGTCCTTGCTGAGCATTTTAGCAGCAGAGGCCGCATCATCCAAAACTTCATATTCAATTGTGGCTGTGTCTCCACTGGCAGTGGGATATTGATAGGTAGCCTTATTATATCGCAAAGTTGCTATACCTTGTTTGGCAAGACCATGAGCAATATCCTCAAATGGACGATTTGGAGTAGAGCCGACTGACTCATTCATGTCGGAAGGTCCAGAACCTTGTACCATTATAATTACTGGAGGTTTCTTCACACCCTTTGGTAGAGTAGCATTCCAGATAATTTCTTATCACCTACAGTAACTGGTATTTCTTTCCATTTGTCTGTGCTCTGTGGTTTTGGGGGATCTGGAATAATATTAGTTCGAATTCCATCAGGTTTACCATCAGCGGAATATGCAATAGTAACTGTAATGTTGTACAGGACACCTTCAATTTTATCTGTCACTATATCTCGACCATTTTGTTTCGTATAAGTATAGCTAATTGACTTTCCAGGTTTACCAGCCATTGCTATTATCCAGCTCCAGCCTTGCTTTAGTGCACTTTCGGTAATTTTCTGTTGTAATAGATCGGTAGAAGCTTTATAAAAGTCATTAAAGTTACCATTTATAAACTGAGAAACATACTCTGAAGTGCGTTTCTCTAATGCTGCTTTATCTACTAAGGAAGCAGTGCTATTACCAGAGCTGCTTTCAGCCATAGTATTCATAGGAATACTGCAAATGCTGACACTAAGAAGTATTACGATTGTAAGCATTAGTACAAATTTGGATTTTACTTTTGAGATTAACATAAATTCACTCCTTTAATATAATGATTTTATTTTTGTTTAAGGATATGGCGTTCAGCTACTGGCTGGAATCAAATTGAACGCTATTGTTTAAGGCATCTTTTCGTGAACAATGAACCAACCGTAACCAGTAGGTTTATGCCTATGTATTTGAGAAAGCTGATTGCAACATTATGGCTTATGTGCTTCTCAAAAAATATCACCTTCTTGACTTTTTATATTGTTATTCACATAACTGTTTGCTTTAGTACAAAACATATTTTACCACATTATTGAAATATATGTTAATACATAAGTTGAGTTTTAATGAGAAATTAATTAAAGAGAAAGGCATCTAGTAATAGGTTGAACTGTAACCTATGTCCAGTAACAGATGCAAATATATGCAAAAAATGTTCAATAAATATTAGTACGTAAAATATGAAATTTTTAATTGACATCCACTAAAGTAGGTCTTATAATATAAAACATATTAAACCTATATAAATACTATTATATAAATTTAAAATGTAATAGTATATTTTATAGGATTAAATTTTA
>JAEWAX010000095.1 GCA_023391425.1 Bacillota bacterium | reverse complement strand
ACTATAACTACCAAAATACTTGTAAGAACAATTAATACAACATCCATAATGATAACCTCTTTCCTTTCATTTATTGCCATCATTATAAAGGGTGTAGTAATATACAAGGTCAATAGTTATTTTGCTATTCTTTAAAATTATTTAGGTATGCTTGGATATGGGGGCATTGAATTGATTGTTGCCCATTGTTGTTAAAATTAATCAATGATGCCCTCATCTCCTCCAAGCTAGAAATTTTTAAATCAATTTCTCGGATTTTCTCATCTACAGTATGTTTGATGTCTTCTATGTCCACATTCTGGTTTTCAACGATACTGAACATTTCTTTGATTTGTTTCAATGTAAAGCCTGATGCCTTGGCATTTTTAATAAACTCCAGCCGATGCAGAACTGCTTCAGAATAGAGCCTATAACCTGACTCGGATCTATCTGGAGCTGGAATAAGCTTACTTTTTTCATAAAATCTAAGTGTCTCGGGATTAATTTGGGCAATTTCTGCTATTTGGCCTTTCAAATAATTAGCCATTTATTTCACTTCCGTTCCAATTCGGCTTTCTGTATAAATCTAATTTTAACATAATAAGTAACATGTTTAAATTGGAATGGTAACAATTTTTTAAAAGTAAATACCACGATTGACTAGTTTTTATCCATGCTTTCAAGCACCTTGCACAATATAGACATCATTTCATCAATATCTGCTTTAGAAACAATCAAAGCTGGCATGAGTCTAATAGTTGCTGGCTTTGGTGCATTAATTGTCAACCCACAAGCGAAACATTTAGATACAACCTCAGTAGCACATTCTGTGGAAAGGTCAAATGCTATAAGAAGACCTTTTCCACGGATATTCTTAATGTTCAGCTTATCCTTTACCGCTTCAAGTTTATGCATTATATAGCTGCCCATCTTCTCAGCATTTTCAGATAAGTTTGCTTCAATAATCTCATTAACAACAGCCAAACCTACACTCATGGCTAATGGTTGACTTGAATATGAACCACCCTGATCTCCAGCTTCAAAGATGTCAAACTCTTTTTTTGTAAGCATGGCTGATAGTGGGAAGCCTCCTCCAATACCTTTTGCAAGAGTCATGATATCAGGTTCAACTCCATAATGTTCATAGGCAAACAGCTTACCTGTTCTTCCTAGGCCAGTCTGGATTTCATCAAAAATCAGAAGTATATTTTTTTCATCACATATTTTACGCAGTTCCTTTATATAGTTTTCACTTGCAACATTTACTCCACCTTCGCCTTGTATTGGCTCTAGCATAATAGCACAGGTCTTATCACTTATTACGGATAGGACTTCATCAGCATCATTAAAAGGAACATGAACAAAACCTGGAACTTTAGGTGCAAATAATGGCTCCCAATAGGTTTTTCCTGTTGCAGACATTGTGGCAAGAGTACGGCCATGAAACCCATTATTGGTAGTAATAATTTCATAAGCTCCATTTAAACACTTAGAACCATATTTTCTTGCTAGCTTAATTGCACTTTCATTTGCCTCAGCACCGCTGCTAGCAAAGAAAACCTTATCAAAGCAGGAATTTCTTATGAGCATGTCAGCAAACTTCAGCATTGGTACATTATAATATGCAGGACTGCAATTTACTAAAGTGGTTGACTGCTTTAGCAGAGCTTGGGTGATTATATCAGGACTATGACCTAAGCTATTAACTGCCCAACCAGCTACGAAATCAAGATATTTTTTACCCTCAGTATCCCAAAGATACATGCCTTGTCCTTTTTCCATAACGATTTCAGGCCTCATGCTTGTAAAAAGAATACCATCTTTTTCAATAATATATGAGGGTAGGTTTTCCATAAGTAGCGGCACAGATGAATAAGACTCTAAAGCTTGTGCTATACATGCTGGAGTGTCATGGTATATGACAAAGCCATCCTCCTCTCCATACTCAGGGTGTATAGAAAAGGCTAATTGTTCATGCTCTAAACTAAATTGAGCATTAATACTGCCACTGTTACCACGTGCATCCATACGTATCCACTTATTTATTGATTTTATAAATACTACATTTACAACATGAAGGACAAGCTTCTTATTAAATGAAACATTAGCATCAAATTCATCTGGATTATCAAGGCATAAACGTTGATAACAGATTCCAGCAGGTATTCCTGCGAATCTGAGAAAGGCAGCTAAAAGGTGAGCCTTTGCATAGCATATTCCATGGCCCAGTTTGAGAACATCACTGGCAGATTTCGCTACCTCTGCTTTTTTTGCATCATTTGAATGGGGAATTTTATCCCTTACATATTCATATGCCTTAATTATTGAATCAATTTCATTGTTGCTTGAAATACCCAGCTGTATCGCTAAGTTTGAAACTTCAGGGCTATCATAATTGATATATTTTGTGCTTTTTAGATAATCCTCAATATTATCGCTTTGTTGTTGTAAATAACTTGTTATTTCAGTCGATGCAATTTTAGTCATAATTAAAATCTCCTTTACGATATAAAATACTTCCGTAATCCTCTTTTCTAATAACTTAGTTTGTATGCTAAACAATTAGTATTTAGTATTCAAACAAACAATTGTGATTTTGTGTGGTTAGAATATCCTTGTGAATAATTATACATTTACACGAATAAATATGCAATAGTACATTGTAAATATTGTAAGTAATTTATTATTTAGTCTGTCCTCTGGCTTGAGGATATACGGAAAAGTACCAGTTCAGTGAAGAATATACCTATTTTCAGCATGTAGTCCACAGCGATATAGACGGTATAATCCGGGACATAAAGGAAGCCCGCAGAAAGAAAATGACAATTTTTAAGTTTTATGGTATGCTCTATAATCAAGTGCAGAATGGTGGTTTTTGCAACTTATATTTAATGGATATGCACCCATCCCCTTATCTTTGGAGATTATGGCCCTTACAACAGCACGCTGGATTATAGCTTAAATACCGAACTCACAACAGGATGGGGTTTCGATTTTTTCCCATTGAAACAGTGGATTTATGATTTTATTGACAAATATGTTCTAGAAGCGATGGCATAGATTTAATTAAAGAGGAGAGAACACAAGCGATGGTACGAGAAATATTGAAACTTGGAAATCCGCAATTATATGAAACGAGTGAAGAAATTATGGAAGCAGATCTTGTTTCTTTGTCTGAGTGGGTACAGGATTTACATGACACTCTTATGGATTATAGGGAAAGATATGGAGCAGGTCGTGCAGTTGCTGCACCACAGATAGGAATTAAGAAGCGATTGCTGTACATGTTTATGGATAAGCCCTATATTTTTATAAACCCAGTGATGTCTTTTCCCGATGATGAAAAATATACGTTGTTAGATGATTGTATGTCTTTTCCGGGTTTGATAGTTAAAGTAGAACGTTATAAATGTGCAGAGATTTCATATTTAGATAAGGATTTTAATCCGCAAAAGATGTATTTGGAAGGTGATCTGTCGGAGTTATTACAGCATGAATATGATCACTTAGATGGGATATTAGCTACAATGCGCGCAGTTGACAATAAGTCGTTTTATCTGGAGCAGATAAAACGGGATTTATAATGTGATACTTGTACATAAGTTAAAATTTTCTCATGAATTCTAGTACACTTATCAATAGCTTTCAGCAGCCAATCTTTTGCTGAATAGTTCCGCACCATATATCTTAATGATTATGCAATAGCGAGTTTATTATAATACTGCAAAAAAATTTTTCTTCATGCTATGCATAATAAATAAAATTCGTTATAATATAAAGAAGACTTAGCTCAGATGAAGTATTCTGAGCTCTAGCACTTTACAAGTATAAGTGCAACTAAGCTTCTACCGTCGCCTGTGGCTCGGTACAAGCTAAGTTTTCTTTACCGCCCTTATTTTGAACTTGGAGAAACTTAGCTCATGAAACAAAGAGTGTCAAAAAAGCGGAGATAATTATCGCCGCTGATATAAAGAAGACTTAGCTCAGATGAAGTATTCTGAGCTCTAGTCGCCCTTATTTCGAACTTGGCGATACTTAGCTAATGCCCAAAGTAGCAGGAGGTTAGTATCGCCGTGAAGATAAAGAATCAATATTAATAAAGAGGAGCTGTGAAAGTTGAACAATGAAATGGTTTTAGTTATTGATTTCGGCGGACAATATAATCAATTAATTGCACGCCGTGTCAGAGAAGCAAATGTTTACTGCGAAGTTATACCTTATAGTGCTTCAATTGAACGTATAAAGTCATACAATCCAAAAGGAATCATTTTTACCGGTGGACCTAATTCTGTGTTGGATGAAGGTGCACCAAAATGTGACCCTGCTATCTTCGAATTGGGAATACCTGTTCTTGGAATTTGTTATGGTATGCAGCTTATGAGTGTAATGCTTGGAGGTACTGTAGAAGCTGCAAAACAACGTGAATACGGGAAAGTTGAAATTAAAGTAGATAACTCTCAACCATTCTTTCAGGATATTGAAGAAAATACAACCTGCTGGATGAGTCATACTTATCATGTAACAAATGTTCCAGAAGGATTTACCGTAACTGCTAAGTCTTCAAATTGTCCAATTAGTGCGATTCAGAATTTGGAGAAGAACTTTTATGCTGTTCAATACCATTTGGAGGTTATGCATACACCAAAGGGTATATTAATGTTTAGGAATTTCTTATATAATATCTGCGGTTGTAAGGGTGACTGGGTAATGTCCTCCTTCGTAGAAAATCAAATTAAGGCTATTAAGGAAAAGGTTGGAGGCAAAAAGGTACTTTGCGCTTTATCAGGTGGTGTTGATTCATCTGTAGCTGCTGTACTTATAAGCAAAGCAGTAGGAAAGCAGTTGACATGTATATTTGTTGACCATGGCCTTCTAAGAAAGAATGAAGGTGATGAAGTCGAAGCGATATTCAGAAAACAGTTTGATATTAACTTGGTTCGTGTTAATTGTGAAGATAGATTTTTAGAAAAGCTTGCTGGTGTATCTGATCCAGAAAGAAAGAGAAAGATTATCGGCGAGGAATTTATTAGGGTTTTTGAGGATGAAGCTAAGAAAATAGGTACTGTAGATTTCCTAGTTCAGGGAACAATTTATCCTGATGTCATTGAAAGCGGACTTGGTGATGCTGCTGTAATAAAGAGCCATCACAATGTTGGTGGGCTTCCTGACTATGTAGATTTCAAGGAGATAATAGAGCCTTTAAGAAATCTGTTTAAGGACGAGGTAAGAAAAGCTGGAGAAGAGCTTGGAATTCCAGAGGATTTAGTCTGGAGACAGCCATTCCCAGGGCCAGGACTTGCTATCAGAGTTATTGGCGATTTGACAAAGGAAAAGCTTGATACCCTAAGAGATACAGACTATATTTTCCGCGAGGAAATTAAAGCTGCCGGTTTATCTAGAGATATAAATCAATATTTCACAGTATTAACAAATATGAGAAGCGTTGGTGTTATGGGTGATGAGAGAACTTATGATTACACACTGGCACTCCGCGCAGTAACAACTACCGACTTCATGACTGCTGACTGGGCTAGAATCCCATACGACTTACTGGAGAAAATCTCAAACCGTATTGTCAACGAATGCAAGAACATCAACAGAGTAGTGTATGATATCACCTCTAAGCCACCATCAACTATCGAGTGGGAGTAAGGTGGAATTACCTGAAATGCTAGATTCTACAAAAGCTGAAATTGATATTAGTTTAGCTAATCATATAAATAACCGTCTTAGATATCACTTGATTTTCATGTATGTCTAAGACGGTTATTTTTTATTATTTGATTACTACCTTTGAACTTCTGATTACCAAGAAATTCTGCACTATATTGCAGGAGTATTTTAACTTTCATGTAATTTCCTATATTCAGATGGGGTACATCCTCGTATTTCACGAAAAGTTTTGGCAAAGTAGCTCATTTCCTGAAATCCACATTCAGCACCAATATCTGCAATTTTTTTGTTTGTTGAATTTAATAATGCAACGGCCTTTTGAATTCTATATTGCTTTACGTACT
>JAEWAX010000036.1 GCA_023391425.1 Bacillota bacterium | reverse complement strand
GAATAGAACGTGACCATATATATCCTCTACTGGAAGCCCATCTCTCATAGCCTTCAAAGCCGAAAGATGCTGGGTTAACGATATCAACAGGCTTACTTACATGATTTAAAAATTTAAATGAGCCAGTACTATCAATGGTAACATAGTATTTTGTATTTGCAGAAGAAATAGTTAATAGAGAATTTGACATCTTTATGCTAAGACCTAAATATTTAAGGCTATCAAAGCTAATTACAGTGCTATCATTAGGATTTTTTACTACTTGTAAATCCTTTCCGGTGTCATCAAAAAAGCTAAGTGAGTTATTTTGAGAATCAAACCTTATATATATAGGAGTATCCCCCATATATATTGTCATATTATTTTTATCAATGATCATATCTGTAAGGAACTTGTATTCACCATCTTTATAAACAGTCGCAGTTTGTTTTTGTGATAAGAAACCACGAATTTCATTTGTTAAAAGACCAGAAGAACTTTGATTTATATAAATAAGGGCACCTGAGCAGCAAATAACTAAAGCTACTACGGGAATCCAATATTTAAAAATCTTCTTTCTTAATAATATAATTACCAGAATAATAGTTACAAAAACACCAATTAATCCAGCACTTGAACGGCTACCTATAAGATTTATCAAAATAAGTACACTTAAAGCACCAGATAGTATTTTTAGGTATGGTTTTTTTACAAATAAAAGTATAACAATACTTATAGGTAATACTAAAGCACAAAAGCTACCAACATAGTTTGGATTAAAAAGAGTAAGGTATATATACTTTGTTGGAAAATTAAATTTCAAGCTTGTACTTAAAGCACTAGACTCACTAGGCAAAATTAGTCTCTTAAAAAAACCTGTCTGAAGAAAATCAAAACCAAAGAATTGGGATACTCCTAAGATACATAAAAGAGTAGTACAGATAATCAAAGCACCGAATAGAATCTTGATATCTTTTTCATATGTAATAAAATGTGCTGCGATGAAACAGACAATCATATAGAATGAAATGACCCAAAATCCCTCATATCTATCGATAAAACCATTCAAAGCCTGCTCGTGATATTTTGAGAAAGAAGTCGAAAGAAATACAAACAAATAGTATACAAGTAATGGAACAAAGCCGATACTTAGCTTAATCTTAAGCTTCTTTGTATATGCATAATATGAAACAAACAATATTGAACTAACAGCGAAAACTATAAACCATAAGACTTTATAATAGCTGAAAAAGTCAGGAACAGAAGTTGAAGCATAGAACTCAGTAGCAATACCTTTTATAGGGATACTTTTCATAAAAACTATCATTGGTAAAATCAGCAGAATTAAAGCTAATGGTATTATTTTTATATAGGTATCCTTAACACTAGCCTTTTTTATATTTTTCAATTGTATAATCAACCACCCTTCAATATTTTCTTTCATAATTATAACATTTATAAATAGCTAAATATACTGTAAAAATTAAATTTAATACAATTATATGTTAAAATGTAGGTTAGATTGACAGATGTTGATGTGAGTAGTAAAATTAACGTGTTCATTAATTAAACAAACGAGAGTGAGAAAATGGATAAAGAATATATTGTTTTACATGAAATAGATAAAAATTCAAATATTACTCAAAGAGAGCTATCAAGAATGATACAATGTTCATTGGGTAGTATTAATATTCTTTTAAATAAAATGTCTATTGAAGGACTAATTAAGATAAAACGGATGCCAATGAATAGAATACTTTATATGCTAACTCCCAAGGGCATTGTAGAAAAGCTACAAAAGACAAGTAACTATATAAAGAGTAACTATAACTATATAATGGAAACTCAGGTTAAAATGAGAGTTGCAATAGAAAGCTTGGTAGCCGAACACGGGGAGGTATTTGTAGTGTTGGAGGATGATGAGATAAGTGAACTCGTTAGCTTGTCAATAGAAACAAATAGTAATGTAAAGTTTATTACCCCAAAAGACACTTGTGATAAAGCAAAAACAGTTGTGGTATTGAATATTATTGCTTATAATAACTTCAAAGAGGAATACAAGAGGGTTATAAATTTATTAGAATTAATTTAGATTTTGAACATAAAAGACTTGAGAAGGAGGGTGGGCAATATGTATTTAATTATTAAGAGATGTATAGATTTCATACTTGCTTTAATAAGTCTAATTATTCTTTCACCCATATTTTTATTTCTGATTATTGCGATTAAGATTGACTCTAGAGGACCAGTACTGTTTAAACAAAAGCGAGTTGGAATTCATATTACGTATTTTAATATATTAAAATTTCGAACCATGAGAATAGATTCACCAAAGGATACGCCAACGCACCTGCTTGAAAATCCAGAACAATACATAACGAAAGTAGGAAAATTTCTTCGCAAAACAAGTCTTGATGAGTTACCTCAGATTGTAAATATTCTAGGGGGTACAATGTCCTTTATTGGCCCACGTCCAGCATTGTGGAATCAATACGATTTGATTGCTGAAAGAGAAAAGTATAAGGCAAATGATGTTAGACCTGGATTAACTGGTTGGGCTCAGATAAATGGTAGAGATGAACTTTCTATTGATGTAAAGGCGCAGTTAGATGGAGAGTATGTCCAGAAAATGGGCTTTGTATTAGATGTCAAGTGCTTCGTTGGTACAATAATTAGTGTACTAAAAAAAGATGGAGTTGTTGAAGGTGGCACTGGAAAATTGTCCAAATCAAAAGCAAGAAGTGAAATCACCAATGAAGTTACCAGCAAGGAGACAATTACGTTATGAAAAAAATACTTATAACTGGTGCCAATAGCTATATTGGTACTTCATTTGAAAAATGGGTGATACAATGGCCGGATAAATACTCTGTTGATACTGTAGATATGATAGACGGCTTATGGAAGGAAAAGGATTTTTCACAATATGATGTAGTGTTCCACGTTGCAGGGATAGCACATGTGTCTGCGGATCCTAAAATGGAAGATTTATATTATAAAGTAAATCGTGACTTAACTATTGAAGTTGCTAAAAAAGCAAAGAATGATGGCGTCGGGCAGTTCATATTTATGAGCAGTATTATAGTTTATGGTGACAGTAGTTGTATTAATCAAAAAAGAATAATCGACAAGAATACTATTCCAGAGCCAACTAATTTTTATGGAAATAGTAAGCTTCAGGCCGAGGAAGGTATAAAAGCTTTGGAGAGTGATGGATTCAGAATTGTTGTGCTCAGACCGCCGATGATTTATGGAAAAAGCTCAAAAGGTAATTATCCCATATTGGCCAGCTATGCGCAGAAGATGCCTGTTTTTCCTGATATGAATAATCAGAGAAGCATGCTTCATATAGATAATCTTTGTGAATTCATTCACCTTATGATTGATAACGCTGAGAGCGGCTTGTTTTTTCCACAGAATGGTGAGTATGTGAAGACAGCTGAAATGGTGAAGTTAATAGCTGAGACACATGGAAAGAACATAAAACTTACAAAGATATTTAATCCTTTTTTGATAGTTTTGAGTAAGTTTGTAGGTGTGATAAATAAGGTATTTGGGAATTTGGTTTATGAGAAGAGTATGAGCGAATATAAAGAGATTTATAGGATTAGGGATTTAAGAGAATCAATTATGATGACAGAGAAGTGAAGGGCGGATAATAATTTGGAAAGGCATATTTTAGTTATTGCACAATATTTCTACCCCGAACAATTCCGTATAAATGATATTTGTACTGAATGGGTGAAAAAGGGTTATAAAGTAACAGTTTTGACTGGTATTCCGAATTACCCTCAAGGCAAATATTATAAGGGGTATGGGTTGTTTAAAAAGAGAAAAGAAACTTACAAAGGAATTGAGATTATTAGAATTCCACTAATACCAAGAGGAAACAATGCAATTATGCTTGTATTAAATTACTTATCCTTTGTTGTATCAGGATTCTTTTGGAAGCTATTCACTAGAATAAAAGCTTATTATGTATTTGTTTTTGAGGTATCTCCGATGACACAAGCATTACCAGGGGTATGGTATGCAAAAAAAAGAAATATCCCATGTTACTTATATGTAACGGATTTGTGGCCTGAAAATGTGGAGATTGCTGCTGGTATAAAAAGCAGACTTATTCTAAATTCCATTGGTCTTATGGTTGATTATATTTATAAACGATGCGATAGAATCTTCACAGCATCAGAAAGTTTTATAAAAGCAATAAATAAACGTGGGGTACCTATAGATAAGATTGAGTTTTGGCCACAATATGCAGAAGACTTTTATGTCCAATTTGACAGAGAGACAGTATTGGTACCAGAAATACCTCAAGATAGTACATTTAATATTATTTTTGCTGGTAATATTGGTGTTGCACAGGGTTTAGACATATTACCTAAGACCGCCAAAATTCTAAAGAAAGCAAATACGGCTGTTCGATTCAATATAGTAGGTGATGGACGGTTTAAAGAGGCACTAATTAATATGACAAAAGAATATTATGTTTCAGATATGTTTAATTTTGTTGAAAAACAACCTCCAACAAGGATTTCAGAATTTATGGCTGTCTGCGATGCGACACTAATATGCTTGTCAAAAAGCAGAGCATTCTCCATAACATTACCAGCGAAAACACAATCATGCCTTGCTTGTGGCATTCCTGTAATAGTATCGGCAGACGGTGAAATACAAAAAGTTATATCAGATGCAAATGCTGGTGTTTGCAGTGACGCAGGGGATGCAGAAATGTTAGCAATAAAAATAATTGAACTAAAATCTAAATCAAAGAATGAATTGTCACAAATTGCTCAGAATGCTTATGAGTATAGCAAACAGAATTTTGATAGAGATAGGTTATTAAAAAGAATGGATAAATTTTTAACTGATAGTTACATTAAAAAAGGATGGAGTTGAAGGATATGTTCAAAAATAAGACCTTATTAATTACCGGTGGTACCGGCTCTTTTGGAAACGCAGTATTAAAAAGATTTTTGAGTACAGATATTGGTGAAATACGTATATTTTCTCGAGATGAAAAGAAACAAGATGATATGCGAAAACTATATAATAATGACAAAGTTAAGTTTTATATAGGAGATGTACGAGATTTAGCCTCTGTAAAAAATGCTATGTATGGTGTAGATTATATATTTCATGCAGCAGCATTAAAGCAGGTTCCATCATGTGAGTTTTTTCCTATTGAAGCTGTAAAGACCAATGTACTTGGTACTGATAATGTATTAACTGCTGCCATTGAAAGTGGGGTTAAAAAGGTTATTTGCCTATCTACAGACAAGGCGGCTTATCCAATAAATGCTATGGGAATTTCTAAAGCTATGATGGAAAAGGTGTTTGTAGCTAAATCAAAGACAGTATCACCAGAAAAAACAGTAATTTGTGGTACAAGATATGGAAATGTTATGGCATCTCGCGGCTCAGTAATTCCTTTATTTGTTGAGCAAATTAAAAGTGGAAAGCCATTAACTGTAACTAACCCGGAAATGACCAGGTTCCTTATGAGTCTTGAGGAGGCTGTGAAGCTTGTGGTATTCGCCTTTGAGAATGGTGAATCAGGGGATATTATGGTTCAAAAATCACCTTCCAGTACCATAAAAGATTTAGCTCAGGCAGTAAAGGAACTTTTTCATGCAGATAATGAAATAAAGATAATAGGAACTCGACATGGAGAAAAATTATATGAAACACTATTAACCAAGGAAGAATATATTCATGCAGAGGACATGACAAACTTTTTTAGAGTACCAGCTGATAAAAGAGATCTTAATTATGAAAAGTATTTTGAAATAGGAAATGAAAAATTGTCTATAGACAACGAATATAATTCTCATAACACAGAACAATTAAATGTAGAACAAATTAAAGAAAAGCTATTAGAGCTTGAATATATAAAAGAAGAGCTAGCAAAATGGGCGAGGTAAACGAATGAAAATTCTTATACTTGGGGCAACTGGTATGGCGGGTCATACTATTTCCTTATATTTGAATGAACAAGGTCATGATGTAACAGCATTTTCTATGAAGCCATTTCCGTATTGCAAAAACATTGCAGGAGATGTTATGGATAGAGATTTTATGATATCAATGCTTCAGAAGTTAGAGTATGATGTAGTTATCAATTGCATAGGTATTTTAAATCAAGCATGTGATAAAGAGACATCCAAAGCAGTATATATTAATAGCTTTCTACCACACTTTATTGCAGATACACTTAGAAATACTAATACTAAGCTTATTCATATGAGCACCGACTGTGTTTTCTCTGGAAAGTTAGGTTCTTATAGTGAAAATAGCTTTCCTGATGGTAGAACTTTCTATGATAGAACAAAAGCATTAGGTGAAGTAGAAGATGATAAGAATCTTACATTTAGGAATTCAATAATTGGTCCTGATATGAAAGAGGATGGAATTGGGCTTTTTAATTGGTTTATGAAGCAACAGGGGACTATAAGGGGCTATTCTAAAGCAATATGGACAGGAGTTACAACATTAACACTGGCTAAAGCAATGGAAAAAGCTGCAACTGAAAATCTAACCGGAATATATAATCTCGTAAACAATACAAGTATAAGTAAGTATGGTTTGATTGGATTATTTAATAAACATATGCGAAATGGAAGTGTTACTATTTTACCAAGTGATACAGTAGATTTAAATAAATCTCTTATTAATAATAGGAGGGATTTCCAATTTGAAGTGCCAAGTTACGAACAGATGGTGATAGAGATGCAGGAATGGATTTACAGCCATAAGGGGCTTTATCCACATTATTTTCGATAGAGGAGTGACAATTTTGAGTAAACTAAAAGTAATGACAATAGTGGGAACACGTCCAGAAATTATTAAATTATCAGAGATTATTAAAAAGTGCGATAAATACTTTGAACATATATTAGTTCATACAGGTCAAAATTATGATTATACGCTTAATGAGGTGTTTTTTGAAGAGCTTGGTCTCAGAGTACCAGATTATTACCTGGGTGTTGTAGGTGAAAATCTTGGACAAACCATGGGGAATGTTATTGCTAAATCATACGAGCTAATGACGAAGGTAAAGCCAGATGCAGTTCTTGTACTAGGAGATACTAACTCATGTCTTAGTGTTATATCTGCAAAGAGACTTAAAATACCTATTTTTCATATGGAAGCTGGTAATAGATGCTTTGATGAAAATCTCCCTGAAGAAATCAACAGAAGAATCGTTGATCATACAAGTGATGTAAACATGTGCTATACAGAACATGCAAGGCGATATCTAAACTATGAAGGTGTACCACAAGATAGAACGTATGTGGTAGGTTCACCTATGGCAGAGGTTTTAGCAGTAAATATGAAAAAGATTAAAGATAGCAAGGTTCTTGAAAGTTTAGGAATGAAAAAAGGCCAATATATTTTGCTTTCTGCTCATAGAGAAGAGAACATTGATAATGAACAAAACTTTTTAGCTCTAATGAATGCTGTTAATGCAATGGCTGAAAATTATAATATACCTGTAATATATAGTACTCATCCAAGGAGTAAAAAATTTATTGAACAACGTAATTTTAAGTTTCACGCTAATGTACAAAGCCTACAGCCTTTTGGTTTTTCAGACTATAATAATTTACAGTTAAATGCTTTTTGTGTTGTTTCCGACAGTGGAACTATAGCTGAAGAAGCATCATATTTTAAATTTCCATCTGTATCAGTAAGAACCAGTACAGAACGCCCAGAGGCTTTAGATAAGGGGAATTTTGTCATCGGTAGCATTACAACTGAGCAAGTCTTACAAGCAGTAGATATGGCTGTTGGGATGGATAGCAATAATGACTTAGGTATTGATGTGCCTAACTATATAGATGAGAATGTCAGTGTGAAGGTGGTTAAACTTATCCAGAGTTATACTGGTATTGTGAATAGAATGGTGTGGAGAAAGTCATGAATATAATGGTTTTCGACGTCCCTGCTGAAGGTGGAGGAGCACTAACTATATTAAAACAATATTATGAAAAAGCTGTTAATGATAAAAATAACAAATGGTTTTTTGTTATTAGCACTCCTGATTTAGTAGAAACTGATAATATAAAAGTTATGAAGTACCCTTGGGTAAAAAAGAGTTGGTTTCATAGGCTGTATTTTGATACATTTGTAGCCCATAAAATAGTTGGTAGATATAAAATAAATGAAGTTCTATCATTGCAAAATGTACTCGTAAGAAAATTAAAAATAAAACAGACATTGTATTTACACCAGCCTTTGCCTTTTATTAAAAAGAGATATAGGATGACAGAAAATATTAAATTCTGGGTTTACCAGAATTTAATATGTAAGATGATATTTAGTTCAATAAAAAAAGCTGATAAGGTTATAGTTCAAACAAAATGGATGAAAGATACATGTATAAAAATAGTTGGAGTTGATTCTAATAAATTTGAGATAAAACAGCCGGAGTTAAATATAGATGTAAAGAAGTTTTATGAACAAGAAGATGCGGAAAAAAAATTATTTATTTATCCTGCAAGTGGAATGATTTATAAAAACCATTGTATAATTACTGAGGCGTTGAAAAAATTAAAAAAACAAAATATTTCAAACTATAGAGTTCTATTTACACTAAATGGTAATGAAAATAAGAACGTAGAGAAACTATATAAATTGGTTAATGAATATAACTTACCAGTAGAATTTATTGGACAGATTAGTTTGGAAGAGGTTTATGATTATTATAGTAAATCAATACTTATATTTCCTTCATATATTGAAACTTTTGGGTTGCCTCTGCTTGAGGCTAAAATGCACGGGTCTCCAATATTAGCTTCAGATTGTGATTTTTCACATGAGATATTGGACGGGTATAAGTATGCATACTTTTTTAATCCTTTTGATTCAAATGAATTATTTAATTATATGAAAAAGCTATTAGTAGTAAGTTCTGATTCCGTGGATTAAAAATACTTTTGTTAAATTATATGAAGAATAAGTTGTCTTAAAAAAATGAAAGTAGGTATGTGATTTGAGAATCTTATATTTAGGATATGCTATGGATTTTGATTTTTGTGTAGAGAATAAAGGTGCATCTATAGCAGGTAACAAAATGCAATTGAGTATTATAAAAGGGTTGCAATCAAAATGCAATAATGTTATGGATGTTGTATCTATTACACCAACAGCACCATTCCCTGTTGTTAAAAGAATTTTAGTAAATTATAGAAAGAAGAATATATCAAATGGGATTAGAACCGTACTAATTCCATTTGTAAATATTCCGTATATAAAACAGGTAACTCAAATCCTAAATACTATTTTATTTTCAATGCATTGGGGCATAAAGAATAGAAATACTAGTAATAAGATTGTGTATTGTTACAACTATCATCCCCATATATCTATACCATCTATAATCTTGAAAAAAGTATTCAAGTGTAAAATAATATGTTTATTGGCAGATCCATTAATAGATTTAAATTGTAGGCAAGGTATCCAGAAAACAATATGGAATGCGATGGAGAAAATCTCTGAAATAAACTTAAAAGCATTTGACGGCATTGTTGCGGTAAACAAAAATTCAGTAGAGAAATATGCAAAATCGATACCATACATAGTTGTTGAAGGTGGTGTTGATTATGAAAATGTAAGTAAAGAAAACCAAAAGATTCAAAAGAAAGAAAGTGATTCAAAAGTAATTCTTTTTGCCGGAGCCTTATATGAATACAATGGAATTAGAACGTTAATTCAAGCCATTAAACTTATAAATGAAAAGTCAATAAGTCTTCATATATATGGTGATGGACCATTACGAGATTATGTACTTTTAGAAGCTAAGGAAGACCACCGTATAGTATATAAAGGATTAGTTTCAAATGAGGTGGTTGTAAAAGCTCAGAAAGAAGCAGACATTTTAGCAAATCCAAGACCGACCACAGAAATGATTAGCTTATATACTTTCCCATCTAAATTACTTGAATATATGACAAGTGGTACTCCTGTGATTACTACAAAACTAAATGGAATAACTGATGATTATTTTCCGTATTTATTTATAGTTGAAAATGAATCAGCACAATGTTTGGCTTCTATGATTAAACATGTTATTTCAATTGATCAAACACAACTTAATGATTTTGGTGAAGATGCTAAGAATTTTATTATTAATAATAAAAACTGGAATATTCAATGTACAAGAATTCATGAATTTTCATTATCATTATTTGAAAAGTAAAAAATGCTATAAAGAGAAGAGATAATTAGTTGGGGATGGTGTAATATAATGGTTATAAAAAGAGAACAAGCTAGCAAAATAAATTCTAGTGTATTTATTTTGATATGCATTTGGTTCTGTATGCCTAAGGTACAAGTAGTCACTGGGAAGACATTTTTATTTTTACTTCTGATTAGTTGGATAGTAACGGCAGATTGGAATTGTCTTTTTAAGAGCATAAGTTGGAACAAATGGTTTTTGGTTTGGTATATATATATGTTATTACTATTGATTCTTGGGGTATGGGAATATGGACTATCAGGAGCAAGCTCATTTTTCATCGATGTACCACTGTTTTTTCTTGGGGCTTTGATATTCAGCTACTACAAAGCTATAGATAATAATATATTATTAGGAAAAGGGTGCATGGTATCTCTATTTTGTATTCTTATAGGATCACTAAATAGTATTTTTAAATTACTACAATACCCTATGGCGAGTAGAATTTTAGCTACAGGATCGATGGAGAGCAAAGAATACGCTCAGATGGGAATTGGAGGGTATAGTTATGTGTACGCTTCTGTAATGATTATGGTTTCAGTTATTTACTTACTTAAAACCAAAAAATCTGTTAGCATACGGTATAAAACCTTTTTGCTAATACTATATATCGTAAATTTCATATTTATTATAAAGGCTTCATATACAATTGCAATTATTTTCGCAATATTTCTTTCGGCAATCTCATTAATATCGTTTAAAAACTTGAAATGGCTAATGCTTATAGGAGTGATTTCCAGTGTACTTATAATCATCTTCAGAGCACAAGTGGGTTATTTTTTGATTATTATAGCAAATAATTTACCTCAGGGGCTAGCTTCTTATGGTAAGATATTAGATTTTGCTCAAGGACTTACAAGTAATAATTTTGGAAGTGAAACTATTAATAGACTTGATTTGTATATGAAATCTGTAAATTGTTTTTTTAATAGCCCATTATTTGGGAGAATATGGAGCAATAATACGGAGTATGCTATTGGTAACCATAGCACTTGGTTTGATTTATTAGGTGCATTTGGTCTTATTGGAAGTTTACCAATTTTTATTTTTATTATTTTAAAGTTTAAAAATATGATTAAATTATGGAATCATAATGACTATGGTAATTATATAGTAATAATACTACTATATGTATCCATATTCGGTTTTATTAATCCAATAATCAGTGCTTATGAGTTTGGATTTATATTGTTTTTGTTGGTACCCTCGTTTCCATATATTATTTATGCTAATGAACAAAAAGAAGATAAAGTTGAAGAAAATGAACATTTATAGTTTTTCTGTTTTGTTTACAAAATATACAGATGGTTTTTGAAATAGAAATTATTATGCTCTCGCAAAAGTAATTTTATTGTCAATAATTGAAGAGGTGATAATGTGAAAAAGATAGTTTATTTACATCAAACAGGTGAAATTGGTGGTGCAGGGTTAGGTCTTTATTATACAGCAAAGATGCTTAAAGATAAATTTGACATTGTTATATATTGTCCCCAATATCCCTCTGATATGGCTACATTTATGGAGAATAAGGGTTTTAATGTAAAAACTTATTCTGTTTCTCCAGGTTATTTTAACTATTATAGCGGTGGGCCTAAATTGTTATCTAGATCATTTTTCTTAAGCTTATATCAAGTATTTAAAAGTAAAAAATATTGGGAAGAAATATTTCTCTCTGAAAAAGCAGATTTAATTATTGTGAACTCAATGGTTCTATGTTGGATGCAAAAAATAATAAAGAAAAGCGGAGCGAAATCTGTATGCTATGTAAGGGAGACACTACCAAAAGATGTTATTGTAGTAAGAAACAAACTAATGAAGCATTTTCTAAATCGCTTTGATGGTGTTTTATATATTTCAGAGTATGATAAGAAACGTATTGATGTGAAAAGACCTGTTTGTGAGGTGATCAGGGATTGTGTAGATATTAGTGCTTTTAATACTCATAAGGAACAATATTCAAGTAAATTTGAGATGAATGAAAAACTGAAACTGCTTTTTGTAGGAGGTGGTGATAAAATTAAGGGTTTAGATATAGCTGTAAAAGCACTTAGTATATTAAAAGATTTTGATATTGAACTTACTGTTGCAGGATATTGTAATGTCGTAAGTGTAAGTGGGTTATCTTTTTTTAAAAAAATAATTACAGTTCGAAGAAACAAATATCTAAATAATATTTATAAGATAATTAATATAAATAATTTAAATGATAAGATAAAATTTATTGGTATTCAAAAAGATATGTATAATGCTTACAGTGATTGTGATATACTTCTATTTCCTTCAACTAGCCCACATCAAGCAAGGCCGGTTTTCGAAGCAGGATATTTTGGTAAACCCGCTATTGTATCAGATTATCCACAAACAAGGGAACATATGATTCACGAGTACAATGGGCTATGTTTCTCTCCAAAGAACTATATAGCACTAGCAAATGCTATTAAGCAGTTTTATAGCGACAGACATTTGATAAATAAATATGGAGAAAATAATTTTAAATTGGCTACCAAAAAACATGATTATAATTATATTTCAAATGTTTTAAGTCACACTATTGATGCTATCGTAAATTTAAACTTTAGAAATGATGTCTAAAGATCATATTTAGAAAATCTCATTGACGTTTGGAGTAAATAAAGATAATCGTTTTATAAAACAAAGTTTAGAAGAGGGGGATATAAAAGTCAAAATGGCATAATCACTTTTCATTAGGCAGAAAATTGTGATTAAGTACTCTATGCATTATAGCAGAAACTATTTATAATATACCATTTAAAGACAAATACATAAAGCTTAAGAATATTGCTATTAGGGAAATACAAGCAAGGGGATTATTGAGAATGGATTTAAAGGTGGCAGTTGTAGTTGATCCAGCACTGCTATTCAAACATGAATGATTGAATTAGAACTTGTTAAATTCAAAAAATCTAGAAGCTCGAATACTTGATAGCTAAATGTAAATTAGATAGACGAATTGATAAATAAATTTATTGAGTGGAAACGATAAAAATGAATTATATAGTACAACAAAAAATTGTTTTTATGAAAGGAAGAATCACAATTATGATAAATATTATTCCATTAGTAAAACCTTATATGCCACCCAAAGAGATACTAATGCCTCGTTTAGAAGAAATTCTATTTAGTGGCTACATTGCTGAAGGTGAAGCAGTTGCAGAATTTGAGAAGAAACTTTCAAGTTTGATTAGTAATCCATACTGCTTAAGTGTAAATTCTGGAACAGCTGCATTACACATTGCTTTAAAGCTTATTGGTGTAGAAACTGGTGATGAGGTTATTAGTACAGCATTAACTGCGGAACCAACAAATACAACAATAGCTATAACTGGTGCGAAGGTAGTTTTTGCAGATGTAGATAGAGAAACAGGACTGATTTCTCCAGATTCAATTGAAAGTTTGATAACAAATAAAACAAAGGCTATAATGGTTGTTCATTATGCAGGCATGGTATGTGATATGAATAGGATAAATGACATATCATATAGGTACAATATACCTGTTATAGAAGATGCTTCACATGCATTCTTAAGCAAATATAGGGGAGAATATATTGGCAAAAATTCAGCATATACATGTTTTTCTTTCCAAGCAATAAAGCATATGACTACTGTAGATGGAGGATTGTTGTGTTTAAAAAATGAAGAAGAATACATTCGGGCAAAAAAACTACGCTGGTTTGGTCTTGATAAAAGAATTCCAAGACTAGAAAGTAACATTACTGAAGCGGGTTATAAATATCATATGAACAATGTTATATCTACAGTGGGACTAGTGCAACTTGAATGTTTGGATCAAAATTCACTAAGGTATATAGAAAATGGGAAGTTTTACGATGAACAATTAAAAAATATTCCAGGGGTCACCTTAATTCCATATTATGAGGATACTGAACCGAGCTATTGGCTTTTTACCATTAGAGTTGAAAGACGAGATGACTTTATTAAGATGATGGAACAAAGTGGAATAACGGTCTCTCCATTACATTTAAGAAATGATAGACATAGTGTATTTAAATCTACAAGATCATTACCCAATCTTGATAAATTCTATAATGAGTTTGTTCACATTCCTTGTGGTTGGTGGGTTAGTGATGAAGATAGGGAAAAAATAGTCTCTGCAGTTAAAAAAGGTTGGTAAGGATATGCCATATAAAGAGAGGAAATTGATATGATACCATTATTTAAACCGTACATGCCTGAATTACCACGTATAATCTCTATCTTAAATAGTGGACAACTTGCATATGGAAATTATGGCCGTGAATTTGAAAGAGAACTTTCAGGTTTTATATGTACGAATAATTTAATAGTAACCAATTCGTTTAATATGTCAATATTAGTTGCATTGGCTAGCCTTGGAATAGGTATAGGTGATGAGATAATTTTATCTCCTATGGCATGCCTTGCATCAACACAACCGTTAGTTTCTGCAGGAATAAGGGTAAGATGGGCTGATATTGATCCATCTACGGGCACTCTTTCGCCTGATAGCGTTAAAAAAAGAATAACAAAGAATACAAAAGCAATTATACATAATCATTACTGTGGCTATATAGGGTATATTGATGAAATTAATGAAATTGGCAAAAAATATGGAATACCAGTTATTGATGATTGTATTGAAGCATTTGGTGGGGAATATAAAGGTAATAAAATTGGAAACGTTGGAACAGATGTAACAGTTTTTTCATTTACTGCCGTAAGAATTCCTAATACTATTGATGGTGGAGCGGTAATATTCAAAGACAGAGCTTTATATGATAAAAGTATTTTAGTTAGAGATTGTGGTATAGATAGAAGTAGATTTAGAGACGATATTGGAGAAATCAATCCAAATTGTGATATAACAATGATAGGTTACAGTGCAACGATGAGTGATGTAAATGCTTATATCGGAATTCAACAAATGAAGCAAGTACGAAAAGTATTACAAAAGCAGCGGAAAAATGCTAAGTATTGGGATAGTTATTTATATGAAAATTTAAAAGAGGTTAAATCTATTAAAAGAGATGAAACAACCCCTAATTATTGGGTATATGGGTTGTTATCTGAAAGAAAAAGAGAGACAATACTTAAATTTAGGGAACTTGGGTTTTATGCATCTGGTGTGCATTTGAATAATAATTGCTATAGTATATTCGGAGAGAAAACAGAACTTAAAGGAGTAACAGAGTTTTATAATAAATTTGTTGCACTTCCTTGTGGATGGTGGATGGAGATGTAAGGTTGAAAAAGAAAACTGAGACTTATATGCCACTTAAGGGTACAACAAACAAGCCATATTGAGGTTGTTTCAAAAATTGACATGAAGACAAAATTAAAGTTATTCAGTAGCTGACTTAATTCCATATTTGCTCGGCTTGAAAAGGCGGTCTACACATATGATTAAAAAGAATGGATCAAAGCCAACGCTTTTTCGTGGCGTTTTATGCTTTAATCCAAGCGAAAGGAATCGATATAATTATGGAAGACATATATTCTCTGACAATTAAATGTATTAATCATAAAGATATAACCAATGAGCAATTGAATAAAATTGTTTTAATTAAAGGGCAGCATTGGAAATATCCGATGGATGAACAATTAAGATGGATTTCACAAAATTTAAATTGTTATGATAAACATCTGATGATTTTTAATAAAGAGAATACAATTATATCCTATATGAATATAGTTAACGTTAAAATTTATGTTGAAAATATTGATTATAATGTTTATGGAATAGGGAATGTGTGTGTAGATATTAATTACATCGGGAAAAATATGGGGAAATTATTGATGTGCGCTTGTACTTCTTATTTGAATAATATAAATAAAATTGGGATTCTGTTGTGCAAAGATAAGTTAATTCCTTTTTACACCGAATCAGGGTGGAAAAAGTATAACAATAAGTTGATTATTAATAAAGAGGTTTGTAATAATAATGTGTTTTTTAGTGACAATAGATTTGTAAATGCCTCTGAAATAAATATAGATAAAGCTTTTTGATAGTCTAAAAATTAATAGATCTAATGCTATGTTTACGATAATAACTAATGTATAGGAGAAAGAGCATGAATGAAATTAGAGAACCATTATTATCAATTATAGTTCCAAGTAAAAATAGAGAGAAATATGCTTTGTCTGTTACTAAGCAAATTCTTTCTTTTCCATATAATAATTTTGAGTTGATAGTTCAAAACAATAGTGATACCAACGAGTTAGAATATATGCTTTCAGAGTATAAAAATGATAAGAGATTGAAATACAATTATCATGGGGGAATTTTATCTACAATAGGTAATTTTAGCCAGGCAATGGAACTTTGTGATGGTGAATATGTATGTGCAATTGGTGATGATGATGGAATAAATCCAGAAATAATAAAAGTTGTTGAATGGGCAAAACAGAATAATGTTGATGCAATAAAACCAGGACTGCAGTTTTTTTATCTTTGGCCCGAATCAGGTACATCCATTAATAAAGAAAATATTGATAATGGAAGTATACTAATATCTGAAATTACATGTAAAGTTAAAATTAGTAATACAAAAATAGAATTAGATAAGTTAATGGCAGACGGATGCCAAAACTATTTATTAAGAGATTTGGTAAAAGTATATCATGGAGTTGTAAAAAGAGAGTATATGGAACAAATTAAAGAAATAACCGGTAGCTATTTTGGCGGACTTGCACCAGATATATATAGCTGTATTGCACTATCATTATTAATTAAAAAAGTTGTATCAATAGACTATCCATTAACAATTGCAGGTGCATGTAATAAAAGTTCTTCTGCAGACTCAGCTACAGGTAGACATACAGGTAAGTTAGAAGATGCACCTCATTTTACAGGCCATTATAATTATGAATGGGCTATTGAGGTTCCGAGATTTTACAGTGTTGAAACAATATGGGCAGATTCTGGATTGGCTTCTATTAAAGACATGAATTTGATACAAAAAGATTTATTATCTCATTTTGAATGTGCGGCGTTAACAGCAAGGTGCTTAAATAGTTCACCACAATATTCGAAAGAAATAATGGGTCATTATTATAATTATAGTAGTAGTATTGGTATAAATAAAGCAAAAGCCATATATAAATTAGGAACATATATTTTTAAAACATATATTTTTAAATGTATTAATTTTGCTAAAAATAAAATTACCAACAAAACCAAAACTAAATTGATTAATAATGTGTCAGATATTGTTGAAGCTGAAAAAATAACTACTGCATATCTTAATGATAATAATATAAATATCAATAAAGTAATTAATAATTTAAATGCTTGTTATAAATCAAACACAAAATAAGTTAACATATCTATTTACATTATTAGTAGTTAAAAGATATTATACATAAAACAGCATAGCCTAACCAATAGAAAAGGTAAAGAATTGGCTATGACTGTAATACTAGGAGAAATAATGAGGAAAAGATATTCATTTTTAAATATTGTTTCAGGAATATTTTCACAATTCATATTGATTATTTTGGGGCTTATTTCAAGAAAAATATTTGTTAATATAATGGGGCTAGAGTTACTTGGAATAAATGGACTATTTTCTAATATTATTTCTATGCTAAGTTTAGCAGAATTAGGAATAGGAGGTGCAATTTACTATAGCCTCTATAAACCACTAGCTAATAATGACCTTGAACAAGTTAAGGCTACAATGCAATTATATGGTAAATTTTATAAATATATTGCCTTGGCAGTAGGGGCAATAGGATTGTTATTTGTCCCTTTTATAAATATAATAATAAAAGAAAATGTTGATAATACGTACTTAATTAAGATTTATCTGTGCTTTTTATTGGATTCAGTTCTTTCATATATACTAGTGTATAAAAAAAATATTTTTTCTGCTGATCAAAAAAGCTACATAATAAATATAATCCAAACGATATTCTCTTTTTTAATATCTGTTATGCAAATTGTAATACTTATTACAACTCATGATTTTATTTTATATTTGATAGCTAAAATACTTCTTGGATTTTTATGTAATATAATCTTTTATTTGTTAGCGAATAAAAAGTATCCATATTTAAAAGGAAAAGATGTAGTAAAATTAAATTCTAAGGATAAGGCTGAAATTATAAAAAATGCAAAGGCACTTTTTATAGGAAGTATAGCAGGGTATTGCGTATTTGGAACAGACAATATTCTAATTTCTATTTTTATAGGGATTACTGAGGTTGGCCTTTATTCTAATTATATATTAATTATTACTATCATATCTAACTTAGTTGGACAAGTTTTTAATGGGGTTCGAGCTAGCTTTGGTAACTTCTTAATTAAAGAATCATTGGATAAGTATCATGAATTATTCAATAAAATATATTTCTTAAACTTTTGGATTACATGTTTTTCCTCAGTTTGTTTAATTGCGTTACTAAACCCATTTATATCACTTTGGATAGGTAAGAATGCGATATTCCCATTTCATGTTGTAATTATAATTGTTGTTAATTTCTACTTACGATCTATGACATCAGCCATAGAAACAGTAAGAAATTCTGCTGGTTTATATAGCCCATATCCTTTTTTTAAGTATTGGTCTTTATTGGAGGGAATTATAAATTTATTAATATGTGTTATATTAGCAGGATTATTTAAACTAGGTATCATGGGGATTTTGTTAGCAACAACAATAAGTACAGCTTCATTAATTTTTGTTATGCCATGGAATGTATACAAATATGTCTTTAAAAGATCGCTTAAACCATATTGCAAGAATTTTTTTATATATTTACTATGTTCAATTTTTATTACAGCTGTTATATTGATTTGTTGTAACCTTATAACTACAACTGATGCAGTACTTGTTTTATTAATACGAGGAATTATTTGTTTATTTTTCCCAAATATAATAATAGTATTGTTATTTCATAAAACGTCTGAGTTTCAATATATTTTGAATTTATTAGTAGGCCTTAAGAAAATAACAAAAAAAGAAAATAAGTAGCATGCTCGGGGAAGGAAAGAAAGTATCTCCCTCTTCGTAAAGGTACCATTTGTATTATACTTAATAGGCTAGAATAAACTTTTTTAGAGCATCCATAATAAACCATATGTAATGCTTAGTTCCTCTAATTTTAATATAGGTTTCATCTCAGCGAGAT
>JAEWAX010000068.1 GCA_023391425.1 Bacillota bacterium | reverse complement strand
ATCAAGAAAAAATATAATGAATATTTTAATCCAAAAGCATACACTTTCGTTAGCTCAGGTTTAATTAATATTGCAGATACTGAGGGACAGAATCTTAAATTCACTATTAAGCAGGCTGATAAAGTCTATATGATTGATGAACTTTATTTTATAAAAAATGGGTTCGTTTATGAAATTTCAATAAAGCTTCCTGAGAGTGAATATGAGAAATCAAAAGCTCAATATATTGATACTATCAATAAAATGAAATTTTACACTATTGATGAAGCAAAATATCAGAAAGATTTAGAAAAATATAATAGTAAAAATGTAGCAGTACGTGTATCTCCGCAGGATGAGGCATTTGACTATTTAAGCAAAACATATAACTGGAGTGCAAAAATTCCAGGATATTGGACAAAATATAATAGCTCATATGATAATTCTACAAACTTTCAGAACCCAAATACAGGGGCAAGTGTAATGGTTAATGCTGTAGAAAACAATTCTTTATCAAAAACGCTTTCTGATGAAGAAAAGTTTAACATCATGCAAATGCTAAAATCCGTTTATAAAGTTACACCTACTCAAAGTACAAAAAGTGATAAGGGTTATCAGATTAGAACTTATACCTACAAAGTAGAAAACCAAGACACAGATTTCTATGCAAATGTGACATGCTATTGTTTTGAGTCTGGTAAGTATTCATACTGCTATACAAGTATTATTCCTGATTTGACAGCCACGGAAGAAGCTGTAAAAGAGATTAATGATATTTGGAGCTCATTTAAAATTATAAATTAAAATGTGTTCAGCTAAATCGGAATAGAAACAGAGTGCTTAGGTTTACTTGAATATTTATACCTCCAAAGCTTAGATCTCAGATAGAGACTTCATTAAAACAGAGGAGGGTTATTGTAATCTAGAAGGTGAATAATGAGAGAAAAGATACAACCATTGGCGTATAGAATGTCGCCAAGGACAATTGAAGAATTTGTTGGGCAGAGTCATATCATTGGCAAGGACAAAATGCTGTATAGAATGATTAAAGCGGATAGAATAACTTCAATCATTCTTTACGGCCCTCCGGGTACAGGGAAAACCTCTCTTGCAAGGATTATAGCCAATACTACTGAGTCCAGCTTTGAAAAGCTCAATGCGGTGACTTCTGGTGTTGCAGATATAAAGAGAATAGCTGCTGATACTAAAAATTCAATGCTAAATCCTAAAGGTAGAACAGTACTTTTTATTGATGAAATTCATCGTTTTAATAAGTCACAGCAGGATGCACTTTTACCATTTGTAGAGGACGGGTCAATTGTTTTAATTGGTGCAACTACTGAGAACCCTTTTTTTGAGGTAAATAAGGCATTAATATCAAGGTCAACGGTGTTCATGCTCAAACCGTTAGAAAATAGCGATATAAAGAAACTTATACAAAATGCTATTGAGGATAAAGAAAGAGGTTTAGGAACCTATAATATCAAAATTTCTGAGGATGCACTTGATTATTTATGTGAGGTTTGTTCAGGGGATGCTCGGACTGCACTTAATTCAATCGAGTTAGCTGTACTTACATCTGAACTGGCTGAGAATGGACAAATAGACATTAACCTTCATACTATTGAGGAATGTGTTCAGAAAAAGGCGATACGCTTTGATAAAAATGGTGAAGAACATTATGATAACATTAGCGCATTTATAAAATCAATGAGAGGCAGTAATCCTGATGCTGTTGTTTTTTATTTAGCACGAGCTTTATACGCAGGTGAAGATGTGGAATTTTTAGCTAGAAGAATTATAATATGTGCCTCAGAGGATGTAGGTATGGCCAATCCAACAGCATTGCAGGTTGCGGTTGCAGCAGCTCAAGCTGTTAAAATGATTGGAATGCCAGAGGCTAGAATAATTCTTGCTCATGCAGCTGTCACAGTAGCCTGCAGCCCAAAATCAAATTCTGCATACATGGCAATTAACAGAGCCCTGTCAGATGTTGAAACCAAGAACACTGGCAGTGTACCAATGCATTTGAGAAATGCTGCAGCAAAAGGTATGGAACAGCTTGGTTATGGAAAAGGTTATAAGTATGCACATGATTATGAAAATAACCTTGTTAAACAAGAGTATTTACCTGATGAAATGAAGGGTACCTTGTATTATAATCCTACTGCAAATGGCTATGAGGCAAAAATAAAGGATTGGCTGGAAAAATGGAGAGAAACTTGACAGACAGCAACTAAGGAAATCTGAAAAAACAGATATGATAAAACAGATATGATAAAGCAGAAATGATAAAGCAGAAATGATAAAGCAGATATGATAAACAGTATGGTAATTTATTTTAGATAAAAGCAATTTAATTATAAATTGTAGTCGCAAAAGCGACTCATGGAGGGTAAAAAATATGTTAAAAAGAGTTTTGGCATGGGTCTTATTAGCTGGTTTCATTCTTTTATTGCTAAACATAGCAATATTTCAGTACTATTTGCCAGCAAGTATAATGATTTATTTAATTATAGCGATTTGGTTTATATTCACTAATAAACCCTTGCCGAGTCGCAAAAAGAAACCTAAAACTACTACAATAGATGACTGTGAAGATACTACAGAAGAAACTAATGAAGAATATTCTGAAGATTACAATGAAGAGCCTACGGACGATACAACTCAAGACACTACTAAGGATTAATCTTAAATGTAGCGTACTTAAGAATAAATTATTTCAAAGGAACCCTTCTTAAGAAAATTTTATAAGAATAATTATTGTACCTCTGTAAATAATATCCCATTATGGATATTTTGGAGATAGAGGTGACAAATATGATAGTTGCGGTTCAATCAAATCTATTCAGTATTGCGCAGGGACTTAAGCAAAAGGGCTATACTGTTGTTGATTTATACACATATACTAAGCCAATAGATGCTGTTGTTTATGAGGGTGGGAACTTTGATTTCTCAGCAATAACAGAAGAAAATACAAGTTCTGTTATGAGCACTAATAATAGAACAAGCTATGGTGTATTTATTTTATGCTCAAAAGGCAAGAGTATTGAAGAAATTGATAATATGCTCAAGACAAGATGTTATAGCTCCTTCATTTGAGAGATTATCCAATTAAATGGTGTAATATGAATACTTGCATTCATAATGTTAATATGTTAACATCTAATTAAATCATAGTAAATTAGTTGGAATTAGGGTGATTAACTTGAAGGTGTCTACAAAAGGAAGATATGGACTTAGAGCTATTGTTGATTTGGCAGTTAATGACAAAGATGGTCAAGTGTCTTTGAAAAGTGTTGCGCAGAGGCAAGGAATTTCAGAAAACTACCTTGAGCAGCTTTTCGCATCTCTTAAAAAATCTGGACTTGTTAAAAGCGTTCGAGGGGCACAAGGCGGCTATATACTTTCTAAGCCGGCTGACAAGATAACAGTTGGAGATGTTTTAAGGTCACTTGAAGGTACACTTTGTCCAGTTGAATGTATTGATTTAGACCTGCCTACAGACTGTGATAAGGCTGATGTATGTGTAACAGCGCCTGTGTGGGCTAAACTCAGAGATAAGATTAATGAGGTAGTTGATTCGTTTACTATTGCCGATCTTGTCTTAGACTATGAAAATAAAACCAAAAATGATTATATTTATTATATATAATTTGTTTTTATTGCATTTTGCAGGGTATATTATAAAAGGAATTCCAAAATAAGAGGGAGTGTTTGTTATGGGAGATAGAACAATTTACTTAGATCATGCTGCAACCACATATGTTAAGCCAGAAGTATTTGACGCTATGAAGCCATATTTTTGTGAACATTTTGGTAATGCGTCTTCAATATATAGCATAGGTCGTGATAGTAAGAAGGCAGTTGAGGAAGCCAGAGAGAAAGTAGCAAAGGCACTAGGTGCACAGGCTAGAGAAATATATTTTACTGGATCGGGAAGTGAAGCTGACAACTGGGCTCTAAAGGGTATTGCGGCTGCATATAAAAATAAGGGTAAACATATTATTACATCAGCAATTGAACATCCAGCAATAATGAACTCATGCAAATATCTAGAGGGAGAGGGTTTCGAGGTTACATACCTACCAGTTGATGGTGATGGACTTGTCTCCTTGGAACAATTAAAAAATGCTATTAAGGAGAACACAATTCTTATTAGCATAATGTTTGCAAATAATGAAATAGGTACTATACAGCCAATACAAGAAATAGGTGCGTTTGCACATGAAAAGGGCATTTTATTTCATACTGATGCTGTACAGGCTGTTGGAAATATACCTATTGATGTTGAAAAAATGAACATAGACTTGTTGTCATTGTCTGGACATAAATTCTATGGACCAAAAGGAATAGGTGCCTTATATATCAGAAAAGGTGTTAAGATTTCTTCTTTAATTCATGGTGGGCAGCAAGAAAGAGGTAAAAGAGCAAGTACTGAAAATATCCCTAGTATTGTTGGCTTAGGTAAGGCTATTGAATTGGCAACAAAAAATCTTGAAGAGTACAACAAGAAACTGATTAGCTTAAGAGAAAAGACAATCGAAGGACTTATGGCAAAGATTCCCTACATTAGACTTAATGGACATAGAACTCAAAGGCTTCCAGGTAATGTGAATATTTCTTTCCAATTTATTGAGGGAGAGTCACTTCTATTAATGCTTGATATGAAGGGAGTATGCGGTTCGAGTGGATCTGCTTGTTCATCAGGTTCTTTAGATCCTTCTCACGTGTTGCTAGCTATAGGACTTCCACATGAAATAGCACATGGATCTCTAAGGTTATCTTTTGGAGATGAAAATACAGAAGAAGATGTAGATTATATATTAGAAGAAATTCCTAAAATAGTTACTAGACTTAGAGATATGTCACCTCTTTATGAGGCAGTAAAAAATAAATAGAAATACAGAAAATAATTATATTAGGGTAGAAATGAGGTATATATATGTATAGTGAAAAGGTTATGGATCACTTCACAAATCCAAGAAATGTTGGAGAAATTGAAGATGCAAATGGTGTAGGTCAGGTTGGAAACCCAAAATGTGGGGATATAATGAAAATGTATTTAAAGATTGAAGATAATATAATAGTAGATGCCAAATTTAAAACCTTTGGTTGCGGTGCTGCCGTTGCAACAAGTAGTATGGCTACTGAGCTTGTAAAGGGCAAAACTGTTGAAGAGGCAATGAAGATAACAAATAAGGCTGTTGCTGAGGCATTAGATGGATTGCCACCAGCAAAAATGCATTGCTCAAACCTGGCTGAGGAAGCAATTGCTGCAGCACTTGAGGATTATAGAAGAAAGAATGGCCAAGTTCCAGATGAAAGCATTGATTGTACAGGCTGCTGTAGTAGCTGTAACCATAGTCATGGGCGTGAGGAAGATTTGGAAGACTAATGTAATGGGAGAAAGTTAATGAGTTCAAAAAAAGTAATGCTTGGTATGAGCGGCGGCGTAGACAGTTCTGTAGCTGCCGCCCTTTTATTGCAACAAGGTTATGAGGTTATTGGTGTTACTCTTCAGATATGGCAGGATATGGACGAAGAGATGAAAAAATCTGAAGGAGGCTGCTGCTCATTATCTGCGGTAGACGACGCCAGAAGAGTGGCAAATAGACTTGGAATACCATATTATGTTCTGAATTTTAAGGACATTTTTTATAAAACCGTTATTGAATATTTTAAAGAGGAATACTTCAAAGGGAGAACACCAAACCCATGTATTGCTTGCAATAGGCATGTTAAGTGGCAGGCGATGCTAGATAAGGCTGTCTCAATGGGAATAGACTATATCGCAACTGGACATTATGCAAAAGTTATGTATGATGCAGTGTCTAATAGGTATGTATTGAAGAAATCTGTTACTGATAAGAAAGATCAAACTTATGCTCTGTACAACTTGACGCAGGAGCAATTAAGCAGAACACTTATGCCAGTAGGAGACTATCCCAAAGATAAAATAAGGGAAATGGCAAGAGAAATTGGTCTATCTGTGGCATCAAAACCAGATAGTCAGGAGATTTGCTTTATTAATGATAATGACTATGGGAAGTTTTTAAGTGAAAACTGTGATAAGGAGATAGTACCTGGCAAATTTGTTGATACACAAGGAAATGTTCTGGGTAATCACAAAGGTATTGTACACTACACTGTTGGACAGAGAAAAGGTCTAGGAATTGCATTTGGCAAGCCTATGTTCGTGGTAGCACTAGATGCAAAGACAAATAGAGTTGTATTAGGCGATGACAGCGAAGTGTTTTCTAACGAACTTACTGCATCAGATTTAAACTTTATTTCTATAGAGAAACCGGTTGATGGTATGAGAGTTGGTGCAAAGATTAGGTATTCAGCAAAGGAATCGCCTGCAACAATACATGTACTCGACAATAATAAAGTTAAAGTAACTTTCGATGTTCCTCAAAGGGCAATCACTCCAGGCCAAGCAGTTGTTTTTTATGACGGAGATGTTGTTGTAGGTGGGGGAACGATTGATTAATATTGTATTAAAATATATTTAAATCAATTGGAAAGCATTAAAAACATATGAATATGTTACTAACATACAATTTTAATAATAGTAAACATTAATATTGATTTTTATTTCAATGAAGCAAAAAATAGTAACAAACGAATTTTTCAAAGTTATTATTTTACTGCTCAAAATTAGAGGAGGGATTCTTTTGCGCGAAGGACTAATTCCTGCTATTTTAGGTACAGCTGTCACGGCAACAGGGTTGGCGATGCGAGGCTATGACATGAAAAAACGTGGCATGACTAAGCGTGATACAACGGTTGCAATTGGTGCTGGTGTATTAGGCTTTGGATTGGCACACGTTGTATTGGGTTCCATAGATCTAATTCAGAAATAAATATCGTTTAGGGGTGCTATTTTAGCACCCCATTATAAAAAACTTATCTATATCATTAGAACTAAACTCTATCTTTAGTATTAGTAAGTATAAGTATTGCTGAAAGTTTCACAAAAAATAATAAGTTTCTTACTTCATTGGGGGAAATTCTTGTGCCCCGCTAACACAGTCAACCTTGCCGAACATCATTTCGAGTTTTTCCAAAACATCCTTTGGCAATGGTGGCATAGATATACTTTTAAGATTACTCTCTAAATGCTCGATATTCCCGGTTCCAGTTAAAGTAATATCTATACCTTTTGAATGACGACAAAAACGATATGCCGCTTCCGTGATTGATTTGGCATATCCATTGTCAACTAGAAAATCAATTGTATGATCTTCTTTTACAAGATTCTCATCAACTTGATGTGCGGCAATCATTTTCTGTACATCAAGCTTTAACTTAGAAGGGTCTGATAATGAATTCCTAACGGCAAACATGCAGATAGTACCTACGTTCTTCTCCTTTGCCAACGGTAGAATTGTTTTTGTTGCCGATGGATTGATTATATTATAGCCAACCATTACTACGTCCCAAAGGTCATCGGCTAGTGCCAATTTCAAAGCTTCGTGAGTGTTGTCCAAGCCAAATAATTCAGTAAGCCCTATGAAACGAATTTTACCTTTTTCTCTCATTTTTAGTAGCTCAGGGTAAAATCTGTCTCTTATGTTTTTGTAGGCTTGTGGTATTACACCATGAAGATGATAAATATCGATATAGTCGGTTTTCAGTTCTTTTAAGCTTTGATCTAAGTTCTTTTCCAGCTCATCTGCAGATTTAAGGGCTTTGTCGATATTATATTGGAATTTTGACGAAATGATATAGCTGTCACGACATACACCTTCTAAAGCATTTCCTACTGCCAGTTGAGTGCCATAAATAGTCGCTGTATCAAAAAAATTAACGCCATTTTCATATGCATATTTAACCAAACTACTAGCATTGTCAATACCTTTTGAAAACATACCTAGCCTGCTAAATCCTCCACAGCCTAATCCTGATACTGATACTTCAAGTCCTGTACGCCCTAATATGGTTTTCTCCATACTCAATCATCCTTTCTTTCAATTTATCAAATGTCTACCATTTATCAAATGTCTACCACCGCTAATACGCCATCTTCTTTTATTGGCAGTAAAGCGGCGGTACAACCCAGAATCGCGATTTCTAAGACTTGAGGGAGAATCAACTCCCTAAGCCTAAGAACTCTGCTTATGTTGTAAATTATCAATACTATTATGTATGGTAGACAGTGCCTACCATACATAATAGTATACTGGGTTAGGTTTACACTGTCAACCTTGTGTGATACACTTGCTAAGTATCTATACATCAATATAGGCGGTGGAATTTTGAATAAGAAACTTAATAACGGGGAACTTAAAGAAAGATTGATTTGCAATGGCTTGCAGCATTTAAATGAGGTTGGCTATCAGAATTTTTCTATGAGGAAAGTTGCGATAATGTGTGGTGTAAGCCATGCTGCACCTTATAAGCATTATAAATCAAAAGAAGAACTTTTAACTGCAATTAGTATGTCTGTTATAGAAAGTTTTAAGTCTTCCTTAAAAGAAGCTATGTTAGAGTTTAATGATAAACCGAATATACGTCTGGTGGAAATGGGCATAAAGTATGTGCAATTTATGGTTGAAAACCCGGAACATATGAAATTTCTTTTTCTGACATCACAAAGGTATTGTGTTAAAATTGTAGACAATCAGTTTGAATACACTGAAAATAGTCCATTTGCAATTTTTAAAGAGATAGCGGCAGCATATCTTGACTCGATCAAAGTAGACCAAAACACATATGTTACAGACATTCTATCAATATGGAGTATCGTCCACGGAATTTCAGTACTTATCGTTGAAAAAAGTATTACTTTTGAAAATAATTATTTAGACTACGTTTCAAAAATGTTATATAGCAGATTAAGATAAATTTTTATATCTATTTATGAAGTAGGGTAAAACTAATAGCAAATTGAATAATTAGCAAATTGAATAATAATCTAATAGGGCGCTATTCTTAGCACCCTATTTATGTCTTAGTAAGCTTTTATGTAATGAGATTTCTAAAATGATTTTTTACAGAGGTATGGAGGTCAAGTTAACATGCTTTCATACCTGGCTTTAAATGTATATCACTTAGATGCTGGACATCTTTGTAGACTCAGTCTCATTTCCTTTTCTAACAATTTGTAACCAGCTTTCTGATATAGAGATAACCCATCTTCTGTTGCCGTTAAGTTAAGTAGCGAAATCCCATTATCTATAGAATATTCCTTCAACTGTTCAAGTAGTTGTAGAGCAATACCTTGTCTCCTATAAGTAGGAAGCGTAAAGACATTATATACATAACCTATTTTCCCATTAATACTAATAGGCAGTGGTAGCTGTTGGGTAACACATAGAATACATGCTGATACTATCTTTATTTCATCAATAGCTATCCAAGCAGCAAGTGTCTCATTTTTTAAATGTTCCTTTAAATATTCATAGGTTAAATTTTCGAATGACTTGGGTGGTCGAATATTCTTTATACTATAAATAAAGTCCATTCTGTTATCAACTAAGCCTTCAATATCATCTTCTGTTGCACGTCTAATTTCCATTAAATATTGCCTCCATTAATTTAATTTTAAAACATATGTTGAGCTATGGCGATGACATAATTTCTAGCTGCATTTATACTTGTAAAGTAGTATGCTGTGATAATGCTTTTGCAAGCTGATCAGGGCAAGAAGTATTTCCAATACACTTAACTCCAGCTAGCTTTCTGACTACTTCTTCTGTGGTTAATCCAGATACCATTCGGCTGATTCCATCAGTATTTCCTGGACATCCACCTATAAATTCTACTTTATGTATTACATCTCCATCTAAGATAATATTAATTTGCCTTGCGCAAATATTTTTAGGTATATATTTTATTTGTTCCATATGAAACTCCTTTCTGTATTAAGCATAATAGATGTTTGACAAATTAAAAAGTACGCACTTTAAGGTTAAGTACTATCCTTGCGGTAAGCAGTATGATATAATTTGGAAAAGTTTATCTAGATTAAATAAGGGGATATATGGAAAATAATAAAATGCTATTTATAAATGAATTAGGCAAATGTCCATTCTCATATACCTTGAGTATAATTGGAGGTAAGTGGAAAATAGAAATACTATATCTTATTTTTGTATATGAAAAAATAAGATATGGAAAATTAAAGAGTAATATTGCAGGAATTACTCACAAAGTTCTTAGCAACCAACTAAAGGAATTATCAGAATCAGGTTTGATAAAGAGAACTGAATATCCAACTATTCCTCCTCAAGTAGAGTATGAACTGACTGATAAAGGTAACAGTCTTTTTCCAATTTTTAAAGAGATTAATGATTGGGGCATTAATAATATGTAGTGCAAGCTAACCATTACAAAAATGTTTTTTAAAAAAAAGAGAAGCTGTTAAAATTTCACAGCTTCTCAAATACAGGTTTTCTATTTTCATAATGAACTAAATGTTTAAAGCCTATGCTTTTCAGGTAATCAATAGCTTCCTTAAAACTATGCCCCAAATGTTCTGTGAAATGAGCATCTGATCCTATAGTTATAATTTCACCACCTAACTCATAATACCTATCAAAAACATCATAACCAGGGATTGGAGAGTGTAAATC
>JAEWAX010000117.1 GCA_023391425.1 Bacillota bacterium | reverse complement strand
AAATCGAAACCCATAAGAATAATGAAATAGACCGAGCTAATCAGGAAGTAAACAGTTATTATGAAAATGTTAAAAAAGAAGCTGATACTGTTTTTGATGCTCAGGTTAAACAAGCCAAAGAGTCTATAACTTTAAATGTAAATAACAATGTTCAAAATATTAAGAAAGATATAAATAAGGAACTTGAAAAGCAATTAAAAGAAAACCTTAAATAAGCCATGAGCCCACGAGGATTTCTCTTGTGGGCTATTCTTATGCTCAATTAAGCTATTATAAATATTTCAATTCTTTAAAATCATATATTTTTAGTTATAGGTAAATTATTTTAACTACTTTAAAATTTATTTGGAAATTGTTTAACAATACCATACGTCATCACATCAGCCATTTCTAATGCTTGTTTCTCAATTTTATCAAATATTGAAATCCCATCTGAAAAATTATTAGTCAACATATCAACAGCTTCGGTTTTAGTCAATGAAAGGTGTTCATGCAGCATTGCTCTCCAATTTCCTTGAGACCAGTAAGGATTAATACTTGCAAGAAAAGCTGCTATTTCATCGGCATTAGCATACCACCTTTTTTCTGCATCTGCTGCTGCAGTTGTATCACCTGCCTTGGCAGCCTTGACAAGTTGATCAGCAATAACAAGGTGAGTAGTTAATAATTCCGCAAACTTTGAGGAAATTCTATCTCCATATAAAGGTCTCAATGCTAACTCAAAATCTTTTGGGTTCTGGAGAAGTCGTTTAGTAACAAAATCCACATCCGGTAAATTGAAAACATTGCTCAGAATAGTTAGTCTAGTCCAAACAACATGCTGTTCCCAAAGCAATCGTAAGTGATTATTTAAAGCTGCTTCCGCTTTGCTAATTTCCGTAGGATTAGAGTGAGAGTTTTGAGTGTTCTGTTGATACTTAGGACGTATACATATTACTTGACCAATGTTAAGATTATTAACATCTACACCCGGGTTAATAGCAGCAATATCATAAACGGTAGTATAATACCGATGGGCAATTTGCCATAATGTATCCCCTGAACGAATTGTATACTGAAATGTTCCCATTGGGCATTGAGTCATATTTATCACTACCTTAATAATTTTTATTACATAATATGATTATGTAAACACGAAAGTACCATGTATTTCTAAACAGCTTTATGAGTTTTTATAGAAGAGTTTTATATTACATAGTTTAGCTAATATAATATCTTAATGTGATAGCACTACCTTCCAACAATTGGCATGTTGTCAATAAAAAAAATACTGCATATTCTTAATGAATGAACCCAATTGTTAGATATAAAATCTAACGCTATTAGTTGCACTTCACAAACAATATGCAGTATCCGTTAATTCTTATTATTAAAGATTAATTCTCTTACTATTTATTCAAATGTTCTTCGGCATACTTAATCATTTTTTTAACCATGTTGCCACCGATTTTACCAGCATCTTTTGCTTTTATATCGCCATTATAACCGTTTTTGAGATTTACACCCTGCTCGTCGGCAACCTCATATTTCATTTTATCAAGTGAGTTTGAAGCTTCAGGTACTAATTTTTCATTATTTGCCATAAAGCACATCGCCCCTTTTAAAAATATTATCCTTTCGGATTACTATTATTATTTACTTCACAAAAAATTATATCCTGAAAAATTAATCATTATTTTGTAAAAATTTTAATATGAGTTTTTTTTGAATTTAAAATTATAGTCATAAAAATATTATTCATATAGGCAGGCAACCTTTCGGCTACCTGCCTATTTCTTATTGGATATAATAAATATAATTTTTGCCTGAATTATTATCCCATTTGTTTTCACTATCCTTGAAAGCTACATTAACCTGCTCACTATTCTGTGCTGGGATATCTAATTCATATTTGTGTTGGTTGGAACTGTTCATTAGGTAAGTCGAACTATTCTGCCAGTTGTTATTATCTCCATAGCTTACAAAGGCAAAGACTTTATCTGCACCACTTTTTGCAAGCAGTCCCTCGTATGTTATTTTGACTTTGTTTCCAAAGGTAATAAAAGACACACCTTTAGAATAGTTATCCTGTGAAACTTTATCAGAAAGCTCAACATTAAAGCTTTCACAACCGCATTCATTACAGCCTGATGAATTAAAGTCAGTGTATACTAAATTTTCATCATTACCATAGGTTCCCATAATATTACCTCCCAACAAACTATATTTTTTAAACCTAATTTACTTTTTGCAATCTTTAAAAATATATACTAAAAGGATTTGAAAAAAGATAAAATCGGTTAGCTTTAAAATCAAATTCTTAGAGTTGTATATCAGCCAAATAATATTATTAATATCCAATAACAACTTAACTTTCAAAACTCCCAACAACAAAAAACTTTCTGTAGATATGCTGAAAATAGCCAATTCTACAGAAAGTTTTATTTAGAAGAATTATTAAATTTCCATGATTATAGGCAAAATCATAGGCTTACGTTTTGTTTTTTCATAAATGCGTTCCTTGAGTGCTTCACGTATAGCAGACTTTTTAATAGACCAATCGCTACGGTTTTTCCCACTGCTTTTATTGATTGCCTGCTTAGCAATATCCCTAAGCTGATCCATAAGGTCTTCAGATTCACGAACATAAACGAATCCTCTTGAAATAATGTCTGGACCTGCAACTACATTTCCAGTGTCGCCTTCTATTGTTATTACAACCACGATCAAGCCATCCTGTGATAAGTGCTTTCTGTCTCTAAGGACAACATTTCCAACATCTCCAACACCTAATCCATCTACAAGAACTCTTCCAGCTGTGACACTTCCATTTATTTTTGCTGAATCATGAGTTAACTCAAGAATTTTACCATTTTCTAAAATAAATATATTTTCACATGGTGTACCCATCTTAATTGCTAAATCAGAATGTTGTCTTAAATGTCTATGCTCACCATGTACAGGCATGAAAAATTTTGGTTTTACAAGGTTGTGAATAAGCTTGATTTCCTCCTGACAGGCATGTCCTGAAACATGGACATCTGCTAAAGCCTCATATATTACCTTTGCACCCTTTTTAAATAATTCATTTACTACTCTTGAAATAAGCTTTTCATTACCAGGAATAGGTGAAGCTGAAATAATTACTGTGTCCCCAGGAATTATCTCTACCTTCTTATGCTCTCCAAAAGTAATTCTTGTCAATGCAGACATTGGCTCACCTTGACTGCCTGTAGTAATTATTACAAGCTTATCTTGTGGAACCTTATCCATATTTTCCATATCAACCAATACGCCCTCTGGCACAGTTAAATATCCTAGTTCCATCGCTACATTAACTACATTTACCATACTTCGACCAATAACAGTAACCTTTCGGCCATATTTCACTGCAGAATTAAAAATCTGTTGTACTCTGTGAACGTTTGATGCAAAGGTAGCAACTAAAATTCTACTCTTGCAATCTGCAAATATTTCATTAAAGGTGTCTCCAACAGTACGTTCAGACATTGTATAGCCTTCATTTTCTATATTTGTACTATCACACATCAGTAATAATACGCCTTTTTTTCCAAGCTCGGCAAATCTAGCCAAATCCATGGGACTTCCCTGTATTGGAGTATAATCAATCTTAAAATCGCCTGTATGGACAACAATTCCTATCGGAGTAAATATCGCTAAAGACACTGAATCAGCAATACTATGCGTATTGTGAATAAATTCAACTTTAAAGGCACCTAGCTCAACTGTTTGTCCAGCCTGATAAGTCTGCAAATCAGTTGTATCCAACAAGCCATGTTCCTCAAGCTTACATTTTAATAAGCCAATAGTCAGTTTTGTTCCATATATTGGAACATTTAATTCTCTTAAAACATATGGTAAGGCACCTATATGGTCTTCATGACCATGAGTTAGAACTATTCCTTTTACCTTTTCTTTATTTTTTACTAGATAACTAACATCTGGTATAACTAAATCAATTCCTAACATTTCATCCTCTGGAAATGAAAGACCACAGTCAACTACAATAATATCATCACCATATTCAAACGCAGTAATGTTTTTGCCAATCTCCTGTAAACCACCTAGTGGCACTACTTTTAATTTCTTTTTACTTTTTGACACAATTAAACCTCCAATTTAACTATATAAAATCACTATCAATATTTGAACAACTAAATAATACCTTCCATTTTGAAGGCGATTAACCTTTATATTATTCCGCTATTCTTTAGCTATTATATTGAGAAATAACATACTTGTATTCACTTGAAATCAATTCTGATATATTATTCCAATTATAAAGCTTATGTACCTTCTGCAATGCGACATTACGTATTTTGTTGGATAAGTTCTCATCTTTCAATAGTTCTATTATGCAATCAGCTAAAGAATTTGAATTTCCATTATAGAATTTCATTCCATCCTCTTTATGATTAACAATTTCCCTAAGCCCTCCAGTATCAGAAACCACAACAGGAATGCCTGCAACCATCCCCTCAAGAGCAACTATACCAAAAGGTTCGTAAGTACTTGGAAAGACTGCTATATCCGAACACTTATATAGTTTTAACAAAACCTCCTCACTTACAAAACCAGTAAAATATATTTTTTCCTTGATATTTAACTTCTGGCTAAGTTCAATAAGATTATTTAAACACGGTCCTTTGCCCGCAATTACAAACTTTACATCATTATATGCACTCAGTATTTTAGGAATTGCATTTAATAATACATGAACACCCTTTTCATTAACAAGTCTTCCCACATAAAACACAATCTTTTCATTCTTTGCAGCATAATTTTCTCTAAAAGCTTCATCAACACTAACTTTTTCAAACTTATTCAAATCAACACCATTACTAATAACACTAATCTTGTCACTATCAATATTAAATATAGAAATTATTTCATCCCTCATATAGTTACTATTAACAATTAAACGATCAGATTCATTTACAAACCATTTCTCAATACTATTTATTGTTCTCTGTAATTCAGTATATATTCCATTATTTCGTCCATGCTCAGTTGCATGAATTGTTGTAATTAGTGGAATGCTATAGGATTTTTTTAATACTCTAGCAGCGTACGCCACAAGCCAATCATGTGCATGTATTATATCGAATTCATTATTTTGAGCAAGCTTAATTGCATATTCAATCATGGCAAAATTGAGTTGCATTACCCATTCTACAAAGTTATTGGAAGGATTATTATAGACATGTACTCTATGTACTGTCACATTATTATCGATTTCATAATCCTTTGCATAGGGTTCCCAACATGTCAATACATGAACATCATTACCAAATTCACCTAAGTTTTGTGCCAAGTCATAAACCACTCGGGATATACCACCTATTATCCTTGGAGGATATTCCCAAGACAGCATTAAAATTTTCATAAAACAATTCCTCATTTTCAATGAAGATATTTGAGTATTATACATAATATTCAAATTAACTATTATTTTATCATACTAATGTATTTATTACAAAATACATTTTTTATAGTTCAAAGTTACCTTTCAAAACTTAAACTGGATTTATAATATAATCCAATTTTTCAAATAATTATTGACACTATTAGTATTTGATTCTATAATTATACTACTATTGGAAAAGATCTCTTTTGTTTTACCCGGACGATTTAACAAAGATGATTATACAAAAAGCAGGAGTTTCGACTTCTGCTTTTTGTATTTGTAAAAAGAAGTACTCAATTTTTTTAATTATCCAATATTTAGTAACAAATTTAAGTAATAAAAAAAGTATTTCAATAAATTGAAATACTTTTGGCTGCGGATCAAGGATTTGAACCCTGACAGGCTGAACCAGAATCAGCTGTGCTACCATTACACAAATCCGCAATGTCTTCAACAAAAAGTATTTTAGCACAGCACCAAGCGATGTGTCAATAAGTTTATTTTATTTTTTTATTATTTATTTTACCTCGATTGAAAAGTTAAATTCCACCACTATCATTTGATGTTTTGCAACTGAATCTCACACCTCAACTAGCTCCCCAGTTGCAAACAAATAAATATATCTTTCTTTTACACTTAAGCCTGTCAAAAGCTCCAAAGCTCTTGCATAATATGAAATTTGCATTGTGTATTTATCCTTTATCTCTTCGATATTTCCATTTGAAACATAATCAGTTTTATAATCAATAAGAACTATCTTTTCAGCTTCCTCAAAATAGCAGTCAACAACGCCCTGTAAAAGAATTTTATCTTCAGTGCTATAACTGCTATCTGATATATCATATAGCTCGTCAAAAGGCAATTCTATGTTAAAGGGAACCTCTCTGTAAATCTTTCCAGACTCAAGCATTCTCTTGCAAATTGGTGAATGGATAAATGCATCGATTTTACTTACATCTACACTTTTAGCCTGTTGTTCGGTAATCAGTTCTTTTTTTACCATACCAGCAATTTGCTTCACAATATTTTTATCATAGAAATCAATATGCTGCATTACAAAATGCATGATAGTACCCTTTTCTACCGAACTTAGGCCCTTCTTCTCCTGTAAAAAAATCGGTTTTTTCATATTGGCTTGCGTAAATGCAGGGGAATCCTCACCTTCATTATTTATGCTAAAAAATCTTTTTATCTCAGTAACAGATAGCTTTGATGGTATATTTGTAAAACTATTATATTTATACTTCCAACTTAGTCTTCTATCTATCTCTTCTGCATTTTTAATTTCATCTGTAACTTTATTTTCAAGCCACTCTAGTGCATTTACCTGTGGTGTCTCATCCTGCTCTACTCTATTGAGAACCGCAATATTACTTTGATTAGATAAGTATATGCTCCAAAGAGATTCATCTTGGATTTGTGTGCCACTATACTCTATTCCTATACCCGCAGCTTCACGTAGCTTTTGTGAATCTATATGTCTCAAAACTGAAGGACAAATCCAGTCCAAATAATTCTGGGCTTTAAGCATATCATGTGCTGGAAATTTTTCTAATGTAGACTGAGCTGTAGATAGCCATTTATTTGTTGTCTTTTCTATATTATTAACTGCTCCTGTCAGAATAAGTTTTTCCCTTGCTCTAGTCATTGCAACGTATAATATACGCATCTCTTCAGAGAGTGTTTCTATTTTTAGCTTTTGTGCTATAGCCAATTTCGGCACTGAAGGGTACTTAATCCTCTTTCTATAGTCTACAAAGTCAGGACCAAAACCAAGCTCTTGATGAAGTAAAACACCTTTATACATATCTTGAAAATTGAATTTTTTGCCGCACCCACATAGAAAAACTACAGGGAACTCTAAGCCCTTACTCTTATGAATACTCATAAGTCGGACAACATTATCATTTTCACCAAGAATTTTTGCACTTCCCATATCACCTTTATTTGTCTTAAGCTTATCAATAAAGCTTATAAAATTAAATAAACCTTTATAGCTAGTACTCTCAAATTGAAGTGACCTTTCAAAAAGTACACGTAAATTTGCCTGCTTTTTCTCACCATCGTGCATTGCGCCCACAATACTAAAATAGCCTGTTTCATTGTACAATTGCCAAATTAGCTTGTGCGTAGACATATATAGTGCCATGTCTCTCCACTGTGCCAGTCTATCTAAAAACCGTTTTGCTTTGGCGCAACTCTCATTTTGTCCTAACGCTAATATATTTAGTGCCTCAAAGAGCGACGCCTTACGGTCAGCAAGTCGTAGCTCAGCCAAGTCATCTGTACTGAAGTTTGCTATTGGTGATCTCAATACCGCTAAAAGCGGAATATCCTGATATGGGTTATCAATTATCTGCAAGAGAGATAAAACCACTTGTACCTCAGGTGTTTTAAAGAATCCACTTCCTGTGTCTGCAAATGTAGGAATTGACGACTTTGAGAGCTCTTCTGTAAAGACTTCAGTCCAATTTTTCGTAGTGCGCAGTAATATAACTATGTCCTTAAACTCAATGTCTCTATATTTATTTGTTTTTTTATCCAAAACACTAAATTTCTTTCCATTTTCATTAGGCTGCAGAAGCTCAATTATTCTATTTGCAACCATTCGAGCCTCCTGTTGAAGGTTATCTAATATTTCCTCCTCATCAAGGTCTGCTTCATCTTCATTGCCCTCATCTTCTGATAGTTCAGCATCAGTATCTTGTGGCCTTACCGTTTCAATCAAATGTAGTTCAACTTCACCGCCTACCGTCCTATCTTTCTCTATATTTTCAGGATAGCTAGCCCCTGGATTTAATTCTTCTACCTCCGAGTAATCTAGTTCTCCCACAGTTTCAGACATTATTTGTTTGAAAATAAAGTTTACTCCATCAACAACCTCTTTCCTACTTCTGAAGTTCTTGAATAGTAATATTTTTCTGTACAAGCTATTAGCTTCACTAGTATAATGATTATATTTATAAAGAAAAAGTTCAGGCTTTGCCTGTCTAAACCTATAGATGCTCTGTTTAACATCACCAACCATAAATACATTTGGTGTACCAATATCCTCTCTAGATATCATATTTATAATTATTTCTTGGACCAAATTACTATCCTGGTATTCATCTACCAATATTTCAGAATACCTTTCTTTATATGCTTTGGCTACTTTTGTAGGTCGAATTTTACCTCCTTCGTCAACCTCAGAAAGTATTTTTAGGCAAAAGTGTTCTAAATCATTAAAATCTACAGAAGCTCTTTGATTCTTTTTCAGGGCATATCTATCGCTGAAATCCAGGACGAGCCTTGCTACACATTTTAGTATAGGATACATAGCATTTAGGTCTGCTATTATTTCTTCTGATTTAAGTAAGAATACCTCATCCTTAAGATTCTTAATATACGTCTTTAACTCGTCTCTAGTTTTCTTTACATTTTCTTGAATATACTTATCTGCATCCTTTCCACAGCGTGGCAAAGTGCTAAACTCAACATTTTTTAGATAGTAATAAATGTTGTCCCATTTAGAGCCTTCATTATGGTGCTCATCCTTATTCGAATTGCAATCTTTTTCTGTATTTGTATTTCGATGTTCTTGTGAGCTATGGTCTTCTTGCATATTTATACTTTTATAGCTGACATTCTCGTTTGGATAGCCATTTGTTTCTGAACTTTCACTACTGACTTCGTCAACTTTTATTCCACTATTAAAAATTTCTATTAATCTACGTAGAGTATCTGCGTCGTCATTAAAAACAGGTAGATATTTTTCTAAGCCCATTGCAAACTGCAACTTTTTACATGCTGAATCAACAATTACTTGCAAACCCTCAAGTCGAATTTCTATAGCTTCAAGTAAAATCTTTCCCCATTGTGTATTTGCAAAGTCTATTTGAGTATCAAGATTGTAGCTCTCAACCTGCTCGTTTAGCCATTTCTGCGGCCATGGGTAGCTTTGTACGAAACTGTATGCATTAAGAACCATGTCTTGTATCTTTTGGTCATCGCGATTGCTTCCGTATGACTCTAAAAGGTCAAAAAAGTCTAAATTATTTCCTTCTTCGTCCTCATACATTTCTTCGAACAATTCATTTAAAGTTTCTGACTTTAAAAGAGTAGCTTCCGTCTCATCAAGAATTCTAAATTTGGGGTCAATATCAATGCTCTGAAAATTATTTCTGATAACTTCAAGACAAAAAGAATGTATAGTTGTAATTGAAGCCTTATTAAGTAGCGCAAGTTGTCTGTGAATGTTTTTGGACTCCTTATTCTCCTCAATAGCTTTAGATATAGCTACTCCAATTCTTTCTCTCATCTCAGTTGCAGCAGCATTAGTAAATGTCACTACAAGCAGTGAATCAATATCTATAGGGTTCTTCTCATCTATTATCTTTTGAATTATTCGCTCGACAAGAACGGCTGTTTTACCAGCACCCGCTGCCGCTGCAACCAAAAGATTGCAATCCTTTTGAGTGATAGCAGCAAACTGTTCCTTTGTCCATTTCATTTCAGCCATTATTACTCCCCTTTACTTTCCAACTTGTCAGTAGCCTCAGTCATAAGCTTCCACACAGCCTCATCATCCCTGTCGTGTAACAGATTGAAGCTGTTCTCTTTCTGTGTTAAATCAAACTGGCAGACAGATGAATAGCTGCAGAATTGGCATGAGTTTAGCTTTTTCTTTTTATAGGGCTTTATTGGTACATTTCCCTTAACTATCTCAGTACACATATCTTTAAGTAATTTTTTAACATAGGTTCTAAGCATGGTAAACTGGTCAAGTGATGCCACTGACGATTTTCCCAGGACATCACCCTTGTTTATTCTAGCAGGAATTATCATTGAACTTCCTTCAATTGTATTATCCATGTGCTTAATAAGCTGAACATCTGCGAGTAGTAGCCCCTTCATTTTAAGCTTTTTCATTATAGCTATCTCAATTTCCTCAGGAGTGCTTATACCAGTACACTTAATGATTGGGTCATCAATCTTGAGGTAAAGCATCCCTGCTGGATACACGCTATTTCCGTCCTTTTTATCTGAATTTTCCCATAAAGCATCCAAGTAAGTAATTAGTTGCATCTGTAATCCATAGTACACATCACAAAGTTTAAAATCTTTATCTCCAGATTTATAGTCTACTATTCTCAAATATGTTCCTGCGTCAGTTTTAAGTGCATCCACCCTATCAATTCTACCTACAAGTGTTACTTTCTCTCCTGAATCCAGCTCGATTACTATTGGTGGAAAGCTGCCACCCTCACCGAAGTCAACTTCATAGCCTATTGGGTCAAAGCTACTCATTCGAATATGCTCAGCAATAAGCCAGACAGACCTAGTTACGACTCGTTTTAGTCTTAAGGTTAAGGCTTTAAAGCGTTTAGAGCCACCTAGAATGGTATTTTTCATACCTTCTAGGAGATTATCAACTATTAAGGAAACCTGCTCTTCGCACCAAGTCTTGTCAAAGGCTCTCCATGAAATATCTTGTTGCTCAAGCATTTTTGAAAATCTTTCAATAACTGCATGCATAAAGGTCCCAACATCAGGTGGACTCATTTGATATATCTTTCTCTCTTTTGCAGCTAAACCGTATTGGATATAGTACGCAAAAGGACAAGATGTGTACTTTTCTATTCTAGACACGCTTGAATATGCATTGCTACCGTATAGTTCCATGATTTTTTCTTTACTAACTGGATGAGCGATGTTCTTGTATTGCAACGCATTTCGCATCATCGTACATCTCTCATCCCAATCTGGTTGCCTTGTAAACCAAGAAAATACCTCTATCCATATCTCACTTATGTCTATTCCATCATTTTTTTGTCTCAGGGCAGATACCAATTGATTGAACGCTGGTATTGGTGAGGATATCGAGGCAATGTGCTGCTGAGTACTTATTGGTTTTTGAAGATTGCTTTTTTCAGTGATTTTAGGGAAAAGCTTCTTCATTCTTGATATTATGATTGAAGGCCTCATGGTTTTCCCTTCGTGGTCAGCAATTGGCCAGCTCAAGCGTAAAAATTTTTTTGGTGTTGTGAGTGCCCTATAAATGAGGTATTGCTCATCAAACACCTGGGTTTTTGTGTCGCTTGCCAGCTCAACTCCATTTTTATTTAGAGTCAATCTATCAGCATCAGATAAAATACCTTCGCTCATACCAGCAGAAGGAAATATTCCGTCGTTAGTACCCAGCACATAAAGAGCCTTAATTTCATGACTCTTAGAATGTTCTACGCTTCCTACTAATACTTGATCAAGTGATACTGGTATCGATGAAATTTTGTATTCTTCTAATCCTATTTTTATGATTTTTGCAAATCGCTCTAGTCCAAAGGTTTCATCACCCATAACTTCAACCACTTGATCAAAAACATCCATTAATATATTCCAAACCTGTTCATACTCACTGGCAAGCCTTAGTTTACCGGCTTTTTTAAACTGGTTAATATATTCTTCAATCCTGTTTTGTACACCTATTTCAACTAAGAAATCATAAAGACATGTACAAAAATCTGAGGCTGTCTTTCTTCCCTTTGTCTTGCTTCTGAAACGCAAAAGTGGCTCGCATATTTCTCTACGTGTACTATTTATCTCCAAAAGCAATTGATCATTTTGGGCACTTTGCTTATCATCTGAGACAAGTTCTGGACTCATTGACCAATCTACGTCTCCAGTCCAGCGACTACCTCTGATTCCACATGCCAAAACATAATTTTCAATAATATCGATTTTAGCTTCTACAATCCCTGTCAAACCTGATTTTAGATAGCGGAAAACAGTTTCATAAGACCAATTTTCTATAAAAACATCAAGCATTGAGAGCACTAATCGCACTAACGGATGATTCATTATTTCAGTTTTAGAGTCAATAAAGCATGGTATATTATATTCACCAAAAATAACTTCTATCAAATTCTCATAACCTGCTAAATTTCTAGTTACGACTGTTATATCCTTATACCTCATGCTATTATCACGACACTGCCTTACTATGTCTCTTGCACATTCCTCAATTTCCGAATAGATATTCACCGATTCAAAGAGTTCAATATCCTTTGTAGGTTTTTGATAACTTTTATAGGGATATGAAAAATAATTTGCCTCAAGGCTACTCATCTCTTCACAATCTTTAAACCTAGGAGGTTTGATGCTATTTAGACCAATTGGTGAAAGTATCGGAACATTATTATTCTGAGCTATATTTATAAACTTTCTATAGGAATTCTTTGCAGACGAGAATACGTCTGATAAATCATTTACACCCTCATCCTCCAATATATCAGTACAAATGGTAATATTAAGCTTGTCTGCCTTTTGCATAAGCTTTGATATTACTTCAAACTCCTGTGGTGTAAAACCAGAAAATCCATCTATCCAGATTTCAGCAGAATCATACATTGTAGTGCTATCAAGCTTATTTGCCAGAATCGTAAGCTCATCATCAGCATCTCTATAACGAGTAGACAGCATATTATCAAACTCTGAATATATTAATTTTATTTCACTAAGCTTTTGCCTGAGATAATTTCCCTCATCCAGTTCTTTTAAAACGGAATCAAAGCTATTAGGATTAACATTATACCTTTTTAATTCAGTAATCAAAGTAGAAATAGTATTTACAAAGCCTTGGCTGTTGGCTGATTTGTGAAATATTGCAAATTCATCCTTCAACTTATCCAAAATGCGATAAAGAATCATGCATTTTCCGGCAGGGTGAATATGAGGGTAGGTTATCCCACCCACTTCATTTAGTACCCGATATGCCATTCTTCGAAAGCTGAGAACCTCTGTTTTTAGGATACCTCCAGTTTCGAGAACATTTATTAAGTCTCGCTCTGCTTGAAAGGTATATTGCTCAGGAACAAGCAAAACTAACTTTCTGGAATTATCCTCAAGCAACTTTGCTTTTATTTGATTCAAGCAATGAAATGATTTTCCAGAGCCTGCTCTTCCATAGATAAATTGAAGGCTCATAATGTACTCCTTAGTTTTTTATATTAACATAGTTCTTGCTTTCAGCGGGAGTTTTGCCCACTCTGAAATTTAGGAATAGTTATTCATAGTCATAGCACTATTTATCTCTAATTTATTAAAAGAAGGATATTTAGAGGTGCTAAATATTGGATTTATAAAATCCTGCTGAGTAACAAAACCTCTGATTAGATTCATATAGCATAGAATCGTGTGAGTCAAGAACAATCTCTTTAGGCTCATGTATCAATAGAATCCTGTGTATCAGTAACAATCTGTTTTGGTTCACGTATCAGCGTTGCCGTTATAAAGAAGACTTAGTTCAGATGAAGTTTTCTGAACTCTAGTCGCACTTATTTCGTAGCTTGGCGGCAGTTGGCTCTTGCTTGTATAAGCGAGAGCCTAGTAACGCCGCGGAGATAAAGTAAAACAGAATACTAGTTATTATTACAGATATCAGTCCACTAATCGGTTCAAAATTTGTTGTAAAGAACACTGTATTCGTAGGTATTGCTCCATCTGGATATCCAACTAATAAAAAACAAAACAAGTTATTAACTGCATGAGCTCCCATTGCAGCTTCAAGAGAATTTGTTTTAATGGTTATCAATGCTAATACAGCACCCATTACAAAGTAGTTCAAAATCATACAAATAGTACTAAACACACCTAATTTATTTGAAGCATATATTTCAGGATTTGCTAAATGTGGTAACGTAAATAAAAAGCCAGATAACATAGAGAGTATAAAGCCATTCTTTATTTTAAGTCCGAAGCTCTGAATAACATACCCTCTAAATACCAGTTCTTCTGTCGTTGTCTGAATAGGCGTCATTATCAATATTACAGGAAGAGCCAGCCAAAATCTTGAAGCATCAAAAGTCATTGAGTAGGTTTCTGGTGAAATGAAGTAATCAACAAGCGATCCAAGTGAAATCAATACTCCATACACAAAAAAGCTTGTAAAGAACCTACTCCATTGTATTTTTTTCTTAGTTGTTATAAGTGTAGTAAGCGGTCTATAATGGATGTACTTTACTGCAATAATAACACCCAAAAGCATACAATATATAGATAAATTTGTTAATATATAGTTTGGCATTTGACCAAATACCTTTGATAAATCTATTTGTGCAGTATTTGTCATTAAATCCATCAAAATCTCACGGTTTAATAATAATACTATAATAAATGGAATTGTAACTATAATACTTCCAATAATAAAGAAAAAATATAAAATAACGAATGTTGAAGCAACAAATCTAGAAGGTCTAGTGTCACCAGCCTTTGCCATTTCTTGATATTTTGTTATCACATTATGTACCCCCTAAATTAGTTTGGTCAAAAAATTAAGCTAATATATTATACCATTCTCTTTGTTGGATTTAAATCTATATTAATTGTAAAAAACAATAATACTTTTAATCCTTTTTAATTATAAATACATTTAATAAATGTTAGAGAAAGATGATTTTTCTCCCTCTGAGTCATAGAATTCAGATAGTTATTTACTAGTTTCAGCACTATTTACTTCTGAGAGTACTCTAAACACCTCTAAAATAATAATATTTAGGCTTAACCATACTCCTCCAAAAACATAACCAGCTAAGACATCACTGGGGTATTGTGTCTGGTACAATATTTCACCTAAACCTGTAAACAAGCAAATAGACAGACCAATAATAACAATTACTGGTTTAAGCCATGCTTTATTAGTATGCCGCAAATAAATAAATGCAGCGAAACCATATGCAACAACTGCCATAAATGCTTGTTCACTTGGGAAAGCACGCTTGTCATCCTTAAATATATATGCAGTTAAAGGCCCAATTCTATGAAAAGCAAGACCAATAATCTCTTGTAAAATTTGACCTGCTATAAAGACAATTATTAAAAATCTGATTTCAAGAAACTTGTTCTTACCTTTTAACATAATAAAAATAAACATGGCAACCGTTAAAATAATCAAAGCTACCGGCATAGTCATTATCTTAAAAAAGGTCATAACACCGTACCAATTGTTTGAAAATATTGATTGTACTATAAAACTCACTATGATATCAAATTCATTGAATTCGTTTGCCAAGTAATCCTGAATAAGACCTGCAGCAAAGCCTAGTAGTACAAGGAATATGATAGTTACGACAATTGCAATAATCTTGATTTTACCCATGGAATGATATGTTCTAATTGTGTTCTTAAGCAATTGAAGTGTATAATTTACTATTATTGTTTTATACTTTTTATATATAAAGACTACTATAAAAATCATGACAAGTAGTAGACCACCTACTATTGAATACTTCCTAATAGAGGTGTGAAAAGTTTCCCATTTTGGTCCAAGTGTTTTACCAAGTGAAATAAATGTGGTAGCCCAAATAATAGCACCAAAATATGCATTAACAGCAAATTTTTTATAAGGTATTCTTGTTATTCCAGAGAAATAACCCGTGATATGCCTGACACCAGGGATGAAGTATGCTACAATCAATAGCTTGTTTCCGTACTTATCAAACCATTTTGAAGCCTTTTCTATCTTATCAGGCCCCATATGCATATAGGGGCCATATTTTACAAAGAAGGTCTTGCCTAAATAAAATCCCAAGATATATGATATCGTTATTCCTACAGAGGCACCCAATGTAGAAATCATAATACTTGTGGCCCAATTGAGTTTATTCTGATAAACAAGAAAGCCACAGTAGCTCATTAAAACCTCACCAGGTGTAGGTAATGCAATAAGTTCAAGTAATAAGCCTGTGAATAATATTATATATCCATAATGGTCAAGTAAGCTTGTTATAAAATTCAAAAATAAAATCTCTCCCATATGAAATACTTTTTATTAATATACCAAAAAAGTAAACTACATATGTATTTCTGAATAAAATTCAAGCTCTGCAGAATCTTGTACATAATTGATTAATATTAACAGTGAAGCCTATTTCAAATGGGTGATTCTGCTTATCTAGTGACTTCTGAAATCACTAAAGCATTAGCCGCGTCCATACCACTTTTAAGAGCACCCTGCGTCCATCTATGTAATGCAGAAACATGCTCTCCAGCAAAAAAAACCCGATTATTGTATTCTGGTAATGTCATCGCCCAAGAGAACAATCTTTTCTGCTCTGGAGTAAAATAGCAGAAAGCACCTCTAAACAGAGGATCATCATTCCATACCTGAGTTTTGTAATCTGTTACAATGCCATCCAATGTCCCTTTTTGTAATCCATGTACCTCTTCAACATTCCGTTTAATTTTTTCTAGCCGAGCACCTTCAGACATATTGCCAAGTCTGACAGCATCTAGATTAAAGTTATAAGATGCTAAAAGAACTCCTGGATTTGCTAATTTTCTTTCATACGTGGTATTCTTGTCAGCGGATTGTTGCTTTGATGGATGTGATGGATACCAGATAGTCGTAATAGGAAGGTCTGTATAAGACCCACCTCCGAAAATGCCCTGCTCCTCCCAAAATCGAGTATTGCAATTCAAAATAGATTTTTGGGCATTTCCATAGTTAACTTCTTTTATTGCTTGCATTTTGGTACTACTAAACATAGGTTTAATATCCATTGTTCTAAGAGTTGAAAAAGGTATAGCAGATATAACATAGTCAAAATCCCTATATTGAATATCTTTTTCATGGTAATCCTGATATGACAATATGACAGTATCATCTTTGTAATAGATTCCCTTAACTGTGCAACCTGCTTTCCACTTCACATTACCAAGCAGATGCATAGGAGTATTCGGATAGTATTCACGAGGAGTTTCACTATTAAAAGATTTATAGAATGACAGTGGTAAATTTACTAGTCCACCATTAATTTCATACATAAACCAAAAATTAACCGGGAAATACTCTTGAACGAAGTCAACATAATTGTTATATAAAAATTCTCCTCCAATAGGAAAAAAATTACTCAAAAGGTTTATAGCACTCTGACTCAGCTTTCTCCGCTCAAACATCTGCCTAGTATTGAGGCTATCCCAGAATAAAAGTTCTTTGCTATATTTGGGTTTAACCTGAATTATTTCAGACCTGGAACTAGGGGGAGCTTTAAGTATCGGTGCTTCTATTCCATAATACCCCAACTCCTGCCATGGCGTTCTTTTCTCCCAAGCCGTAAGTTCATAACTTGGGTAAATGTATCTCATTACATTTTTACCATAAGAGTCATTGCGCACTCTTGTTTGATGCAAATAAATGAAAGTATCTGGACTTGCCTGTATAAAGGGTCGAGTATTTAAATTAAATAGATTGATGTAATGCCATACCGTCTCGTGATTGACCGGAATTCGCATAGCTCCCAGCTCTCCGTATAATGTCTTTTCTTTATCAAAGTAGTAGGTATAAACCCTTCCACCTATACGTTCCTCCGAAGCTTCAAATATAGTAATGTCAAAACCAAGCTTTCTTAGTTCAAAAGCGGAGGACATACCAGCCAAGCCACCTCCTATAATACCCACCCGTTTGCCTTTGAATTGGCCTGGATTTGCGAATTTTACTATGTCCTCAGGAGGTGAAAAGGCATTTAAAATAGGGTAAAAGTCCTCAGTATGGCAGGCTCTATACAGTGCATAGTATGCCATAGCATATCTTTCTTGATTTGTTGGGTTATTTGGCTGCGGAGGCCTTGGAATATTTGAATGGAGCAAGTTGGGGCAAATCATGATTAATCACCTTATATGTTTGTTATCATCTTATTTCAAGTTATGAAAGACCTCAAGAAAAGGTGTTTACATTTACATTTTAATAATACAAATCATCTGTTTTTACAGCTTGTCACAATAAAATGGATAGTTCATCAACGTGCTAGAATAACTTTTCTTTTTTAGGCTAAGATAAACACGATATGCAGTTATACTCACTCTGAGCTATTGAATGAATATTTAAAAATTATAGAAAAGGTGTAAAACATGAGTGATTCAAAATTATTAGTTTGCCCAGTATGTAAAAGCAATAATTTTCTTATAAAATATGAAGCTACTTATGTATATTCATATTTTATTGATTCTGATGCTCCAGGACTTAGGAATACAGATGAATTTCTTCCATTTATGTTTGATAATCGTGAACAAAAAGAAACTAAGCAATTTTTAGAATGCAACACATGTGGTTCTATATATAAGTGTTATTTTAATCACTGGGACAAAAAAATAGGCATAAAAGATTTACAGGCTGCTATCGCCTCAAGTAGTATTTCTAAATCAGAGTTAAAAAAATGATAAGAGGAAGTGTGTGTATATGTATGATAATATTATCATAGGTGGCGGTCCAGCTGGTTATTCGGCTGCTCTATATAGTTCGAGGTCAAAACTTGATACCTTGGTTATTGAAAAAATGTTCTCAGGTGGACAAATGGCTACTACAGATGTAATGGAAAACTATCCAGGTTTTGAAGAGCCTATTGGAGGTTCAGACCTTGCATTAAGAATGGAGAAACAGGCAAGAAGATTTAGTACCATTGTAATAAACGATGAAGTGATAGAATTAAATCTTGATTCTGAAGTAAAAGTTGTTAAAACTAAGAAAAACACATATCAAAGTAAAGTAGTTGTGCTGTGTATGGGAGCCTATCCAAAAGCACTTGGTTTACCCAAGGAGGATACTTTTATAGGTGCTGGTGTATCCTATTGTGCTGTATGTGATGGAGCTTTTTACAAAGGTAAAACTGTAGCTGTTGTAGGTGGGGGTGATACTGCCGCAGAAGATGCACTCTATCTAGCAAGATTTTGTCCTAAAATATATATTGTTCACAGAACAGAAAAAATGAGAGCAACTAAACTACTTCAGGATGAGTTGTCAAATAATAAAAAGATTGAATTTGTATGGAATTCAGTCGTGGAAGAGATTATCGGTCAATTTGGCGTCGAGGGAATAAAAATAAGAAATCAAAAAACAAATGAATCAAGTACTTTAAAGGTTGATGGATTATTTGTAGCGATAGGACTTACACCTAACACAGCTCTTGTAAAAGGTAAAGTTGTGCTCAATGATGAAGGCTATATTATTACCGATGAAAAAATGCAGACCAATATACCTGGTGTATATGCCGCGGGAGATATACGTGAGAAATTTTTAAGACAAGTCATTACTGCAGCCTCAGATGGTGCCTCTGCCTCATATTCTGCAGAACACTATATAAATGAAAGTTTGTTGTTGAATAATGCATAATCACAACAGTATTCTCATTCCCCATAAATGGAGAATCAACATAGACATTTGATTCTCCATTTCATTTCAAATTATTGAGTGAAAATGTGCTTCATCCTAGCTTCTACATGTAATAATTGCATTTTTGAAAATCATCAAAGCATGATATAATCGCAATATTAAATTATGTAAACTCGGAGGAACATGTGAAGAAACATTTCTTTTTTACAACTATGCTAGTTTTTTTATGTCTATTTATGTTTTCATCTCCTGTAGAAGCAGTACCTTTGGTAAATCTGCCTTCAGAAGTAAAAACCATCCTGTCAGAGGATATGCTAATGGCAATTGATCGTCCTTATGCATTAGTCAATGGAAATTATGTTCCTTTAGATCAAAATAATCCAAATGTAAAACCGTATCTGTATAAATTTAATAATAGTGATTATTTAGCATATATGGTTCCGTTAAAGGCTGTAGCGAAATATGCCGGAGCAGCCTATAAACAAACTAATGATGAAATAATTGTAGATAACATTCATTTAAAAATTAAGGACAATAAGGTAATAGGAGTTTCTGGTACAGATTTTATTTTTGAAGATGAATATGGCTATATGCAGTTCAAAGATGGGGAATTTTACGTAGATAGAGGTATGATTGGAAAGCTTTTTACAAGTGATGGTTTTTCTTATAACTTTCAAGTTGTTAGTCAGAATAGCATCAACAATTTAATTCATATTTCTAGGGATAGTCGTTTCAATCAAACATTATATTTGCAGGAACATGACGCAGAACTTTTTGAGTATATGAATTCGTTACCGACAAAGAAAAAGTTTTCAAATACTATTGTTATACAGCAGAATGGACCATATGCTCGAGCTTACGACAAGGATTTCAGACTGGATAGTGATAATCTGGCTGTAAAACCAATAACTAGAAACAGCCGAATGCTTGTACCTGCGAAATTTTTTGCCGAAAATTTTGGTGCAAAGATAGAATGGGACGGCCTAACCCGTACTGCATTGATAAACACTGACACAAAACAAATTAAAATCACAGCAAACAAGTCATACATGGTTGTAAATGGAAAACAGATAGCTATCGAAGTCCCTGCTGAACTTTTTGAAGGTCGAATGTATATTCCCTTAAGAGCTATTACTGACGTGTTCGGACAAAAATTATACTATACAAACGGAATTGCAGTTTTATCCCCTACTTCTATCAGCCCTGAATATCTCAGTACTGAGGAAATAAGTGTTTTTAACAGGTATTTTAGTGCAAGAAGAGATAATGACCTAGATGAGCTTTATGGGAATTCTCCAAATAACTCGAACAATGTCAAGCATGTAGTCAAACGTGGTGAATGGACATATTATATTGATTATGGCTACAATGCAAAATACAATTTTAATGGGCTGTGGAAAATAAAGGATGATGGTAAAACACGTCAAAAACTTGTTAACGGACAAGTCGATTATATGGATGTAGTTGGAGATTGGGTTTACTATTATAATGATAAAGGCGCCTACAAAGTACGTACTGACGGAAGCTCCTTTACAAAATTATTTATTCAAGGAAATCATATTCAACAATTTTATATAAGTAATGGCCTTATATATTACTTTGATTGGTCAAGTAACCGCTTTTATTCATATTCTCTTGATGATATAGGAGATGCAGGCAGCGAAATACAAGTGACTTCACATACTTATTTAGAAAGTATGATTGGAAAATATATATACTATACTAATAGAGATGATGGTGACACTCTTTATCAAATTAATGTGGAAACAGGAATAAATACAAAAATTACAAACGGAAAAGTAGGAAACTTTGCTGTAATGGATAATTATATATATTATACTAGAGGGTATGATGAACCTGGTATTTATAGGCTATATTTAAAAGATAAACGTGATGTATTGGTGAATGAGCCCCGAGAACCGTTAGTTTACATTATGCAGGATATTCAAGAAGAAAAAATCAGCAATAGCAAAGCTGGTTCCATAAACGCATATAAAGGTTGGATATATTATTTTAATCCAAACGATGGAGATAAACTATATAAGATGCGTGCTGATGGTATAGCAAAGACCAGATTAAATAGTCAAGCCTCCTATAATATAAACATTATAGGAAATTGGATATATTATAGATCGGATGGAAAATTATTTAAAATCAAAACAGATGGTACTGGAAAGAGCCGTCTAAATCCTGATACACTTGGTTTAGATCCTTACGTTGTAGGTCCTCCTATTGATGTTCCACCAGTTAGCAGTAAAACAATTACTTTAGAGCAAAAGAATAATGAGTACTGTCTTATTACAAAGCCTGTTGAAAATACTAGAGCTAATGACATAACTATTTCTCTCCAACACAAAAAATATGATAAGTCAATCACGTTTAGTACTTTTAATTTACATGATCCAAAAGTAATAGTTAAGGTCACCTTCATACTTCAAAATGGCGTCAGGAAAGAATTTATCTTAAAGAACCCTGATAAAGATGGAGTTTCTGCTGGTGAATATAATTACTCAAAAGATGTATTTACTGGTGAAAAAATTCAGGTTGAAGTTAGTTGGACTGCCTACGGAGAAAGCGGAAAAGCTAGTACAATATTTAGGTCAGTTATGTAAT
>JAEWAX010000062.1 GCA_023391425.1 Bacillota bacterium | reverse complement strand
ATTTATTAGAGCTACACCATCATGGAAGACTGTTCCATGCGGCGTAATTATAATAAGTGTATTAATATCTAATCCAGACACTTCTTGACCTATAGCATTACAAGCATCTATAGTTTTTTTAATTTGGGATTCTTGTCCTTTCCCAATCTCAGGTATCATTATTGGTGGATGTGGCATTAAGTAATATCCAATCATAAACTACACCTCAATTTCATCTTTTATTAGTACTGCTCAATATATTTTCATATCATTAACTATATTTTATACTAATTCGCATTCAAAATGTAGAATCACATTTTAAATTGCCGCATCTACACACCGCTCTCTCACTTAAAGAGCGCCCTCTAATCGTTAAAAAAGCGAAATCACATTATGTTAATTACTCGATATTACCCCAGTTCCTTGGCAGGACGGACATATAGTTGTCCCGCTTCCTCCACACCCCCAACATATTATAGGAACTTCGTAATATTCATGTTCGCCTACTCCAAAATATGGTGCTGATTCTGTTTTAGTCCCTGTTGAACCTGTGCCTTTGCAACTACTGCAAGTTATCCTACCCACTCCGTTACAAGAAGGACAAATAACCTGTTTTAATTCTTTATTGCTTGAATTTGTAATTGTATTTGTATTTTTATTTGAGTTTAAAGATGACCCGATTATTTCATGTTCGTCACTATCTATTCGTGCTCTGAAAAACTTACCATTTGAAAGGTAATAGATCCACCCTCCAGATATATTAATGAAATTTGGAATATCATTATTGATTAAAATTCTATTATTACTGCTTATATTTATACGATACAATTTTCCATTATTACTTGCATTGCTATAATAAATGTAGTCATTTATAACATTAAAAAAATTAAATTTATCATTACATACTTTTTCATTATTGCTACCATCAGTTTTTATTCGGTATATTTTAAAATCACTTGCATTTCCGTAATAAACCCAATTATCAGATATCATAATTGCTACCGAATAATTGTCGTTTAACTTAGTTCTATCAGTACCATCTGTTTTTATTCGATATATTTTATTACCATCTGTGCTTATATAATATACATAATCTCCAGCTATGCCTAAATTTCCTGAATTTTTATTTTCTTTATAATCATCTGTAATTAATTGTCTGTCAGTGCCATCTGTTTTTATGCGATACATTTTTCCATTATCATCCATCAAGCCATAATATATCCATCCATTAGCAACAATTATATCTCTTGGATTATCATTGCATAGTTTTTGCTTATTGCTACCATCAGTTTTCATTTTGCACAAGTTACTGTCATTAGAATAATAAATCCAATTATTCTCTATATTTATATTAAATGTTCCTTCGTCACTAATTTTCTGGGTACTATTCTCATATATATTGGTTCTGTAAAGTTTATATCCATCACTAGGATTGCAATAATAGATATATCCATTGTAATAATACGTTAATCCTAAATTTGTAATGTTACCTGCGCCATTAGCAAATTCAACTTTACTTTGTGTATCTAAAATATTAATTGTTTTCGTGGTTTTATCCCAACTAACTGTAGCACCCAATGCTTCAGCAATTGCTTTAAAAGGAACCATAATTTTACCTTTAACTATTTGTGCAGGAGCATCTAGTTTTATTATCTTTTCTGTTTGAATTTGTTTTTTCCCATCAACAATTGTATATGTATTAAAATCCATATTTTTCTTGCCTATTGTAATAGCTATACAAATCCCATTCCTGACAATCAATTCAGTTGATGACTTTTCATTCCAAGTTACGTAGGCTTGCATCCCATTTGCAACTTCTTCTAAAGGAACAAAGGTCTTCCCATTAATAATGCATGGCTTTACATCTGAAAAATCTAGTTTATTACCATTAATACACACTTTAATTTCATTTGTATCTGCTGCTAAAGTTACATTAATACTAAAAATCAATATAATTAGCAATATCAATGCCCCAAAATATCTCTTACATCTCATACCAAATCCCCCCTGAATTTATTTTATTATTTTATAGTGCATAGATCATATAATTAAATATATATTTAACGAAAGAAAATTCTAACCCCATAAACCTCTCTTTGTATACTAAATAGGCATATAGTAATAAAACTAAAACTACAATATAGACATTCTCCCCCCATGCTTTTTAAGCTATTAAGCCCAAAGGTATGAATTACAAAAATAGTAATTAACCCACAGTAGTACGGTAATACTACTTCAGAAATATTTTATCATTATTGTTACCCAAATCAATATTTCGAATTATTTCCCTATAAATAATGGAAACCGAAAATGCATTAGCACTTTCGGCTATAGTATAGATAATTTATAATTATAACTAATCGGATAAAGATATTTAATATGGATTAGGAAGATTTATATTTATTGTTATAGTTTTAGTATTTTCTATATCTTCATTTTGAGATACTTCTGAGCTGTCTGTATCATCATCTTCTTCAGTCTCGTCAAGTTCATCAGAATTATCAACTATTTCCTCTTGATATTCTTCAGTCTCCTGCTCCTCCGAATCTCCAACTTCTTCATCTTCCAATACTTGCCCATCTTCAATAGAGTCTTCATCCATACCTAAACGAACATATAAGTTACTATCAACTTCATCTTCATAGTTATATATAACATCAAGTGTCTGATTATACCAGTCTTGCACAACATCATCCGGACCTGATTCTATATCCCCTATCAACTGATTTAAAATCGTTTCCAATTCCGCTAAATGTTTTTTAAAGCTGGCTTCACTCATGTCTAATCCCTCCTTTACTATTTCCCTATAGGAATTGGTTTACTTAATTTATACACATTAGTGGCAACGTCATAGATTACATTAAATCTGTTAACATTAGTTATTTTATAGTATCTTTTCTTATTCTTTTTAAAGGTTGAAAAGCTTAATACATAAAAGCTGTATTGTGCATTATGCACATTTCCGTCACAATGTCCTCCCTGAGCAGTAAGATATATTGGTATTTTATGAGGTTTCATATCGTAAGTTTTGTATGAGAAGTAATATGCTGTCTTTTGAACCCAACCATGCTTATGGTGAGCTGTTATAGCCAATATTCTTCCTGGGTATTTGCTAGTGAAATCTTTAATAAACTTTTTAAATCTACTATTATATTGAGTTAACAGTACATGACTTGTGTTAAATTTTTTATGATTTTGTGTGTCTGCTAATATTTGCGGTGGAACGTGCATGTCTATTATAAATCTTAAAGTGCTGTGCTTTTTAATTAAAGCTATCATTTTATCTTCAATATCTTTCAGTACCTTGCTGTAATCCTCACCAGAAGGAAGTTTACCTGAGATTGTATAACCCGTATCTAAAAGTACTACAGCTACTCTTGGTCCTTTACCGCTATTAAAGAGTTTTATTATATTATTGTGTTGCCCGATATAGGTTGTATAATCATTACGGCTTACAGACTGTGTTGTTTTTCCTCTCAAATAATCATGATTACCGATATTAACAAATATGGGTGTTCTGGATGCATTTATAGTTCCGTATTTTAATTCATTTTCTGTAATGGTAACAAAACTTTTAAGTGATGAACCTCCATAATCAGATGCATCTCCACCATGAATGATAGCATAAACCTTTTGTGAGACAATTTTACTCAGAATTTTTCGATACCAGGTAGGATTAGTTGTACAAATACTCTGTCCTATATGACTGTCTCCTATTAATCCTAGAGTAAACGGACTGTTAGATTTAAATTTCTCTGCGCGTTTATTTAGTATTTTTGTAGAAGTATCATTTAAAGCCATTGAGATCCTCCTTTCTTGAATATGCATAAATGCATGTGATTAAGCTCCTAGCAATTTGATAACTATTTATATTATGTCATCTTAAGCAATAACAGTTTACATAATCTATATATGATTATTTCTTAATAAAGGATACAGAATTTGAAAAGAATAACAGTTTTTAATATATATAATCAATCAAAAAATCAGCATGGTTTTCCTCCCTAAAACAAAACCCCTTGAAGTCAAGGGGTTTTGTTATTGTTAAGTGACACATAAAAAAATAAAGGGCTTCACAAATTATTAAAATTCGTGAGACCCTTTATTCTGTGGCACTATTTGGTGCGGATGACAGGAGTTGAACCTGCACGGTCGCCCACTGGAACCTAAATCCAGCGCGTCTGCCAATTCCGCCACATCCGCACGAGCAGTTTTTATTATAATAACATTTTAATATTTTGTCAACACCTAATTGATAGAAAAAACGGCACTAATGCTCATATGCTTCAATTTGCTGATATGTTCTTAACCAAGCTCCATTATCTCTGAGACGTCACTACTACTTCGAATAAATAAAAGGTAAAAATAGCTAAGCTTCCAATCGATACTACTTTAGCAATTCAGTCGTTGAATTAATAAAATAATCTGTCTGGTTAGACAAGTCTACGTCTTCAAAATTTAATTTCTTACTTCCATCTGTGTTAAAAACAATTCTTATAACGGGTCTTGTTGGCAAATTTCTATTCAACTTGATAACTATACCTTTTTCACCATTATTAAGAATTATCCCTGTACCTATAGGAAATGGAGGTATTATCTGAGTAAAGCAGCTTAATACTTTTGAATCAAGTGATGGCGCTGCTATAACTGTTAGGTAATCAATTGCTTGATTTGTACTAATTTTCTTTCTATATATTCTGTCAGAAGTCAATGCATCATATATATCAGCAATCGCGACAATTCTAGAAAAAATGTGTATTTCATCTTTAGCTAATCCGCTGATGTAACCTTTGCCATCATACCTCTCATGGTGACATAATGCAACTGAAGCTGATTCTTCACTTATTTGAGGTATTTTTTTTAAAATATTGTACCCAATAATTGAATGTTGTTTTATAATTTCATATTCCTCGTCAGTAAGAGCAGATTTTTTTTGGAGTATACTAGGAGGAATCATAACTTTTCCAATATCGTGTAAAAGTGCGCCAACTCCTAACGCCCGTAGCTCATCATAACATAAATTTAATTTAACACCAGTAATAATTGATAAAACACATACATTCACACTATGTAAAAAAGTATAATTATCACAGGTTTTAATATCAATTAAATTAACAATAATATCGTCTAAAGATAAAATATCATCAACTATTTTATTTACAATTGCTATTACCTCTTCGGAATAAAGCATGTCTCCAGCGCAATAAGCATTCATTGTATTTTTAATAAATTCAACCGCTTCAATTCTTGTTTTATCCTCAATGACATCACGTATAATTATATCTTTTGAAATATCATCTTCGATATATATTTCTGTAATGCCTAAATTATTTAGTCTGTTAATATACGATATAGTTAATTCTGAACCAGCCTCCAAAAGAGTCGCTGCACCATTAAATAGAATAGCCTTGCCAAGTATCATTCCTGCTTCACAATTTGAAACACTAATTTTCCTCATAAATTTCCTCTTAAATTAGTTTATGGTGTATGTGTTGCATATTCTTGTACAAAAGCTTTTTAGTGTGATACCCAATAAATAAACAATCACATTATACTTAAAAAATGCATATACCACCATAATTATACTTATTATGTCAAAAACTATCAACAACATTTTTACAAAAAGTAGAAGTTATTTTTAACAGTTATTTTTTAATAAAACTAAGAAAAATTTTTGCATTTTACAAAAGCTCTATTTTTCTATATACTTTATCTCAACGGCATTACTACTATGGTGAAGATATGTGGCACAGTTTCAAAATAAGTAATGCGGTAGAAGCTTAGTTGCCCTTATTACTGCAAGGTATATGGAAAAATTAACTTATGAGAGTACTATGTTATATTTTGTCATACTTTATATATTTTTTAAATAGGAGTATATACCCATATGATGTATATTATCATTATTGCAATCGTGGCTTTTATATTGCTTTTATATATGCGAATAGAAGTATTGTTATTAGATGAGAGTCTGATTAATTTTAGTACAAGTTCAAATGGGCTTAAAATCGCCCATCTTTCAGACCTACATGTAAATAAGCTTTACATTACCTCTCATAGACTTTTATGCTCATTAGAAAAAATTAACCCCGATATTGTCATCATGAGTGGTGATTATATTGAAAAACAAAAAGACATTCCAAAATTTATCATTCTTTTAAAAGAGATAACTAAACATTATACAGTATATATATCCCTTGGGAACCATGATCATAAGGCATTTAAGCATAATAAGAAAAATATGGAACCCTTTATAAGCGCTGTACAAGATACAGGTGCTATTGTTTTACTCAATTCGAACATAAGAATTAACAAAAATAATAAATCGTACAATATAATTGGAATAGATGACTTAAGGCATGGTAACCCAAATATAAAAAATGCGTTTCATGGTATAATCCCCTCCTTTAATTCAAATTGTATAAATATTGCATTTTCACACAATCCGGATATAGTCTTCTACCTTCCAAAAGATAAAGTAGATTACTTTCTGTGTGGGCATTTTCACGGTGGTCAAATATGGATGCCTTTCAATATTGAGTTTAAGCTTATGAGAAGTGAAAAGCTTAGTAAAATGGGATATAGAAGGGGGTTGCATAAGATTAATGGTATAAATATATATATAAATAGAGGATTAGGAAATGTAATTTTTCCATTTAGATTTTTGTCTAAGCCGGAAATTGCCGTTATTCAGCTACCATAAATTCAAAAAAACCTCTATAGATGGGCTGTATTTTGAACCGACCCCCAAATGTTAGACCTAAAAATTTAACAATTGGAGGTCGGTTCAATTTAGCCAATATAGAGGTTCTTTATAATTTCATTTTAATTAAGTCAAAACATTATATCAATGGTCAATACATTATAGCAATGGCTTCATAACATTTAGTATATTGCTCTTAAATGTTTCAAGCTTAGCCTGAGATAATTCTAAAGTCTTGTCAGATACCCCATAGTATATCTTTATTTTTGGCTCTGTTCCTGAAGGTCTTACACAGAACCATGATCCATCCTCCATTTCAAAGTATAAAACATCAGATGCTGGCAATGTAATTTTTTCAGTTGTTTCATCAGCAATAACATACTTATCTGAGCTCTGATAATCTCTAATAGCCTTTACTTTTAAATCACCAATACTCTTATATTTCGCAGTACGCATCGTTGACATGGCTGACTTGATTTTTGTTACACCATCCTTGCCTTCAAGTGTAAAGGAACTTATTCCTTCGATATAGTATCCATACTTTTCAAACAAGTTTATCAATGCATCATATAAAGAAATGCCCTTTGCCTTGTAATAAGCAGCCATCTCTGCAATGAGCATCGATGCAACTACAGCATCCTTATCTCTAACATCAGTACCTGCCAAGTAGCCGTAACTTTCCTCAAAGCCAAACAAGTATTTCTGATCACCTTTTTCATCTCTCAGCATTATTTGCTCACCTATGAATTTAAAACCTGTAAGGACCTCAACAAGCTCTACATTATAGTATTTTGCAATAACTTTTGAAAGTTCAGTAGTAACAATAGTTTTTACAACAAATCCATTGTTTGGTAGTCTTCCAGTTTCTTTCATTGCAGATAAAATATATTCAAGCAACAAACAACCTGTTTGGTTACCCGTTAAAGTAATATATTCTCCATTATTTTTTCTAACTACCACGCCAACTCTATCGCTATCTGGGTCAGTTCCAATTATTAAGTCTACATTGTTTTCTGCTGCAAGTTTAATAGCTAATTCAAAAGCAGATTTTTCTTCTGGATTTGGTGATTTAACGGTTGAAAATTGAGAATCAGGAAGTTCTTGTTCCTTAACTACTATTACATTTTTAAAACCATTCTCCGATAATATCCTTCTAACAGGCTTATTACCAGCTCCATGTAGTGGTGTGTAAACAATTTTAAAACTATCAGCTACTTTTGAAGCAGCATCTTTATTAACCTGCAATGTCTTGAGCATAGCGATATATGCATCATCAACCTTGCCTCCGATAATTTCAAGCAAGCCTTTTTCTATTGCTGCTTCCTTAGAAATTGTATTCACCTTTGTAATGTCCATTATTTTATTTATTTCTGCAATAACAGCATTTGAGCCATCTAAAGATAATTGTCCACCATCTTCACCATATACCTTATAGCCATTGTATTGTTTTGGATTGTGGCTCGCAGTCACAACTATACCTGCTGCTGCTTTCAAGAATCTGACAGCAAAAGACAGCTGAGGAGTAGGTCTTAATTCATCAAAGAGATAAGCTTTTATACCATTTGCACAGAAAACCTTAGCGGCTTCAAGAGAAAATTCTGGAGACATAAATCTTGAATCGTATGCTATTACAATTCCCTGATCCTGTTTTCCAAGATTGTTTATGTAATTAGCAAGACCCTGCGATGCAACTCTTACGGTATATATATTTATTCTATTTGTACCTGCACCTATTATACCTCTGAGGCCCCCGGTTCCAAATTCTAAGCTTTTGTAGAATCTATCTTCTACTTCCTTTGCATCGTCCTTTATTGATAAAAGTTCATTTTTTGTATCTTGATCGAAATAATCATTTTCTAACCAAAAATTCAGTTTTGATAAGCTATCCATGTTTATAATACCCTCCTAAAGAAAACTTGACTTGTGCTGAGCCTTGGCTATGGCAGAAGCCTTAGTTACACTTATAATTTCTTAAAGTTTTTCAATTGACTATTAGTATATCATAATAGTTTACAATTTCAATTGTGAAAACCTAATAATTATTTGAGGGATAACTAATTATTAAGCAGAGTTTTTATCTGAAAGTTACAATTTGTTATTCCTGGACTATATTGTATTTAGAATAGACCTATTCTGAATAATATCGTTGCAACTATTACAGTAACAAGCCCAGCAAGCCCTATGGCTAAACCGCTCATAGCACCCTCGGCTTCACCTAGCTCAACTGCCTTGGTAGTACCCAAAGCATGTGCAGATGTTCCAATAGCTATTCCCTTCGCGGTTTTATCTGTTATTCTGCATACCTTCAAAACCCATTGAGCAAAAACTGCCCCCACTATTCCAGTAATTATAATAGCTGCAACCGTTACTGATGGAATTCCTTCAATTTGTTTAGAAAGCTCGATTCCTAATGGTGTTGTAATAGACTTTGGAATCAAAGAAGCAAGCAATTCTCTAGGAAGACCAAAAGCTTTAGCTAATGCCCATACGCTAACAATAGCGGTTATACATCCAATAATAACTCCTCCCAAAATAGCAATATAATCTTTTTTAAGTGAATTCAGATTTTTATATAGTGGCACAGCCAAGATTACTGTAGCAGGCGTTAAGAACATAGAAATAAAATCTCCACCTTTTTTATAATCATCAAGAGGAATTTTCAGTACAAGCAATGTACCAATTACTAATAAAATAGCTATCATAAGTGGATTAAATAGCGCTATCTTTGTTTTTCTATTAATATAAATTCCAATTTCATAAGCAAGTATAGAAACTAGTAACGCAAAAATTGGTGTAGCAAATAGTTCTTTCATCAAACCGTCCTCCCTTTAGAAACCCTAAATAACAACTCTCCATTTCATAATTCCGTTTTATTTTTTGCTTGCTTTTTTATTTAATCGTTTCTTTATTATCTGAACAGTCCATCCTGTTACAATCATTACAAGAAAGGTGGTTACAAAACATATTAGCAAAATTGGTACTAGGTTTTCCTTTAGAATTCCTACATATGCCAATAACCCCACTCCAGCTGGAATAAAAAAGAATGCTAGATGGTCTAGCAGGAACTTACTTATTTCCTCTATCATCTCAAGCTTTATTACTCCAAAAAGTAAGCAAATAAAAAGCAATATCATACCAATGATACTGCCTGGTAGCGGGATATGCGCCACTTTGCTTAATACTTCACCAACAAAGCAAATAATTAGTATAATTAAAAATTGTCTAAGTAATTTCATTCTTTCCCCTTAAGCTCAATAATTTTATCCCTTAGTGTCGCTGCTCGTTCAAATTGCATATCGCTAGCAGCTTGTTTCATTTCTTTTTGTAGCTTGGCAATTAGTTTATCTAACTCTTCAACAGACATAAGGTTTGTTCTTTCCTTACCAGTATAAACTTCCTCTTCCTCAGCAACCTTTGTCGCTTCTATAAGGTCACGAACAGACTTTTGAATCGTAGTAGGTACTATTCCATGTTTTTTATTGTAATCCATCTGTATTTGTCGTCTTCTATTAGTCTCGCTAATAGCTCTCTGCATGGAACCAGTTATGGTGTCGGCATACATTATAACTTTCCCCTCAGAATTTCTAGCTGCTCGTCCTATTGTTTGGATTAATGATGTTTCAGAACGAAGGAAACCTTCCTTGTCTGCATCAAGTATTGCTACAAGCGTAACCTCCGGTAAATCCAAACCCTCCCTCAAAAGGTTTATTCCTATGAGAACATCAAATACTCCTAGACGTAAGTCTCTGATTATTTCCATTCTTTCAAAGGTAGCTACGTCAGAATGTAAATACTTTACCTTTATATCAAGTTCTTTCATATAGTCTGTCAAATCCTCTGCCATCTTCTTTGTGAGGGTTGTAACTAGTACTCTTTGATGCTTTTCTGCTCTACTATTAATTTCACCAATCAAATCATCAATCTGACCTTTAACAGGCCTTACAATTATTTCAGGGTCTATTAAGCCAGTTGGTCTGATAATCTGCTCAACTATTTGAGTAGAATGCTCCTTCTCATAGGCCGCAGGGGTTGCGCTTACATATACAACCTGATTAATCCGCTCTTCCCACTCATTAAATTTAAGTGGTCTATTATCAAAAGCAGATGGTAATCTAAAGCCATATTCAACTAATGATTCTTTTCTTGAACGGTCACCATTATACATTGCACCTACTTGTGAAACAGTAACATGTGATTCGTCTATAAAAAGCAGGTAGTCCTCTGGGAAGTAATCCATCAATGTAAACGGTGAGCTTCCTGGTTCTCTACCACTAATATGTCTAGAATAATTCTCAATTCCTTGGCAAAAGCCTATTTCGGACATCATCTCTAAATCATATCTTGTCCTTTGCTCCAATCTTTGTGCCTCAAGCAGCTTTCCTTCCATTTTAAGCTGCTCAAGTCTTTCCTCTAATTCCTTTTCGATTGTAACCATAGCTTTTTCCATTTTAGGCCTTGTGGTAGCATAGTGAGAAGCGGGAAAAACAGCGATATGTGACCTTGTTCCAATAATCTCCCCCGTCAAATAATCAACCTCTGTTATTTTCTCTATTTCATCACCAAAGAACTCTACTCTGAGCACCTTCTCAGTGCTATTTGCTGGAAAGATTTCTAATACATCGCCTCTTGCTCTAAATCTACCTCTTCTGAAATCAATCTCATTTCTTTCATACTGTATATCAACTAACTTTCTAATTATCTCATCTCTATCCCTCTGCATACCAACTCTAAGTGATAGCATCAAGTCTGTGTAATCTTCAGGGTCACCCAATCCATATATACAAGAAACACTGGCAACGATAATAACATCTCTTCGTTCAAAAAGGGCAGCAGTAGCCGAGTGGCGCAGTTTATCTATTTCTTCATTAACAGAGGAATCCTTTTCAATAAAGGTATCAGTTGATACGATATATGCCTCTGGCTGATAATAGTCGTAATAACTGACAAAGTATTCTACTACATTATTAGGGAAAAATTCTTTGAATTCACTACAAAGCTGAGCCGCAAGGGTCTTATTATGAGCCATAATAAGCGTAGGCTTTTGAACTTGTTCAATTACCTTTGCCATTGTATAAGTTTTACCTGAACCAGTAACACCAAGCAGTGTCTGATGCTTTTGTCCTTCAAGTATTCCCTTGCTCAGTTTGTCTATTGCAGCAGGCTGATCACCCTTTGGACTATAATTAGAAACAACCTCAAATCTATCCATAAACTATTTACCTCCAAAACTTCGAGCCAAAAAACATCCAATAACTCTATTTGTATAAAATTATAGCATACCACAAAGGAAAATCAAACATATGTTTGGAATTGGTGAAATTCAATTAATTCAGTTAATATAAAAGTCAAGTTATTAAAAAAACATGTGCTCAATAAATATTTTTAGGCCTATTGCAATTAACAATATGCCACCCACGATATCCGCTCTCTTTCCTAATAGACTGCCAAACCTTTTAGCAATCATAATGGCGAGCGTACAGCATATAAATGTAATTATACTAATTATGCTTATGGCATATATAATATTTACGCTGAGTGCAGAAAGACTAACACCAACTGCAAGTGCATCTATACTCGTCGCTATAGCTTGAACTAGCAAAATCTTGAAGGTTAATGAGAAAGCATTGCAATTTTGATTTAAATCCTCTGTTATGGCTTCATGTATCATCTTACCACCAATTATAGTTAATAAAATAAAAGCTATCCAATGGTCAAATTGATTAATTACGCCTGCAAATGCACTAGCAGCGTAATATCCTATTAATGGCATCATTCCTTGAAATAATGCAAACATAAACGCCATTTGCAAAACATGTTTTACACTGATTTTTTTTATACACAAAGAGTTCGAAATGGACACTGCGCTAGCATCCATAGAAAGTCCTATTGCCAATAAAATTAGTTCTGTAATTGCCATATTAAATATCATCCTTTATAAATCAAACAAATTAAATCTGCTTGAATTTTTATCTTTTATACTAATTGCATTTAAAATGTGGAATCACATTTAAATAGCCGAGTATGCGCTGCTAGGGCGAAGCCCGTAAAATAGTATTTATTAGCATAAAAAGTAATACATAAAAAACAAGGAACTATTTCAAATTACTTGAAATGAGTCCCCAATGCGTACAATCTTAAACTTTAGGTACAAGACCTACTTTTCTATAAACCTTTGAAAGCGTTTTTCTGGCCATATAAGCTGCTTTCTCAGAATTTTCTTTCAAAATAGAGTTTAAATAATCTTTATTTGAGGAGAACTCATTATATTTCTGTTGAATAGGTTTTAGTATCTCTGCAACTGATTGCCCAACTATTTCCTTCAAATCTCCATAAGTTCTTCCTGCAAATTCCTTTTCTATATCTGCAAAACTTTTATCGGTTACAGCTGAATAAATACTGATTAAATTGCTTACTCCTGGCTTATTTACCTCATCATAACGAATTTCACGTTCTGAATCTGTGACAGCCCTCTTAAACTTACGTAGAATTGCATCCTCTGAGTCTAAAATAAATACGTATGCGTTTTCATTTTCATCTGACTTGGACATTTTCTTGTCTGGTTCCTGCAAACTCATAATTTTTGCACCGATCTTTGGAATATATGCCTCAGGCATAGTAAAAGTATCACCATATATGCCATTAAATCTTTCGGCTATATCCCTAGTTATTTCAAGGTGCTGCTTTTGATCCTGTCCGATTGGCACAAGGTCTGTTTGATATAATAGAATGTCAGCAGCCATTAGTACAGGATAAGTAAACAAACCTGCATTTATATTATCTCCATGCTTTAGTGACTTATCCTTAAATTGAGTCATTCTATTTAGTTCGCCCATATATGTGTAACAGTTTAAAATCCATGCCAACTCAGCATGTGCGCTAACGTGTGACTGCAAAAACAATATGCTTTTCTGAGGGTCAAGTCCACATGCCATATAAAGTGCTAATAAGTTTAGGCTTCTTTGTCTTAAATCTGCTGGTTTCTGTCGAACTGTTAGTGTATGAAGATCAACCACGCAGTAGAGGCACTCAAATTCATCCTGCATAGGAATCCAGTTCTTAATTGCCCCTAGGTAGTTACCTATAGTAAGATTTCCCGAAGGTTGAACACCACTGAAAATCCTCTTTTTTTGTTCTGTCTGTTCCATTAAATAACACATCCTTTATAGAGTTTTCTAAAGTACGCAGTATAATGCGCAATCCACAAATAAATATATATAATTCACAACATAATATAAAATATCTATCAATGATTTTATCATTATTATATTCCTAATAACAAGGTATTTTGAATTTTAAATTAAAAATCTCAATAAAAAAATAATACTAAATTCTATAACTCTATTTATTAGAATTATTTTCCTTTTTTAGATATGATAAATAAACAATAAAAAAGCCTAATGCCCCTATAAGATAAAAGATAGCAGTCTTGTTTTCATTTAAAAAGTACTTAAGTACAGAAAAAAGAAATAGAACTACAGCAAACAGAAAACATCCAGAACGCACTATTTTATTTACATTCTTCATATAACCTACCCTTCCTTTCGATGTGTTCCCTATTTCGAGCTTGTAGATACTTAGTTCATACTTAAAGAGCAGGGGGTTAATATCTCGGTGAAAGTAACGATTTCTAACGCTCTTCTCTAAAATATGGTTCTCCCAATGCCTTTGGAGGGCAATTTTCCTTTGACTTTTTTAGGGAAATGGCAATAAGAACAATTATTGTTGCTATATATGGTAGCATATCAAAAATGCTCTGAGGTATTGGAACATAGCTTTGTAGGTATAAACCCAAAATTCCTAGACCTCCAAAGAAATATGACCCGAATATAGCTTTGTAGGGGTTCCATGTGACGAATATTACAAGTGCCACAGCTATCCAGCCTCTTCCACCAGTAACTCCCTCCTGCCATGATGGCACGGTAACAAGCGACATATATGCTCCACCAAGGCCAGCCAAAGCACCTCCAATAAGTATATGGATATACTTATATAGAGAGACATTTATTCCTGCAGTATCTGCTGCGCCTGGATTTTCACCTACTGTCCTTAAATTGAGTCCTATTCTCGATTTATAAAGATAAATTCCCAAGATTATTGCAACAGCATATCCTAAATAAACTAAAATATTTTGATTAAATAAGGCAGCTCCCAGCACCGGTATATCACTGAGCAAAGGAATTTTTATAGTACGGAAGCTATTTCTTATAGATTCAGAGAGTGCTTGTCCAACCATTTTCTGTCCTACAAAGTTTGAAAAACCTGTGCCGAATATGGTAAGAGAAAGACCAGAAACAATCTGATTTGCTCTAAGTGTTATGGTTAGAAAAGCAAAAATCAAAGCTCCGCAAGCACCTGCAACACTACCTAAAAGTATACCCAATGCAGGATTACCTGTGGAAAGTGCAGTGCCAAAGCCAATAACAGCTCCCATTAGCATCATACCTTCAACTCCAAGGTTTAATTGTCCTACCTTCTCAGTAATTATCTCGCCTAAAGTAGCAAATAATAAAGGAGTTCCTGCTGTTATTGCACCCGTTAAAACAAAAGTTAAAACACTAATAAAGCTCATTTAAGCAGCCTCCCTTTTAGTCAATGAATCTGTTTTAGGATTTCTTACTAACCTATATTGAATAAAAAACTCACTGCCTAATACAAAAAATAAAATCATACCCTGTATCAGTTGAGCAACCGATGCGTGTATGCTAAATGCCGTTTGAATAAAGGTACCACCTTGTTGCAACACAGCAAATAAAAAGCATACAAGAACTATGACAGGAGCACTTAATCCTGCTAGCCAGGTTGTAATAATTGCTGTAAAGCCTACTCCACCAGCAACCTGATAGCTCAAGGTATGATTTACACCTGAAACCTGAAACATTCCAACCATACCACAAAGAGCTCCACTTAAAAGCAGTGAGGATATAATAATCTTTTTTACATTCATTCCAGCATATCTTGCAGTGTTCTCACTTTCACCAATTACCTGAATTTCATAGCCTCGCTTTGTTTTGTTAATAAAAATATACATAAGGACAACTAATGCAATTGCAATAATCCACCCAATATGTATTCCAAAAATTTCTGGCAGAGCTGCATTATCAGTAAACAAAGCTATCTTACCAGCCCCCATAGCTTTTGGGTCCTTCCAAGGACCATATTGCAGATAAGTAATCAATTTCTGCGCAATATAGTTCATCATAAGGGTAAATAATGTTTCATTTGTACCGAACTGGGCCTTAAAAAATGCAGGAATAAGGGCCCAAATTCCTCCTGCAACAATAGCTGCAACAAACATCATTGGTAATAAAATACCTTTAGGTAAATCTGACCAATACAGCGCAAAATAACTTGCAGCAAATGCTCCCATAATGATTTGCCCCTCTGCGCCTATATTCCAAAATTTCATTCGGAATGCAACAGATATTCCCAGCGAAGTGACAACAAGAGGAATTGTTAGTATAATGGCTTCTTTGAATCTGTACATTGAGCCAAAGGAACCATCAAGCATTGACATATATACTTCCAGTGGATTAAAACCTAAAAGCAAAATAAATATACCAGTGGTCAGCAATGCTCCAAGTATTGCAATCAGTCTAAAGGAAATTGATTGCTTTTTAGTCAAATCAGTTCTCTTAATAACTCTAAACATTAAGCTCCCACCTCCATAACAGTACTTATATCTCGGCCTGCCATCATTAGTCCAAGCTGCTCTTTGTTTACCTTGTCAGCTTTTGTAATACCTGTTATTTTACCATTACATATCACCATAATTCTGTCGCATAACTCTATCAATACATCTAAATCTTCACCTATATACAGAATTCCTACACCTTTTTCCTTCTGCTCATTCAACAAATCGTATATTGTATATGATGCATTAATATCAAGGCCTCTTACCGGATACGCAGTAATTAACAGATGTGGATTTGACTCAATTTCTCTACCTAATAGAACCTTTTGTATATTACCACCAGATAATTGCCTTACAGGATGATAAACACCAGGTGTATTTATTTCTAATTTTTTTATGAGCTTTTGAGATAATTTCTTTGCAGACTTCTTTTCTATAAAAATACCCTTTTGGTTTTGATATTCTTTTAGAATCATATTATCAACCATACCCATTGAAGCAACCAAGCCCATACCTAATCTATCTTCTGGTATGAAACTCATGCTTATACCCATTTTTATTATGTCACGCGGGTTTTTACCTACGATATTTTCTTCTTTATATTGGATTTTACCTGATGCAACAGGATATAATCCTGCTATTGCCTCGCACAATTCTTTTTGTCCGCTTCCAGCAACACCAGCAACACCTAGAATTTCTCCCGTCGCTAGTTCGAAGCTAATATTATCAAGTGCCTTTACCTTTTCATCATCTACTACAGTTAAATTTTCTACCTCCAAAATTGTCTTATTATTTTTGCTTTCAACCCTATTAATTGATAAATCAACAGCATGTCCAACCATAAGATTAGTCAACTCAGAGGCATTAGTATCTTCCTTATTAACTGTGCCAACTGTTTCACCTTTTCTTAGAACAGTGATTCTATCTGATATTTCCATTACCTCATTGAGTTTATGAGTAATTATAATTATTGAGCAACCTGACTGCTTCATTTTTCTGAGAATATTAAAAAGGCTTTCTGTTTCTTGAGGTGTCAATACAGCTGTAGGCTCATCAAGAATGAGTATCTCGGCTCCCCTGTATATTACTTTGAGTATTTCAACGGTTTGCTTTTCTCCAACAGACATATTATAAATTTTTTTGTCTGGATCCACCGCTAAACCATACTTTTCTGAAATCTCTTGAATTTTCTGTGAAAGCATTTTACTACCCACAAAAAATTTCCCCTTTTGACCAGCAATAATGTTTTCCTTTGCGGTCATGACTTCAACTAGTTTAAAGTGCTGGTGAATCATTCCTATTCCCATGATCATTGAATCCTTAGGATTTTTGAAGGAAACCTGCTCGCCTTTAATGTATATTGCTCCACTATCCGGAGTATATACCCCCGAAAGCATATTCATTAAAGTACTTTTTCCTGAACCGTTTTCTCCTAATAGGGCATGTATCTCGCCCTTATTTACCTCTAAACAAACATTATTGTTTGCAATAACAGTTCCAAAGGTTTTTGTTAAATTTTCTATTTTGATATACACTTCATTATTCACAGCATCACCTTTTTAAAAATTTATTTCTATTACATAAGTAAGTGAGTTCTTAGCAAATCAAATAAGCAGAGTTCTTGGCTTCAGGGGGAGTTTTTACTCCCTCTGAAACTTAGAAATCGCAATCCAGGGTCATAGCGCCGCTTTACTGCCGCTTATTGAAGCGGAAGATTAACGGCGGTAGACATTGGATAAACTTGCTTAGCAGTAGTTATAATTCCATTTTATTAGGAACTTACAACTACTGCTAACATTAAACTTCAATAAACAAATTTATAATCTATTAATAGTACTAATCTATTTTACCATTTACACCTTCAACAAACCACTTACAATTTGTCTGTTCTTCAACAGTCATTGTAGCACCTTCAGCAATCTTAACTGCTCCTGTTTGATCTTTGATTGGGCCAGCAAATATGTCTAATGAACCATCAAGGATTTTAGCTTTAGCTGCTTCAACTTTTGCCTTTACATCTGAATTAACCAAGTCAGTCATAGGAGCAAGGTCAACAGCACCTTCCTTCATTCCTCCAAGATAGTTTTCAGCCTTCCAAGTTCCATCTAATATTTTCTGAACCTGATCAACATAATATACTCCCCAGTTCCATACAGGAGCTGTCAGGTAAGCCTTTGGAGCAGCATTTTTGCTGTCAGAATTGTATCCTATTGCAAGAGCACCTTTTTCTTGAGCTGCTATTTGAGATGATGTCGTATCTTGATGCTGAGCTATTATATCATTGCCTTCATTTAACAGTGCTGTTGCAGCATCCTTTTCAACCTGTGGATCATACCATGTATTTGTCCATTTTACATTTACAACAGCCTTTGGGTTAACTGAACGAACACCCAAGGTAAATGCATCAATACCTCTGATAACTTCTGGAATCTGCATTGCTGCAACATATCCAATTTTATTACTTTTGGTCTGTAAACCTGCAACAATACCTGCAAGATATCTAGGTTGCTCAATTTTACCGAAATAGTTAACAAAATTTGTATCATTTGATTTGTAGCCTGAGCAATGGAAGAACTTAACGTCTGGGTATTCTTTTGCTACCTTTTCAACAAAATCCATATAACCAAAGCTAGTTGCAAATATTGCTTTACAGCCTTGGTCAATTAAATTTTTCATAGCCTTTTCTACTTCAGCTGTTTCAGGAACATTTTCAACTTTGATAGTTGTAACACCCTTGTCCTTTAATTTTTCTTCTAAGTATAAACGGCCTTGATCATGAGCGAAGGTATAACCTACATCTCCAACTGATCCAATGTAAATAAATCCTACTTTTAACCCCTCTGTTTTTGAAGAACTTGATGATCCACAACCAGTTAAAGCAACTGTACAGATCATTACTACAGCTAGCATTAATGCTAAAAACCTTTTCATTTTGAATCCTCCTATTTTATATGTGTTATATTATTATGCTCCCATATTAGGAACAAATAAGACCCGTTTAATAAACATCCACTTCAAGTATTTATTTACATAATAATTATTTTTGATTTTTTTAATCGACAAAGCTTATTTCACCATCGTGCATACAGCTCACAATTGCCAGTGACTGTACATCAATGCCTTTTTCTCTGAGAATCTTCCCACCCTCTTGAAAGCCTTTTTCAATTGCAATTCCAACGCCGCCAAGTCTTGCCCCCGCTTGATTAACAATTTCAGCTAGACCTAAAGCAGCCTTACCATTTGCAAGGAAGTCATCAATTATTAGAACTGTGTCATTAGTATTAATATAATTCTTAGAAACTCGTATTGTATATGTTTTCCCTTTTGTGAATGAAAAGACCTCACTGAGGTAAGCCTCAGAATCAAGATTCCTTGCTTCTGTTTTTTTAGCAAAAACAACTGGCACATTGAAATATTGAGCAGCAATACATGCTATACCTATACCTGAGGCTTCAATTGTAAGAATTTTTGTGATTTTTTTACTAGCAAACAATTTATAAAATTCTTTGCCCATTTCATTAAAGAGCTGTACATCCATTTGATGATTCAGAAAAGAATCTACCTTTAAAATATCGTTTCCTATTACTATTCCGTCTTTTAAAATTCTTTGCTTTAAGAGTTCCATCTTATCCTCCAAGATATACTTCATAAAAATTTTAACCATAACCTATACTATATATTTTTAATATACATAATTATAGGCTGTAGTTAATTTTTAAGAAAACTTGGCCTCTTCCAAGCCTTATGGCGTCGGTAGAAACCTAGTTGCACTTATACTTTTAAGTAAAAAGAGCTCCCAATCATTGATTGGGAGCTCTAAATCTTACGACGAAAAGTACAAGTCCAAGATGAACACCCGTAGCAAAGCCATTTAAGGCGGCTTCGTAGAAACTGTCGGACCATATCTCCGAGAATATACGGGATATTTTTTTAAGTTATATAACTAAAAAATATCGTTATTCAATTTTTTTATTTAATAATCGAAATATGTTTAAAATTATTATTTTCGACAAAGTTATTTTATATTAGACTATAGAAAAAATCAATATATAAAATGAACAATTTTACGAAATACGTTTAAAAAGTTCGCTCATTTTTTTATTTTTCTCAATTAATAGCATTAATGGGTACCCAAGTACATAGCATGCAATTACTTGTCCTATTCCAACAGAAAGCATTGTTAAAAAAAGTGGCGCTTTGTATAAAACACTTAACATAAGCCCTACAACAACTGCATTTATAAGAACTGGGGGCAGTGGAGCAAGCCACTTCCTTCTAGGTTTATTAAATGTCAGCTTAAAAGTTAGATAAGCTGATAATAGTGTTGCTAGGCTCCCTATAACTATATCCCATATACCATTACCTCCAATAATATTCGATACTATACATCCAACAAATAGTCCAGGAATCGCTAATGGTGTAAAATAAGGCAATACTGTAAGTGCTTCAGCAAGTCTGCTCTGCATTGGAGAAAAGCTAGTAACATAGAAAATTAATGTTAGTACTAGATACACCGCAGCAATCATAGCTGACGTTG
>JAEWAX010000010.1 GCA_023391425.1 Bacillota bacterium | reverse complement strand
CTACTATAGTAATTATCTTATTCTCTAAATCAATATTATCCCATTTAAGCCCTGCTATTTCTTCTCGTCTTAATCCTAACATTCCTGCAAGTTTAACCACAATTTCCATACGGTCATTTTCTACAATAGCAAATAGAGTTTTAAGCTGTTCTACACTATAAAAGCTCTTCTCAGTTTTTTGAACCTTAATTGGTGGTACTTTATTGAGAGGATTCTTTAATAGTTTCTCTTCATCTACTGCTGTTTTTAATGTATCCTTTAGTAAATCATAATGCTTTCTAATGGTATTATTCTTTAGTCCTGCATCAAGCTTACCTTTAAAGTATTTATTTAATATAGTTGGTGTTATTTCTTGGAGTTTATAGTTACCCAGTTTAGGTATGAGATGATTATTTATAATATTTCTATATCCATAAAGAGTTGTTTCTTCACATTTTATAGCTTTAATATCATCTATCCAATACGTAAGCCAGTTTTCAACTGTCAGAACTGAAGGAAATACTAAGTTTTGCTTTATTTTATCCGCTTCAAAATTCTTTAGTGCTGTCTGAGCATCCTTCTTCTTCTCAAATGTCTTAGTTGTTTTAATCCTCTTCCCAGTACTATCCTTACCATAATCCATAGTGACATAATAAAGTTTCTTAATATCATCATAAGCAATATTTTTTTCAATAGCTTTTCGTGCCATAATATCACCGCTTCCTTTTGTCTACCCAAATATCTACCTACAAATATTTACAGTAATATTCTAGCACTATTTTTTATCCTTGTCTACCTATGTGTCTACCTAGAACCTTAAGATATGACAAAAGCCGCTATATTAGCGGCTTTCATTGGTGGAGGCGAGGGGAGTCGAACCCCTGTCCGAAACCATATCCTCAAGAACTTCTACGGGTGTAGCCTGTACTTTGTACAATGTCTAGTTTCCCTTACAGGACTTGAACATTGCATTTCCCTACGGCGAACCCCTACAGGCAGGGTGCCGCTTTCGGTAGCCTTTAAGTTCCGAAATGGCTCAAGGCTACGGCCAAATCAGTGCTAGCATTTAACCTTCCTATGCAAAAGGACTGACTTGTCGACGCCAGCGACCCTAGGTGCAGCTAACCTAGGACTGACGGGCTGCCCTTAGGCAGCAGCTAAAGCGAAATTATCGTTTTTAGCGTTTAATTTTAGTTTCTCGTTTTTTAAGAGGCCAACGAGAATCCTCTACCCGCTTATCAAGTCTCAACAATCCCGTCGAAACCATTACGCCCCCATGTATATAACAAAACTACTACAGCTATACTTTATTCCTATAAATGTACTTCTTAAGGCTGATAAAATAAATCGCTTTCGTAATTGTTGTATTAAATTTGGGCTTTTAAGCTTTTACTCCAATATTAAATTTTCAAAATGCAGTTAGCATATAACATATAACATATAACATAAAGCATATTAGCATAAATCCTATTACAGTTTCAACTGTAAATTTATGTCAGCTCTTAAGTCGTTCTTTCATGCTGCGATCGATATCTCTTTTCGCATCACGAGCTGCTAAATCATCTCGCTTATCATATAGCTTTTTGCCTCGTGCAACACCAATTTCAATTTTTACCATACCTCTTTTGAGATATGCCTGAGTAGGAACTAAAGTCAGCCCCTTTTGCTGAGTTAGTCCAATCAATCTATTAATTTCAGACTTATGCAACAAAAGTTTTCTATCTCGTAAAGGATCCTTATTAAATATGTTACCCTGCTCATATGGGCTTATATGCATCCCACTTAGTATGACTTCGCCACCTACAATAGAAGCATAGCTTTCCTTCAAATTTAGCTTGCCCTGTCTGATAGACTTAACCTCTGTTCCAGACAACACAATGCCAGCTTCAATTTTTTCCTCAATGAAGTAATCATGATAAGCTTTTTTATTTTGAGCAACAACTTTATATGCTTCCTTTACCATCTCTGACCGCCTACTGCAAATAATATTATATTCAAATAAACACAGTTTCGGATTCAGAAGATATTTCCTCTCTGAATCTTAGAAATAAGATAAAAATAACCCTCTAAATAAAGGGCTCTCTTAAAAAGTATTTATCTGACATTTCTAATTATATCACCGTAAATCACCAAGGTCAAGTTCCATAAAGTAGTATAGAACTTTTCTTTCACCCTTTCTTTCATGACTTTAAAGGTTTTTTGTAGGTTTACTATCCTTCTTCAGTTGTTTTGTACGCTTTTTAACGGTTTTACTTTTTGAACGTTTCTGCTATGCTTTTGAGCGGTTTACTTTTTGAGTGTTTCTGCTACATTTTTGAGTGGTTTACTTTCTAAATATTTCTGCTATGCTTTTGAGGCCTTTCTAAGTTTCTCAAGTAATTCATAAGTTACCCTTAGATTACCTCTTCCAATTCCTATTTCGATACCAGTTTTGTATGTTCCATGAAAATCACTACCACCTGTAACAAGTAGTTGGTGCTTTATAGCAAGCCTTAGCAAATTGCCCGTATCCTCTTTTGAATTTTCACTATAAATAGCCTCAATACCAGCCAGTCCGTATTCTTTCAATTCTTTGAGCAGCTTGTCCATATTATCATAGCTCTTTTTTAATAATACAGGATGAGCAATTACAGGTATTCCACCAGCATTTTTAATTGCTTTAATTCCGTCAATAGGCTGTAATTCAAACCTTTTGAAATATGCTAAGCCCTCCTTACTCAAGTACTTATCAAACGCCTCATCCATTGATTTAACATATCCCTTTGCCATCAATACCCTTGCGATATGTGGACGACCTGTGATATCACCTGCTGCTAAATTTTTAACTTCTTCTAGCGTGATATCAACACCTAATTCTTTGAGCTTGTTGATTATTTTCTTATTTCGGTCTTCCCTTCCCTGCTTTATTGCCCCAAGCTCTTTCCGAATACTTGTATATTCATTTAAGTTAAGAAAAAGTCCCAAGATATGCATTTCAGGATTATATTCAGTGCTTATTTCTATCCCTGGTATAACTTCTATACCTATTCTATTTCCCTCGTCCAGTGCCTCTTTAACACCATCAACAGTATCATGATCGGTTAAAGCTATTGCTGTAAGTCCTTTTTCTTTTGCATGTCGTACCAGCTCAGCAGGACTCATGCTACCGTCTGAAGCAATGCTATGTGTATGCAAATCGATAAATCTATCCATTGATTATTAACCTACACTTCCCAGTATTTTTCCTCTAAGCATATCGCCGGCGGGAAATTATTTTTGTAGACTTTTTGCAATATACTGTCCATTTTCTTCAAGGAACTACATGCCTGCTCCTGAGTAATCAAACCTTCTTCAAGTGCTATAGCAAGCTCATCTGCATCCAGAACCTTCATTGTTCCGTCAGCCATCAGCTTTACATCAAGTAATAAGTCTATAAATGTATACTGGTCTATAGTATTATCATACTTCACGTCTATTATGTCACAATACCAATATGCAAACTTTTTGTCAGCATCGTAGAATCTGCTAATTTTAATACCATCCTTTAGAAACGTATATGAAATTCCACCTGATATATCTGCTCTTGGTTTAATAGCCTTCCATCTAGTTATTAAAATCTCATCGTTTCTAAATAACAGTTCATCACTTGAAATATCAACAGTTTCAAACGGAATAAATCGAGTTCTTAAAATACTTGGTTTTTTCATAATCTCTCCTAAAAAACATAAAAATTTGCTTATTGCTATTATACCTTAGAAAATTATATTTTTGAAGGTATAACAACATATCTTCAATAATTACTTTTTTCCGTCATCATTGTACTAATACATACTTTTTTATTGAACATTATGTATTTCCCATATTTTTACTATTAATATTACAAATGTTATAATGTAAATTGTATTAAACATAAGGAAAAAGGGTGGTAACTATGAAGCAGACAAAGTGCTGTAATACCTGTGAGAGAGGATTACCTCTACATTTGACTAAGGATATTTTGTGTAAATATCACGGAGTAGTTACGCCTGATTATGTTTGCTTTAAGTATAAAGATTTGTCTGAATTATCACCCTCCAAACAGATTAATTTCAAATGTGTTCATTGTGAATATTTCTTGGTACAATTAGATTCTCCAAACCAAGATATAGGAAAATGTAAGCTATTCTCTGCAAGAGACTTTGATGGAACTACCAGAAATATCTGCTCGAAATTCTCAAAGAAAATGCTTATAGAGGTTTCTTAGAAAATAACAAATATTAAACACCTGCTTTATAATTTCAAAAAAATGTAATTAGTATGTTAGTAGTTTTTATATTTTTTCTACGTTTTATTCTATTCTTCTATTATCATATCATTTACACTTACCGATATATTAATTATTGTATAAAACTATGATTTAACAAACGCATATATTATAATAGTTTTATGTAATAGTAAAACTATTATTTATTAAGGACTTGAATTATTATAGTTCAGAAATAGTAATTTTTATACCATGTGTATATGCTCATATTGGAGGTAAACATGAATTTAGATATTGATGCTATTTTCCAACAAAAATTAGCAGAAATAAATAGTAGACTAGCTAGCTCTGTTCCAGGCTTAAGCATAAATGCTTCAGATTCTTCTGACGTAACATTTGACAAATACTTGGCAAATGCGTCTTTGCTGGGTTTAGACGATCCTAACAGCAGCTTGACTGGAGATACCTCAGATTTATCAGGTAATTCTGAATTAACAAATTATTTGAGCAAGTTATTGGACAAGTCAGGAAATGATACAACTACCAACGTTTTGAAAGCACGTAAAGCACTTCTTAATTCTACGGCATACATACCAAGCGATAAAGCAGAATTAATGAATCTAATAAATTCAACTATAGATAATGCAGCTACCAAATATGGTGTGGATAAAGATTTAATTCGTGCTGTAATGAAGCAGGAATCCTCTTTTAATCCAACTGCCATTTCATCATCAGGTGCACAAGGTCTTATGCAATTAATGCCTGGTACAGCAGATGCCCTTGGTGTAAAAGATCCCTTTGATATTACTCAGAACATAAATGGTGGTACACTGTATTTAAAAGATCAATTAACTAACTTTAATGGTGATGTAAGCTTGGCTTTGGCCGCGTATAATGCCGGTCCAAATAGTGTTGAAAAATATAGTGGTATTCCCCCCTTTACTGAAACCCAAGACTATGTACAAAAAGTCAACGAATATTACAATCAATATAAGCAGGTTTCTTTGGCTCAGAGGTAAGTTTTTTACTTTCCTTGCATCATAGACATTGTATAAAACAAAAACAAGTAGGTGGCTAATCGTAGCTAACCTACTTATTTTTTCATGTAAAATTTGAACTGAGCTATACACAGTTTTCTATTACTAAAGAAATATTGTATTCTATTTCCAAATTAATATTACAAAAGTAACTAATTCTATTCACACTATCAACATATTTATCCACAGCTATGTAATACTTAATTTCTCTATATTCTGAGATATTTCCACATAACCCACAAAATATTTACGAGTTCTTATTCACAGTTTTTAGAGTAATCTCCTACAACAGGCTCAATTCAAGGCACTGCAGATTATATTACAATATATGTCAATTTACTTCATAACTCTGTATCCATTAATATCACTGTTAAACAGAAGTTTTGAAATAATTTCTCAACCTGTGGATAAGTAGAGTTCTTAGATTTAGGGATTGGCTTTTCTCCCTCAAGTCTTAGAACTCGCAATCCAGGGTCGTAGCGCCGCTTATCTTCCACTTATTGAAGTGGGAGTATTAGCGGCAGCAGACATCGGACAAGTTCTAATTTTCAAGGAGAGTTTTTTACTCCCAATGCATCATAGCCATATATGAATCTTAGACATCAAACTAATGTGTAGATACAGATAGATATTATGACAATTTTAATCCAGGTATTGCATTCAAATCCATTCCTGCTCGTTCTCCCTTAATATATTCATAGTAACCAGCACATCCAATCATTGCAGCATTATCTGTGCACAAAATCAGGCCTGGATACATTACTTCAATACCTTGCTTCTCTGCAATATTCTTCATATCAGCCCTAAGCTGTGTATTTGCGGCAACGCCTCCAGCTAATGCTATCTTATTGATGTTTTTCGCCTTTGCAGCTGCTATAGTGTTTTTCACTAGCACATCCACAACAGCCTGTTGGAAACTGGCTGCAACATCTGGAATATTTATTTTTTCTCCAGTTTGCTCCATTCTATTTAGATAGTTCAATGTAGCAGTTTTTAGTCCGCTAAAGCTGAAATCCAGTGAGCCGTCACTGAAATGGACTCTAGGAAACGGAATTGCTTTACTATTACCTTGTAATGCATACTTATCTATTAAAGGCCCCCCTGGATATCCTAAGCCAATAGCTCTTGAGATTTTATCAAAAGCTTCACCAGCTGCATCATCTCTTGTCTGTCCAAGTATTTCAAATTCACCGTAATCCTTAACATGGACAATATGGCTGTGTCCACCTGATGCAACAAGGCAAATAAATGGTGGCTCCAATTCAGGGTATTGCAAATAGTTTGCAGCAATATGTCCTTCAATGTGATGGACTCCTACTAATGGTTTCTGGGCAGTAAAAGCAATCGCTTTAGCAGCAGTTAGTCCCACTAATAGTGCCCCAACAAGGCCTGGCCCATATGTTACTCCTATAGCATCTATATCTGATAGTGATACCCCTGCCTCATCAAGAGCTTGATTAATAACTGGTATTATTAACTCCACATGCTTTCTTGATGCTATTTCTGGGACTACGCCACCATATTTTTTATGCAAATCAATCTGAGTTGATATAATGTTTGACATAATATATCTGCCATTCTTAATAACTGAAGCAGCTGTTTCATCACAACTACTTTCTATTCCAAGTATTAATGTATCCATTTTCTCCTCCACAATTGCTCCATCTAGACTAAGTCTTCTATCTTCGCAGCGCTACTAATCTCTGTCCCTTATACATTCGATAAGTATCGCTAAGCTAGAAATAAGGGCGATAAAGAAAACTTAGTTGAACTTATACTTGTAAATTTCTAAGTCCATGTTCCCCTCTCGATCCATCTAGACTAAGTCTACTATATCATAGCCTAATGTTTCTTTTTTTTCAAGGTGATATAGATAGAGTTCTGCCTACTCTGTTACACAACTTCTTTTTACTTCTTCCGGTTGACATTGCTATAACACCTTCATTGTGAAATTTTCTAGAAGTAACTATTTATTAGCCTCTGTTTTTCCTCATACCATCAAGAATAGCCATCATTTCCAAAGCATCTTTTTCAGCCATGTTCAGTGCAGTAATGTAGCGATCGGCAGCACAAACAATATCTTCATTTTCTTTAGGAGTATTAATGGCCTCTCTCAAATTCATACTGGAGGGTTTGAAATATAAATAGGTGAGTACTATGTTCAGATGTAAAAAAGACAACAAAAAAACATGGAGCTTATTGGGCTCCATGCCCCCTTAAAGGAGAAATGCTAATGTTCAACATAATATTACCAAATATTACGTAATGCTTATATAGAAAATAATTACCACAATAACTAGTGCTAAAGTCCTAAACTTAGAAAATTTAGTCAATCTATAGAATTTGTCTAATATCTAAAACATAAGAGAGAATAACACTCCCTAAGTCCTAGAAGTCTGCTTATATGCGCCACTATGCAGCCCTGGCTCCTATTTTGTATGCTGAAACAAGTTTTCCTTTGCTATCCTTTATGAATGGCCGCTTGCTTTCAGGTAGTTTCCAAAATCCAGCTTTATTTTCTATAGCTTTACTTTGAAGTTCAGAATAATAGTCCTTAAGCAAGGTATTGGGACTATAAAAAACTGAAATTGCATACCCGTTCTGCACTAGCAGGGCATTATAATATGTACCATCTTCTAATATGACGTGGGCAAGTAGCCTATTAAATTGATCTGTTGTATCCTTCTCAAATATAAGCTTAACCTCTTTCCCTGTTAATACCTCCTTTGTCAAATCAGAAGCCTCCTTTGAATAGGGCTGTTGTTCTACACCTGATTTTACTGACTCTGGGGTGTCAATATCAAGCATTCTAACCTTGTAATCCTGATTATCATATTTTATGTGAAACGTATCACCATCAGTGACCTTTGTAACACTTGCATTAATGTAGCCAAAAGGTACAATGCCTTCTTTTTGGGTTTCTATTATTGATTCAGGAAATGTAGTTTTTTCTAGCACTCCAGTATTATTTTTTGAGTTGCTCTGATTATCAGTACTTTGTTTCGAATTATTTTGTACAGAACTATCCTTTTTGGAAGTGCTCTTTTCGTAATTATTTTGGTTATTATCACTATTTTCTGAGCTACTCTGAATGACACTATTTTGCGTAACACTATCCTGTACCATAACATCTAGTGGTAATTTATCACTTTCATTTTGAAAAATGTAACTGCCAACTAATACTACTGCGGTAGTAGCTATAGATGCTAATGTTGTTATTGTTTTTTTCCTCATATATGTCACCTCTTCTCTTGGGGCTGTCGCATAACAATATCAGACACAATATGATTCGAAGATTATGTTTAAATAGTACTCACATACTTTTAAAACAGTAAGTTTTTTCGTATATTGTAATTAGTTTTTCGAATCCTCCTGAATACTATCCAGAAAACTTTATTTCTCTGCTTATACCGATAATAGTTTCTTTTTATATAGTCTCTCTAGAATCCTAGGATATATAGCATTACAAAACATGAACAATGCAACAGTTGGCATGATTATATCCTTATCACTGGTATAAGTAGCATATATTAATATTGTTTGCAAGGAAAGCAGCACTATTATATTTTTATTTAATTTATCATTGAGTATTGCCTTTTGAGTGTAATACATTACTATTAGTATCCATGAAAGTGATATTAACCAAAAACCTAGGTTTTTCAATTTGAAATGCGTAGAGTTAGATACATCTTTTATTCTCATTATATCATTCCATACAAAAATATTTCTGTAGCTATCAACCTCTGTTTGTTTTCTTTCGATTACCCAACCATTATCACTCATCGTCATTCCTGATCCTGAATCTAATAGTTCAGCAGGAACCGCTCTCTTGTATTCATAATAGACCACATTATCTTTTAGTATTCTAACGCCGTACAGTCCATTATCGTATTTATTGTTATAGTTATCTAGTATATTGTCAAAATCTTTTTTGTCATTTTCGAGTAATTTATCTTTTTCAATTAAAATATGTTTAATGTCGTCCATTACATCATTTACAGTTATCGGCCTAGTTTTATCCCAATTATCCCTGTATTGATGTTCTAAACACCACCCGCCTACTTTTAATAAACATCCAATAATGAATATTATTATACTTAATTTTAATAGGATACCTGTGAATTTAGTTTGATTAACTATAATTGATTTCATTTCCTTTGAAAAACTCTCTTCATCACCAAAATCATTTATGGCTAACTCAATGCTTTGTTCTTCTGTATATCCGCTTTTCATACAATCAGCAACCTTATCATATAGATGTTCTCTGATTTCTTCCTTTAGTATTTCTGTATCTTCATCATTTACATCAATATCTTTATATATTTTTTCAATATATTCGTCAATCCTTTTCATGTTAAATCACTCCTCATAAAATTATTTAGTATTGCCTTTAGAGAATTCCACTCCTTAACACTTTTTATAAAGAAAGCCTTTCCTTCTTCGGTAATAGAGTAATACCGCCTTCTTCCTCCACTAGTGCCTTCAGTATCATTCCAATATCCTTTAAGGTAACCCTTCTTTTCCAATCGCTTCAGCGATACATACATTGTTGCTTCCTTTATTTCAAATTCTTCATTTGACTTCTCGTGAATCTTTTTAACAATCGAATATCCATACATATCTTCGTCAAATAATGCAGATAACACAATTGAGTCAATATATCCTTTAAGAACTTCCTTATCGAATTCCACCTGGTAACTCCTTTTTATATATATTTTAGGTTATTTTGTACATCTACATAATAACACCTACTACTTTATATAATCAAGTACTATTTTGCAAATAATGTTATTATTATAATTATTCTTATATATGTAATTACAGTGCTATTACAATTGTGCTTACATATAAACGCCCCGCTCCACTACATTGTGAAACGAGGCATTTATTTAATTAAGTGTATTGGCCGATATCACTTAAGCTTTATTTAACAGTAAAATTTTTTAACAAACTATGTTCCTTGAGCAGTCAACACTGTGATTGGAACGGTATTATTTATAATTGCATCATCTTTTCTTTCATCGATATCTGTATTAAATACCATTTTCATTACCTCACCTATATTATCTACAGGAATCACTTCTATATCCATATCCTCAAATAATTCCTGATAATTATCTTTTGGAATAAATACTTTTTTTATACCAGCCGCTCTTGCAGCGTCAACCTTAGCTACAACTCCACCAACAGGCTTAACATTCCCTTTTATTGATATCTCTCCTGTCATAGCAATATCTCCACTTACAGGGATATTTTTAACAGCTGAGTATACTGCCGTCGCTATTGTAATACCGGCTGAAGGCCCATCAATAGGAATTCCACCAGGAAAATTCAAATGTATTTCATAATTTTTAAAATCAATATTCATATACCTTTTTAGAACAGTTAATACATTTTCCACTGAAGCCTTAGCTGAACTCGTTTTTTTGAGCTTGTGGCCTCTATTGTCCATCTCCTCTTCCTCAACTATACCAGTTATTTTTATTGCGCCATTTTCATGTGCTACTGGCATAGCTGTCACTTCAACATCAATTACCATACCTGTGCTATTTCCGAATACAGCTAATCCATTTATGCAGCCTACCTGCTGAGCAGAACTTACCTTCTTTTCAATCCTTGGACTATAATGTCCAAACTCAATTACCCATTCAATATCCCTTATTTCAATACTATTCCTATTTTCAACTGTCGAAACTCCCCCAGCTATCTGAATGATGTTTACAGCATCTCTACCATTCTGAGCGTACTTAGCCACCAGATCACTGCATCCATTTTCAAGAGTGTATCCACCTTTTTTTGCAGCGTTTTCACATATTTTACTTATTTCATCAGCTCTAAGTGGTCTAAAATATATCTCCACACATCTTGATCTGATTGCTGCTGGTATCTCATCTGGGGTACGAGTTGTTGCACCAACTAAACGGAAATCCGCAGGTAAGCCTTTCTGAAATATATCATGTATATGAGATGGTATATTACTGTCTTCAGAGCTATAATAAGCACTCTCTAAAAATACTTTTCTATCCTCTAAAACCTTTAATAGCTTATTCATTTGAATAGGGTGAAGTTCCCCTATTTCGTCAATGAATAATACACCTCCATGTGCTTTAGTTACTGCTCCCTGTTTTGGCTGTGGAACCCCAGCTGCCCCGTATGCTCCTGCACCTTGATATATTGGGTCGTGCACAGAACCAATTAATGGGTCTGCAATTCCTCTCTCATCAAATCTCAGTGTTGTAGCGTCAATTTCTATGAATTTAGCTTCTTTTTTGAAAGGGGAATAAACATTGTTCTTGGCCTCCTCAAGAATAACTCTGGCAGCAGCTGTTTTCCCAACTCCAGGAGGTCCATATATTATTACATGTTGTGGATTAGTGCCACAGAGGGAAGCTCTAAGTGCTTTAAGGCCTTGTTCCTGTCCTACTATATCCTTTAGCGTAGCCGGTCGTGTTTTTTCTGATAACGGTTCCGTTAAATGTATATCTCTTAATCTTCTTAATTTTTCAAGTTCTCTTTTAGATTCCCTTTCAATAGCGCTTTTATTTCCCTGTTGATTCTTAAGTAATGAAAAGAAATATATCCCGATAACTATCGAGAAAAAAAACTTTATAATCAACATTGTTGTTGTGAACATTCTCTACCTCCTCATATAATAAATCACACAGATATTAGCGTTGGCACCACTTTTATTTGCGCATAAATATATTATTGGCAATGATAATTATTTTATCCAATTTATATAAAAGAATATTCACAAGAAAAATTTCAAAACAAAAAGACTGTTTCTTATAGAATAATTCTACAACGAAACAGTCTTAGTATTTAATTATTAATTATGATACAGATTCTTTTTTTGTTTTAGCTTTTTTTGAACCTGTTTTTTTTAAAGATTTACGGTTTTCGTTCAAAACTAACTCTGGCTCAGAACCATTATCTAATACGGATTTACTAATAATACATTTTTCAACATTGCTCATAGATGGAATGTCGTACATTACTCCAAGCATTATTTCTTCAAGTATTGCTCGTAATCCTCTTGCACCAGTGTTTCTAGATATTGCTCTCTCAGCGATAACCTCTAGAGCATCATCCTGTATTTCTAGTAAAACATCATCCATTTCGAAAATCTTCTGATATTGTTTAACCAAAGCATTCTTAGGCTCTGTCAATATTTGAACAAGAGCTTTTTTGTCGAGTGACTGAAGTGTAACTACTATTGGAAGTCTTCCAACAAACTCAGGTATAAGTCCAAACTTCAATAAATCCTGCGGAAGTATATCCTTTAACAGTTCTCCAACATCCTTGTCTTTATTGCTCTCTATCTTCGCACCAAAGCCAAGTGACTTTTTGCCTATTCTGTTTTGTATTATTTTATCAATGCCATCAAAAGCGCCACCACATATGAATAATATGTTTGTAGTATCAATTTGAATAAACTCTTGATGTGGATGTTTTCTTCCTCCTTGCGGCGGAACTGAAGCCAAGGTTCCCTCAAGAATCTTTAACAGAGCTTGTTGTACACCTTCACCACTAACATCTCTAGTAATAGATGGGTTTTCTGATTTACGGGCTATTTTATCAATTTCATCGATATATATAATACCTTTTTCAGCTTTTTCAATATCATAATCTGCAGCTTGAATTAGTCTGAGAAGTATATTTTCTACATCCTCTCCTACATATCCAGCCTCAGTGAGAGAAGTAGCATCAGCAATAGCAAAAGGAACATTTAGTATTTTTGCAAGTGTCTGCGCCAAAAAAGTTTTACCGCTACCAGTAGGACCAAGCATAACAATATTACTCTTTTGGAGCTCTACATCTGAAGTCTTGAAATCACTGTTTATCCTCTTATAATGATTGTAAACAGCTACAGAAAGAGATTTTTTAGCTACCTCTTGACCTACTACATACTGGTCAAGAATTTCCTTTATCTCTTTTGGTTTTGGTATCTCGTTAACTTCTGCATCAATCTTTGTATCTTCAAATTCCTCTTCGATAATCTCTGAGCAAAGTTCAATACACTCATCACAGATGTATACACCAGGTCCTGCAACTAGCCTCTTGACCTGTTCTTGAGATTTACCACAAAAAGAGCATTTTAACTGCTTCTTCTCATCATATCTGGTCATAATTGCACCTCAACTATTTTCTTCTATCCATAATATCATCCACAATCCCATAAGCCCTTGCTTCTTCTGCAGACATAAAGAAATCTCTCTCTGTATCTCTTTGAATTTTCTCTAAAGGTTGACCTGTTCTTTCGGATAATATTTTGTTTAATGTTTCTTTTGTCTTTAATATATGATCTGTATGAATTTTAATATCAGTTGCCTGACCACGAGTACCACCAAGAGGCTGATGTATCATGATTTCACTGTTTGGCAAAGCAAATCTCTTTCCTTTTGCCCCTGCGGTTAATAGGAAAGCTCCCATACTTGCAGCCATTCCCATACATATAGTTGATACATCACACTTAACATACTGCATAGTATCATATATAGCAAATCCAGAGGTTACAGCTCCTCCAGGACTGTTTATATAAAACTGAATATCCTTATCAGGATCCTGTGCTTCTAAGTAAAGCATTTGTGCTACTACTAAACTAGCCGTAACATCATTAACCTCATCACTCAAAACAATAATTCTATCATTTAATAGTCTAGAAAAAATATCATAAGACCTTTCACCACGATTAGTCTGTTCAACTACCATAGGCACTAAACTCATGACCATACCTCCCTTATTAATATATGTTTGTTTTTTTATTCATGGAACTCTTACTAACTACTATAAACTACATTTATATAATGTTACCAATTTCCCCGTCAAATATAAACAGAGTTCTTAGTTTCAGGGGAAGTTTTTACTTCGTCTGAAACTTAGAAATCGTTATCTAGGGTCGTAGAGCCGCTTATCTTCCACTTATTGAAGTGGGAGTATTAGCGGCGGTAGACATCGGGCAAATAGAGTTCTTAGTTTACACTAGCTTAGCGCTCTCTACCAAGAGTTTTATTGTTTTTCTAAATGCAATATCTTTCTTAATGTATTCCATATCATCTGGACTCAAGGATTTCTTGAGGTCTTCAGCTGATTGCTTGTATGTTTCAGCTATTTTTTTGATTTCATCCTCAGCCTCTTCATCGGAAACCTGAGTATTTTCTACTTCACAGATTTTTTCGACTACTAGCTGGACTCTAACTTCATTTTCAGCTCTCTGAGCAAATTGTCCTCTGAAGCCTTGGAAATCCATACCCATTATTTCCAAGTATTTTTGAAGATCCAAGCCTTGATAACGAAGTCTCATATCGAAATCTTTAGCCATCGCGTCAATCTGCTTTTCAATCATAACTTCAGGTATCTCAACAGTAGCATTTTCAGCTATCTTTTGGATAACCTTTTCTTCATTTTCGTGTTCAGCTTTATGATTTGCAGCCTCTTCTAATTTATTTCTCAAATCCTTTTTATATTCATCAAGTGTATCAAATTCACTTATATCCTTAGCAAATTCATCATCTACAGTAGGCATTTCCTTAACTTTTATTTCCTTAATTGCAACTTTAAACAATGCAGGTTTACCACTTAGATCATCCTTACCATAATCTTCAGGGAAGCTAACATTAACATCTACATCTTCGCCTATGTTCTTTCCGATCAATTGATCTTCAAAACCTGGAATAAAAGATCCTGAACCAATTACTAAGTTATAATCTGTACCCTTTCCACCTTCAAATGGAACTGAATCAATGAATCCCTCAAAATCAATAACTGCAGTATCTCCAGTTTGTACTGGCCTGTCAGTAACAGTAACTAAACGAGAATTCTTCTCTACAACTTTTTGAAATTCTTTTTCTAAATCTTCATCAGTAACAGTAGCATCTGCTTTTTTAACCTCTACACCCATATATGCGCCTAATTCAACCTCAGGCTTAACTGTAACTTTTGCAGTAAATATTAAATTTTGTTTGTTTCCTATTTGAATTATATCTATCTCTGGTCTATCCACTGGATGTATGTTTTTTTCATCAACAGCAAGATCATATGCCTCAGCACAAACAATGTTGATAGCATCGTCATATAATGCCTGTTCTCCATAGTAACGCTCAATTATATTTCTTGGAGCTTTACCTTTTCTAAAGCCAGGTACATTAAATTTTGATACATTCTTTAAATATGACTTTTGCATACCCTCTTCAAATTTAGCTGCATCAACCTCTATCTCAAGTTGTACAACATTTTTTTCAACATCTTCAATTTTTACGTTCATGTTTTTAAATTTCCTCCCAGTATTTAGTTTTATTTTATTAATTTTATCTCAGCGGTGTTACTAACCTCCTGCTTAGCAGCAGGAGCTAAGTGCCACCAAACTTCGAAATAAGTGCGACTAGAGTTCAGAATACTTCATCTGAACTAAGTCTTCTTTATCTCAGCGGTGTTACTAATCGCCCAATTCTTAAGTCATAATCAGCTTTTAGCTAATTTTTCGTTTCTCTAATCTTCATATAAGAAGACTTAGTTCAGAGGTTTTTACTTCATCTGAATTCAAGATAAAATCAGAAAATATTCATTATTAAAAATTAACCATTCAATTATACCATATCGTAAGCATATTTCAAGCTAATATATACCCATAATATCCACAAAATAAACCAAAATAAACAGTACTTATCCGATGTCTACCGTCGCAAATACCCCACTTTTGTTGGTGCAATAAGCAGCGCTACTACCCTGGATTGCAATTTCTATGACTCAGCAGGAGCAAAAAGCACCTCCCTCTGAATCTAAGAAATCTGATTATCTGATTAATATTGGCATAAAATCCAAATAGTCTGCTGAAACAAGCTTTAAATTAACACCTTCGTATTCACCTTCAATGGCTCCCTTAGTTCCATCACCATGTAGATGTCCATAAAAACATTCTGAAACATTGTATTCTTTCATTATATCAATAAAGCCTGAAGTTTGACTTTTAGATGTCACCGGCGGATAATGCATAAAAACTAACTTTCTCTCATGTTTAAATGTTTGGGCCGACTTTATCGATAGCACTAATCTATCAACTTCCCTCTTATATATTTTTTCATCATCTTTCTTAAAATCGTCCTCACCCGGGCACTTCCAACCTCTAGTACCACATATAGCCATACCTTCTATAGTAAATGCATTATTGTGCATAAACGATATGGTCTTAAACTGATTTGCCTCCAAATACTTATTTAGCTTTGAAGCAGTAGTCCACCAGTAATCATGATTTCCTTTGGAAATAATCTTCTTGCCAGGCAAAGCCTCAATATATTCAAAATCTTCAAAGGTATTCTCAATATATGTTGCCCAAGAAATATCACCAGGTATAATAACACTATCCTCTTCTTTAACTGTGCTTATCCAGTTACTTCTAAGTTTATCCATATAGTTTGACCATCTACCTCCAAAAACATCCATGGGCTTATCTATTCCCAGTGCCAAGTGAAGATCTGCTATTGTAAAGATTGACATATAATTTAGCACCTATTCCTTACTACTTTTTATTTCTAAAATAATTATATATTTTTATTGCTACTTTACTATTTATTCCCTCTACTTCTTGAAGCTGAGTAACGTCAGCTTTTTTTATCCCTGTTATTGATTTAAAGTATTTTAATAAAGCTTTCTTTCTAACCTCTCCAATACCCTCAATCTCATCTAATTCAGAATGAGTGTATCTCTTTGCTCTAAGTTTTCTATTATACTCCACAGCCACACGGTGTGTTTCATCTTGTATTTCGGTAATTAGTCTAAGCAACGGTATATCCGAGGATAAGTCATACTCTTTTCCTTTGTATACAAGAGATTTTGTACGGTGTCGATTATCCTTTGCCATACCTGCAATAACCAAGCTAAAGCCCAACTCATCCACTATCTGTTGCGCTGCGCTAACATGAGTCAAACCACCATCCACTAAAATTAAGTCAGGCATACTAGAAAATTTAGGCTTATCTATATCTTCTTCCTTTTCTTTTTTTGCATGCGAGAGCCTTCTAAACAAAGTTTCCTGCATACTTGCATAGTCATTTTGTTGATCTACCGATTTTATCTTAAATTTTCTGTATTCTTGCCTTG
>JAEWAX010000120.1 GCA_023391425.1 Bacillota bacterium | reverse complement strand
ATCAAGTATTACTCCATTAGAATCATTATAGTTATAGGCCTCAAGGTTAAATTTTAATGCCTTTTCAAGGTCCCCCTTAAGGTTGTATAGATAGCCTAGGCTTCCATAAATAATAGTATGCTTATAGCTAGTAATGATTTCTTCATTTATTGAGATGGCTTCATCAAGCTGGCCCTTTTTCCATAAGGCAAGAGCATAATTTGACTTAGCGTTTAAGCGTTCTTTAGTTGATAATTTTGTAGAAGTGAGCTGTTCAGTAAATATCTTCATGGATTCATCAAGTTTCCCATACTTTAAAAGCACATATCCATAGGTAGTAACTGTACGTGCTTTAGCTTGACCTGTTTTGTAAGCCTTTTCAAGCATAGCTGTGGTCTCCTGCACATTCCCTTTTTGAAATGCTATATTAGCCCTAAGTGTATATATTCGTGATGCAAAATTTCCAAATAACATTACTATTACCTCCAAAACAATTAAAAAATGAGTTAAAATTAAATCAAGCCATATGTTTAATTAGCTTAATTTAATAATACTAATTAATTATATCAAAATAGTATTTAATTGTAATACTAATTAGTATTAAAAATATTAATAATTTTAGACACTTTCCTTTCTGAATTTTGGTGTAAGCGATTTTTTTAGGCTCATCCTACAAAAAGTATGTTAATGTTTATGTGGATAAGTAATTGATTTTGAGTGCCCTAGCTTGACAATAACATAAAAAAAGCAGTACAATCAAGTTATAAACATATAAATGTATGTAAGCAGGTGATAACATGGCAAGAAATAAGTACCCTGAAATAACCGAAACTCGTATTCTGGATGCTGCGACAAAGCTGTTTCTTCAAAACGGATGGGAAGAAACGACAATACAGGATATTGTGGATGAACTTGGTGATGTTACAAGAGGTGCGTTCTATCATCATTTCAAATCGAAAAATGATATTATTGACGCTGTAACAACAAGGCTATTTATTAAGGATAATCCTATGACAGTGGTCAAAGCTGAAAAAAAGTTAAGCGGGCTTGAAAAATTGAAAAAAGTATTGCTATTGGCTGTTACAGATAAAGAGCAATTAAAGTTTATGAAAACAGCTCCTTCTGTTTTGAGGAGTCCGCAATTTGTAGCAAAACAACTGAACGACTGTATCTATTCTATATCCCCTCAACTACAAGTGTATATCGAGGAGGGGCTTCACGATGGTTCCGTTAACGTAGCCTATCCAAAGCAGGCAGCGGAATCCTTAATCATCCTTACAAATCTGTGGTTTAGCGTAGTTTTGTTTCCTGTTTCCAAAGATGAATTTATGCTGAAGCTCGAACATTTTAAGATAATGTTCGATAGCATAGGATTAAAGGTGATCGATGAATCATTCCGACAGGCATTTGAACGGTATTATAATTTCATTGTAAGTTAGATTAAAATAACTGTCCTTTGGACAGTTTCTTAAAAGCAATATACATACATATATATGTTTGAATAATATTAGGAGGTCACAGGATGGAAAAGGAACTAGCAGTAAAAGTTCGTGGATTATGCAAAACATTTGATGGAAAAGAAGTAATCCATGATTGCTCTATGTCAGTGGAGAAGGGAATGATTTACGGTTTTTTAGGCATGAATGGCGCAGGAAAGACAACCGTATTCAAAATACTAACCGGTTTACTAAATCCTTCAATGGGAGAAGCTCAGATATTAGGAATGGATACGGTGACACAAAATACTGAAATTCTGAAGAATATTGGAAGTCTGATTGAAACTCCTATTTTTTATGAGCACTTATCCGCAACAGAAAATTTGGAAATACATCTTGCTTACATGGGGATAAAAAATACTAACATTGAAGCCATACTAACAAAAGTCGGATTGCCGAAAACAGGAAGGCAAGCTGTTTCAAAATTTTCACTTGGAATGAGGCAGCGTTTAGCCATTGCACGGGCGATGATTCACAATCCTAAATTGCTGATATTAGATGAACCTATAAATGGTCTTGATCCGATGGGAATTATGGAAATGCGTGAGCTATTCAGAAATCTTGTGGAAGATCAAGGAGTAACCATTTTACTGTCCAGTCACATACTATCTGAAATTGAACATACGGCAGAAAAAATTGGTGTTATTTCAAACGGTACAGTCGTGCAGGAGATTATGCTAAAGGATATTAGAGACAACTATCCAAACGGTATTGAGGACTATTTTATGAAGGTGGTAAACGGAGGGAAACGTAATGATTAAATTAATGAAACTTGAATTACAACGCAACCGTATGAGAAGTTACATATCCGCGGTACTCATTATCACAATTGCCATGGTAGGCTTAGTTTATCTGCTCGCCGTCATCCCTTATCTTGATGAAACACAAACCGATATTGGAATGTTTATGAAATATGACAGTATTGCATCATTGGTATGTATGTTAAGCATGGTTAGTTTTTCGATTTTATCCTCTGTCATGTACGCTCGATTTGTTGTTGAAGAGTATGCAAGCAAAAAAGCTATTTTACTGTTTTCATATCCTGTCAATCGAAAAAATATATTATGGGCGAAAGTAGCAGTTGTATTTCTTTTTGCAGTATTATCCATGCTCCTTAGTGGATTAGTTATTTTTGCTCTTTTCTACGCCACTGAGTTTTTTAAACCGCTTTGTAAAGACACTTTAACAATTAGTACAATCTTTAAAACGATAGAGTTACTTTTGGTTTATTCTTTAATGTCCGGGGCATTGGCTGTCATTTCCTTATGGTTTGGTCTTTGGAAAAAATCTACTCCGGCTACTATTGTGTCCGGTACAATTATCGTTACTGTTATGTGCAATTTTTTAGCCCTAGGCATTTCTAATATTCTCCTTGATGCTGTTGCTTCAATTATAAGTATAGTAATTGCGTTAGTTATAATAACAGGAATTGCCCGTAAAGTAAGCACCATGGAGATTTAGAAAATGACGGAAGATAAATTTGAAGAGGCAATTGAAAGCTTCGTAACATGGTCCTGGCAAACAGAAGTTATTGTGTCCTGTGTTATTGCCGTAATACTAATGGTGGGCAGGGATGATGGAATGGGAGTAGATGAACTTCTATCATATCTTAAAGATACATTGCCAAACAATGTTTACAATATTGCAATGTCATGAAGAAATTTATGCTGAAAATGGTTTGTGTTTATTTTGTACATGCATTTTGCTATAATAGAACAAGTTTAACATTCCATAAAAAAGAGGAGAGTTTAATAATGGAATACGATATTCATATAAAAAATGCAATTTTACATATTTTAGACACAAGTATTAATCTTCCTGTACTTTCAAATAGTCAAATAGATATAGATGGCGAAATCTCAGAGTTTATGAAGAAACATATAAATAAAATACTAGACGATACAAATATAAAAAACGCTAAGTTCATTGGAGATATAAATACAATGAGGGATATATGTCAAGCAATTAAAACAGACGAGGCTTGTTTTGTAGAGGCTAGTATAGAGATTGCAAATACAATTTTTGATATTATGCTGAAAAATGTAGATATCATTTCGGGTGACTTGGTATGCTGTTTAGTATATATTAATAATGATCTTCACTTGGGAATTTTAAAGCTAAATTATAAAACCGGTTTTACACACTATGTCAGTCAAGCTGAAGATGGAGCAACAAATTCAATAATCAGACATAAAACTTTATTGCCAGCTGATGGCCAAAAGGTAGATGAGGCAATATTGATAAATTTGGAGTCTGGTGATATAAAACTTTTAGAGAGAGCATATGAGATTAATGGTGCCAAGGAATTCTATTTATCTCAGTATTTTTTGAACTGTACAACAGATTTGTCAGATAGTCAGAAGCTAAAAATTATAGACAAAGTAACTAAAAAAATAAATAAAAAATACTATGATGAGGACTTTGAAAAGGTCGCAAAACTTAAAAATGTGGTTTCACAAAATATTGAAGATAACAAAGAGATACGTGTAGATAAAATAGCTGAAGAGATGTTTGAGACAAATTTAGCAGTGCGTGAAGAATATGTTCAGGAGATCCAAAAGGCAGGCCTCGTAGATGAGTCAATTCAAATACCAGAAAAAATAGTAGAGAAAAAATTTAAAACTCATAAGATTAAGACTGATACGGGGATAGAGATTAATTTTCCTCTTAGCTATTATGATAATAGAGATATGATTGAGTTCACAAATAATCCAGATGGCTCGATATCTATTATCATAAAGAATGTCAGCAAAATAACAAATAAGCAGTAAAACTAAACTAGGGAAGTCGGCGTAAGCAGACTTCCCCTTCTTTGTACGCCCAGCGTGGGCGCAATCTAAGGTTTTGAATCCATATTACTTCTTATGCCTTTCAATAAGCTTTGAATTTATTAAAGAGGATAAGTATTTTTTCCAAAGTGGTTCTTCAGCACTGTAGGTATAAGTTGAGATGTTCTGATACAGCCAAGCTCTATCAAAAGAGCTTCCTTTGAGAGGTATATTCAGAGGATTTTTATTATCACTTAATAGATTTGTTCCATTTGAATATAGAGTATATGGTATATTTGATGAACCAAGAATAGTAGGTGAAATATCTAAAAAGGATGCTACTATCGAATTCTCAACATGTTTTTTATTATCCGGAGTTATAATAAATAAAGGCACAAACTCAAAATATTTGTCTTCATCAAAGAAAGATGCCTGATAATAGTCTTCGGCATGTATATTAGGAGTGTGATCGCCATAAATAAAGATATACGTATTAGGAAACTTAGACTGGACTTTTAACACAAAATCCTTGATAGAATTATCTACATAGTTCATTGAGTTAAAATAATCCTTTACGAGTTCATCTTCAATTTCATCATACCTATCATTATTGTAGTAGTTTCTGGCACTCGCAAAAGGCCCATGACTAGTCATAGTAATAATGTATGATAGGAAAGGTGCATTACTTTTTGACATCTTATTAAAAGCAAATGAAAAAACCTTATCATCTGGAGCTCCCCATCCTTCATCATTATATTTCATTGAGCTTAAATCATAGAAATTCTTAAATCCCATTTTTGAAAATGCAATATCTCTATTGTAGAACGCACCTACATTACCATGGAAAGCCATGGTTGAATAAGATGCCTTTGATAATTTTGAGACAACTGAGTTTGGAAAACTATATGAAGTAAGCTTAATTGCCGGAAAGGAATCAAGTGGTTCCACACTATTAATTATGGAAAACTCAGTGTCCGACGTTCCACCGCCCTTATGGTAACTAAGGGTATAAGGATAATACACACTGTTTTCACGAAGAGAGCTAAGATATGGCATAACATATGAGTCTTTATATTGTTGTTTCACAATATTAGCATCCATAGACTCAACCTGTATAATAACGTAATTTGGCTTTCTAGCTTTAATAGTAGTTGGGTTGCCAGAATTACTGTTAGCAATGGTTGAACTTGGACTAGACAGTTTCTTGCCATAGTTAATCTGCTCTATTAATTTTTTTTCACTGTAATTCTGTATAATGTTAATGCCACTATTTACGAGAGTTCCATACCTAGCAACGATTTCTGTTTCACCAGTATACTTATCATCCATATATTGAACTATAGATTTACCATTAGAATAATTATTTATCTCAACAACCGTCAAAATTAAAAGTGCAGTTATTAATGCTAAGTTTCTTAACACTGGGAGCCTGAATTGCCTAATCTCTTGTTTAAACCCTTTAAAAAAAATATAAAGTGCAAGAGGGATATCAATAAATACTACTAAAAGTTGAACACTTTTAGGATTTGCTAAATGTGTAGCAGATATCAAAGCTTCCTTGAAAAGTGAAAGCCATTGTAGAATTTGAAGATAGCTATGATAATACAAATAATACGAAATGTTTGCATAGCAATATATACCTTGAATCGCAAAGACTAACAAGAAAATATATCTAGATTTAAAGCTAAACACAATTGAATATATAATGATACAAAATAGTAATGTAGTCCAAAATTTGTACACAAAAATATCCTTGTTAGCTTGTGGTATCAAGAAAAAGTCATACAAGCTAATTTTCAAGGCATTCATAAGTATAAATAAAACTATGGCAATCGATACTTTTCTATAGGATTTATTTATAAAAGCAAGTTTTATTTTTTTTAAAATTAATATATCTTTAAGCATTACAGTCTCTGATGCCCTCTCTAATACTTTTCTTGTTCTAACAAATAGTCTTTACAAATTTAAGCCCAAGATACATTTTATAAGAAATTGTGAAATTTGTAAATTAGTTAAGTTTAGCCATAATACTCATTGTATTTTTATAGGACTGCTTTATAGAATTTCTATTATAATCTGTTATGTAAGATCCAGTAATATTTGTACTTGGTATAGGGATTATCTTGAATACTGGTCTGTTGTTCACATAGTTCTTATCAACCCAGGTTGGTATGTAATCCACTTTCTTTATAATAACACCACCCTTTGTGTCCTTCTCAATCTGAAGCTGAACAATAACACCATCTTCAGTATATATCTTATTTGGTCGTTTGGCTTTATCCAGCCTCCTATAACCAGAAATGAAATTGCCCATGGAGTATATAACAAATTTATTTTTATCATTTACCTTCACTAGTTCCGATTTCTGAATAACATGTGGATGGGAACCTAGTATTGCATCAGCACCCCAAGATAATATTTTCTTGGAAAGTGATGTTTGGGTGGTATTAGGCATTCTTTGGTACTCAGTTCCCCAATGCAAGATTACGATGGTGGCATCAGTACCATTAGCCTTCACTGCCTTAATGTCACTCTTTATTTGGTTTTCGTTAATAATACTCAAATAGTTAATCTTCTGCTTGGCACTTAGCTTTGCATCATTACCATTAAAGAAAGATGAATAAGATAGAATGCTGACTTTAATACCATTTATTTCTTTTGTTATGTATTTATTCTTTCCATCAATAGAGCTGCCTACGTTGGCCATTTTGTTATCTTTTATTTTTTGAATGGTTCTTGTTAACCCGCTTATACCTCTATCAAGGCAATGGTTATTTGCTGTAGACAGAACATCAAAGCCTGCGTTTGATAAAGCTGTTAACATTGCATCTGGCGTGTTAAAGGATGGGTAGCTGGTATATCCGGATTTAGATCCGGCCGTTATAGTTTCAAAATTCCCTATTGTTAAGTCTGATTTCGATAAGTATGGTTTAACATATTCAAGAAATCCGTTAAAATCGTATGTACCTGTTTTAGGATTATAAGCATTATTTAAATTTGATTGATGAACCATTAAATCACCGACTGCTGATATTGTAATTGATGCTGGTGGAACAACCTTTGATGGTGGAGCTTGCTCTTGCGTAGTACCAACTTGGTCAGATGAAGTAGATGTAGCAGATGTATCACTTTCCGAAGTAGCTGTAGCTGATGCACTACTGTCAGAAGTAGCTGTAGATGGTGTATTACTCTCTGAAGTAGATGTAGTTGGTGTATTACTGTCTATAGTAGATATCGTTGAAGTGTTATCTGTTGTATTAGAAGGTTGTACACCTTCATTTATTTTGGAAGAACTCCGAGTATTGTTAGCACTATTAAAAATAAGGTCAGAATCCAAATCACTTAAAGCATATATGATAGTGGTACTTCCAAGTAATAGACAACACATTATACTTAATACTGTAAAAGTATGTTTAAAAATGCGAAGGTTAGTTTTCATTTTTCCTTACCATTCCTCTCATAAAAAACTTTGAATAGGTTTTCAGCAAAACGTAGCTACTTGAATATATAATACTATTTTGCATTTAAAATATAGGAAAGCCGTATTTTTAAGTCACCGTTTACGTGGTGTGCTGCATACGCAGCGGCTTACACAGTATTGAATAACATTTGCAGGCTTCCCCTAACGCCGCAGACGCGGCTATTTAAAATGTGATTCTACATTTTAAATGCAAATTAGTATAATAAAACAATTTAGACTGGAAACTACTATAACACTATATCATAAAATAGGTTATTACTGGTATACTTTTTATGAACGCACTAAAAATTAATATCCTAAACAGAATTCTTGGTTCTGGTGGAGCCTTTCCTTCCTCCGAAAGTTAGTCACCGGATAAATTAATGGAAAGTTATGTCGTATTATGTTAGTATTTAATTGATATTGATTCGACATATAGGGTAAATTCTAGTATAAAGCCATGAGCAAATTAGAAAACTGATTGGGCATGAGGTGATAAAAATAAATTTGATAAAAAGTGTTTATATTACAATATTATTAATCATAGTCATTGTAGTTTTCACTATTCTTTTATATTTTATTAGATATTACAAAACAAAGCTTAAAAAGATACAACAAATAAATAGAGCCGGAAAAGACATTTCATTAGAGATGGATAAATTGATTAAAAATATTATGGAAGTCGCAAAGCAACAGGTGCATGCGGAGGCTTGCTCGCTATATTTTGTTGATGATGGAACTCAAGAACTATATATTGGAGTTGCACTAGGAGAAAAAGGACATCATGTTAAAGAACTAAGATTTAAAATAAATGATAGTTTTATTGCCGGTTGGGTAGCTACATACAAGCAAAAATTAATTATAAAGGATATAGCTAAAGATAAGCGTTTTAAAGATAGAAAAGTTGCTAAGAATATAGGATTTATAGAAAAAACCTATCTTACAATGCCGATAACTAATAAAGGAAAACTGGTTGCAGTTTTGCAAATGATTAACAAAGAGGGTGGAGGGTGTTTCAATAAAGATGATGAGGAAATAATGGAACTCTTAATTGATACACAGATTGCACCGAATCTTGAAAAAGCAAAAGTTTATAATTATATGCAAGAGCTATTTGTAGATTCTATCCAAACAATAGCAAATGCTATAGATGCAAGAGATGAATATACGCAGGGACATTGTACGAGAGTATCAGAGTATTCTGTTATGATGGGAAAGGAACTAGGCATGAACGAAGAAGATCTTGAGGGTCTTCGCTGTGCAGCAATATTACATGATGTTGGGAAAATAGGAATAAAAGATAGTATTTTGAATAGCACCGCAAAATTAACACCTGAAGAATTTGAAGAGATGAAAAGTCATGTAATCAAAGGAGCTAAGATTTTAGAGCAAATAAGTAAAACAAAGCCTGAGATTGTTTTTGGGGCTAAGTATCACCATGAAAGATATGATGGAAAAGGCTATACGGAAGGCCTAGCAGGAGAAGATATTCCTATATATGCAAGGGTAATTGCTGTTGCAGATGTATTTGATGCAATGACAAGCAATAGACCATATAGGAAGGGATTACCGCAGGAAGAAGCAGTGGCCGAATTAATAAATGGTTCAAATACCAAATATGACAAGAAGGTAGTTGATGCATTTATCAGATGCTTTGAAGGTTCCAACCAAACAGAAGATTGTAGAAGAGGTCAATATGAATAAATTTCTTAGCTTCATAAAAAATGCAGGAATATTGATTGTTCTAATGTTAGTTATAGGATTTATCTCGTTTTTTGATAGTGTTAAAGGTGCAGATAAAGCTTTACAAGACTATGTGTACACAATAGATTCGACAACTCGAAGTGATAATATATATGTAATAGGTATAGACAATGCAACTCTTGAGGAAATAGGGCCATGGGGAACATGGTCAAGAGGTGTAATGGGTGAATTGATTAATACATTAAACGCTGAACCTGAAAATGCACCTGCAGTTATTGGTATAGATGTTATGTACTTTGGAAACAAAGAAGAGGACTTAGAGGGCGATGAATATTTGGCAGAGGCTGCAAAAACTGCTGGTAATGTAGTTGTAGCAAACGAAGTTGTTTTCGGAAAAAAATTGGACAACAATGGCTCGTTTAATTTTTTTAATGTTGATAAGATAAACCAACCCTATGATAATTTGAAAAAAGCAACCAGGCAGGGATTTATAAACACAATTCCAGATATAGCGGATAATAAAGTAAGAAAGTCATTACATAAAGTAACATACCAAGGGAAGAATTTTTACAGCTTTGGTGATGAGATATATAGGCTATATGCTCAAAAAAATAACTTAACTTTGAATACAGAGCCAAAGCTAGATTATATGAATCAATGGAATATTGATTATGCAACAGGCGACTATGGAGGATATTCTCTATCAAAGGTACTTTCTGGAGAAATTCCAGTTAGTGAATTTAAGAACGGAATTGTGCTTGTTGGCCCATATAGTACAGGGATGCAGGATGGATATTATACACCAATTGATAGTAATAAATTATTCGCAATAGACATTCACGCAAACATCATCCAATGTTTACTGGAAAATAGATTTAAGCATGAAGCATCAAGACAAGTTCAAACAATTATTCTGCTTGTAATGATGATTATACTTTATGTATGTTTTAAAAAAATAAATATTAAACTGTCGACATTAATATTTTTAGTATCTCTCGCAGGAGTAGTTACGATACCATTTTTGTTTTATAGAAATGGAATAATAATCAGCATTTTCTATCCTTTGTTAGCTGTAGTTTTACTTTATATAGGTTGTTTGATTAGTAATTACTTAGTTGAAATTCTCAGACGTAAAACAATAACAGACAATTTTAAAAAATATGTAGCACCGCAGGTAGTTGAAACATTGGTAAAGGGTGGCATAAAGGAGCTTAAGCTAGGTGGAAACAAGAGAGAAATAGCGGTGCTTTTTGTTGACATTCGGGGATTTACTTCTATGTCAGAAAAACTAAATCCGGAGCACGTAGTTGAAATTCTTAATGATTATCTAAATTTGACCTCCATGGCCATTTTCAAATATGGAGGGACCTTGGACAAATTTATCGGAGATGCCACAATGGCTATATTTAATGCACCTTTAGATTTGGATAACTTTACATATAAGGCTGTCTGTGCGGCAGTCGAAGTGATGAAAGGCTCCCATGAATTAAGTGAAAAATTTCTGACTAAGTTTGGTACTAAAGTAAGCTTCGGTATTGGTATTAATTGCGGTACTGCAATTGTAGGAAATATAGGAGCTACTTTTAGAATGGAGTATACAGCTATTGGGGATACGGTAAATACAGCTCAGAGACTTGAAAGTAATGCAAAACCAGATCAGATTTTGATAAGCGAAAGTGTATACAGAGCAGTTAAAGATAGTATAAATGCAACTCCTATAGGAGAGATATCACTTAAGGGGAAAAGCGAAGGAGCGTATGTATACCAGGTTGATGGTTTAGTAGAAAACACTTGATAAAAAATAAATAATTTTAAGTACGCAATCAAAGTTATACTATATCAAAGATATTTTATAGAACATAAAGAAAATCGGCTAATACAATACTTTTAGATGGGTAAACATATGAAACTAAATACAGAATTTTTGATGATACTAATTTTTACTCACTTGATGTCTGACTACGTTTTTCAGACATCAAAATTAGCAGAAGACAAAGCAAAATCTATCAGAGGTATTTTAATACATGGAATTGTAGTGTTTCTTAGTAGTACTATAATTTTAAGTGTTTATGGATTAAGTGGTTTTTTGGTGGCTGCAATAGTTTCAGTATCACATCTCGCGATTGACTATACCAAAATGAAAGTTAGCAAAATCTTTACATATAAAATTGTAGTATTCTTACTAGATCAAGCTCTCCATTTTGGAATAATATTTTTATGTGAATATTTGTTTAGAAGTATAGTAAGTGAACCGATATTAAAATTACAGTTTGTTGGAATTTTAAATTATTCCTTAATAGTAACTTTTATGGCGACAGTGATTGTTAAAACAGCATTAGCTGACATATATAGAAATGGCGCCAAAGATTTTGATTATTTTATAAAATATGAGAGGATATTTGATTGCTTAATAATATTATTTGTAGCCTTTTCGTTTGTTAATTTTGTAGTAGGAATAATTACATTAATCTTAGCTAATGTTGTTTTTTACTTTGTTGAAACTAAATATTTCAATTACTCTAAGCACCAAACACTTTTAAAATCAGCACTTTATTTAATCGTTGCTTGCGCATTTAGATTTTTAGTGAACTACTAGGATTTGCGTATGTCTACTTAAGCTCCAAAAATAGGAGAATTATTATGAAGATTGTTAAGTCCAAAAGAATGGCTCTATTAGCTATAGCTGGAATTATGATATGCCAGATAGGGTTTGCCACTGTCACAGCAGAAACAACACAATGCTGGGCTGATAAATACATTAATGGACTGACACAAATGTCTGGAATGCCGAGGACGTCCTTATTTAATCAATCATCTGATATATTAGTGAATAAAAGTAAGATATATGTAAGAGACACATTTAGTTCCAAGATAAGGTGCTTGATATTGACACAAATTGCCTAAAGGATTAGACTGTAATTAGAAGAAAAAATAATGTCGAGATATGAAGATTAATATATAGATGAAAAGTTCTGTTGTTTAGAAAAGGAGGGTGAAACATGAAAAGCCATGCAAGAAGAATAATATACTTAGTGGTTGTTATATTGTTTACTATAACTTCGATTCAGCCGGTGCCAGTACTTGCGGCAGAGGGAAGAACAGCAAGAATATATGATTATAGCAATGAAGTTACAGTTACTAGGGGAAAATCCGACCTAAAGGCTTTTAAAGGGATGAGGTTAAAAGAGGGGGATACTATTAAGACTGGTAAGAACTCCAATGCTTACATTGAAATTGATAGTGATAAGGTAGTCAAATTAGACTCCTCTACCATTGTAACTATAAGTAATATGAATGGTACTGATAAGGATGGAAACATTAATATTAGCCTCACAAGCGGGAAGATATACAATGATATTAAGAAAAAGCTGACTAAGAATTCTACATATAAAGTAAGAACGCCTAATGCTGTAATGGGTGTTAGAGGAACGACCTTTGTTGTCGATATGAAGACTCTAAAGGATGATAGTAGTAAAACTATACTTACAGTTTTTGATGGGACTGTAGCATTTGCACCTTCAGAGCAGGAAGATCAAAATGTATATGTTAAAATGAATCAAACTGCAAATACTTCTGATTTGACTGAGGAAGAAAAGCCAGTAGTAAAAGGATTAGATTCTAAAGATATAGGTACTTTTGAACTTACAGAAATAGTGAAAGATACAGAGCTGCAGCAAAACCTTAATAAGCTACTACACAAAGAAAATACAACTCTTGACGAAGTTTTGAAGAGGGCACAAGCACAGGAAAAAGAATTGAAAGAGCAGAAAAAAGAACAGGAAAAAGAATTGAAAGATAATGAAAAAGAGTTAGAGAAGCAGAATAAAAAACAAGAACAAGATAAGAACCCAGAACCTTCTAACTCAAATAGTAATACAAAAAGTAGTATTGATGCCAATGAAAATGCTGGTACAAGTTCGAGCAAAAATGGCAGCGTGAATGATAGCTCAAACAACAGCCGGAGTAATAGCTCGAGCAACAACCAAAGCAATAGTTCGAACAACGGCCAAAGCAATAGCTCAAACAACAGTCAAAGTAATAGCTCGAACAACAACCAAAGCAATAGCTCAAACAACAGCCAAAGTAATAGCTCAAACAACAGCCAAAGCAATAGCTCGAACAACAGTCAAAGTAATAGCTCGAGTAACAGCCAAAGCAATGGCTCAAACAACAGTCAAAGTAATAGCTCAAACAACAGTCAAAGTAATAGCTCAAACAACAGCCAAAGCAATAGCTCAAACAATAGTCAAAGTAATAGCTCAAACAACAGCCAAAGCAATGG
>JAEWAX010000063.1 GCA_023391425.1 Bacillota bacterium | reverse complement strand
TTTGAAAACTTCAGAAGAAGAATTCTGCATACCTTACAAACAAACAAAGAGCCAATCACCTTGTAATGCGATTGGCCCTTCATAAAAATTCAGTTTACTGTTCTACCCCAACTATTGACATAGAACCTTATTTTTACCTATACATATTAATGCTTTTTACTTTGCTTTTGCATTTTACCTTGCTCTGCCACTGCTTTTACCTACGACAACCTACCTTCAATAACTCTCACGAGTTCCTTCGCACGTCTTGTTATAACTTCTTTATCCTTGCCCTCTATCATTACCCTAACTAAAGGCTCAGTTCCTGAAGGTCTTATCAACACTCTTCCCTCACCTTTGAATTCATCCTCTAGCTCCTGGCACATTTTCTTTATTACTTCATCATCAAGATATTTGTTTTTCTTTTCATTTGTTACTTTTGCATTTATTAATACCTGTGGTAGTACTTGCATAACACTTGCAAGCTCTGATAGCTTTTTCCCAGAATCCTTTAGTACCTTTATGAGTTGAATAGCAGTTACAAGTCCATCACCTGTAGTATTGTGCTCAAGGAATATAATATGGCCAGACTGCTCTCCACCTAGCATATATCCGCTATTTATCATTTCCTCAAGAACGTATCTATCTCCAACCTTTGTTTTTACAATGTTTAAATCATTGCTCTTTGCCATTATATCAAGACCCATATTACTCATAACTGTTGCAACTATAGTATTATGAGCTAGCATCCCATGTTCCTTCAAATGTAGACCTATTATAGCCATTATTTGATCACCATCAACTATATTTCCATTTTCGTCAACAGCCAGTACTCTGTCTGCATCTCCATCAAAAGCCAAACCTATATCAGACTTTGTTTCTTTTACATATGCTTGAAGCTGTTGCATATGAGTTGACCCACAAGAACTATTTATATTAATACCATCAGGTTCATTATTAATTACATTTACATCTGCTTTTAACTCATATAGTGCCATTGGAGCAGCCTGAAAAGAAGCTCCATTTGCACAATCTATTGCTACCTTTACTCCTTCTAGGTCACCAGTAATTGTACCCTTTGCAAAGCTTACATAATCCTCAAGTGCAGACTCTTGATATGCCTTGTAGCCCACATTCTGACCAATTGGCTTTGGCAATTCTTCTCCGCCATTTGTTAATATCTCTTCTATTTTATCTTCAATAGCATCGGGCAGCTTATATCCATTTGAATTAAAAAACTTTATACCATTGTATTCAAAAGGATTATGAGAAGCTGAAATAACTACTCCTGCATCAGCATCGTATAACCTAGTAAGATATGCAATTGCAGGGGTTGGAATTACGCCAAGGCTTATAACCTGTGCGCCAACTGAGCATATTCCCGAGACAAGTGCTGCCTCAAGCATATCCCCTGATATTCTAGTATCCATACCCACTAATATTTTAGGTGTATGCTTTGTTTCTCCAGTGAGTACATATGCACCAGCCTGACCTAGCTGATATGCAAGTTTTGGAGTTAATTCCAAATTTGCCACACCTCTAACACCATCAGTTCCAAATAATCTTCCCATATTAACCTCCAGATAATATAATTTAATCAAGTTTACTTGTTTAGGAGATTAATATTTTAACCTCCCTGCTTAAGTAGTAAAAATCAATCACCCAACCATTATTAATATACCATTTTTCCCAATAGCTATAAACATACTATTTTGGCACAGCGAAAGTCCTAATTATTTGCTGTGCAATTTTTATACCGTCCACTGCTGCACTAACAATGCCTCCAGCGTAACCAGCACCCTCTCCAGCAGGATAAAGCCCAGCTATGCTTATGCATTCAAAAGCTTCATTTCTTGGAATTCTTACAGGTGATGAAGTTCTAGTTTCCACACCTGTCAAAAGTGCATCCTTCATTGCAAAACCTTTTAACCTTCTATCAAAATAAGCAAATGATTGCTTCATACTGTCGGTTACATATTGTGGCAGACATTCATTAATATCTGCACAGCGAGTTTCGCCTGTGTAGCTAGGCTTTACGCTTCCAAGCTTTCCAACTCTATTATCCATAAAGTCTTCTAATCTCTGAATAGGTGCACTATTATTATTGCCCCCAACCTTATATGCTAACTTCTCCCATTTCCTTTGGAACTCTATTCCTCCCAATGGGTGTGCTGTACCAAAATCAGCTGGCCCTACCGAAACCACAAGTGCACTATTCGCATTTTCTCTATCTCGTTTATATTCACTCATGCCATTAGTAACTATTGAGTTTTGCTCTGACGCAGATGCTACAACTATCCCACCGGGGCACATACAAAAGGAATATGTGGTACGATCCTTTTGTTTACAAAATAGTTGATAGTCAGCTGCACCAAGTGCAGGATGCCCACTGGCAGCTCCATACTGAGCAATATTAACCATACTTTGAGGATGCTCAAGCCTAACACCTATAGAAAACGGTTTTTGCTGAAAAGGTACGCCCTTGCTATAAAGCATTTCAAATGTATCCCTTGCACTATGTCCAATCGCCATCACTACTACATTTGTATCAATATTGGAATGAGAATCTGTCAAAACACCACAGACTTTTCCATCTCGAATATTCAAATCAACTGCTTTTGTATTAAACAAAACAGTTCCGCCAAGTCTCTCAATCTCTCTTCTGATATTTGAAACAACACTTTTAAGAATATCAGTACCAATGTGAGGCTTAGCCTTATACAGTATTTCATCAGGTGCGCCGAATTTATGATATTCTTGTAAAACCTTATCGCACTTTGGATCATTTATTCTAGTAGTAAGTTTACCGTCTGAAAATGTTCCTGCCCCACCCTCGCCAAATTGAACATTGGTTTCAGTATCTAGTTCTCCATTTTTCCAGTAGTGTTGAACCTTTTTGGTTCTCTCCTCTACAGTACCGCCACGATCAATTATTATTGGCTTATAGCCATTTTGAGCAAGAATGAGTCCACAAAAAATACCCGCTGGACCTGTACCAATTACTAGAGGTCTGCCAGAAATTTGTCTGTCACCCGGAACTAAAACTTCCTCTTGAAACATTTCTAGAGTTCTAATATCGTTACTTTTAGGTATACGGATACTGTCATTTACTTCACAGGAAATGGAGTAAACAAAACGGATGCCAGGTTTTTTCCTGGCATCAACTGATTGTTTAACTATTTTAATATTTCTTATGTTATCGAGTTTGAGCTTAAGCTTTTGTGCTACTAGCTGCTCTATTTCTTTTTGTCCATCATCTAGACCTAAAATTAAATTTGATAATAAAAGTTTCATTTATGCACCTTTTGTTATTTTAACCGGAACTAGTACCTCTTCAACCTGAGTAACATTAGTAGGTAATATTACTTTGAGCGGAATATTGTGTGTTCCTTCCTCTAGCTTATCTACATCTATATTTGCAAGCAACTCTGCTACATTTACTTTTGCTAAATCTTTAACTTCCCCTTTTAGTTTGATAGTAACAGGTCCCGTTATTTCATAGGTAAAATTAACTTCAGTATTCTTGCCTACTATATTGATATTCGCAGGTGGAACTTCCAAAGTTTGCTCCACTAATGGTATAATTTCAACAGTAACATCTACCTGGCGTGTGGATTTAACAAGCTTAATTCCGTCTGGTAATTGCAAAAGTACCGGTGATGTAAAGGTTTTAGTTACATTATCTATTTTTACAGGTTCAGTCTTGATTTCATTAATCAAGGATATAGTATCAAAGGTACCAGTTATTAGAATATTATCAGGTTTCACCGTACTTGTACCCTCAATAAAATCTTTTGATGGAACGCCTTCAGTTATTGGTATAATAGGTACTCTCTTTCCAACCTCAATTTTTACTTCAACAGAAAGCTTTTTACTTAATTCAGGCATTTCTTCGCCCTTTTTATTATAAACCTTGCATTCCTTTTGTTTCGTTAAAGTTTTATTTAATCCTGTAACATCAACATATACCTTAACTGAACCAACATTATTTATAACAGAATCCAAGGCTTGAATTGATACAGTATCTGGAGTTGCTGTCTTTGATATAATTTCATAATCAGCTGCTAATTTTCCAGTTGTCTCAACTTGGACTTCAAATGGATTTTCCTCTATCTTGCCTAAATCCAATGTTATAGTTTTTGGCTTTAAATCTATATTACTTGTACTGATATTTTCTCTTCCTAAATAAAGTGGGGCTTCCAACGTAACAACTTTGTCGTCAATAGACTTCACTTTACTTAAATCCAGAGTGACCTCAAAATCAGAGTCTTTAATAGCATCAAGTACATCTCCTCTTTCACGTACTGAAACAACAACTGGTTTTAAGTTATTTTTGCTATTTAAAACTAAACCATTGGCTTTTAAACTTTCCTCGTTAATTATGTTTAGAGGAACCGTATAATATTCTGTCTGCACAGGATTAATAGCAAACCAAAGGAATATAGCAAAAACGATTGAAAGTATTTTTAATGTTAAATCCTTCTTCAGGAATTCTTTCACTTTGATTTCCCCTTCCAAAGAGATAACTTTTTGTTTACAGATTTCTTTTCCAGCAGGTTTTTATTTAATGCCTTTCTTAACGTATCTGGTGTGAGGTTTCTAGATAATCCGCCATTTAATGCATAGGATATTTTTCCTGTCTCCTCTGATACTACCACTGAAATACAATCTGACACCTCTGTAATTCCTAATGCAGCTCTATGTCTTGTACCAAGTTCCTTACTTAAATTTGGATTGTCAGTAAGTGGCAGGAAACAAGCACCTGATTTCAGCTTGTTATCCCTTACTATTAAAGCCCCATCGTGAAGAGGGGTATTTGGTGTAAAAATGTTTATAATTAACTCAGCGCTTACACTTGAATCTAGCGTTGTACCAGTATTTATTATTTCTCCAAGCTTTGTCTCTCGTTCAAAAACAATTAGAGCACCTGTTTTTGTTCTAGAAAGCTCTGTAGCAGCTTTAACAATCTCTTCTATTGTAAATGTGGTATGTATCACATCATCTTTTTCGTCAAAGCTAAAGAAGTCTTTAAAATTGCTTCTTCCTACTTTCTCAAGTCCTCTCCTAAGCTCTGGTTGAAATACAACTACCAGCGCAAACCCTGCCAGCTCAATTGTCTTATTAAGTATAAAAGCCAATGTTCTAAGCTCTAGTAAATCACTGAGAATTGCAACAATGAGTATAACAACTATACCCTTAACTAGCTGCCATGCTCTCGTCTCTTTGCCAAGCTGTATTATCTTATAAGCGAGATAAGAAACAATGCTTATATCAACAATTGCTTTAAGCATTTCAAGTGGTTGATTTAAAGGAATATATACTGAAAAAAAATCTATTACTTTGTTGAAGTCCTGCGCTAAAGCATCAAACAAATAATTCACACCCTTGTAATAATGAAGGTAAACACAATAATACACATTAATTTTAATATAAAAACGTTCTACGTTAAATGGGTAAAAATAACTAATTTTACTGCCACTAATAATATATATTTTTATAGATTAATACTTTAAGTGCATTACTGTTCAATGATTTCCATAAATTATAGTCCTGATAACAACGAATATCCAATTGACCCAAATGTTGTTATTAGGAGTCCCACTACTAATATCACCGCAACCCATTTAACCCATTTTTTTTGCATTTTAATCTACTCCTTTATATTCATTGTATGTTGCTTAGCCAAGCGCTTACATCTCCATCACTTGGCATTCGCCAATCACCTCTAGGCGAAAGACTGATAGTACCAACCTTTGGCCCATCTGGCATGCACGAGCGTTTAAATTGTTGTCCAAAAAATCTTTTCAAGAAAGCCTTCAGCCATTTTTCAATAATTTCATCAGCGTATTTGCCTTCAAAAGCTTGTTTCGCCATTGCTAATATTTTTGAAGGCACTGCACCATATCTTACCAGATGGTATAAGAAGAAATCGTGTAACTCATAAGGGCCAACAATATCCTCTGTTTTCTGCTGTATCTGACCTTCCTCATCAGTTGGAAGTAACTCAGGGCTTATCGGAGTGTCTAAAACACTCAGTAGCACATTTCTGATTTCGTTCCCAAATACGTAGTCTGCTGCCCATTGAACCAAATACTTCACAAGTGTCTTTGGTACTCCAGTATTAACAGCATACATGGACATGTGATCCCCATTATAGGTGCACCAGCCAAGTGCAAGTTCTGAAAGGTCACCTGTGCCAATAACTAGTCCACCAATTTTATTGGCGATATCCATTAGGACCTGAGTTCTCTCTCTCGCTTGAACATTCTCATAAGTGACATCATAAACTGACGGGTCATGTCCAATATCTTTAAAATGAAGCATACACGCTTCTTTAATGTCTATCTGATGTGTCGTAACATTCATCAACCTCATCAATTCAAGTGAATTGTTCAGTGTGTTAGAGGAAGTTCCAAAGCCTGGCATAGTTATTGCATGAATATTTTTTGTATCTAGTCCTAGCCTATCATATGCTTTTACAATAACTAATAATGCCAAAGTAGAATCAAGTCCACCTGAGATTCCAATAACACATTTGTCTATTCCGGTATGCTTTAATCTTTTCCCAAGTCCTGAGGTTTGGATGTTGAATATCTCCTCACAACGCTTGTTTCTTACATTTGGATCTGAAGGAACAAAGGGCTGTGGGTCAATGTGTCTCTGTATTTTGTCAGTTTCTAGCTCCTTGATACTAAAAGCAACTTTTCTGAAATCATATTCTGTTGTCCTCTGAGTAAAGGCAGAATTTTTCAATCTCTCACTTACCAATCTCTCAATATCAATATCACAAGTAATCAGCTGTTCCTCAAATGAGAACCTTTCTGATTCAGCAAGCAGTGATCCGTACTCACATATCAGAGCATGTCCACCAAAAACAAGGTCGGTAGTCGATTCATTTGGACCTGAGGATGTATACACATATGCAGCGGAACATTTAGCCGATTGCATTCTAATAATACTTTCTCTGTATTCATGTTTGCTAACAATTTCATTGCTAGCAGAAAGATTAAATAATAGTGTTGCACCATTTAGAGCTTGGTAGCTGCTAGGTGGTATTGGTATCCAAAGATCTTCACAAATCTCTATTCCAAAGCATAAGCCAGCAATATTTTGTGCTTCAAACAAAATATCTGTCCCAAACGGAACTGTTTCACCTAGTAAATTAATAGTTTCGTGCTTTTTATCTATTCCAGAGCAAAACCATCTTGCCTCATAGAATTCACTATAATTTGGGATATAGCTTTTGGGAACTATACCTAAAATATTTCCAGCCTTAATTACTACTCCACAATTATACAATCTGCTATTAACTAATAATGGCATTCCTAATATTATAATGCATTCCAACGATTGAGTCTCTTTCAGTATAGTTTTCAAGCTATTTAAAGACTCATTCTGGATTGTCCTCTGTAAGAAAAGATCTCCACAGGTATATGACGTAATAGCCAACTCAGGGAACACTACAAATTGTGCGCCTTGCCCCTCAGCTTTTTTTGCAATTTCAATTATTTGTACTGTATTATAATCGCAGTTGGCAACCTTCAATTTTGGTATCGCAGCTGCAACCCTTACAAATCCATAATTCATACTAACCACCTAATTGTATTTATGTTATTTTAGCTTAAGTGAAAACCAAATAGCTTCTTAAAACCAAATAGCTTCTTATTAATAGTAAATTTTTATTTAGTTTTCCTAATTAATTTTGCCTCAGTTTAGTGTAACATATTTATAATTTTTTTTATATATAGAAAATGTAACTTTTACACCTCATTTTTAATATTATACCTTCCTCTGGAATTACTATATTTATCAGTATAATATTTTTTGTTCATAGCTATCTGATTTAAAGAATATACAAATTTATCTATTTCCGAGAAGTTATTGTATAATCCAAAGCTCACTCTAACAATCCCAGGAAATAACGAGTTTGGATCTTTCATTAAGGCTTCCATATCTTTTGCTGAATAACCCAACAAGTTCTCACAATAAGGATGTGAGCAAAAGTAACCGTTTCTTACTGCAATGCCCGCCTCATAAGATAGAATAGCTGACATTAATGAATGGTGAACGCCTTCTATGTTAAAAGCAATTACTCCTATAGTCTCCTGTTTATCTGGGTGATTGTAGAACTTAATTCCAGGGATGTTTTTCATTTTATCATATGCATAGTTTAACAGGCTCTTCTCATGCCTATAAGCATTATCCATTCCTATTTTTGACATAGTTTTTATTGCCGATACCATAGCCACTATACCAATAAGGTTTGGTGTACCTGCTTCATCCTTTTGAGGAGGCTCTTCCCACCAAATTTGTTCGTGAGTGACAAGTTTGATTGCACTTCCACCCTCACAATAAGGTAGCTCTGCTTCAAAAGCAGTTTTTGGGCCAATTAGTGCTCCGCCACCATAGGGTGCATACATTTTGTGCGCAGAGAATGAAAGATAATCAATATGCTCCTCATTATCAAACGGTTTCATATCTACAGCAACATGGGGAACTAACTGCGCGCCATCAACATGAATTTGAGTTCCATGTCTATGTGCCATAGCTGCAATGGTATGTATATCATTAATATACCCTGTTACATTTGATGCACCTGTCACTGTAACCAATTTCACTCTATTTTTATATTTATTCAGCTTTTCATTAAGATTGTCTAAACAAAGTCTTCCAAACTCATCTACTTCCACGTAATCAACTAAAAATTTATCTCTCCAAGGCAAATCATTTGCAGCATGCTCCATCCATGTAGATAACACAACATCTCTGCCATCTTTTTGCTGACTGAGTACATATGCCAGTATATTTATCGAGTTAGTGGTATTCTTTGTATAAATAACTACGTCATTCTCATTGTCAGCATTAACAAAGCTTTTGATGATGTTTCTCCCATTTTCATACACTTCAGTTGAAAAAGTAGATTTATAGCCTTTACCCCTATGTATTGATGAATACCAAGGCAAGAATTCTTTAACGTCTTTTTCCACTGAGTAAAAAGGAGGTGTAGTGGCGGCATTGTCAAAATTGATGGCAGTAGTATATGTACCATTATCAAGTGGTACCCTTGTGTTAACGCCCAACACCATATCTCTATACTGGTTTACATTAATGGTTGGTCTGTTGTTATTGTATAACTTGTTGTTATTTTCTAAGATGCTATTAATTGTGTTTCTGTTTATTAAGTTATTATTGATTAAGTTATTATTAGTGAAATAGTAATTAGTCATAGAAAAACTCCATTCATGCAAAGTCTACGTGGGTGCTGTAGAACATAATATGGGATACAATGTTTTGCAGTAACCTTAGAACTTATTCTTAGTAACAGTATATTTTTTGATGCTTAAACTGTTACTGGTGTGATGGAGTTTAATTTTTAGCAAAACAAGAATAGATATGATTTATAGACTCTCTATACCTTTTAATGTTTTTATGACTTGCTCCTCTTTAAAAGGCTTAATAATGAAACCTTCAGCTTCATTTAACGCCGACTCTCTTACAAATACTTCCTGTCCAATTGCAGATATCATTACAATTTTTGAATTTGGTGCAATTTGCTTTATTTCCTTTAGTGCTTTTATTCCGTCCATTACTGGCATTGCAATATCCATTGCAACTACATCTGGGTTTAATTCCTTAAATTTCTGTACTGCAACCTGTCCATTATCTGCTTCTCCAACAACGCGGTAATTATTTTTTTCTAGCATAGTTTTAAGTGTTTTTCTCATAAATATAGCATCATCTACTAATAATACTTTAATTATAATGTCACCCCATTTTTATATATTTACTTTTTTAACTGTTAATAGCTAAAATGTGCATTAAGTACTTACATGTATATTGATAGTATTGAGTAAAAATCTATTGTCATAAAATAAGCTTTAATAGATTTATTTACACATTAAGTTATATTACCTATCTACATATTTCAACACTTTATGAAAATAATTCCATGACCATTCATGGCATTATCTTCTGTAACTCGGTATATTTGCACCTTTTGACCCCTTCCAATACTTGGCATTAATTGGGTCTTGATGTATAATTAACATTCAAAAGCTTAGCAACAGAATATGTTAATCAGCAACTTAGGGAGATAATATTATGAACTCAAATATTGATTTCGGTGAATGTTTAAATGAGCTTATGCGTGCAGCAGACCTAAAAAACAGTAAATTAGCAAAAGCAATTAATGTAGATGCATCTTTAATTTACAAATGGATTAACAACAAATCAATTCCACCTTGCAATTCTCAACATATTGATTTGATAGTAAATCAAATAAAAAAGAACACTATTAATTCTTATCAGTCAAAGAATATTATGGCCTTTATCAAAAAGCACCTTGCTGGATGTTCAGAAATAAATGAAAATAATATGTTAAATCTTTTAAGAAAGCTTTTAATTGAATCTCAAGGTTATTCAATTGAAAAAAAGAAAAATAGCAAGAAGAATTCCAAGAAAATACAATATAACTTCGACAATAAAGCATTTGCTTGGAAACCCCCATATTTATCAGAAAGCAGCCATTTCAATCATTACAGCAGTTTTCTGAAAACTCAAATAATTATAGGCTATGAACAAGTATCGAATGCTGTCTTACAGTTTCTAGAAGATGCCAGTACTATAAATTCTATATCTGCTGAACCTATTATAATAACTTTACTCACAGAAACAAGTTTCTTTACATGTTATTCCAGCTTTAATACCAGATGGAATAATGCTTTATGTAAATTAATAAAAAAAGGTTGGAGTATTATATATCTTGTCCACATAAATAATAATACAACTCGTAATTTAAAAATAATTGAGGAAATGCTTAGTCCTATTTCAACTGGAAAGTATCAGGTTTATTACACAAGTGGTAATGACTATGCTATGCCTTTTGAAATAGTATATGTTCCACTGTCAGGAACACTATTAAGTGTTTCATCGGTTGATAAACGTCAAGTTGATAGTGCTTTTTTTATAAGAAATAATGATGCGCTAAATATTCTCAATGGATTTTTTCACCAAATTTTGGCATCATCAAAACCGTTACTAAAATCATGTTTACCAATAAAAAACATTGGATTTCAAAAAGAATTTTCTGAATTCGAAGAATCTCTTGGAAACAGATATAGATTTATACGCGAATTTAACGCTCTGTCTTTTCCAATAATCCAGTGTAAACAGGTTTTAAAAAAGAGTAATATCTCCAGTGAAGAAATAGAAAAAATATTTCTATATCATAAACATAGAATTGAGACCTTTGAGTCCCAAGTGAAACATTATAAATTCCGTGACATTATTTATGACCAATGCATTAATAACATAATTGAAAGGAAGAAATATTCCTATTTGGATAAATACTATACCTCCAATGGAATAGCTATAACAAATGATGATATAATTAAACACTTATCATACATTATTCATACTTTGAAAATTCATGAGAATTATGAAATAGGATTTATAAGTAAAAATAAGATAAGCAGTATTCCCTTAATCAATTGGATGGTAAAAGAGAATTCAGCAGTTGGAATAATCACTTGTGCTCAAGAAAACCTAAATCATCATGAAAACGACGAATCTTATAACACTTCAAGAGGTTTTTTTATTTACGAGTCACACATTGTAAAATCTTATGAATACTATTTCTACAATTTGTGGAATCAAATTAAACCTAATAAGAAAGAAATAATTTCTCAATTTGAGAATTACATTAAGTTACTTTCATCCAATTAAAAAAGCTACTACAAAATCAACTAAACAAGTCAATTTTATAGTAGCTCTTTTTCCAGATATAACTCTTTTATCTATTTAAGATAAAATTCCTTATTTCTTTAAGCTTTCAATTCTCTCTACAACCTTACTATACATCTCTTTATACTTTTCTTGCTTTGCTTTTTCCTCATCAATAACCTTCTGTGGAGCTTTTGCAACAAAGCCTTGATTACTGAGCTTTCCTTCTACTCTCTTTAGTTCATCCTCAAGATTTGCCTTTTCTTTATTTAGTCTTTCTATTTCCTTTTCAATGTCTATTAACTCATCAAGAGGAATAAATATTTCAGCCCCGTGTATTACTGTACTAACTGCATCTGCAGGAATACCCTCTTTATCAGACTGTACTACTACCTCAGAAGCACCAGCTAATCTTTGGAAGAAGGAGGTACCCTCTGATAATGTAGCTCTTTCAGTTTCTCCTGCTGCTACAAATATCATCTTTGCCCGTCTTGCAGGTGGAACATTCATCTCTGCACGAATATTTCTAATATTCCTTATTGCATCCATAATAGTCTTCATTTTCACTTCATCATCAGCGAAGTTTAGTTCTGGACTATACTCAGGCCACTCAGAAATCATTATGCTTCTACCATCATTTAACAAGTGAGTGTAAATTTCCTCTGTAACAAATGGCATATATGGGTGAAGCAGTTTCATTGCATTTCCTAGAACGAAATTCAGAACATATTGCGCTTCAAGTCTTCCTTCGCTTTCTCTGTCATAGAGTCTAGGTTTAACCATCTCAATGTACCAGTCGCAGAATTCTTCCCAGATGAAGTCGTATACCTTCTGCAATCCCAGTCCCAATTCAAATTTCTCAATATTTTCAGTTACCTCTTTTGTTACTGTGTTAATTCTGCTCATAATCCATTTGTCAGCAACAGTAAATTTACTCTTATCAACTTTGCTAAAGTCTAGGTCTTCATCAAAATTCATCAATACAAATCTTGAGGCATTCCAAACCTTGTTTGCAAAATTTCTAGCAGACTCAACCTTTTCAGTAGAAAATCTCATATCGTTTTCCATTGAATTACCTATAGTAAGTGAAAACCTTAATGCATCAGCTCCATATTGAGAAATAACTTCGAGTGGGTCAATACCGTTTCCAAGTGATTTACTCATTTTTCTTCCTTGTGAATCTCTCACAAGACCGTGTATGAATACATACTTAAATGGTACATCTTTCATATTCTCCACGCCCGAGAATATCATTCTGGCAACCCAGAAGAATATAATGTCATAAGATGTTACTAAAACATCAGTTGGATAGAAATATTCTAAATCCTCTGTTTTTTCAGGCCAGCCCAAAGTTGAGAATGGCCAAAGTGCAGAACTAAACCAAGTGTCAAGTGTGTCTGAATCCTGTTCAATTTTTGTACTTCCGCATTTTGAGCAATTGTCAGGAGCATTCCCTTGAACCATCATATGTCCGCATTCCTGACAATAATATGCAGGTATTCTGTGTCCCCACCAGATTTGTCTAGATATACACCAATCCTGTATGTTTTCCATCCAATTAAAATATATCTTTGCAAATCTATCATGTATAAACTTGGTGTTTCCATTTTTAACAACTTCAATTGCGGGCTCTGCCAATGGCTTCATGCGTACGTACCACTGCTTTGAGATAAGAGGCTCAATAACTGTTTTACATCTCTGACAAGTACCAACATTATGATTATGTCCCTCAATTTTAACAAGCAAGCCCAATTTTTCTAAGTCCTCTACTATTTTCTTTCTAGCTTCGTATCTGTCAAGGCCCTTGTACTGCTTAGCATTGTCATTCATTATAGCTTGGTCGTCCATTACTCTTATCTGTGGTAAGTTGTGTCTTAATCCCACCTCAAAGTCATTTGGGTCATGAGCTGGAGTTATCTTTACACAACCTGTACCAAATTCCTTGTCAACATAGGAATCTGCTATTACAGGTATTTCTTTGTTTACAAGTGGAAGTATAAGTGTTTTTCCAACTAAATGAGTATATCTCTCATCCTCTGGATTTACCGCTACTGCTGTATCTCCTAATAGTGTTTCTGGTCGGGTTGTAGCTATTACTACAAACTCGTCACTATCCTTTACTGGATATTTTATATGCCAGAAATGTCCTGCTTGCTCTTCGTATTCAACCTCTATATCTGAAATTGAAGTTTTGCACTTTGGACACCAGTTTGTAATCCTCTCACCTTTGTAAATGAGATCTTTATCATACAGTTTTAAAAACACCTCTTGAACGGCTTTTGACAAGCCCTCATCCATTGTGAAACGTTCACGCTCCCAATCACATGAGCTACCCATCTTTTTTAGCTGCTCTACGATTCTTCCGCCATAAACCCTTCTCCATTCCCAAACTCTTTCAAGAAATTTCTCACGGCCTAACATACCCTTTGTAAGGCCTTCCTTTGCCATAGCTTCAACAACCTTTGCCTCTGTTGCTATAGCGGCATGGTCTGTTCCAGGAAGCCACAATGCACTATAACCTTGCATTCTCTTTGTTCTAATAAGAATGTCCTGTAGTGTATTATCAAGTGCGTGGCCCATATGGAGCTGCCCTGTAATGTTTGGCGGTGGCATCACTATTGTATAAGGTTTCTTCTTGCTATCTGGAACTGCATGAAAGTAACCAGCCTCCATCCACTTACTATAGAGTCTATCCTCAACTTGACTAGGATCATATTGTTTTGCAATGTTTTCTTGTTCGTCCATAAACTTACCCTCCATTGATTATATATATACTATTTATTTTTTATAAGATATTAATAACATAATTATCCCCGGGATTGTGACTACCAACCCCATCATTTTAATGCGTAGCATAGCTTTATTAATCTTATAGTCTTTGACTTCCTCCTCAGACATTTCTGAAGCATGTTCGCATTTCTGATTTTTAGCTAAATCAAATTTCTTCACTATGGCTCTGGCTGCTAAAACCATTGCGAAGCCAACAGCCATTATTACAAGCCCAAGTATTTCAAGTGGTTCCATAAAAATCTCCTTTTCCGCTGTTTGTTACACAGCTAAATTATACCAATTTGCATTTAGCCGCATCTGCGGCGTTTATATTAGGCTTGTGAAGCCTTATTTTTACTTACTTTTCCTACAAATAAAAAAGCCTCATCCAGTATTTGGACGAAAGCTTATCGTGGTACCACCAAAATTTCACAAATAAATATGCTTTATAATTAATACATCATAAAATTTATTAATGATCTTATACGAATAACGTTCGCAACCCGCTGCAGCCTACTTATACCAATTTTACTAGTATTACTTTTCAGTGCAGAGCTTCCAAGCTACCTTCAACAGCTTTTATTTCAGAACCTTTCACCAGATGGTCCCTCTCTTTTGAAAATTAAACTGTCTACTCCTCTTGTTCATCGCTTTTATAGAATATTAATAACAAATTTCTTAAAAATAATGATATATAAAATCGCTGATGCTGTCAAGTGGTGACTTCATAACTCACTTTGTTTTTTTTGATTAGCTCGATTGAAAAGCCCCAAATAAAAAGCTCCCTCAGACATTAGTCCAAGGGAACATACACCTCAAATTTTACTTAATATTCTCCAAACTCATTATTTAAGCCTTATCTGTTCTATCAAAACGCAACACTCAACGTGCCTTGAGAAGACAATAATGATGTCTTCAGAGCCCAGCGGTCCCATCATCTTTAATCCTCCACCAGCCGCTTCTCTCCTGTTATCTCTTGAATAGGTTTGATATTCTGCGTAACCTCTAACACACCCAGATATTCGCCCTTCTCATTACGAACAGCATAGTAACAGATTAGAATGAATTTACCGCCCATATTAATCCAGAAATTCTCCTGATCCTTTACACCATTCTTAAAGTCTTCTACAATCTTCTCTACAATATGGACACTTTTCGGCGGATGACAATTTGAAACATTCCTCCCAATAATGGCCTTCGTACGTGGAAATGTTCTCTCTTTTCCTTCAGAAAAATATTTTACTACATCATTCTTATCTACAAAGGTTATATCAAAGGGAAGGGTATTCAACATACTTGTTAATTCTTCTGCTTCAAAAACACCGCTTGGCAACTCAATAAGCCCCAATTTTTCCTGTACTTTCGGAATTTCTGAAATCGGTTCTTTGGTTTCTTGTACTGGCCTCCATACCGGAACCTTATCAATCAGATAACCTATTTCTCCGCTTTCGTCTGCAATGACCTTCCATTCCTCCTGTGTCAGAGTTTCTAAAAGCATCGGGATTAAGATGTTTTCTTCCTTAAATATCATTTCTCTTACTTTATTAATAACATCTTCTGTTTTCTGTCTTAACTCCTCTTCGTCTGTGTTGCCTTTCGCCAGTAATGCATTAACTTCTTTAATCTGATTACGAATTTCATCATCTACTCCCCACATAACCTTAGGAGGTGCAGTAATTTCATACTTCTCCATATATGGAAATAAAAGATTTTCCTTCTTCAAATAATGAATATCAATTTTTAATAAATGTTCCATTCCCTCCAACAGCTTTTCGCGATTTAACTGAGCTTTTGCATCAGATAAATATGGCATAATTTCATTATCTATAATTTTTTCTATCTGTCTGTTTTCTTTCGTTAATGTGTTAGCCGGATGTCCTGGAATTTTAGTTTGGTCTGTTGGCTGATGAATTTCCTCAATGGAGCCTTTAAATACGGAGGCATGCACATCACAAAGTCTCTGTATCTCAGAAACCGGAAGTCCTTCTCGAATTAGCGCTCCTTCTGCTTCTGATATTTCTGTAGCGGAAACTCCTTGAAAGGCTGCCTCAAACTGTTCCTTTACCTCTTCAACTGATTTACCTTCATGCAGCTGTTTAATAATTTCCTTAATTGTTTGTTGTCGAAATTCTCTGTTGTTAATGTACTCGCTCATAATTTACTTCCTTCCTGCGCATGCCAATATTTATATGAAACTCGTCTTCGGGTTTACTTAGGAAAACCTGTTGTATACATAAATGTTTTATCATTTTCATATTCTTATCCTACGATATGATAACCCTTTTCTTCTAAAATTTCTTTCATATGCTCCAGACTAATCTTTTTTAGGGCTGCACCCTTTGGCAATGTCATAAATCTTCCCGCTGTCTGCAGCATTCCTGGTTTCTCAATATCCGAAAACCCTAATTCAGCTAAAATTTCTACTATTTCAGGATATTCACCGGCTATATCATAAATAGTTTTATTCAAATTAATTATTTTACTCATAGCTGTCCCTTTCCTTTGCATTTCATTTGTACATATCAGGTTAGTGGTAAAAATAACACAAACAATCTTCATCCATTCCCATGGTTTTAACGCTTTACATAATTTCTTAACAAGATATTGTTTTCCAAATGAATATGCTGATGTAGGTCATCCTCGATATCCTCTAACAATCGATAGGTCTTCGCAAAGGTTTGACAAGCATCTTCTGGCAAATGATAATCATCTGAGATTTTGCGGAGTTTACCCAGTAATTCACCCGCTGCTTCATGTTCCTTAATAATTATTTGTGTTAATTCTATTATCTCCTGCCTATTATCCTCAACCTCATCGAAGTCTGGAAATAACATTGTCTCTTCCTTTAATAAATGTTGCTCCAAATCTGTCTTTAGTTGACCAAAGATACGATACATATCAAATAATTCTTTATGATTTTTACCATGTACCCGTAATATTGTATTTAATAAATCGGCTGCCTGTGGCAAAACCCGTCTGAGATATTCATGGTGAGTATCTTCGATATAGGTGGTAAGCACCTCTGGGCTCATTTGATCAAATCGATTTCCATTTTTTTCGTAGCTGGCTCTGCGCTTTTCATATAGCTTATCTAGCTTTGCAAAAAAAGCTTCCTTATTGATTTCTTGCTCTTCTAGCACATTATCGAGATTACGATGCCCTCCACAGCAAAAATCTATTCCAAACTCTTTGAAAACCTCTGTCGCTTCTGGTAACTCAACTCCTACTTCCCCAATCGTTACATTCTTATCTAAATATTTCATATCTCATACCTCCAGCTCATTTTATTCTGTATCAACTGCTTCTTTATGAAGCTAATTATAGCTGGAGCTATCATAAAAATATGTGATTCCAATCACTAATTATCATATTATTACAGGATTTAATAAAATTACTCTTCCAAGGCTGCTTCATTTAATATCAATATGGATTTATTCGAAACTGATTGAATAATACCATCTTTTTCGAGCTGGCTTAATTTACGGCTTACAGTCTCCCTGGCAACACCCAAATAGTTAGCCATTCCTTCACGACTGAGTGGCAGTCGTAACAAGATCCCTTCTGTAACTTTCCTTCCATACTTTGCAGAATAATCTAACAGAAGAGAATGAATCCTTAAGTCAATATTTCTCACTCCCATGCTCTCCATTGCATGCTCTAGTCGAAACATTCTCGTACCTAGTTCTTCAATGATTTTAATACCCATATCGGGATATTGCAGTAACAATTTTTGAAAATGCTCCTTTGAAAGCATACATGCTTTGACTGCCTCTAAGGTTTGTACACAATAGGTTGCAGTTCTTTTACTTAATAAATACTGTTCCCCGAAAAAGTCTCCCTCGGAAAAAAGATAAAGTATTTGTTCTCTCCCCTCCGGAGTGTATTTATAAGCTTTTGCACTTCCTTCATTTATAATCACAATGGAATCCAAATTATCACCCTGGGAAAAAATCGTTTCACCCTTCTTATAGCTTTTATGTTGAATCAGTTCATCAATCCTAAACATATCCTCATTATTTAAATTATGAAATATAGGTACTTTATGCATACACAATTTGTTTTTACAGTGAGAACACTGATGACTATTTTCTGGCATAGGAATTTCCTTTTTGCTCCAATCATTAATCTCAGAAGTAATTTTTAAATACTTGACATCGTTTTCTACTATTTAGCTTAAGTCTGAATTATTATTATCTGTGTCAGAATTGATATGTTGCTCAGTATCCTTTGTCTCAAGCTGTACAGTATCCTGTGTGGAACTATTCTTCTCATCAGGAGTATCCTTTAGTTTATTATTCATATCAATTTCGTCAATATTATTCTGTATAGAACTATCATTTGGAGTCTGATGAGTATCTTTATTTTTGGGTTTACTAAAAAGCAGTATAAATGCACCTATCATTAGTACATAGGTAACATTATTAACAGTAGAAGGACTAATATTAAATTTAAATATCCAATCAAGTAACCCATATAGAATAAACAAAGCAGCAATTCCAAGGACTATATTCCTCTTATGATTTCGTTTAAGTTGCATACTAACCTCCGTAAATAAACCAACTTCAAATTTTGTTAAACTCTCATATCACTATAATAAATGTCCAAATATATTTAAGCAATCCATTTTTGATTATCTCAATTTCTTTTATACAAGCCAATCTACCACCCTCTTGAATATAACTTTAAGCATTGCAGCTATTGGAACGCCTATAAGCATACCAATTATCCCAAAGAACTCTCCCCCTACTAATACAGCAATAATAGTTGTTACGGGGTGTAATCCTAATTTTCCCTCAATGATTTTAGGAGAAATGAAAGCATTATCTATTTGTTGAACTATTATAAATACCAAAGTGGTTAAAAGTGCTTTGGTGGGCGATTGTAAAAGTGCTACTGCAACAGCTGGAATAGCTCCTAGTACCGGTCCAAAATATGGTATTATATTGGCGATACCTCCTAATACGCCCAAAATAAATGGATACTTCACATGGACAATAAATAGTCCTATCGTTTCCATCACGCCTACGATGACTGCAGTTAATAATTGTCCTTGAATGAAGTGGGTTATAATTTCATTTAGTTGCCTGCCTACATTAATTAAGTCATTTCGCATTCTCTTTGGTGCAAGCATAAGGGCTGATCTTTTTATCCCCTCAATATCCTTTACAAAATAATATGCGATTATCATAGATAGAACTAAATCAAATAATATAACCAATGATGATGCCACTAATGTAAGAGATTTTTTCATTGCCTGTGAAGTATAGCTTTGTATAAATTGCAGTCCTCGGTCAATTTCACTAAAAATGAGATCTTTTATTTCAGGAGGCCAATTACTAGATTTTATCTTTAATATAAAGGAATTAAAAATCTCCTGATATTTACTCGTTATATGTGGTAAGGTATTAAACAGTTCTTTGGCATTATTAAGTACATATGGCATAACATATATACCAAAAAAAACAAATGCCAACGTTGTAAAGGAATAAATAATAATTATTGCTATACTTCTTTTTAAACCTTTTCTCTCAAATCTAATCACCAAGGGGTATATTATATATGCAATAATTATCGCAATAAAAAGAGGAGACAATATTTTTATAATTTTATCACTATAAAAATATATAAAAATAACTATTCCAATAATTACAAGAGCTAATACTATGTAAAATACTGTTTTTTTTATATTGTTCATGTTGTACTCCACGTATTTTAGTTTATTAGAATAGACTTAGGGACTGTTGCAAAACTATATTTATATAGTATCGCAACAACCCCTTTAATACCCTTTTGTATCATCTAAACATGCTTATCATATCTCCGAAAACATTACTTGACCTATGCATTATCTTTCTTCCTGACTTAATCATTTTTCTCCGCATGCGAGGGTCTATTATATCTGGATTTGTAAGAACACTAATTGATGCTCCAATTAGCCCTCCAATAACCATACCTCTTGCAAATTTCATCATCATAATCACCTCCATAAACAATAAATTTATGTTAATTTTCTAGTCGGCTTCTAAGGCCACCACCAGTATTCATCATTTCTTCAACTGCTTCGTTTTCAACTAAAATATTTCCATTCCCTATTTCAACTTTACCAAAAAACGGTAGTATATTTCTCCCCATTATTAAATCTTGAACAAAACCGTCAGATACCTGGACTCCCTCGACTTTTCCTGTTTTATAATCAAAAAGTATATCCTTTACTATTCCAATATCTTCTCCTGAATGTGTATATATTTTTAAGCCACGCAGCTGTATTTTGTCTTGTATTTCACAGGTTTTTTTAAATTTTCTATATTCCAACAGACAATTAGGATTATCTATTATTAGTGCATCGTTTCCAAGACTTAATACATCATTTAGTAAAACAACGGTTCCCTTCAACGCATGGCTGTTTTTTTCTAATACGAACCCAAGAATACCTTTGTTATCCTTGCAGAAAACAACATCTTTTAATGTTCCAATTTTCATTCCATCTTTTGCAGAGATAACTGGTAGTCCCAATACATCACTATACTTTCTAAGCATCACATCCCCCCGCATTTTCACTTATCACTATTTTTTGACTTTAATTTTAGCGTCCTATACCGACTATTACAGCTTTTAACTAACCATTTTCACTAATCTTTAATCCTTGGTTTAACTTTTGTAATATGTTTATTATTTGTTATAGTCATTTAAATAATTCAATTAAATAAAAATTAAATAATGGTTCTTCTGTAAGAACACTTATTTTTACAAATAGGAATTTACGAGAGTTTGACGAAGATTTTATGATCTTAAGAAAAATTATTTTGTAAATTTTATGAAAATTGACTTAGAACAAGGATTAATGTAAAATTTAAAATAAGTGAAAGCATTTTAAACATTTTAAATAGAACTTATGAGGTGTGTTTATGATTAATTCAAATAGTGTTTTATCCGATTTAGGTGTAAATATTCCTAAAATCATGCTGCCAGAGCTAAAAAATGACCTAAGCAGTTGGGCGGTTGTAGCCTGCGATCAATATACTTCGGAGCGAGAGTATTGGAAAAAGGTTGAGGATATTACCAGCGTAAAGCCTTCCACTCTCAACATAATATACCCAGAAGTATATTTGGAGGATGGTGACAGTGAACAAAGAATAGCTCTTATAAATGACAATATGAGGAAATATATTGACGAAAAGGTTATTAGCGAACTAGACAATTGCTTTATTCTAGTTGATAGAAAAACCTCTCACTCTCAATCAAGAAAGGGATTAATGATAGCACTTGATTTAGAATGCTATGACTATACAAAGGGCTCAAGTGCATTGATTCGAGCTACTGAGGGCACTGTTATAGAACGACTTCCTCCTAGAATAAAAATACGTCAAAACGCACCTATTGAGCTACCTCACATAATGGTGTTAATTGATGACCCTAATAAAACAGTAATTGAACCGCTTTTCGAGAAGTCAGCTAGTTTGGAAAAGCTGTATGATTTTGATTTAATGATGAACGGTGGACATATTAAGGGATATAAAGTATCAGAGGAAAGTGATATTTCTGCTATTGCAGATGCACTTTCACATTTAGCACAAAAGGAAACCTTTTGCAAGAAATATAATATAGGTTGTAATAACGACATTCTCCTCTTTGCTGTGGGTGATGGTAACCATTCTCTAGCTTCTGCAAAAGGGCACTGGGAGAATGTAAAAGCTAGCCTTTCTATAGAAGAGCAACAAAACCATCCTGCTAGGTTTGCTTTAGTGGAACTTGTTAATGTACATGATGACGGTCTTGTTTTTGAGCCAATACATAGAGTGTTATTTAATGTAGATGCTCATAACCTTATTAAAGAATTTTCAGCTTTTTATAACAATGCTACATGTGCTGATGAATGTGCATGTAATAAAATGGTGCAAAGCACTGGACACAGTTTCAGATACATTACAGCTTCTGGAGAAGGTAAGATTACCATTGATAACCCAGTAAACAATCTGGAGGTTGGTACACTGCAAGCCTTCTTGGACAGCTATATTAAAGCACATCCAGAGGTAAAGCTTGATTATATTCATGGCGAAGATGTTGTAACAAAGCTTGGTTCACAGCCTGGTAATATGGGAATTTACCTTCCATCAATGAATAAAACAGATTTATTTAAAACAGTTATTCTAGACGGTGCTCTTCCTAGGAAAACCTTCTCAATGGGCGAAGCAGAGGAAAAGCGTTTTTACCTAGAGTGTAGAAAAATCCGCTAGACATATGAAGCCTAGTTGCACTTATACTTGTAAAGTGTACGCTAGGAACAAATTTGTTAACTTGATAGACATAAAGAAGGGGATGCACCAAATTTTTTAAATCTGTTACATCCCCATTTTTTATTTTATCTATAACGCATTAATATATTTGTTTATAACTACAGTTTTCTTGCACAAGTTAATTCTAACCTAAGACGCTTCCCCAGTTTCGAACTGGCTATTGTACAATGAAGAATAGAAGCCATTTGCAGTCAACAAATCTTCATGTGTTCCCTGCTCAATAATATCGCCATCCTTCATTACTAATATTAAGTCAGCATCTCTGATGGTTGATAGTCTATGAGCGATAATGAAGCTTGTTCTATTATGCATCAAGTTTTCCATTGCCTTTTGTATAAGCACCTCTGTACGTGTATCTACTGAGCTTGTTGCTTCATCAAGTATGAGTATCTTAGGGTCTGACAAGATAGCACGAGCTATTGTCAAAAGCTGCTTTTGGCCTTGTGATACATTGCTTGCTTCTTCATTTAAAACCATTTTGTAGCCGTCAGGCAAGGTCTTAATAAAATGGTGAGCATGTGCAGCTTTTGCAGCCTGGATAACTTCTTCATCAGTTGCATCAAGTCTGCCATAACGAATATTATCCATTATCGTTCCGTTGAAGAGCCACGTGTCTTGAAGTACCATACCGAACATATCTCTCAAATCATTACGCCTGAAATCTGTTGATTTTATTCCATCGATGAAAATATCTCCACTATTCAAATCATAGAAACGCATAAGCAATTTAACTATGGTAGTCTTACCAGCACCGGTAGGACCGACAATCGCTACTCTCTGACCAGACTTTATTTTAGCTGAGAAGTCATTGATTATTATATTTTCCTGATTGTATCCGAAGTGAACATTTTTAAATTCAACTTCACCTACAACGTTTTCTGTACTAGCAGGATTTTCAACATCCTTTGTCTCTTCCTCCTCTTCTAGGAAAGCAAAAACTCTTTCAGCAGCTGCTGCCGTTGACTGTAGTACATTTGCAACCTGAGCAGCTTGACCTATTGGCTGTTGGAAGTTACGTACGTATTGTACAAAAGCAAGGATATCTCCAACCTCAATCGTTTTCTTTATAGTTAACCAGCCACCAAGTATTGATACTAAAACATAACCAATATTACCTATGAAACCCATGATAGGGAACATCATACCTGACAGGAATTGTGACTTCCATGCAGATTTATATAATGTATTATTAAAATCATCAAATTCCTCTACTGCTTTTTTCTCACCATTAAAAGCTTTCATAATAGTATGACCACTAAATATTTCTTCAACGTGGCCATTAACATGCCCAAGATATTCCTGCTGTGATTTAAAATACTTTTGAGATTTTTTAACTATCAAGCCAATAAATATTATTGATAATGGTATAATCAGTACAGAAGCAACTGTCATCAGCCAACTTATAGTCAGCATCATTATTAGTGTACCTATAAGTTGAGTGAATGCGGTTATCATTTGAGATAGACTCTGATTCAAAGTCTGGCTCACTGTGTCAACATCGTTTGTTACTCTGGATAAAACCTCGCCATGATTCATTTTATCAAAGAACTTAAGCGGCATTCGATTAATCTTCTCTGAAATCTCTTTTCTTAATTTAAACGATACCTTTTGAGCTACACTTGACATTAGATAGTTCTGTATAAACATAAATAGTGCACTTAATGCATATAACCCTACAAGAAACAAGAGCGTACTTGCTATAAATTCAAAATCAATACCCGAACCTGCACCTGAAACTTTACTTAATAAACCTTCAAATAATTTTGTAGTTGCTTTTGCAAGTATTTTAGGTCCAGCTATTGAAAATGCTGCTCCACCTATTGCAAATATAAAAGAAACTATTACTGAAAGCCTATACGGTTTCATATATGCAATTAATTTTTTCATTGTTCCTTTAAAATCTTTTGCCTTTTCACCTTTCAGGCCCATTGGGCCTCCAGACATTGGGCCTCTACCCTGTCTTCTTGAGCCATGTCTTTTTACATTTTCTGAATTATTACTCATGCTAGTTCCTCCTTTGACAGCTGGGATAGAGCTATTTGTTGATACACTTCGCAGCTTTCCATTAGCTCTTTGTGAGTTCCCTTTCCCACAACTTTTCCTTCATCCAGAACTAGGATTTGATCCGCATTCATAACAGTGCTTATTCTCTGGGCTACAATCAACATAGTTGCACCTTCGGTTTTTGCTTTCAACGCTTTCCTTAATGCAGCATCAGTCTTGAAATCAAGTGCTGAGAAGCTATCGTCAAAAATGAATATTTCAGGTTTCTTAACGAGTGCTCTTGCAATTGATAGCCTCTGCTTCTGCCCACCTGATACATTTGTACCGCCCTGTGCTATTTCCGTTTTGAAACCGTCTTCTTTCTCATTAATAAAGTCCATAGCCTGAGCGATTTCAGCAGCATACTTCAATTCATCTTCTGTTGCAGCTTCATAACCATATCTCAAGTTACTTTCAATATTTCCAGAGAAGAGTATTCCCTTTTGAGGAACATAACCTATTTTATTCCTCAAATCATGTTGTGAAACATCTCTAATATCAACACCATCAACTAATATCTGACCACCAGTTATATCGTAAAAACGAGGTATAAGGTTTATCAGAGTAGTTTTTCCACTTCCAGTACTACCTATAAAAGCAGTAGTTTCTCCTGCTTTAGCTGTAAAGTTAATATCATAAAGTACTTCATCATCTGCTCCAGGATATTTGAAAGATACGTTTTTGAATTCAACATTTCCTTTAAGCTCTTTATAAAATTCCTTTGGTTTTTTAGAATCTAGAATTGTTCCTTTTGTACCTATTACTTCTGCAATACGTGCAATGGAAACTGACGCACGTGGAAGAATAATGGAGACCATAGAGATCATTAGGAAGGCCATTATTATCTGCATAGCATACTGAATAAAGGCCATCATATTACCAACTTGCATTTTACCAAGATCTATCTGATGAGAAGCTACCCATACTATTAATAACATAACACCATTCATTATCAGCATCATGACTGGAAACATTACTGCCATAACTCTGCTGACAAAAAGATTTGTGTTAGTGAAATCCTTATTTGCATTTTCAAATTTCTTTTCTTCTGTTTTCTGTGTACCAAATGCTCTTATTACCAGCATTCCCGTTAGTGCTTCACGTGTTACAAGATTTAACCTGTCAACAAGCTTCTGCATACTTTTGAATTTTGGCATTGCTACTCCAAATAGCACCAACACCAAAGCCATAATTGCCAGAACCGCTACGCCTATTACCCAAGACATTGAGGTATCTGTGTTTATTACCTTTATAACGCCTCCAATACCTAAGATAGGAGCGTAGAATACTAACCTCAGGAACATAACCATAAACATCTGAACCTGCTGTATGTCATTTGTACTCCTGGTGATTAATGAAGATGTAGAGAACTTATCAAATTCAGTATTTGAAAATCCAACAACATTTTCAAACACATTTTTTCTTAGGCTTCTCCCAAGGCCTGCTGATACTCTTGCTGCAAGGAAACCCACAAATACAGTGGCGCCCATACTTACAAGTGCTATCAGTAGCATTTGAAGCCCTGCTAACAAAATATAGTTAGATTGCATATCGTCTGTATTTCTGCCAAGTGCTTTATACTCAGCTTCTACATAAACAACAGCACCCTGTGTAATTATGCTGTCAGGCATTTTAGAGAACTGATCATCTATTGATTTCTGAATTCCCTGTAATTGTACTTTAGGTAACTTTGTTAAAACAACAAAGGGATCTGACCCTGCTGGCATACTTGACAACATCTTTGACATATTATTATCAGCTTTAGGTGCTTCTTTACTTTCATCTGTGGAAGCTTTGGGCATCACTATAGTGCCTTCAATAGTTCCAACAACCAACATTGCTTTACCCAATTCAATGTTTAGCTTATCCAGTGTTTCTTGGTCTTTTGTATTAAGTGTATAAACATCATTATTTTTTATTTCAGGATATTTCTTTGAATATTTATCTAAATCAGTTTGTGAAATATTATCCTTCTTTACTAAAGTAAAATTGCTAAGTACCAAGTCCCTTTCGTCATCCTTCATAAAAAAAGTAATTTTGTCCATTTCACTTTTTCGTATAATATCTGGGACGGCATTTTTAATACCTCCCTGTTGAATACCAACATTAACAATATTAGACATATAGTCTGGCAATGATAAATCGCAAACAGCTTGTAAAAGCAAAAAAGCAACTATACCAATTATTGCAACTACATGCGGTTTCAAATGTTTTAATAATTTACCCATGTATTACCCCTTTCTGTAATAGCCCCCTGATGTTAGTCTTACTAAATCACATAAAGATGTTTGTTTGATTCAGTCAAGAAAATGCATAATTTAAAATATCAATAATATGTAATTATAAATACATAACTATTATATGTCAATAATAATTTTAATTATATAATTGTTTTAATTATATAATATTTATTATTGTATAATTATTTTAATTAGTTTATAATATTATTGTAAAGTATTTTCATATATTCTGTTTTATAAACACACTTGAACTTATTAATAGATAATCGCACTTATAAATATACGTATATCTTTTTTATATGTCTCAAATAATAAAGTATTTAATTAAACTTAACAAAAGGAGTTTTTAGAATGGTTCCAAAAGAAGATTTAGACAGTATTTCTAGTGATTTATTAAATTTGGTATTCCTTTTATCTGCTAGAATATTTAATCCGAATCAAATGTCAAAAGGTATGTGTATCCCACATTCACATATGAAAGCAATATTGCATATTGCTCATTCTGGGCCTTGTCCGGTTTCAAAAATCGCAAGCGACTTGATAATATCCAAGCCCAATATGACACCAATAATTGATAATCTTATTTCCGAAGGTTTTGTTAATAGATTTAATGATCCTAATGATAGGCGAATAGTAATGATAGAAGCTACTGAAAAGGCACATGTTTTTTTAGAAGAAAATAAGCAAAGACTTAAAAGCATGCTGGCTGAAAAAATAGCAGTCTTAAGCGATAAAGATTTAGAGGAATTAAAGACATTGATACTTCCGATGACTGATTTGATTTTAAAAATATAATACTGTTTAAATAATTGTAAAAAAATCATAAGAACGATTACTTCTGAGATAAAGGTTATCCATAAAGACAGGAAAGGAGTTGATAAATTGTCAACTCCTTTCCTGTCTGGTCCTTAGAGTCCATTTTCCAAATCAGAATTTTCGACAGCATTTTTTATAGCTTCTTCAGGTATTACTATCTCAATCTTACTGTTATAATCGCTATAATCACATTTTATCTTCATATTGGCATTTTCTAGAGAGTTCTCTTTCGAGTGATAATTAGTCTCCATTACAATGTTATTAATTGTGTATGTATTTTTGTCTAATGATATTTGAACATTAAACTTATCGAATTCAACATCTGAAATATCAGAGCTTTGGTTTGCCATATTAATTAAATCCCCTAAGAAAACATCTCCCTTTAAAAGTATTTCATTTTCTTTCTGACTTTCAACTTCCTTCAGTCCTGCACAAAGTGCACCAGTTGCATCCAAAATATCTGTAGTACTATTATTTGCAAATATTTCATCATATTCGCTCTGTGACAAGGTTTCCTTTTCCCATTCATTTGTTAATGGGTTTTTCATGTAAGTTGTCTTATCAGCAAAGTACATATCCATATTCATATTTAGTGCTGCCATATTCATTTTCATGTTCATATACATTTTCTTATTTAAGATATCAATACTACCATCAATTTGCATTCCAATATTAAAACTCATGCTTTTTTGTTTTGTATCGGCTGAAATATCCATCTTCATTTTGCAGTTTTTTACTTCAGCCATTGCTTTGTTTGATTTCTCAATAATATCCTTTATTTTATTAAATTCATCTAGGTTTCTTATAAGTACAGATCTAGAGCTCCCATCCCAAACCACCTTCATTCCAAGACTTTGAGCAATAAATTTGACAGGAATATAGGTTTTATCCTTATAAATTACAGGGTTTGCATCTAGTATTAATTCCTTATCATTTACTGTGGCTTTATTACTATCTATCTTTAGAAATATTTTTTGCGAATCTTTAATAATGGTTACACTGCGCTCATTAGCATTCCATATAATATGCTCATTATCATCCTGAACACCTAGGTTTACAAGAATTTCCTTTAATGGCAAAAGAGTTCTGTCTTTTATGGAGATAGGTATATTTTTATAAGTTCCTATCTGGCCATCTATCACAATTTTTACATTAGGTAATTCAGTGATACTGTCTACAGCAAAAGTTGGCATGGTACAGAACATCATAATAATAAAAATAAAACACATCCAAAAATATTTCTTCATAAAATCCTCCAGTGGTCTATTTTTCTACAAATTTTGCACTACCACATTAAGTATATTATAATTTTAGTGGAATTACCATAAAAATCTATTCAAAAAGAAAAAGATTAAAGTCTTTCTTTGTTAGTTTCATTATTTTACTTCATAAATTTACCGTCACTTTAATTTGCAATTTATATTTACCGTGATTAAATTATATTTTTCTTGACACTATTTACAAAATTAACTATAATTAATATAATATTTAATTAACTTAATAATGTCGGATGATTGACGTAGGAGAGTTCCTTTTACAATATGAAAGGACACCGAAGGAGTAGCACTCTCAGGTATAAAAGACTTCGTCAGGACGGATCTCTGGAGAGTCCATTAAGTTGGCGCCGAAGGGGCAATACGGGTACACCGTTAATCTCTCAGGCAAAAGGACAGAGTATGCATTATAACTTATTTCTAAATATAGTTTATTTGTGCATATACAGAGGTCAAGTCATATAGATTTGATCTCTTATTTTTTTTAAAATAAATTAATAAAGGAGAGTTTTTATGAGCAGAGTTTACAATTTTTCAGCCGGTCCTTCTATGTTACCGGAATCAGTTTTAGCAAAGGCTTCCCAAGAAATGTTGGATTACAAAGGATCAGGGATGTCTGTAATGGAAATGAGTCACAGATCAAAAACATACAACTCAATAATTGAAAATGCAGAAAGCCTATTACGCAAGCTAATGAATATTGATGATTCATATTCAATACTATTTTTACAAGGAGGAGCTTCAACTCAGTTTTCAATGATTCCTTTGAATCTTTTTAGCAAGTATAAAAAAGCTGATTTTATAAATACTGGTAATTGGTCTAAAAAAGCTATTTCAGAAGCAAAATTATATGGTACTGCAAATGTAATTGCCACTTCTGAGGATAAAAACTTTACATATATACCAGACGATTACAAGATATCAGAGGATATTGATTATGTTCATATAACTAGCAATAATACCTTGGAAGGCACACGCTATGTAGATTATCCTGAGACAGGCAATGTACCTCTTGTTGCCGATATGTCAAGTGAAATAATGTCTACAGTTATAGATGTAAATAAATTTGGACTTATTTATGCTGGAGCGCAGAAAAATCTCGGTCCTGCAGGTCTTACACTTGTAATTGTTAAAAACGATCTAATAGGAAAACATCTAGATATTACTCCTACAATGATGAGATATTCAACTCATGCTAAGGAAAAATCACTGTATAATACACCACCATGCTACAGCATTTACATAGCAGGTCTTGTATTTGAGTGGATTGATGCAATGGGTGGAGTTAAAGCTATTGAGAAAGTTAACTACGAAAAGGCAGCACTCCTATATGATTTCCTTGAAGAGTCAAAAATGTTTGTAAATAAAGTAAACAAAAAAGACAGATCCATCATGAATATTCCGTTTGCAGCTCCAACAGATGAGTTGAACGAGAAGTTCATAAAAGAATCTGAACAAGCAGGATTATGCACACTTCGCGGACATCGTTTGATTGGTGGAATGAGAGCTAGTATCTACAATGCTATGCCTGTTGAAGGTGTAAAAAAGCTAGTTGACTTCATGAAGAAATTCGAAGTTGAAAACAAATAACAAATTGGAAGGAATGAATATTAATATGTATAAAGTACAGATGTTAAATAAAATATCAAATTGCGGGCTTGATCTTCTTCCTACAGACCAGTATGAAATATCTACTGAAGCAACAAACCCTGATGCCGTTCTTGTTAGAAGTGCTAATATGCTAGATATGGATTTTCAAAATAATCTTAAAGCTATAGCAAGAGCTGGAGCCGGAGTAAACAATATACCTATCGAGAAATGTACTGAACAAGGAATCGTTGTTTTCAATACTCCAGGAGCTAACTCAAACGGAGTTAAAGAACTTGTAATAGCTTCTCTATTGCTTGCCTCAAGAAAAATTGCTAAAGGTATTGAATGGGCTCAGACATTAAAGGGTAAAGGAGAAGAAGTTCCTAAGTTAGTTGAAAAAGGTAAATCACAGTTTGAAGGACCTGAGCTGAAAGGTAAAAGAATTGGTGTTATTGGACTGGGTGCAATCGGAGTCATGGTAGCAAATGATGCTCTTTCACTAGGTATGGAAGTCATGGGATACGACCCATATATATCTTTAAAGAATGCATGGGGATTATCAAGTTCAGTAATCAGAGCCACAAACTTAGATTACCTTTTGTCCACATGTGATTATATAACAATTCATGTACCTCTTACTAAAGATACAAAGAACACTCTCAATAAAGAAAAGTTTGAAATTATGAAAAAAGGTATAAAAATCATCAATCTTGCAAGAGGTGGCCTTGTTTCAAATGCAGACTTACTAGAAGCTATAAAGGATGGAACTGTTTCCTGCTATGTAACAGATTTCCCTGAAGATGAACTTCTTGGCATTGATGAGATTATTGCTATCCCCCACTTAGGGGCTTCTACGCCGGAGTCAGAGGAAAATTGTGCAGTTATGGCCGTTAATCAAATGAAAGACTATTTGGAAACTGGTATGATTAAAAACTCTGTAAACTTCCCAGATTGTGATATGCAACCAACTGATAAAACAAGAATTATAACAGTACATTGCAATATTCCTAGCATGATAGGCCAGATGACTTCTATTCTTGCAGCAAATAAAATTAATATTTCAGATATGTTAACTCGTCATAAAGAAAGTGTCGGATATAATGTAATTGACATTGAAGGCGAATTGACAGAGGATATCCTTGATAAGATACGCTCAATCAGTGGAGTAAAAACAGTAAGAGTTATCTCTCCAAGAGCTTAATAACTAAATAATTAATGAACCTATCAGATTCTTTGGGGTCTGCATAAAAAAGTATTTCATTTTTAACTTATAAAATTCAAGCCTACCGAAATCGGTAGGCTTATTTGTTGGTGCAAATTAGAGCTATCACAAAAGCATGTTTTAGTACAGCTCATATGAATTTAATTTAACATCCGATTATTTCGTTTTTAAGCTCTCCAATTTATGGCTTAAATTATCTATCATACCCTTAGGAGCCTTCTCTTTAAACATTTTTAAACATAATTCCTCAGTAACTACTTGTACTTTGTTCTTAACAATCCAATCTTCAATTTCATGTCTAACCACTGATTTAAAAAGTGAAGGTACAGCACCCATAACTAGTTCATACATCTTTTTACTATTACCTTGCCAGGTTAAATTATCCAATACAGAACTTCTCATTTTATCCTCCTAATATTTTACAGTTAAACCTATAGGATACCATAATATACTATGATAATAAAATGAGTTTGGTTCCATATTTAATACATATTTCTTATACTTATAGAAGTTCTTTAATAATTTCTGTATGACTCTTGGCTGATAAGTAAGAAAGCGGAACATCAAATACTGTTTTTGCTCCAACACTTGCTTCATTATTTAGTCTAAAAGTAGCTCTTGCATATGCAACTAGAACATTTCCTGTCAATTCTGGATTACTGTCAAGCTTTAGTGAAAATTCTATAACATGATTATTCTCATTTTCAACACCTGTTTTACCACTTCTAAACACAAAACCACCATGAGGCATCTTAGAATGCTTGCTCTTCAGTTCCTCCTCACTAATAAAATGAACTATTGTTTCATAATCTGAAAAATAATTAGGCATGTTTTTGATAGTAGTTTCTATCTGTGTCTTATCTGAACCTTCTTCTGCTACAACAAAGCACTCTCTCAGATGCTTTTGTCTTGTAGTTAGCTCTGGATTTTCTCCATTTCTAACTCTTTGAATTGAATCCTCTATAGGGATGGTGTATTGAATACCATTTTTAACTCCAGCTACTCTTCTAATAGCGTCTGAGTGTCCTTGGCTTACGCCTTTGCCCCAAAAAGTATAGTCATTGCCTACTGGCAGTATTGCACCTGTTAGCATTCTAATCATTGAAAACAAACCCGGATCCCAACCTACAGAAATTATACTAGTTTTGTTTGCGTCAGTAGCTACCTTGTTAACCTTCTCAAAATATTCTGGTATTTTTGCATGAGTATCAAAGCTATCTACAGTATTGAACATTGATGCGAATTGTGGTCCCTGTTCTGGCAAATCAGTTGCTGAACCTCCACATAAAATCATAACATCTATATCATTTACGTAATTTTTTGCATCCTTTATTTCTACTACCTTAGCCTTTGGAGTTCTTATAACTACACTCTCAGGTGACCTTCTTGTAAATACAGCAACCAACTCAGTATCGGGATTTTGTTGAATTGCCGTCTCTACTCCCCTACCAATATTTCCATAACCAACAATACCTATTCTTATCTTGTTCATAAGTTTTCCCCTTTCAATTCATAAGCAGAGTCCTTGCTTCAGGTGGAGTTTTTTTACCCCATATATGGCTAAGACATGTGACGAATTTATAATAGCTAATATGTCTCAGTATAACCAACATGTTACTACGAATTTATTTATATTATTTTTTATACTTTAAAGTTTGCGATTAAATCTTCAAAGGTATCTCTACGTCTAATTAGTACAGCCTCTCCATTTTCCTTTATCATTACCTCTGCAGGTCTTAATCTCATATTGTAGTTTGAACTCATAGCAAACCCATATGCGCCTGCATCCATAATACCTAAAATATCTCCCTCTTTTATTACTGGTAATTTTCTATGCTTGGCAATAATATCTCCACTCTCACATATGTTTCCAACTACTGTTACTTCCTCTGTAGACTCAGTATTTAATGGTTTTCCATCTCTATAAGCCTCTATCTCGTGGTAGGAATCGTACATAACTGGTCTTGCCAAAACATTGAAACCGATATCTGTACCTACATATTTGTTACCATAGTTACTTTTTGTAGCATAAACAGTTCCAAGTAATATTCCACATTCAGCTACAATGTAACGACCTGGCTCAGATTTGAATAATATCTTCTTACCATATTTGTCTGTCCATTGTGTAAGTACTTGTGTAAGCTTCTCCTTAAAGCTTACTAAATCTAGTGGTGCCTGTCCCTCTTGCTTTTTATAAGGTATTCCGAAACCACCGCCCATATCTACAAAATCAATATCCTCAAACTGTTCTGCTACTGACAATAGTGACTTTACCCCTTCAATATATGAATCGCCTTCCATAAACAGTGAGCCAATATGTTGATTAACTCCACAAATTTTTAAGTTATATTTTTTTGCAATTTCTTTTACTTGCTCTACACAATCAATATTTACACCAAACTTTGTTTTCTTTCCAGCAGTTACAACCTTTTCATGATGTCCAGCTCCAACACCAGGATTAAATCTAATAGCAGCTTTTCCGCCTGGATTGATTTTGCCTAAAAGCTCCAACTGAGAAAGCGAATCTACACTGACTAAAACTCCATTATCAACAGCATATCTTAGTTCACACTCGGAAACATTGTTTGGTACAAAAAAGAGTTCTTCTGGTTTAAAGCCAGCATGCAATAGGAGTTGAATCTCCCCAGCAGACATTGCGTCAGCCCTTAAACCTTCTTCCTTGACAATTTTAATAACTTGAAGATTCGAATTTGCCTTGATTGAATAATTAGGTATGAAATAAGGATAATCAACCAAGTTTTTCATATCCCTACAGCACTGTCTTAATATTTTTTCATTATAGACGTATAAAGGGCTTCCAAATTCCTTTATAAGCTTCTCAGGGCTAGAATTTCCGTAAAAATTTGTTTTTTCTGAATAGTATTCGGTCATGTTAGTACCTCCACAATTTTAATTTTATATTTTATAAATTTCAAATCAATCTAGTATTACTTTTTACTTGTTTTTTCAATATTCAATAGCTTTATTTCATTAGTCAGTGAATCTTTTATCAAATCAACCAAACTAGGATTCATTGAAAATAGGCTAGTTGGATTGGAATCATTTAGCTGCCCAGTCAACATATTTGATGAGTCAGTAATGAGCCTAACACTTCCGTACTCTTTTTGCGCCATATAGCAAATCATGCCTTCAAATTGAACATCATCTGATGTGATTATTACAATCTTCAGTCCTCTGTCTCTTGCACATTTAAGTTCATCAATCACAAGTTCAAGCTGTTCTCTGGAAATTGAAATATATATTCTTTGCTGAGCTTGATTTATTAAGTTTTTCATTTTATTCACAATTTGTATGTTACCATTAATTGTAACAAAATTATCTTTAGATTTATCCACTTGAGGTATTTCTTCTTTAATAACCTTTATAACCTGAGTAAACTTCCTCTTTAAATTTTCAACTAGTTCAACTGTATCTACAGCCGCATATTTCGAAGCTTCTCCATTTATTTTATAAGCCCCACCCTTATCTGAGAGTCCAGCTAAACCAAGATATGCATTTGACCTAGGAATTCCAGTTATTTTTGAAGCTTCATATCCAGTTAATTCACCTTCCCTACACAATGTAACGTAGAGTATTGATTCATGCTTTGTAAAACCTGCTTGCATTAAAGCATCTATGACATCCATTTATGAAGCCTCCTTTTCATTCATTATTTATAAAAATAATTAGTCTTTTGACATAAATTTAAATAGTGGTTCTATATAAAACCACTATAAACCATTCTTCCTTTACTGTCAATTGCAAATACAAAACTTTTGAATATTTATTTATGAATCTTTTATTAGCAATAGCTTTACTTATATAAAATTATCGGCTTATTTTAGCAGCTTACTCTCAAGCTGAAGCAGCTCCTGTGAGGTTGGTCCTACTTCACCATAACGTGCAGCGGCATAGCACCTTGACAGTAAATCATTAAATTGCTTTGTTTCAGGTATTTTCTCAGATACCCCTTGGCATATTTCTTCAGCGGTTAACGACTTGCTCATTGGTACCCCTAACTGCTGGGCTTTACTTTTATAATGTTTGAAAAGCCTTCTTATCTTTGCTATGTTGTTTGGCAATTTATTATACGGAGGCTCCTTATCAAACAAATCTCCTACTATTTGACGAAGCTTTTTAGCCATCTCACTAAGGTTATTATTGTACAAGCTTTGCTTTTCATCTATATGTCCATTTTCATAATACCTTTCTACCTTACGTTCCCCGTTTCTGATACAGTTTATTATCCGTCTAACCAAATTAATTATCGCTTTAGCTAAAAAGTAAATAAACAATCCAATCAATGCTACAATTATGGCTATAGCCAAAACGTCTTTAATTATTTCTAATATTCTTTCAAAGGTAGATGGGTCTACTGCTTTTACAGCTTCTGATTTTCTAGGTGATTCCAATACTTGTTCCCCTTGTAGAGGTACAATTTCAAAAATGCTACCATACATTTTAAATAACCACTTAATACCATTTAAAACAAGGCGATATATATTTGAAACCTGCCCTATGGCACTTACACCAAGGAGTATGAGCACAGCAGTAACTGCAAATATCTTATTATTCTTACGTTGTGTTGTACTAATTCTCATATTATTTTCACCAAACTTACGAGAATCATTAGCCTGCCTTAATATAAGCAAAATAACTGCTGATATTGTTGAAATAAGTATAGCAATATTGCTGTAATTTACTGAAATAATCTTATTGCTATATAAGGTTATTAGTGCTAAAGCTATATTGAATAATAGAGCAGCTAAAAATATTTGTATAGCTACATCTGTATCTGAATTCATATCCTTTCTGACTCTAAAAAAAATAAAAATGCATATTATTGCTGTTAAAACCATAAGTACACTAACTTGCCCAGCTACAATATATGCAAATAAAATTGATACTAAAAAGGATATAATTTTATACAAAAATGGTTTAAGCTTTGTATTACACAGCCAGCAAGCCAAACCGGATACTAGACACAAACTAAATGACAGCAGTAAAGCAATATCTGGTGTTACAAACAACTGAAACACAGTAAAACTTATAGACAAAAACACTAAACATTCAAGTATACTTGTTGCCACAATAACTCCAATCATTCACGCCACCTTGCTTTCTGCAATCACCCATTTTTCTACATTATGTCCATCACGACGGAGTTCATATATTTCCTCCTCAATTTTCTCATCAGTATAGAGTGATACTATTAAAATATCTGTATCCTTTGAAATGGTATTTCGGATAGACTTCATCATTGTATGCATTGATAGTGCTCTATGAAGCTGGAGCTTTGCCATTGCTTCGAGGATTGTATAAAGTTGGGGTGTACTACACCTTAATGGTATATTAACAAACTCTTTCTCATCCCTAAAATGCCCATTTGAGCAAAAACCAGTTGCTATACCCTGTTTTATAGATTTCTCTACAACAGCAGCACAAAAGTGAATACCGTATTCAATTCTTTTACACTCCTCTTCATTTGGAAAAGGGTCTTGTTCACTACTGTTATCAATGTTGAAGATTATTAATATGTTTGAGTTCGCAGAGTAATCGTATTTATATACCTGTAAGGAATTTGTGCGGGCAGTGGCCTTCCAGTTTATTGACGACATCGGGTCACCAATTTGATACTCACGGACACCTGCAACAAGAAAAGGGTCTGGGTTTATGAATCTACGCACTACCACATCACCCTGCAGCGAGTGAAAACACTCTAGCATATTTTCCTCCCGTAAAGGGTTTGGATAAACAAGTAGTCTTGTTTCATTATCATAGGTAATAATTTTTGACGTGAATCCAAAAATATCTCCGGAGGTGATTGTTACATTACCTACATTGTAATCTCCACGCATCAAGCAGGTTACTTCATGAGTCCTCTTTAAGCGATAATAAGGCATTATTGAGAAAACACTTCTATGATATCCCCCTTGAGAGTATTGCATATTTTTAATTTGCTCAAGTCTCAAATTGGGATTGATTAAAGACTCAGCTTTCATCCATGCTATAGGAAGGAAATTATTATTTTCAATATCTTCTACCATAGAAATTTTTTCGCCTTCAAATACAGCTCTTTCTGATAGTGATCTTTTATATGTCATTCCTCTTAAGTTAAAATACTTATACAAAAGAATCTCAATTATAATGAGTAGTGGCAAAGCAAGCGCAATTTGTAAAAACATTATAGCTCCTCCTAAAGAAAACTTAGCTTGTGCCAAGCCGTAGGCGCTGGCAGAAGCTCTAGTTGCACTTATACTTGAAAAGTGTGAAGAAAACTTAGCTTGTGCCAATCCGTAGGCGCCAGCAGAAGCTTTAGTTTACACTTATACTTGAAAGTGTAAACTAAACTGCTTGTATTGAGTGATGGCCAAGACACAAACCTAGTTGCACTTATACTAGTAAATGGTTATTCAAGTGGTACTTCGGTGTGAGCTAGAATATCATTGATAATTTTCTCACCAGCATTAATACTTTGAACCGATAGTCCCGAGGGAATTATTCTATGGGACAATACAGGTACTGCCATTGCTTTAACATCGTCAGGGGTGACAAAGTCTCTTCCATCAAGTAATGCCTTCACCTGTATAGACTTAAGCAACGCTAGAGAGCCCCTTGGACTAACTCCCAAATGTACACCAACGTGTTTCCTTGAAGCTTCAGTAATTTTAGTTATGTACTCCAAGATATCATCAGATACCTTTACTCTAGAATAAATCTTTGAAGCCTCAATTAAGTCTTGTGCAGAAACAACGGCCTTTAACCCTTCAAGTGGATTATGCTCTTTAAATCTTTTTAAAATATTCATTTCTGCTTTGATATCCGGATATCCCATCTTGGTTTTAATTAAAAACCTATCTAATTGAGCCTCTGGCAATGGAAATGTTCCTTGTATTTCTACTGGGTTTTGCGTTGCAATTACCAAGAAAGGTGTACAGAGTTGCTTTGTCTCACCATCTATCGTTACCTGACGCTCCTCCATACACTCCAGCATAGCGGACTGTGTGCGGGGAGTTGCACGATTAATCTCATCTGCCAGAACAATATTTGAAAAAATAGGACCAGCTCTGAAGGTGAAATTATTATCTTTTTGATTAAAAAAATTAATACCTGTAACATCTGAAGGGAGAAGATCTGGTGTAAACTGTATTCTACGAAAGTCACAGTCAATAGATGCTGCCAATGCCCTCGCAAATACCGTTTTACCTGTGCCAGGTACATCTTCAAGTAGCATATGTCCACCCGTAATAACACAGATGAGGGACAAATCTATAATATTGTCTTTATCAACAATAACCATAGATACGTTCTCTCTAATTTTTTCAGCTATAAGCCTAATATCCTGCAGATCCATAAGCTACCTCATCCTTTTACTTTTTTCCATAATTATAGCATGCTGGTGTGGAAAATACAGGTTAAATATTACTCAAATTATTCTTAATAATATGTAATTTTGTCCAATTTTACTTATTATGTAATCTTGTCAATTTTAACTATTACGTAATCTTATCTAATTTTATTTCCTAGTTACCTCCTTTCATCAATAAATTCTCAACTGCTTCCACATAATCTTGTATTTTTGAGAACAGCGCTAGATGACCACCACTAATATCTGAGCGGATAATTGGGTTTGGCATAATAATACAGTAACAATCCACTTTTTCTTCAAATTTTATTTTTCCTGATTTTCTTCTTTCCAAATATCTCATATATGCCCATTGCAAGCAAAAAGGCTCCAAATATCTTACGCAGTATGTCACCATCTATTGATAAAGCTATTTTTGATCCCAAGGCAGCACCTGCCAAGCCAAAAAGTAATATTGGTATTCCCATTTTAAAATCGACATTTCGGTGCTTTATATGTATTGCAAGTGCCACGATTGCAGTTGGTATAAAAAATAGCAAGTTAACACTCTGTGCTATATGCTGTTCTGGCTGAACAAAAAGAACAAGTGCTGGAATTAAAATTGCACCGCCGCCTATTCCCATTCCGCTTATTATTCCTGCTGCCAAGCCAATTAATATAACTATCATACTGTAGGGCCTACTTTCTGTGTTATGATATTTCTATTTTATAGTATTTCAGTCTTATTATATTTTGTTTTATAATATTGTTTTTCACTGCAAATATGACATCTTGTTAAAAAATCATTCTAAAAGCTGCAATAATCATAAATGCTCCAAAAATCTTTCTTAATACACCTGAGGGACATTTATTTAAAAGAAAGGCGCCTATCGCTCCCCCTACAACTCCACCTGCCATAGCCTTCCAGGTTATATTCCAATCTACATAGTTGTTTGACAAATAAAAGTAGGCGCTTACTATTGTTAAAGGTAATATTATTAGCAGTGCAGTAGAATGAGCTTTGTGTTCATCTTGATCTAACAAAAAAACCATTGCAGGTACAGCAATTGTGCCTCCACCTGATCCAAAAAGTCCATTTGCCACTCCGGCTGCAATGCCAATTCCCATGTATTTAAGCATCTTAAATGCTTTATTTGATATAGCCATCCATTTTGTCCCTTCAAAAAATAGTAAATGTCTACTTAGTTTATTTAATTAAAAACTAGTATTCCCCATATTTTCTTTAACATAAAAAAATATTTACAACATATCTAATCTAAATAAAAAAGGTGCGAAAATTACCTAAAGCACAATTTTTTAAATAAATTTCTTTATAAAAAACGTGTTGACTTTTATTGGATATAAGAATATTATGAGATTATAGTGAGTACTCACTCATTTTACATATTATGGCTTATGCGAGCCTACATAGGTCTATTAGGTGTCTATGAATTAGTACAAAAAATAGAAAGGATTTGTTTTATATGAATACAAACATTGACTTATCAGAACTGGATTTACCAGACAAACAAAAAAAGATATTGGAGGCTGCAATTCAGATATCAAATGAAAAGGGGTTCTCATCAGCCACAACAAGTGAGATTGCTAAAAGGGCTGGTGTAGCCGAAGGTACGATATTCAGATATTTTAAGACGAAAAACGATATTTTGCATGGGGTAATGCTTCAAGCAATTAAAGTTGCTTCAAATAAAGTTGTAATAGCCTCTATTGCAAAGATATTTAACAATGAAGAGCAAAAGGATTTAAAATCCATATTGAAAGATATTTTAATGGATAGATATAATATGGTTCAGAAGTTTTTCCCTCTGTTCCGAGTAGTAATAAGTGAAGCACTTTTCCATAAAGATATACGAGATGCCTTGTTTGAAAACATTATCAGTAAAGTAGGTGATAATGCTATACCATTTTTTAATGATATGGCTAGCAAAGGTCAAGTTCGAGCTGATATAGCTCCCATTATTATACTCAAAAGCATTATAGGTAACTTCATGTTATTTATAGGACAAAAAATGTTATTTACCGATAATTTCAAGATGTCAGATAGTGAGGAGGAGCTTGATAGTCTTATATCTATAATAATCGATGGAATTTCACCACAGTCTGACAGAATAGGAGGAGGTCAAAATGGATTACTCAATTAGTGTTAAAAATCTTACCAAAAGATTTGGTACTTTTACAGCTGTTGATAATATAAGCTTCTCTATTCCTCAAGGAACTATATTTGGATTTTTAGGCCCAAATGGTTCAGGAAAATCTACAACAATACGAATGCTATGTGGGGTATTGCATCCAACTAGTGGCAGTGCCTTGATTATGGGCAAGGATGTTACTAAAGAAACCGAAGTCGTTAGGCAAAGTTTAGGCTACATGAGTCAGAAATTCAGTCTATATGAGGATTTGACGGTTGAGGAAAACCTGGATTTTTATGCCGGAGTATATGGATTATCAAAAAAGGTAACTGAAGAAAGAAAAAAAGAACTTATTGCAATGGCAAACCTTACTGGAAAGGAAAAATGCCTTGCGGGTACTCTATCAGGTGGCTGGAAACAGAGATTGGCACTGGGCTGTGCTCTGATTCACAAGCCAAGACTTTTGATTCTTGATGAACCAACAGCTGGAGTTGATCCTGTATCAAGAAAAGTTTTCTGGGAGATAATACACGGACTTGCAAAACAGGGTATCACTATTTTAGTTACTACTCACTATATGGATGAAGCTACAAGCTGCGACATGATTGGCTTTATCATGAACAGCAAGCTTATTAATATTGCCTCTCCCCAAGAACTCATGGAGCAAGAAGGTTTAAACAATCTAGAAGATATTTTTATCAAATACGTTGAAAAATCCACAAACCAGAAGATTATTCATACCTCTAGCGACTTAAATTTTTTGAAAGGAAATGATGCTCTATGAATAAGTCTAGATTTAGCTTCAAAAGATTTTACTCAATAATGAAAAAAGAATTTATACAAGTAAAACGGGATCGTGTTAGCTTAGCCATTCCTATTGTTATGCCTATAGTTATGATGTTACTTTTTGGTTATGCTATAAATACTGATGTCAGCGATATTCCTACAGCACTTCTTGACCTTTCTGATACAGAAGAAAGCAGCAAATTAGTTGAAGCGTTTTCTGATTCCAAATACTTCATTATCACTGAGAACATTGATGATGAAGATCAACTTGCTGATTTAGTTGACAGTGGCCAGGTAAAGGCAGGTCTTATCATTCCAGCGAATTACTCCGAACAAATTAAAAATGGAGTCAGCGCTGAAATTCAATTAATTATTGACGGCACTGACCCTACTATCGCACGAACAGCTCAAAGTAGTGGTCTTCTCATTACTCGAACGTATTCTCAGAAGTACACTGCACAAAGTCTTATGAAGTATGGACTCTCAGCAGAAAAGCTCCCTGGCATATCCCTTGATAACAAGGTTTGGTATAATCCGGAGCTTGAAAACACCAAGTTCACCATTCCTGGATTGGTTGGGCTAATTCTTCAAAATATAACATTAATGTTAACTGCTTTTGCGTTGGTCCGTGAAAAGGAAAGAAGTACTATAGAGCAACTAATTGTTACTCCTATAAAGTCCTCTGAATTGATACTAGGTAAGCTCATTCCCTATATAATAATTGGGTATGCAGGCTTTTTATTTGCTCTGTCATTGTGTATTTTTGTTTTCAAAGTAAATGTTGCAGGTTCATTAGGGTTACTGTTACTCTTAGGCTTTCTATTTGTTTATTGCTCCTTGTCAATCGGAATGCTCATCTCCACCTTTGCGAAGAATCAATCGCAGGCAATGCTAGCCATGGTATTTGTGCTCCTTCCAAGTATACTTCTATCGGGATTTATTTTTCCAAGAGAAGCTATGCCAAAATTTATTGAATTAATCGGTTATTTAATACCATTAACGTATTTCCTTGATATAATAAGAGGAGTAATGTTAAAGGGTATAGGTTTAAATTATCTTTGGCAGGATACATTGTCACTTTTGCTCTTTACTATAGTTATACTCTTTATTGCAACAAAGAGATTCAGAAAGAACTTGGATTAACTAATTTCACACAAGGAGCACTCATGGTCAGCAAAAAATACTTACTTATCACTTTCCTAATATTGTTTACTTTCATTTTATCTAGCACAAGTTCAATGCAAGTTAGTGCTGTCAATACAAAAGCAAATATAAAAAAGGAGGATTTAGTGTTAGTGACTGATTACAACAGTGATCTTGCATTTGAAATGAAGTATGCTACCTGTGATAACTTTGTCAAGAAAACTCTATATCCCTCCCCTACCTGTGTTTTGTCAAAAGGCACACTGGATAAGCTGATTAAAGCAAATAATCTTGTAAAAAAGCAAGGCTATTCTATTAAAATTTGGGATGCCTACAGGCCGCTCAGCGTCCAGAAAATCATGTGGGATGCTACCCCAAATAAGAATTATGTTGCAAATCCATATCGCTCAGGTTCAAAGCACAATAGAGGTGCTGCTGTTGATGTCACTCTGGTTGATAAGAATGGTAAAGAGGTGAAATTGCCTTCTGAATTTGACAATTTTACAGCCAAGGCCTCTCCCAACTATAAGGGCATGACCTCAGAGGCAAGAAAAAATCTAGATATTTTATCAAATGCAATGAAATCATCAGGCTTTAAAACTATTAGCACAGAATGGTGGCATTTTGAGGATACAGAATATAAAAGTTATAAAATACAAGATATACCTCTTAGCAAATTTGATAAAACAAACTATACACTCAGTAATGAAACAATCTCAAATTTGAAATGCATTAAGAATAATGACACCTCGCAGCAGCTAATTATAGTGACCTCAATATTAAGTAACACATCAAATGTTATAATTAATACATATGAAAAAAGAAAAAGTGGCTGGGTAAATATACATAGAAACCTAACAGGTTGTATTGGTTTAAAGGGCTTTACAAAGAATAAAATTGAAGGTGATGCCAAGACACCTGAAGGCGTTTTTAATATAGGAACCTGTTATAGTAAAACCAGCAATGTTATTACAGGCTTAAACCTCTACAAGTATGATTCAAAGGATGTTTGGGTGGATGATCCAAATTCAAAATACTATAATACTCACCAAAGAGAGCCTGTCAATGGAAGATGGAAAAGTGCAGAGAATTTCAGTAAAATGAAAAACAGTGTCTATGATGTATTTTTTAACATAGAATATAATATAGCGAGAACCCCAAATAAAGGTAGCGCAATCTTTTTTCACATATCTAATGCAAAAGCCCAGATTAAATATACAAATGGATGTGTTGCAACAGATAAAAGTAATTTGCTAGCAATAGTAAGGTGGCTCGATAAGGATAAAAACCCCTTGATACTACAAGGACCATTATCAGAACTGGTAAAATACTAATATGAAGTTAACAAAAGCTTGTATATTCCCCCACTACAAATTATAATTTATGGTAATAGTTCTAATACTATATTAAGTCAATCAAACATGAGGTATATATGGAGAACAATAGTAATAACAGTATGTTTCGAAGCAAGTTTTTTAGGTATGGTTGTTACCTTTTGCTGGCATTATTGATTATATTTATGTTTGGGAAAATAGATTTCTTTATTTCTCCTTTCAAGAGCTTTATCTACTCTATAATCTTCCCACTGTTATTTGGAGGCTTGCTTTACTATATTCTGAGACCACTTGTTAGATTGCTTGAGAAATGCAAGTTTCCTCGCATATGGGCTGTTTTATTATCCTTTGTAATTGTTCTTTCTGCTTTAGTATTACTTAGTAGTTATACCGGTTCTATAATAAAAATTCAGTTTACTGAATTTGCACAGAGTCTGCCAATTCTATACGAAAAAGCTCAAGATACAGTTAACAGCCTTCTAGATAGTAATTTGTTAAGTTATTTTAGTATTCCTCAAATAGAAAGTCTGAATTTACCTAGCAAGATTTCAGAATTAGCTGGTAGTATTACAAAGAGTCTTGGAACAGGCACCCTTAATTTTATAAGTGCTATTACAAACATTGGTTCAATTCTAATAATAATACCTATTATATTGTTCTACTTTCTTATTGATAGCGACAAATTTTCACCAAGCATTGTTAGATTTGTTCCAGTATCACATAAGGATAATTTTAGAAAAATTTTGTCCGATATAGATTTTGTCCTATCCAATTACATTGCAGGACAGCTCCTTGTAGCTTTCTTTATTGGCGTTTTAATGTTTATTGGATACTTGATTATTGGTCTCAAGTACTCGTTAATATTAGCTATCTTTGCTATGCTAACCTGTATTATTCCGTTTTTCGGTCCATGGCTAGGTATAATTCCAGCTATCCTACTATCACTGGCGAGCGGTGATCCTTTTATGGCTGTTAAGATATTTATAGTAATGACTGTTGTACAGCAAATCGATAATAACTTCATTTCACCACAGGTAATGAAGAAAAGCATGGACATTCATCCTTTGACAGTAATACTTTTGTTAATGGGTATCATTCCTATTTTAGGATTCATCGGCTTAATTATAGTAATACCATTATACTCAGCTATTAAAATAACAATTAAAAACATTGTAGAAATGTATTATCCAGAATACGCAATGACACTAAATTTAGATAAGCCTGAACCAGTGCAAAAGCCAAAGAGAACATGGAAAATCAATATTCATAAGAAAAAGTAATTAGCAATATGCTTAAATATTCAAGGCTTACTGCTATATATATAACTCATTAAAGATATAATACTATCATAATTAATAAAGATTGTTTCGTGATATATAAGTTAATTAAACACGTAGGCTTGTAATAAAACTAAGGAGGAAGAAATAATGTCATATTTACCAGACGAACAAAGATATTCTAACATGAAATATAACCGATGCGGAAAAAGTGGTATAAAACTACCGGCAATAGCCTTAGGGCTTTGGCATAATTTTGGAGGTAATGATATTTATGAAAACGGAAGGGCCATTATACGGAAAGCTTTTGATTTGGGAGTAACCCACTTTGATCTGGCTAACAATTATGGTCCGCCAGCTGGTTCTGCTGAAGAAACTTTTGGTAGAATTTTAAAAGCAGACTTTTCAGGTTACCGTGACGAGATGATTATTTCGTCAAAAGCAGGTTATTATATGTGGCCAGGGCCCTATGGTGAGTGGGGTTCCAAAAAGAATTTAGTTTCTAGTCTAGATCAAAGCCTAAAGCGCATGGAACTTGATTACGTTGATATTTTCTACCATCACAGACCTGATCCTGAAACACCTTTAGAAGAAACCATGGGTGCTCTTGATCTTATAGTTCGTCAGGGTAAAGCACTGTATGTGGGTATATCCAACTATGGGCCAGAAGAGACAAAAAAAGCTTCAGCAATACTTAAACAACTAGGAACTCCTTGTCTCATACACCAAGTGAACTATTCCATGTTTAACCGTTCCCTTGAGCAAGGCCTTCAAGCTGTTCTCTCTGAAGAAGGCATTGGAACAATAGCTTTTTGTCCGCTGGCAGAAGGGCTACTCACTGACAAATACCTAAAAGGTATCCCCTCCGACTCCAGAGCTGCCAGTGCTAGCGTATTTTTGAATGCCCGTGATATTACAGAAGAAAAACTTAATAAGATAAAACGTTTAAATGCCATAGCACTAAACCGTAACCAAAGTCTAGCACAAATGGCTCTTGCATGGGTGCTACGCGGTGGGCTTGTAACTTCTGCTCTTATTGGTGCAAGCAAGGTAAGTCAGATAGAGGATAACATATCTGCATTAAACAATCTTGATTTTACAGAATTAGAACTACAGGAGATTGAAAATATACTAAAATAGTAATAAATAAAGCAACAGCCATATCAGTGAGTTCATTCATTGATATGGCTGTTGTATTGTGTTTGAGATTACTGATTACTCACCTATTGTGCAAAATTAATACTTAAATTAACTATTTCTGCTCGACTACCAATTCTTATTGCAGGTCCCCAAGTACCATAACCACAACTCACAATTAAATTGAATTTACCGTCTTTAAGATATCCATCATCCTCTTCATAGATAGCATTAGTGGCTAAATTAAAAGGAAAAAGTTGGCCAGCATGTGTATGTCCTGAAAGCTGTAAGTCAATATTTTTCTTTCGAGGTTCGTCCAAGTTTACTGGCTGATGGTCGAGTAGGAGAATAGGTAAATTTTCATCAACTCCAGTAAGCAGGGAATCTAAGCTTGCCCTCTTGTACCCGTTCATAGCGCTTGCAACATCCTCTCTACCAACTAAATAAAAGCTGTCTTGGATCTTTATATATTTATCCCTTAATACTGTAACACCATTATTTTCAATAAGTTGTGTAATCCTATTCGTAGTCTTTCCATAATACTCATGATTACCAAGTATAGCGTAAACTCCATGTTTTGATTTTATACCTTTTAGTTCGTCCAACATGTGTGCATTCTCTACTGGCCTAATATCATTGTCTATCAAGTCTCCAGTAAAAACTACTAGGTCAGGTTCAAGACTATTAATAACATTTACCGCTTTACGCAGTCCATTCCTTCCGACATTTTCGCCTAGATGAACATCAGAAATCATTGCGCATTTGAGCTGTTTCATGTCTCCTGCCTTTTTATCAATACTTACATTATAATTCACAACTCTAGGTTCATAAGCGTTATAGGTTCCTATCGCAAGTATAATTATAACTATAACCAAAACAGCTAAAGGTATAAACCAAGGCTTATCCTTCAATATATTATGTTCAATATTAAGCTTTTTCGCCAATAATCTAATAATATCTATTATTACAAAAAAACCTATCAAATAGATCATTGCAGCTAGCCAATATCCACCAATAACACTGAAAATACGTGTTAGTAGTTCTGGTAAATAATCTTCCCCTAACGTGCTAGCAATGTACATAAATGCAAGCGAGAATAATAATATCCAATAAACTATTTTAATAATAGGCGCCTGTACCTTACTATTCCGTAGCCCTCTACGACCAATATAATAATTTAACAAACAATAAACAACCAATACTATACCCAAAAATATATACTTCATTCTACACCTTCCTATTATAATTTGCATTTTAAATAATCAACATAATATTTCTTTTTAAGGATTATACCATAATTAGGTGTAGTACAGCATATATTACTTACTAGAAAATAAATTGATTATTATTTCAGGGACTTAAACTCCATCTGAACTAAGTTTTCTTTATTAGGAGCAAATATGCGAAATAGAACTAAGGGAATAATTGTTATATCTCTTTTCTTACTCACTTTTGCAATTAGTGCCATATGTGTAAGGGTTGGTAAGCAACAAGAGTCTTCTCAAAATTATAAATTCGGTGGTCTAGTAAATAAAACTTCAACAGACGATAACATAGACCGATATTCTATGGCCTTATCAAGACAGGCAATATCAATAATAAATGAGAGCATGTCAAACCTTAATGAGACTTATTTTAGGCCCTCGAAGCTTAAAGTATTAAATAATAATTTTATGGACTTAAAAATATTTTCACAAACGTTTAAAAACAACACAGTACCACCATCATTATTGGATAATCCTCAGAACACTGCAATTAATTATTTCAGTGTTTTACAGCAGGCAGCCAACCTTACTGAAAGCAAAACTGGAGGTTGTGGTTCAATAGGCTATGCTAAATTACCCTATCCAATTGCCTACAATTTCCTTTCTGAAAACAACAAGAAATCAATGCCTTATGAAGACTATCTTACTTCTTTCGAAGGCATAGGCCATATAAATCTGGTTAAAATAGTCCCAATTATTAATAAAGATGCTGACAGATATAAGTACTTTATAGAGCTTGAAATACTAGAAGGCAGTAATGTAGGCGTCACAACCTTTAATTATTATACTGGCGAACTTACTCTTATTAAAGTAAACAGCTTATATTATATAGACTCTTTAAGCTTAACTCCCGAGGATTTCTTCTGTGCAGCGTATCACGGTTGGGCACATAATGCAGAGACATATGTTGAAACTGTCTACGGTAATTGGTGTGGTTTAATCATGAAACAATATTCACCGCAGCAGGATGAGTATAAAAAAAGCATAATTATTGATGGTGTAGATAATAAAAAATATAAGTTCGAATTTGCTAAGCTTACTAATGGCACTGACCTTCTTATAAATACGCTGACTCAAAGTAATGATAGCTGGATTCCAGTAAATATTGATGTAGTAAAGGAGCCTAGCGGTGGTAGGCCGTGATAAGCATATTTCTTAGGTTACGGGGGAGCGAAGCTACCACGGAACCTTAGAAATTGCAATCAGAGCCATAGCACCGCTTAGTGACGAAGGAGCTTAGCGGTGGTAGGCCGTGATAAGCGAGCTCCTTAGGTTGTTGGGATGGTTTCCCCAAGAACCTTAGGAATCGCAATCGGGATGAAATGAAAAATAGTTATTGCTAAATAAAAATCCATATGTTATGATAATCATTGAACAATGTTCAAATCATTGTTCAAATCACTGTTCAGTAAATTGTTCAGTGATTTATTTGTAATCAAGCCTATAAATGTGCGTTACTTTACTACCGAATACAGGATAAGGGATTTTACACTTTATGAAAAATACAGATGTTAAGGAAAGAATTATTGATGCTACTATTGCACTTATTGAAGAAAACAATTCTTCTATTGAAAGCATAACAATTCGTAATATAGCTACTAAAGCTGGTGTTGGTATTGGACTTATAAATTATCATTTTCAGTCAAAGGAAAATCTGATCAATCAATGCGTTCAGAAAATGATTGGTAATATCATTGTTCAATTTAGTAAAACGAATAAAAACCTTGATATGGAGCCTTTACAAAAGCTTAGATTTCTAGTAAAAGCTAATTGCGATGTTTTAGCTAAAAACCAAGCTATCTCCAGAATATCTATGCTTTCTGATTTGGCATCATGTAGTTTAAATGATAACACTTCTCAGACAACAACCGCATATCTACACGTCATTAGGCAAATATGCAAAGATGAAAAAGACGATAACCAGATTTACATTATCACACACATTATGATTTCTACGATACAGGAAACATTTTTGAGAAATGATGTCCTAATGCAAAAGTTAGGGATAGACTTTTTCAACAAAGAACAAAGGGATAAATACCTCGATAGAATTATTAATACTATCTTTACTGTTAATTAGGTAAATAGGAGGAATCAATATGAAAAAATCAGTTATTATCATCGGATCGGGAATGGGCGGGATGGCAGCTGGAATTTATGGTCAGATAAATGGATTCCAGACTCGAATTTATGAGATGCATAGTATTCCTGGTGGTCAATGTACATCCTGGAAGCGTAAAGGATACACCTTTGATGCTTGTATTCATCATTTGATGGGCTGTTCACCTTCTCTAAAAATAAATCAATTATGGTCAGAGCTTGGTGCGATGCCTCAGGATCTGGTTTACACAAAAGAATGCGTAAGTGTTATCTCTTCTGATGGTAAAACTTTCAACGACTACTACGACCTAAATAAATTGGAGGAGCATATGCTGGAATTGGCTCCTCAAGACAAAAAAGCCATAAAAGACTATATTAATGGTATTAAACTGTTTACAGAATTTGATTTAATGGGTTCACTAATGCTTGGGAATACCAGTGACATTTTAAAGCTAACTCCAAAACTGCTACAAGCCATTAAGTGGATGAAGACTTCTATGGCTGATTATGCCAAGCGTTTTTCAAATCCTCTTCTACAAAAGGCATTTCCACTATTGGAATACTCTATTTCAGACTGTCCTTTTTTGTTACACCTAGCCAAACATGCTTCTGGCTCAAATAAAGACATTGCTTGGCCAATTGGTGGAAGTATTACTTTATCCAACTCAATGGCTAAACGCTATGTGGAACTCGGAGGTGACATTCAATATAACAAAAAGGTAACAAAAATCATTACAAAAGATGGTGCTGCTATTGGTGTAAAATTTCAAGATGGCAGTGAAGATTTTGCAGATATAATAATTTCAAATGCTGATGGTCGAAAGACATTGCTTGAGTTATTAGATGGTACATATATGAATAAACAGCTTAAAGAGTATTGTACTGAACCAAATGACGAAACGAATTGGGCAGTACACATATTTTTGGGCGTTGACCGTGATCTTTCTAATGAACCATCAAGTGTCGTAATGTTACTTGACACCCCTGTAACTATAGCTGGACATGAAAATCAGTCAATTGAAATGCAGATTTATTCTTTTGATAAAACTATGGCGCCTGATGGTAAAGGTGTTATTAAGGTGGAATTGGTTTCTAAGTACTCGTATTGGAAGGAACTTTATCAGAATAAGTCTCAATATGAGGCAGAAAAGCAAAAAGTTACGAGTCAAGTAATTAATCTACTAGGAAATCATTTTCATGGTATCACTGAGCAGATTGAAATAGTGGATGTTCCAACACTTATGACCTGGGAACGTTTCATGGGAGGAACACATGGGTTTTGCAATTCCCCAAATAAAAAACTTGACATTATCGGCAGTATGCTTAAATGTAAAGATATGCTTGTACCAGGGCTTGATAATTTTTATTTTGTAGGCGCATGGGCAACTTCTACAGGCGCTTTATTTGCAAATGCACTTTCAGGAAAAAGAGCGATGCAACACATATGTAAAAAAAATAAAATCAAGTTTTTGGTTCAATAGTTAGTATTTATAAGATATAACCCTATATTCACAAGTAAATTATAGCAACAGAAAAAAATTGACTGATTGTCTCATAATGTTTTATACATTATGAAACATCCAGCCAACTTTTATTTGATTTATATTGTCACTCAAACTGCTATTATCTTAAAACATTATGCTTAAGCTTTTATACTATTGTATATTTTTCTTGCAAATGTCTTAGCTGCTTTAATATCATCGCTATCTGGTTTCTTTCTATTAAAGAATATGAAATACTTTCCTTTGCATAAAAACGTTTCATCAATTACATTAATGCCCTTTTCCCTCAATAGTGCTTTTACAGTTTCAACTGCATTATTCTGACTCCCTGTAGTTCCAAAAACAACTGCATTTTTGACTCTGTTGCTATTAAGAGTTCTTATAAACTCAACCATTTTAGAATCTGGCTTACCAGCATATATACCAGTCCCCAAAAAAAGTAATTGAACATTCTCAGGTGGATAAGCAGGAGGTATTTGCTCAGATTTTAAAACTCCAAACTCTTTCAATTCTTCTGCAATTGCATCAGCAATTTTTTTAGTATTGCCACCCCTACTATAATATAATACCCAAGTTTTCATAACATTCTCCTTAATAGATATATTTTATATTAAATATTATTACCTTTTCTTTTTTGTCATAACCATCACTAAGCAGTGCTACGAACCTGATTGCATGCTATAAGGCTCTTGAGGAAGGTCACCCCAACAGCCTTAGAAAGTAGCTTACCCTGAGACTACCGCCGCTA
>JAEWAX010000164.1 GCA_023391425.1 Bacillota bacterium | reverse complement strand
TATTTGTAATCCATATATAATGCCTCCATAAAACTTGTATTAATTTATATTATATGAATTTACATAACACAATGTTATTAATACCTACCGAATTTTCTTGACCTTTCTACACCATCCCGATATATTGCGTCCAAACTGAATAACAAAATACCGTATCTTCATACTGAATAATGCGGTACTGGCTTTTAAATTACTATTCACTTTATAAGAATCCCTTAATTCATGGCTGTAATTTTAAATGTAAAATAAGAAAAAGTGTATAACTTTTAATCCTATATAAAAAACTGCTGACCTCCACAAGTACATTATTGATGTCGATTGATTCTAATATAGACATTATTATTTTCTACAGCAATTATTGATTTTTCTACTTCATCTGCATTCAGTCTAAAAATATAGTTCTCTTCACCAAAATGATTAGAAGAAAATATAAGGGAGTCTTTGTCATGAGAGTAGTAAAGTCCCAAATTAAACCACTTGATATGGCCTTTTGTATCAAGATATCTATTGGCAATATATTCTCTAACCGATTCGTCTGACTCTACAAAGAATTCTATTTGTTCACCATATTCTTCAACATCTCTTATTTTACAAATAGACTCTATTTCATAAATCAAACCAATTTCACTCTTCCAACAACCAATTTGCAAAAATTTAGTACGATTTAAGTTGGCCACAACGAGGTTAGACCATATACTCCTATCGAATACTTTTACACCCTCATCATCAATTTTGTTCATAAGTACACACATATCAAAAAGATCATCATTAGTAAATTTTTCTTCCTGCTTAGATTGATCCCATATGGTTACATGAATATCTGAATTTATCTTTAACACCTCATTAAGTTCCTTCTTATATGAATCATACGAGCCAATTTCACACTCCAAATAAATCCTGTTATTGATTACTTTAGCCATCTACATCCCCCTAATAAAGCACATATTAATAAGATACAGTAATCTAATATTCTATTAAACTATCTTGGATTAACTAAATACCCCGTCACATCTATACTATATTTGGAATTAAATGGAGTCAATAGATTTTTTATGAGTACCGTACTATTCAATTCTTAAAGTTCAACTTTCCTTATTCGCTATCTTTTGCTTTTGTACCCAAACGCATGCAAACTAAGCATCGTATTTTGTCAAAGAACATTTTATAGTCCAATATCAAAAAAGGTTGATTAGCCAGGTACTATTGCCCTGTCTAATCAACCTAAAACCATTCTATGGAGTTCACAATTATCTGCTCTTCATCTTAGAAATTACATCAAAAGCTACGGCCATTAAAAGTACGAAACCCTTTATTGCCATCTGCCATTCACTACCTAGTCCCAGTATTGACATACCATTATTTAATACCCCCATTACAAGTGCTCCAATAATGGCTCCAATTATAGTGCCTGCACCACCAGTTGCTGAAGCACCACCTATAAAGCATGCTGCGATAGCATCGAGCTCAAAGTTATTTCCTGCAGTAGGAGTGGCAGCTTGTAGTCTAGCTGTAAAAACTACTCCAGTTACTGCTGCCAATACACCCATATTGACATAAGCTCCAAACAGGACTTTATTGGTATCTATTCCTGAAAGTTTTGCGGCCTTTTCATTTCCTCCCATCGCATATATGTATCTACCTGGTACAGTCTTAGTTGTCACAAAACTATATGCAATAATTAGTAATGCAATAAGTACCAATATTACAGGAATTCCTTTATAATTTGAAAGCCAAATAGCAAAAAGATTTACTGCAACAAGTATTAAGATGGATTGAATTATGAATATTAAATTAGGTTTTACTTCTAAGCCCAATTTCTTTCTTCCATTTCTTTTACTAATAGCTAAAAACATATACACAATAGATACTATTATTCCAGTAACAAGGGCTGTTAGATTTAAGCTAACACCTGCAATAGGTAAAAAATCTGGTATGAATCCTGAACTGATAACTAGAAATTCATCAGGAAATGGGGAAATAGTCTGCCCTTGCAAAATTGCTAATGTCAATCCCCTAAACAGCAGCATACCTGCCAATGTAACTATGAATGCAGGTATTCTTACATACGCAATCCAAAAACCTTGCCATATACCAATTGCTAGACCAATAATCAAGCCTATTGGAACAGCTATATACATACTTATATTATAAGTTACAATAAGAACACCAATAACCGATCCTACTAGTGCAACAACCGAACCTACTGAAAGATCGATATTTCCTCCTGATAATATACACAGCATCATACCAATGGCCAGAATCATAACATAGCTATTCTGAAGAACTAGGTTTGTTACATTTTGTGGAACCAATAGAATTCCATCTGTTAATATTTCAAATAAAATCATTATTGCAACTAGTGCAAATAGCATCCCATACTGTCTGAGATTTCCTTTAAATTTATTGCTAAACGGACTTATTTTATTACTTGTCTGAATAGTAGCTGTTGTTGTATTTGTTTTTAGTGTGTTCATACTATCGCCTCCTGTTGCTTTTGCATTATACATTTCATTATTGCTTCCTGCGATGCTTTACATCCATCTAGTTCTCCCACAATCTCTCCCTCACACATTACATATATTCTATCGCATATGCCAAGAATCTCTGGTAACTCTGACGAAATCATAATTACACACTTTCCTTCCTCAGCCAATTTATTGATTATAGTGTATATTTCATATTTAGCACCTACATCAATTCCCCTTGTTGGTTCATCTAGAATAAGGACATCTGGTTGTGTAAATATCCACTTGCTGAGTACTACCTTTTGCTGATTTCCTCCAGATAGATTTCCTGCTTTCTGCAGTATACTTGGAGACTTAATATTGAGCTTCTTGCGATATTCCTCTGCAACTAGAATCTCTCTATTTTCATCAATAGCGAGATTTCTTTTCATATTATTTACACTTGCAATTGAAATGTTGTGCATTATACTGTCAATTAGGTTTAGCCCCGCCGATTTGCGGTCTTCCGTAGTATAGGCAATTCCATTATCTATTGCATCACGTACATTGTGAAGTTCCAGCTTCTGCCCTTCCTTAATTATTGTGCCAGAAATGTGCTTTCCATAAGCCTTTCCAAACAAACTCATAGCAAGCTCAGTTCTACCTGCACCCATAAGGCCAGCAAGCCCAACAACTTCTCCACGCTTGACATTTATATTTACATTCTTTATTATCTGTCTTCCATCGATACTAGGGTCAAATACATTCCAGTTCCTAACCTCAAAAACAACTTCCCCAATATTTGATGTTCTCTTGGGGAATCTGTCTACTATCTCACGTCCTACCATTCCTTTTATTATTCTGTCCTCACTAAGTATATCAACATCCTTTTTTAAGGTTTCTATAGTGGTTCCATCCCTTAGTATTGTAATTGAGTCAGCAACCTTAGAAATCTCGTTAAGCTTATGTGATATAAGAATGCATGTTATTCCTTCAGACTTTAAATCTAATATAAGGCTCAGTAAGTTATCAGAATCCTCTTCATTTAAAGCTGCAGTTGGCTCATCTAATATTAGCAGCTTTACGTCTTTCGCTAGGGCTTTTGCAATTTCTACTAACTGTTGCTTACCGATTCCTATATCTTTAATTAATACACTTGAGTCATCTTTTAGTCCAACCCTCTTAAGGTGAACATTCGCCTCACTATAAGTCTTATCC
>JAEWAX010000138.1 GCA_023391425.1 Bacillota bacterium | reverse complement strand
AAACTATGATTCCAGTCTAAGTATTTTAAAGAATGTAAAAGAAATTATGGTGGGAGCAGAACCTTTCCCTGAAAGACTACTGGAAAAGCTTAAACGTTTCAAAAACTTAAAAATATACAATATGTATGGCCCTACTGAAGCCACGGTTTGGTGTACTGTATCTTGCTTGAATGAAGCTCATAGTATAGATATCGGCAAGCCTATATCAAATTCAAAAATATATATAGTTGACGAAAACAATCTCCTGCTTCCTAAAGGTATTAAAGGAGAATTATGCATTGCAGGGGAAGGTGTGGCTAGAGGCTATATAAATAGACCTGATTTGACTAATGAAAGATTTATTTCAAATCCCTTTACTGCTGATGAAAAAATGTACAAAACAGGGGATATGGGACGATGGCTTTCGAATGGCAAGTTAGAGTGCTATGGCAGGATAGATAATCAGGTTAAAATAAAAGGTTATCGGATAGAGCTTGAAGAGATTGAGACACAGATGCTACGGTATAAAGACATAAAGCAAGCTGCCGTAGTGGCAAAAGTTGGCAAGGATGATGTAAATCATCTATGTGCCTATATGGTTCATGATAAAGATGTCAATATACTTGAGCTTAAAGACTATTTATCAAAAATCTTACCAGATTATATGATACCAGCGTATTTTATTTCTCTTGATAAAATGCCACTAACACAAAGCGGTAAGATAGATAGACAACTATTAATAAATTATGCTGATAATGATTCTAATAATAATGCTAATGAATTAATTGAAATTGAAGAAGTCGAGGGTGAAGCTTCAGTTAGAGCAAAAGTAATTAAAACAATTAAAGAAAGCGTTGAAGGCATAGCTTTTCCCAAAATTATTGAGGATTCAATGTCATTGTTTGATATGGGTTTTGACTCCATTACATATATTTGGTTGATATCTGTACTAGAAGAGGAATTTAATTTTCAAATGAAGGATGAGTTCTTAGATTATCATAGCTTTCCATCTTTTAAAGATCTCATTTCATATATAGAAGAAGAGGTAAACTTGATCTAAAAATAAATAGTAAACTAACCTACTGTAAGGAGTAATTCATATGAAAAATAAAGAAAGTCATTGCGTATGTATTTCTGATGAAGAACATGCAGATAAAAAATACCCTCAATCAATGGAACTAAAGGTTGTAATGCAAAAAGATATAACAACTTGGCTACATAAAAGTTTACCGCTTTGTATGATTCTTGCATACGAAAAGCATCTGCCATGGTATTACTCAAAATTCATACAAATTTTTTCTTACACAAATGAGAAAGGACGTGTGGAACTTGATTATTTGGAGCCCCGAAATTGTTTCAGTGAAATAGTAGAGTGGATTAGTTTAGGGTATCGCCTTATTAATCATGTAGAAAATATTATTGATTATATTATAGAAAATGTCAACTTGGGATATCGCCTTATAATTCATGTGGATGAATTTTATCTTCCTGATAAGTGGACGTATAATAAAGTACACTTTGTCCATCCAGCTTTGATTTATGGATATGATAATAAAGAGAAAATACTCAAAGCGATAGGCTTTTCAAAGGGTATTTTTAGAGAAATCTCATTTAACTATACCCAATTCAGCGATGCTTTTGAATATGGTAAGATTTATTATAAAGAATATGCACCTTGGTGTGAGTATATAGCTTTAGAACTTATAAGACCCAAAAAATCCGAAATAGAATATCCATTTGATAATGACAGATTTTTAAAGGAGCTGAATAACTATCTTTTTTCAATTGGGGATATGGTAAAGCTATTCTCCTTTGAGTATGATGAGAGTCGGGTGGAATATGGATTCAAGGTACATGATGTGATTATTAGTGGCTTGGAAAGCCTGCTACAAGGCAAAAATACTATTGATTACAGAGCATGTCACTTAATAGCAGAGCATAAAAAATGTATTTATGATAGGATTGGATATTTTATAGCTAGAAACAATCTTTCAGGGGAAATTATTACACTGCATACAGAGTATTTGGAAATTGTCAAGAGATTCAATATCTTTAGAATTAAAATTTATAAAAATCTAAAAGACTTTGGTAATGCTAATATTTATAATCCTGATATCACTGATTTAACTTTAGAGCAAAAGTCTAAGGTAAAAGATAGTATTAATATGCTCAAAGAGCTTAAAGATGCAGAGTACGATATTTTGATTAAAATACTGGAACAATTAGAAAAACAGATTAAGTTAGGGGGCGGTCTAAACGAAAAAATGTAGCTTTGTAATTCCAACATATAATAATAAACTTCAGTTAAAGAATTCTTTAATTGCTTTAAATTTGCTAGAGGGCTCTATGAATAATAATTTTGAGGTTATAGTTGTTGATGACGGTTCAAATGATAATACTAAAGATTACATAAAAGACTTAAATGTAAACTATGAGTTAAGATATATTTACTTAGAAAGATGTGAAAGCTCCTGTCGTTCAAGAGCAAGAAACTATGGCATTAAAATGGTAGAAGGGGAAATTGTTATTTTTATTGATGCAGATATAATTGTCAAAAAAGACTACCTAATTGAAGTAGATAAGTGCTATTCAAAGGACAATAATATCATGTTAGTTGGTCTTAGATTGATGCTTCCTCAAAATATACCTTCTGAAATGGTTTTAGATGGCAGCGTATTTGAAAAATACTCCTTTTCTTGGGATCGTCATGAGCTGCATGATTTCAGATGTAACATACTTAATAAATTATCATTTAATGCATCAGCCATACAGTTTCCATTTTTATATGGTCAAAGCTGCAATTTAATAATACCAAAAAGTTGGTTAGATAAGGTAAGTGGTTTTGATGAAGAATTAAAAGCTTGGGGGTTAGAAGACATTGAGTTATGTTATCGGCTTTGGAAAATTGGATTGAAATTTATTATAAGCAGTAAATTGGAAGTACTTCATCAATTTCATGGGAGTAATGTAGAAGTAGTTGAGGAAAGCAAACTTGCTGGTGTAGTAGAAAATACAAGGTTATTTTTACTAAAACATTCAAATGTTTTTAACATACCAGAAGAAAAAGTATATGAGCTTTTTAAAAGCTTAGCACACAATTTTTGGTATGTACAAAACCCGCTTTCTGAGAATATTAATCGAATTGTGATAGACTTTATAAATCCAAATTCCTTGGAGAATTTAAAAGAAACTATAATGGTTCTAACAGAATCGGAAAACCTAGATATAGTTGTAAATGACTATTTAGAAAATACTGATTTAGATATATGGATTCAGTTAATAGGTCAAAGAGCTAGTATACCAAGATACTATCCGATATCTAAAAGATTTTCCGAAAGAAAGTAGAAAGAGAGATGAATATGAAATAATATCTTTTTGCTCCTTTCTTAATATTGGTTATTGTTTACATTGATTCATGTACAAATCTGTCCATTGACACAAACATATATCCAAGAATGAATTGAATATAAGCCAATTTTTTAACATATGGAAGGGACTTTCTGTCATTGATTTTTGACATAGAGTTCCTTCCATTATAGTTTAATGACAGAAAGTTACCTCCAAAAGGTTATAAATTCATTTTCTAGGATATTTATTTCATTTCTTAATGTTTTATAGAGTAGATTCAATTTTATCCATTTATAAACAATTAATATAAATAACATAATAGTTTGAAAATAATTGTAAAAAATGATATTATATACTAGAAATATAAAACAAATGAAAGTTAATAAAGAATAGAGGAATTGAAGTAAGAATGACAAAAACAGAGTTTAAAATTAATACATATACTAAAGAAGATGCATATCAAACCCTGACAATGATAAATTCATGGATTTCCAATATAGATACAAAGATATCATTCGCCCTTGCCTTTGTAGGAATACTAATTGGAACCATTTTTTCAAGCGGTATACCAAAATCACTACAGCCAATATTTAACACAAAAAAGCTTTCGGATATAAAATTTGGCCAATATTTTGCGGCAGCTGTAATAATTATATTACTTCTAATGTGTCTAGCAGTAATAATTAACCTGTTGCTGGGGATGAAGGCCCGAGTGAAAGAAAAAGCAGAAAACGACTCAATAATATATTTTGGCGCTATATCAAAAAAAAGCCTAGGAGAATATCAAAGCATCATAGGAAAGATAAATGAAACCGAAATGCTTGATGATCTTACAGAGCAAATATATATAAATTCTAAAATATGTACTAAAAAGGCGAATTTTTACAACAACGCACTTATTTACCTTATAATATCAGTATTAGTGTGGTTTATAAGTAAAACATTAGATTTATTATAGGGAGAAGACAAAAATGGAATCAAATAAAACAATGAATTACGATGTTTCAAAAAGTGCTGAAAGAATTGACAATATCCTTGATACAAGTAATGATAATTTTTCAGATAGTAGTACAATACCGCTTAGATCGTCTCTCACTTATACAAATGGATACTATGTCTATATAACAGCATTATTTATAGATATTGTTGGATCATCAGATATGACAGATGAGCATAAAAGGCCTACACTTGCAAAAATGTATAGAAGTTTTATATCTGAATGTGTTGCGATTATGAACGCAGAGACAATCTGTAAGGAAATAAACATACACGGTGACTGCGTTTGGGGAGTGTTTGAAACACCCAGTAAATCAAATATAGACACCGTTTTTTCTGTATCAGCAAAATTAAATAGTATGATAAGAATTTTAAACTACAAACTAAAGAAAAAAGGTTATTCTGAAATAACAGTAGGAATCGGAATTGATTATGGCAGAGCTTTAATGATACAAGCTGGATACTCTGGTAGTGGAATAAATGACGTAATTTGGATGGGTGATGTAGTAAACTCAGCAAGTAATATCTGTGGTATAGCAGGTAGAGATGGGCGAAAACCAATTGTAGTCTCTCCAGTAATACAGAACAATTTGAATCAACATAATAAAGGACTATTATCAAGTTATTACGATTTAAATTTTATGAGTACATATTATGAAGCAGACATAATTAACTCAGATATGCAGAAATGGTACGAAGAAAACTGCAAGTAAAAAAAGAGGAGACTGTCTTTAGTTTTGTGAAAATGAAAATCGTTCTAAATTATCAAATAATAAGATGTCGACCATCTGAATAGATTGCTCTTATTGGATTTATTGTCTATTATATGCAATGATATAATTCAATAGTCTATATAAAAAGTCTCGTTCGCTTTTGACTAAATAGAGATTATTAAAGCAGAATGGTTTGAAATATTCTGAACTAAAATTTTTTATTAACTGAGATGTTAGAAAATTTATATTAGGTGGTGATAATATGAGAGGTGCAATTCTAAATAAGGGAGAATCTGGCTACACAATAATGAGTCGTATTTTTAATGCAATTAATCAAGTGCAGAAAAATTATAATTGGTTAATTACTGATGTTAATGCCTATCCGAATGACCCGATTTTTGAAAAATTGGTTAATGAAGAATATATATGGATGACAGGCGATGAATTAACAAAGATGGTCGAAAAGGAAGATTTCCAATGGATATGGGCGGTATTCTCTGGATTCTCTCCTGATGTTAACAAAGAGGCAATATTGAAATATGAGCTTCCGTATGTTCAAGATAATTATGAAATTTGGAAAAATCAACCCCAAATACAACACCCTTTGGCAAATACTGAAATACTTGCTTGTGACTCAAGCTATGTAACTATTGTGAGCAAGCATGATAGAATAGTGAATGAATTTATGGACTCATTTAGGTATTCTATTGATTTGGATGTATATTTAAGCAATCGTACAGAATAAGCATCAGCTACGGCTGCAATTGAACCGAAGGATAAAGTGAGTATATAAAAAATGCGACCGAAACAAAATCCATATTACATGGAATACTTAATTTGGCTATAACTTACATGTATGCCCTTTTCAATTGCGTTATGTTAATCTTGTTAACTCAGAGAAAATAAAAAACACAAAATTCGAAACACACCCCAAAATATTGCAAGTCTATAACCTTTGGACTTCATAAAAAGTAAGTATAAATATACTCTATTTATTTCGCTTTTTAATTTCTTTTACCCTACGATAAAAGGTACCTCGATTCATATTTAATCTGCGCATGGCCTCAGTCGAAGTTATATCATTGTTTTTCCATAGATTAATAACTCTATCCCAATTATTAGGTTTATCAATCTGTGGCCTTCCAAATTTTTTACCCTTTCTTTTTGCAGCGGCAATTCCTTCTTTTTGCCTTTGAAGAATATTCTCTCTTTCAAGCTCAGAAAGAGCACCAAATATAGTTAATACAAATCTCCCCTGAGGCGTTGAAGTATCAATATTTTCCTTTAATGAAACAATCTCTACTGATTTATCCTGAAGCTGCTTTACTATTGTTAATAAATCTCTTGTACTGCGAGCTAGACGTGAAATGCTTTCAATATAAATTGTGTCACCCTCACGGACGTATTCAAGCATTTTTTTAAGTTGTGGTCTGTCAGTATTCTTACCGGATATTTTTTCTGTAAAATATTTATCAATTCTGAATGCTGATAATGCAATTTCTTGTCGATCAATATTTTGATCTACAGCCGAAACTCTTATATATGCAATATTAGCCATATGAGCCATCCTTTTTAATAATTTCTAATATTACATTACCCAAAACTGACACAAAATATCCACCTTTAATTCTGTGACATCACAAAAACAAAATACTAAGTTTTTGTGAATACTAAAAATATTGCACATAAAGTCTACATTTTGTGCAACTTAATTAAGTTTATTTATTACCTAATTCGATATATTATGTTAAAATATGTATAGTTAGATAAATTTTTTAGTGGGGATAAACATTTGAACCCAAAGAGGTAAAATTTATGACAAAATCAGTAGAAGATGAAAAAATTGAAAGATTAGCACTTACAATTCAAAAATATTTATCAGGAACTCCAGCTATTTTAGTAGGGAGTGGCTGTTCTGTTCCATACGGATTACCAACTATGAATGATCTTGGATCGGAAATAGTAAAACAATTAGATGGCGTATATCATTCTGAAGATTCGTGGAAAGAGTTCGTAAAGCAATTGAAATCAACTCAGAATTTAGAAAAAGCATTAGAAGTAGTGGCAATGAAAGAAGAAATCCATGATGCTATAATACAAGTTGTTTGGTCTTGCATAAGTCAAAAAGATAAGAAGGCATTTTTAGGTTTTATTAAAAGTGGTAATTATCCTATATTAACAAGAGTACTTAAAAAGTGTGTACAAAGCGTGGCTAGTACTAGTATTATTACAACTAACTATGATCGACTGGTTGAATATTCAATAGATGCGGCTGAAGGAAAATGTGTTTCAGGTTTCTCCGGTAATTATATTAAATCTTTTCAAAATTTTGATTCAAGTACAACAAAGAGAGTTATCAATTTATTTAAAGTACATGGTTCTATTGATTGGTTTAAGCATAAAGCAAATGGAAATACTATTGCGACTGATTTTTCAAATGTAACCGAATATTGTGACTGCTATTTTCCAATGATAGTAACTCCTGGAAATAGAAAATATAGAGAGACGCACAATGATCCCTTTAGAACAGTGATATCTGAAGCTGATCGTGCAATTAGGAAATCTACTTCGTATCTATGTATAGGATATGGATTTAACGATGAGCATATTCAGCCTATCATTTTGGATGAAAATAGAAACAAAAAAAAACCTATCGTTATAGTAACAAAGGATATAACACAAAAAATGATAGAGCTTTTTCATAATATATCAGAATGTCAAAGTTTAATATTATCAGAAAATAAAGGAGGAGGGACATTAGTCTACTACAGTAAAACGGACATAGAGATGTTTACTGAACCATTCTGGCAATTGGAATCATTTTGTAAATTATGGTTAGGATAGAGGGGGATTATTATGTCAATATTTGATTACGAAAATAATTCAAATGAAAAAATTGGAGTTGTAGAGAGCGTTGATACTGCAAATATTATAATTAAAATTGATAACGAAGAAAAATTAAAAAAAATGCAGGTTAATCATTTAGTTGTTGTACAAAGTTCTAAAGTTGGTCAACACTTAATAGCATTGGTCAATAAAATAATGAGAAATTCTTCTTTTGATGAAGTTGATGAAGATAATAAACCAATATATAATATTAAAAATATAGTTAAAGCTACACTTATTGGAACACATTTAGATATATATGGGACTAAACATAATGTTTTTAAAAGAACACTTGAAACTGTACCTGAAATTGACGCTGACTGTTATGTTTTACAAGGTGAAAGATTAACTAATTTCATGAAAGCAATTTCTCAAATAGCCATAGATAACGAAAATCCACTAACTCTTGGTAACTATACACTTGACGATAATGCTGAGGCTTGGCTTGATGGCAATAAATTCTTTCAAAGACACGCCGTTATTGTTGGAAGCACTGGCTCAGGGAAATCCTGGACATTAGCACGATTACTAGAACAAGTGGCGTTGTTACCATCTGCGAATGTAATTGTATTTGATATTCATGGTGAGTATAGTACTTTGACAGGTAAAGGATTTCAACATCTGAAAATAGCGGGTCCAAATGATATAAGTAAAGAAGGTATTTTATTCTTACCATACTGGTTTTTAACCTACGAAGAAATGATTTCACTAATGTTAGATAGAAGTGATAATAATGCACCAAATCAAGCAATGGCATTTTCAAATGCAGTATTAGAACAAAAAAGAAATAACCTTGTTTCACTAGGCAAAATCGATGTAGCAAGTAATTTTACCATTGACAGTCCGATACCATACAAATTGGCTGATTTGATAACTGAATTTAAACACCTTGATGAAGAGATGGTTCCAGGTGCAAGGGCTGGAAGTGAAAAACAAGGTCCTATGAATGGAAAATTGACTAGGTTTATTCAAAGACTTGAATCAAAAAAGACCGACAAGAGGTTAAATTTTCTTTTTAACGAAAGTTCTGAAATCTTAGATTTCGATTATATTGAAAAGCTTAGTAAAATCCTCATGCATTCAAGCAGTTTACAAACAGATAAGGGTATTAAAATAATTGACTTTTCAGAAGTGCCATCAGATGTATTGCCATTAATGGTGAGTCTTGTAGGAAGGATTGTTTTCTCAATACAACAATGGATTGAAAAAGAAAAAAGACATCCTATTGCTTTGTTTTGTGACGAGGCTCATTTGTATCTTCCAGAGAAAACAAATAGCTCTTTAGAAGCAGCTGGTCTTCAGAATTTTGAGAGAATCGCAAAAGAAGGACGTAAATACGGTATAGGGCTTGTTGTAATAAGTCAAAGGCCAGCAGAAGTAAATAGAACAATATTGAGTCAAAGTAATAATTTTATTGCTATGAGATTGACAAACGCTGAAGATCAAGCAGTAATAAAAAGACTATTACCAGATAGCTTAGGAGGATTTTCTGACCTATTACCTGTTTTAGATGTTGGCGAAGCTTTGGTAGTGGGAGATGCGTCATTATTACCAAGTAGGATTAAAATAAAGACTCCTTCAAAGAAGCCTAATAGTGCAACAATAGATTTCTGGGATGAATGGCAATCAACTACTAACCAAGATGTAATTGCCGTTGCGATTGAATCTTTAAGAAAGCAGTCAAGGCAGTAAGTGGAAAAATAATAATTAATCAAACATATATTATATTTTTTCTTATTTGGGAGGTAATAATGAACAATTTTCATTCTCCTTACGAGTTTCTAAAATCAAGGAGGCCGAATAGATTTTCTGATTCCTATGTAATTAGAAAGGCAAAGCTTACAAGAGAGTTTTTCGACTATTACCTTCATAGCCTTACAAGCAGAAGTCAAGAAAAACTATTCGAAGACTTTTGTAAGCGAATGGCTGAGCTTGAAATATGCCCAAATTTAATAACACAGACCGGCCCTACAGGTGGAGGAGATAGCAAGGTGGATTCTGAAACTTATCCGGTATCAGATGGCATTGCATTAACATGGTATTCAGGCATAGGTCGTGAGGCGGCTTCTGAGAGATGGGCATTTGCTATAAGTGCAAAACAGGAATGGCAATCAAAAGTAAAATCAGATGTGGCTAAAATAATATCGACCAATAGGCAATATAAGAAAATATTCTTTATTAGTAACCAATATGTCTCGGATAAGAAACGTGCAGATACGGAAGATGCATTGTCTAAAAAACATTCTATTGATATAAGAATACTTGACCGAAATTGGCTGCTTGATAAGCTTTTTCAAAATCACAGGGAGCAAATAGCAGTTGAAGTTTTCGGTTTGTCTGATGATTTTATCGATGAGCAAAAAATAGGTCCACTGGATTATGAACGTAAACATGAACTAGAGGAAATTGAGAAAGATATTACAGTACTTTCTTCGGAGCAGAAGTTTGATATAGCAATAGTTGATAAGTCCATAAGAGCTGCCATATTAAGTAGAGAATTAGAATTGCCACTTGTTGATACTATGGGGAGGTTTAATCGGGCTACTATATTTGCAGGCAAATATGGTACTGATTTTCAAATAAAAGAATGTTCTTATCAATGGGCATGGTCTTTGTATTGGTGGTATGAAGAATTTGGCGAGTATATTGTTAAATACTGTAGCTATGAAAAATATGTTGTTGGTACTATAAGTTTTTATGATATTGAGCGTTTGACTAACCTATGGATGAACCTGTTTGTGATTACAAAAGGGAATCTTCAAGATAAGAATTTTAAGGAACGAACTGAAGTTTTAATTAGTGAATATGAGAGACTGATAAACGACAAAAGTAGACCCAATACAGCTTTAGAAGCACGGGCAAACTATATATTTGTAAAACTGTTTCTTGAGTTTGATTTAGATAGAGCTTCAAAAGAATTACAGAAAGTACTGGATGATTGCGACAAGAATCTTGATTTTAGTTTTGAAACTATTTCAGCAATATTAACTGAGATGGCTCCTACAATGCAGGACTCCTCAGCTTTTGACGAATTGTTCGAAAAAGTTGTATCTATGGCTGGAGTAAGAAAACAAGAAACAGTTTCTTCCTTGATGCTGTTTAAGCGTGGACAGCAGTTACTTGAATCAAAACCGTATAGTGCAATTAAATATCTTGGGAGAGCTTTGCTATCTTTATATAAGGATGAGACAAAAAATGAGTTTTTATTAACATTATATATGTTGGCGTATGCACATGAAAAGGTAGATTTACTGTGGGCAGCAAGAGGATTCTATTATAATGCTTTTTATTTGGCATTTATTGATTATATGAAATACGGTGAGTTAAATCCTGTATTAGTAGCCTGTTCTGGAAGTATTAAAATGCTAGAACTTATTCAAGGCAGGGTTTTTCAAGCAATAAAGTGGAATGACCTTGATGCTATTTCTAAGAGACTACTATCTTCCATCGGATATGATACCAGTAAGCTCCAAAAATCTGGAAGTATAGACCTGTTCGACAGTATTTTAGGTATGTTATTTTTTAGAACACCTTTTGAAGAACTCCCCAAACTTATAAGGCTACCTGATGTTTTAGATAACCATGGATTGTACTTATCATCTATAGCATTAAAATATACACTTGGTTATGTAGATGAAGAAATTCAGAAAGCATATGACAATAATAGTGATATGATAGATGACTACATGGCAAAGTGGTATAATCAGCCATCAAAGGAACAAATCCCAGAGACCCCAAGCTTAGGGTTTAAGGATACAGAAACAATTAATTCTAAAATACTCGGATGTAAAGTTATTATTGATGCGGAACGTAGATTTCCTTGTATTGAATTAGCTGAAAGTATATTAGCTGCACTCGAGAGCTTCTTAGCAACAGGAATCTCAGATAGAATTATGAGTATTACGCCAGTAATTAATTTAAAAATAAAGTTTATAGAAAATGACAAATTTTCAATATATAGAGAAATAGAATCAATAGAGGATAAAAAGTGTCACGTAATATGCTGTTCTGATTTTGGTAAAGGCGAATTCAGAAAAGCCCAAAATGAAGTAAAAGAATTTATAAGTGAATTAATTGCTGAGCTTATAGCTCGTATAGCAGTTTTTAATGATACTGAACTATTAGAAGTATGGGCTCGTGATGACCGAGTTTTTGATAGAGCATTAGGATTTAACAACAGTATTTTTATAACTGAAGACTTGCTTGGCAAAGACAAAAATATTATTGAAACATTATTATCTGGTGACGAATTTGAGTACATACTGAAGCGTAAAGAACCCATAAATATTAAATGTGATTCAGAAGAAGATAAAGAAAGTTCAGAAACAACGAGAAAACTAAAAGATGGCAAGTTTGAAGAAATTGGACATAAGGATATTGAAGTTAAATCCATAATCAATATGGAACTATGGGATAAAGCAATGTGGAAAGGAATGGTGTTTGCGTTTGCACAAGGTAGATTACCTATCATGGCTCCGTTGTTTTCAAATATTGATGCCGGCAAGGCGATATTTACTGAGTGGAGGAATATGGTTGGGAAGCAAGATGAGAAAGACATTATAAAGGTAGGTCTTATCAAAAAGATAAATAAAGACGAACCTCTATTCTACAAAGGAATTTTTACATTAAACTTAGATTTGCTTCCAAAAACAAATAAAGTACAGTATATCACAACAGTTTCAAGATTTCAAAGAATGGACTCAACTGACAATCGTAATCTTCTTTTATTTGAGAATATTGTAAAATCTATGCCAAGTAATTGGAAATGTTGGATTGCGCCAGCATACTTAAATGCTACAACAGGTCAGCCGGAGATGTTACTAGAATATGCTATACTAAAAAATAATGTAACAATAAAAGAGGCTTGGGAAATTGGAGAAAATGACTGGTTATCGGCAGCAATCACTCTAGATGATAAGCCCATTATTCCACCGCAAGTTGCGAAAGCCCCTGTAATGGATGTTATAAGTAGACTTAAAAATATATAATAATATTATCAAAGAGTTTTTAAAATGCGTTTATTCTTAAGCCCCAAGAGAATAGAAGTCTCTCTCAATCTGATATTAATAAACTTCTAATACTTGCATAGACATTAAGAACCGCCTTAAATGTAAGACGGTTCTCTGTTGTGTAGTCTTTTATTTTTTTGCGCTTTCTCTTTCTTACTATCACATGCCTTACAGTTGGGCTCCAAAAAATCTATACATGTTATGCCAACATAAAAGTACTGTGTTGATGCCGGTAAGGTCTCACCACAAGTAGCGCATTTTTTTGTGTGACCTTTAGCAGCTTTTTTATCTATTAGTTTCTTTGTGCAGTCCCGGCAAAATTCAAAATAAAGACTGTTACGTAACTTATAAAAGTCTCTTAAGCTTTTTACCTGATTACATTTAATGCACTTTTTATGAGTTTGAAGTGTTTCCCCTTGATTAGTACATTCTTGGCAAATGTTTGAAAAACCTAAATAACCATTTTTATCTTCTGCAAACTCACTTAATGGCTTCTTTTTATTACAAATTTCACATTGCGTAATTTCTAATAACTGACTAAATTTTTTATCTGCTTCTCTAATATTTCTTCTACCTAATTCTGAAAGCATTGAGTAAATTCCTTTATTATACATATACAAGCCCTCATTTTAATGGGAAATAATCAAGTCTTTTTTCTTTAGCTAGATTATTATTGTAGATTAAGTAGAGAAGTGCTTCAAAACCCTTTACAGTACTAGTGACAGATTTAGAGATTTGCATTTGATTAATGCTATCAACAACTTGTATAAATTTATATTTTTTTAAGTTGTTTGATAGAATTGAAAAATCTAATTTTTCTTCATTATCTTTAATAAATTTAGCCAAGACCTTTAAATACTTACCTATTAAAGCTTTTTTACCCCAAGCCTCAACATATAAATCAATACATTTTTTTGTAATACCTACCCCATATATTGTAAATACATCTAACAATGATTTTGGACTTTTAAATCCACTTTCTGATATTTCAATATCTAGTTCGCTTAGTATTCGATTAACAGCTACTACTTCAGGAACGTCAGCAGTAATGCAAACTTTATAATCATCTACTGCTTTGGGATTTTTTCTATATTTGTTATAAGCTAAATAATACTGGGCTTCATCTTTTAACGTTAACCCTTCATGTATCTCACAGTAAGCTTCTTCAACATTTAGCCTTTTAAGAGCTGTACTTCTATGAAATCCATCCATTACATAATACTCACCGTTTTCTCTTTTACTAACAATAATAGTACCTACAAATAGGGGATTAAAGTTTTGAACAATTCTGTTTACCCTATTAATTTGTAAAGAACCTTGTGCAAGTGGGTCGATTTTTAAAGCTCTCACATTAAGATTTTGATAATAGAGCTTAGTCATATGTATACCTCCTTATGAATTTTAGTATACAGAGGAGAGATAGAGAGAGTTTCCTCTGTATTATTGATTTGTGCATAAGTAGGTGGTATAATTCAAAATGAATTCGGGGTATAAATATATTTTGTATTATACCACCTAAGAAAGCTGATCTTGTTCGAGAAGGTCAGCTTTTTATGCACTTTGGTCTTATTATCACATATAAAAATCTGTTAATCAATGTTATTTCCAGACCTAGCATCTGTTTAATTTCTTTAATTCCTAATCGTGTGACTAAACTCACTTGAGGAAATAAAAATATTTATTTTGTTATCTGTATATATTTCCCTACAATCACCAATAATTCAAAATAAGTAAATAGTATTTTAAGTTTGAGGTGACAAAAATATATTCTCCATTACCTATAAAAAGAAGTAGTAAGTATGGGTGTAACTATTGGGAAACCTATAGTACAAAACTATCAAGAAATGTACGACTATTCAGTGATTTAGAATATGATCATTGGGTTTTAGTAGAGACAGATCCTTTTGTTAAAATGTTTTGTGAACAACCTATTGAATTAAAGTATGTCTTTAAAGGCAAAGTATTTAAGTCTATTCCAGATATGTGGATTTTATATAAAGACGACAAAGAGATATTTGTTGAAGTGAAATACTCGAAGGATTTGGAACCCCAAAGTATTAAATTTGATAATACAAACAAACAAATAAATGTACAAAACTTTTGGTGTGGGGCTAAAAATATTGAATCTACTGTTAAAACTGAAAAAGAAATAAGAGCAAACCCTATTCTTTTATCAAATTTGAAAATGCTTATTCCTTATTCTAAAAACGGTGAAATTCTTAATGATAATATAACCTGTAAGAAGATACTTAATTATATTAAAATATTCAGTAAAATTACAGTACGTTTAATAGAAGAACACTTACCTGAAATACAACCTTCAATATTAAAAGAATTTTTATGTTGTATGCTATATCAAGGAATAATTCAAGGAGATTTAGATAGAATTCTTTATTGTAATAGAACGGAGGTATGGCTTAACGATGACAAAACATATCACAGAGAGTATAGCAATAGATAGAAAATTTCTTGAAATAGAAAAATGGCCGGAAGTCTTAATAGATAGCTTATCTTCAGAACATCAGGATATCTTTACTAGACGTAAAAAAGCTGTTGAATTGTATATTCTAAATAACATATCTGTTAGTGAAATCAGTAATTTAACAAGAATAGAACGCCATGAAATAATTCGGTTAGTAAAAAGATGTTTGCAGGAAGATGAAAACGGAGTGATTTGGGGTTATAGGGCTTTAATTCCTCAAAAAAGAGTAAACAGGTATCAAAGGAAAGAAAGGCTTTTGAATATAAAACCTCAAGATAAAGTTAATTTTACCGGAGCTTTCAATCAATTACTAAATATGTATCCAACTATAAAAGAAAAACTAATTAATTACTATCTGAATAATAAGAAGAATTCAATAGTTGAGCCGGTAATTAAAGTAAAATATCTTCATAAAGTTTTCCTTGACCAATGCCGGTCAATTGGTCTTAAACCTAATGACTATCCTTTTACTACAAAAGATATGGGGCTTAGGTCAATTTATCGTCTTAAAAAAGATTTTGAGAAAATGTATTTCACTAAATCAGCAGGAAGATATAGTAAAGATGCTGCTATACATGCACGAGTTACTGGTATTGGACAAAACAATAATTCAATGATTTTACAACCTTTTCAAAGAGTCGAATTTGATGGGCATAGGTTAGATGTAATGATAGTTCTTACATACACAAATCTCGAAGGTGATGAAATAGTAGAAGTTCTAGATAGAATTTGGTTACTAGCAATTATTGATGTGGCTACCAAGATGATTCTTGGTTATCATATATGCATTAAAAAAGAGTATTCAGCAATTGATGTTTTATATTGTATTAAGAATGCTATAGTACCAAAAGAATTAAAAACACTTACTATACCGGGATTGACTTTACCAGAAAGTATTGGCTTTCATTCATTAGCTATACCTGACACTAAATGGGCACTATGGGAAGAATTTTGCTATGATAATGCGAAGTCGAACTTATCCTCAAATGTTATTAGTAAGCTAACAAGGAGTATAGGATGTTCTGTTAATGCTGGTCCAGTTGCAACACCTGAAAGAAGATCACATATAGAAAGACTATTTGAAACTCTTGAGGAAAATGGTTATCATAGATTACCGAGTACGACAGGAAGTAATCCAAGTGACCCTAGAAGGCAAAATCCCAATGATAAAGCTTTGCATTATAAGATTACATTGCAACATTTAGAAGAACTTACGGAAGTATTCATCGCCAACTATAATACAACGCCTCATGGTAGTATAAACATGACACCCCTAGAATGTATGCAACAACGAATTGAGAGAGGAATGTACCCTAGGTGCTTACCAGTTGAGCAACAAAATGACTTTTCTTTTTTAACTTATGAAGCTAAGCGAGAAATAAAAGGTAATTTACAGACTGGCAAAAGACCATATGTAAATTATGAAGGTGTTGAATATAGAAATGATATACTATCACGAAGCCCAAATTTAGTTGGAACGAAACTAGATTTGCAAGTTAATTTAGAAGATATAAGATTTATTAAGGCTTATTTACCAGATGGTAGTGAATTCGGGCTACTTACAGCAAATGGTAAGTGGGGGGTAATACCGCATTCACTTCAATTGAGAAAACAAATAAATAAATTGGTTAATCGTAGATTATTACATTTTACCACGTCAGATGATCCAATTGAAATTTATCAAAGATACTTAGAGAGTGAGCTAAAAAAATCGAAATCAGCTAGAAATAAGATAGCAGAGCTTAATAGAAGTAAAAAAAATACAAACATTAATCAGCCAGAAACCGGTTTGCTTGATAAAGATAAACCTGAAAACCTTGATGAAATCAATAAAGAAATTCTAAATATTGATTTTAAAACATTTACTTATTAAAATTTGAAAGGTAAAAATTTATTGTGGATAATGAAAACCAAAATCAAAATAAAAATCAGAATTTAGATATATCACCTGAGGTAGAACATAATTCTTGTGGACGTCCTATTATTCCAAAAGGATATCATCCTGTTGAAACTGGAAGATATCAAATACCTACAAACGAAATAAAGATACTTTTTAATAATGTTAGTAAGTGGATAGAAAATAGGTCACCTGGAGGAATTGTATTTGGAAGACCACGAATTGGTAAGACAGAAGCAATTAAGTACTTGATAAAGATTTTAAAGAGTAAATTTGGAGATACGCTACCAGTATTTCATATTCTTTGTGATCAACATAGTAAGCCTAACGAAAATGTTTTTTTTGAAAATCTATTAAGGGATGTGGAGCATGGACTACCTTTGAGTGGTAATGCCAGTTCAAAAAGAGACAGATTGTTAAAATTCTTTATGTTTCAATGTGAAATGTCAGCTAATAATCGGATTATACTGTTTATAGATGATGCTCAAAGACTTTTTGAAATTCAATATGGGTGGTTAATGGACATTTATAACATTTTAAACAAATACGACATAAGTATGTCAGTAATCCTTGTGGGACAGGAAGAATTAATACATCAAAAAAATGCATTTATACAATCTAAAAAAACTCAAATAGTTGGCAGATTTATGGTTCAAGAGTACAAATTTAGCGGAATTAAAAACATCAGGGATATGAGTGCATGTTTACAAGGCTATGATTTGAGTTCAGAATACCCTGTTAAAAGCGGATGGTCATTTACTAAATACTTTTTCCCTGATGCATTTGATAGCGGAAAAAGACTAGAAAACTGTGCAGAGGACCTATTTATGGCCTTTACTAATATTAGAATGGAAAGTGGATTTAAAAAAACTTTTGAAATACCTATGATGTACCTTACTTTAACAATAGACTGTGCTTTAAAGAAATATGGAGTAAATGGTGCTAATATTGAGTGGCTCACATGTAATCATTGGAAGGAATCGATTAGAAATTCAGGGTATATAGAGGCAGAAATGTATCAGGAAATAATTTAGTAGGTACTGAAATGAATAGATGCAACAGTATTATTCCTAAAGACACTACATCTAAATCAACTTTATACACATGGAATTCTCGTTGGATTTGGGAATACGAATCTCCTTGGAGTATTTTTGAAAAATTCAAATTAGCAAATGAAACAAATGATATTGGTATTTTTAAGATTTTTGGCACGGACCAGATTAAACTAAGAACAAAGGCATTATATAGCTTTGAGGAACGAGATCTTAATACATTAAGGTCATTCGATGAAGATATTCTGTTTCGGGTTTTAGGTGTTAATTTGAAAGAAACAATGCATGTTAACATAAATAATCTAATAGGTGCATTTTCAAATAGTAAAAAGTTATCATTCTATATTGAAAAAAATCTTCATTTTTGCCCCGAGTGCATAAAACTAGGATATCATAGCATATTTCATCAGTTTAAATTAATTGATACTTGCCCATTTCATGGTAATACTATCGAAAATAAGTGCCCAAAATGCCACACTTCAATACCCTATATATTAACAGATAAATGGGCGAGAAGTCCTTATAAATGCAAATGTGGGTATCAGTTCTATACAAATAATGAAATCAATTATTTTATTAAAGAATGGTCATTGAAAACAAAACTAGTAATTAAATTACCGAATTTAGTTAAATGGCTAAGTATAGAAAATTCAGTAAAATTTAATCTAAAAGACTTCATAATTAACGAAAAAATAGCTAAATTCCATACTAAAAATTTAATTCCGTTCTCTTTATCAGTTATTGATAAAGGTTCTCAATTAAATAGTCTATATATTCATCATAAAATAAATAATCAAAAGAACAAGCAACTAATCAAAACAAGAAAACATTACCCATTTGAAGTGCAAATGCAGCAAATAATAGAGAGATTTAATATTGAGATTTTTGAATTAAATTGGATAACATTTAGAGGGGTGGAGGAGTTAATTCTAAAGTATATCCATATTAATTATAAAAAACATGACGAAACGGAATTAAGCCAAATTAATGTAGCTTTAAAAATGTGGCAGAAGTGCGTTTCTGGATTTGAATATTATCTTAATAATAGAAATAGCCTTAACGTAAAAGCGTGGCATAACAACTCATTTTTTGAATCAATAGATGAAGTTCAAGTAATTGATGATTTTTATTTTGAATTAAAGAATCTGTTTACTAGAATAGATGAACATAACATTATAAATTTTAAATGGATATTCAATAGAGTTATCTCGATTATTTTAGTTAATCATTTCTTTAATCTTGTAGAACACTGTGAGATATACGTAAATCGTGGATTAGAAGTTCCTTATTTAGGTGTAAAATATGAAAATATTCCGTTTTACTTGATAAAATATAATTGTGATTTATTTGAATTACATTGGTGGAATAAATACAATTCATTATAATTTAAAACTTTGGTATACTATGATTGATAAAAATATATGATTATATATATTTCTTGTGACACAAAATTACTACCATATATAATAAATGGTATAAACTTTGTGTCAGAGATTATGTCATATAAATCGTTGGTAGGAGCTTTGTATTAAAATCGGATATATGTTTGTGTCAATAGACAATATCATTTACAAAGTGGAGGTTAGAAATTTTACATCCAATTACGCGAAATAAAAATTTCGTGTAATTGGATGGAGGAAAAAATCCAAATTCATCATAATCAAAATAGTTATAGAAAAAGCATAAATCTTACCTCGTCTAATCTTTTATTTGTATTAATATTCATTACCTAATTTCATAGTTGCATCTTTTTACTAGCCCTTAATAATGTACTTTTGCAGATACCTATAATATTAGCTATTTCTTATATTTAAATTGATTCTATATCAGAATACTTATGAAGCCAAATGAATTATGACACCAAGTGATGACACCAAAGTATGGTGTCATCTGTCTAAAATTCTAGATAGTAGATTTTTATTTACTCAGCCGTTACTATGCTTTTACCATTGGCACTGGACACTTGTCACTGGACACTTTATTTTAAATATATACGCATGAATTTTTATAACTTTATTTCTAACAGATAGTTACTTGTAAGAACTATAACTACTAAGAGGTTTTTTAAATTCTGCATCTTTAAGTTCTTACTATAACTTGGTATCAAATTTTGTGATCACGAACGTTTTAGTTTTACTGGTGATTCGCAAATTTGACAGTCACACATGTCAGTCATGATAATCTTGTCTGCAGTATAGGCATTCTTTCCGATAAAGTTTGCAATGTTCTCTTCAGTCATTGGAAACATATAATCAGTGTGAATTCCATTATCAACTTTTTATCTCTATATATCAACTTCGGCTTATATGATTTTTCTCTACAGCTGTCTCTATGTAAAGTAGGATTTCTCTAGTTACCCTACACAATTCCGCAAAACCATATATCTTTCGCGTATTTGTTCATTTCTGTGTAAAAGTACGCTCCACCTTTATAAAATTATAACATCATATTAGATTCTTTTCTTCAATATTATACTCGGCCTCCATAAGTATACTATTAAAACTTATCAATGGATAATACCTCTTTACGCTGTATAACTGTCTTGTATTTGATGTTTGGCGCAGCGCCTTGATTTTATTATGCAATAGGAAGCCCCAATACTATAAATAAGAGCAATGCCAATACCAAATTCCGAAGTAAAATATTTAGTCTTACCGGTGTCTACTGTCATGACATCAAACACTTGTTGAATAAGAAGGTTGTGACTTGCGTGAAATACTGCAGCGGTCCATAGACTTCCTGATTGTATTTTTATCCATACAGTGATAAAAGTAGAAGCTATTACAGCAATAAATACAAATATTAAGTTATACCAAAGAGGGGTGCTTTGATTATGATAACTTGAGAAAATAATGATTGGACAGTGCCAGATAAACCAAATCACTGCTAAAACCAAGGACGTCTTAATATAGGAATAGCCTTTCAAGAGTTCTGCAGTCAAAAAGCCTCTCCAGCCTATTTCTTCTCCTAGTGCTCCAAAAAGATTGAATAGGAACAATATAGTTGAGATATTGATTATAACCTTGCTAATAGGAGCATTATATTGCTCAGTAAGGCGCATCCAAGAAACGCCACCTAGTTTTGTCACCCATACAATACCATAAACTATTAAGCAACTTACTAATGGAATCATAAAACTTATCGCAAGATACTTTACCTTTCCACCTCCCCACCCAAATCCTTTTATACTTTTGTTAAATATTAATTGCGTGATGATTGCACTAACGGCTGGAATCCACATCAAGCCCAAATTAGTAAAAACAGTCATAGTCCCACCGATAATCACATAATAAGGTATTAATGATAAAGCAAAGTTGATAATCAGGAAGGTAATTATTTTTTTCATATTCATTTTCATGTCGACAGCTCCTTTTAGATAATTAATCTTTCTAAAACAGTGTAGCTTATCAACTTTAACGCTCAATAAACAGAACCTAAATATAACCTTAAATTTTTTTAATCTAAATAGTTATTTCAAAAAGCGTTTTATGCTTAACATCACTTGATAATTGGATATTGCCCCCATGCCTCTCTATGACTTTTTTTGTAATAGCAAGTCCAAGACCACTGCCTTTAGACTTTTTATCCTCTGACCTTACAAAAGACTCAAAGACCTTATCTTTAATTCTTTCATCAATACCTATGCCATTATCCCCAATTTTCAGAAGTAAAGATTCACCTTGAGAATAGCATACAACCTCAACCGTTGTTCCTGTGGGATTATAAATCAAACTATTCTCCAAAATATTGCAAACAGCCCTTTTCATAAGATTATGATCAAATTTCAAATAGATAGGTGTGTCACTAATGTTAACTTCCAAGTTAAAACCTGAGTTATTAAATTCTAAATAGTATTCTGCTATAAGACGTTTTAGCCACTCACAAAAATCACTTTCGGTTAGGTTTAGCATATACTCTGAGTCCTCTAGCTTTGAAAGCTGAAATAAATCTTCAATAAGCTCAGCTGCATAGACTGACTTATTATATATATTATTTAAAAACTTTATTTGCTCTGCTTCTGTTACTTCCTCTTCCAGTAAGAGCCTGGAGAACCCCTGAATAGAGGTAATAGGTGTCTTTAAATCATGCGAAATATCTACCAATAGCTTTTTCTTGCTGTCATTTACTTTTTCTTTCTCTACTTGAATTTCCTGAAGCTTTTGAATCATATTATTAAATGCATTTTCTACTTCACTTAGTTCCTTTAATCCCCCAATAGCTAGTTTCTCTCCATCACTTAATCTTTTCATGTTTTTAATTTTGCTTACGAATGTACCTAATGGTTTTGTGATAAATTTAGAGCTAATACGACTATAAATATAGAGACCTGTCAAGAAATAGAAAAATATAAGTAGATAATTGATTCCTCTCATCTGTAAAAGGATAGGGATATCTTGCTTGTCAAAGGAACTGGGATTATAAATAGTTTGGCGTGTGAACTTTCTCTTATCATATTTTAAAAGTAAAAAGTACTGCTGACCCTCTTTTCCTTTGACTATAGCTAATTCGCCAGTATATGGCTTTTCCAATGAATATGGCTCCTCTGAGGATACTAGTTCAAAAAGCTGCTCCTGTGTATACTGCATGATGTTATCTTTTTTTTGACCCTTTATAAAGATTACTTTTTTATCTTCATCTAAAATCTCCAGCCACCCTCCGATTTTATCTATAATGCCTAGTTCAATTTTATTGAAGTCTTCATTGTAGATTTGTTTTAAACTCAAATAAGTAAGTGCCTCATCGTTATAGATGTACTTTTCTACTATGTAAGAAGCAGAGGCGGATGCTAAGTTTAAAATAATAGATAATATGATAAAAGTGATAAGGTAATTAATAACCAGAAATCCTTTGATATCTAATTTTCGCTTCATCCTATTAATCCCCTTCAAAGATATATCCAAGCCCTCTGATTGTTTTAATAAACTGAGGTTCTTTTGGATGCTCTTCTATCTTTTCTCTAAGCTTACTGATATAAACCATGATAATGCTTTCATCACCAAGATGAGCATCATCCCATACTGCTTCATAGAGCTGGGCTTTTGTGAATACCCTATTTTTGTTCTTCATAAAATGAGCTATAAGCTTATACTCAAAAGCAGTAAGCTTTAAATCAATATCCCCTTTATACAATTTGCAGCTTTTTTCATCTAATCTTAAATCCTTAATGACCGTCAGGTAATCTTTTTTCTCCTGCTGATTGGCTGTCTGACTCCTTCTTAATACTGCCTGTACCCTTGCAATAAGTTCCATTGGATTAAAAGGTTTTGAGATATAATCATCTGCTCCTAAAAACAAACCCTCAATTTTATCAAGGTCCTCCCCTTTTGCTGATAAAAACAAGACAGGTATATGACTTGTCTGTCTGATCTTCCTTAAAACTTCTTTGCCATCATAAACAGGTATCATAATATCTAATAAAATTATATCAATCTCTTCTCTTTCAAAAATATTTATCGCTTCCTGACCGTTATAAGCCTTGTACACTTTATAACCATTATTCTTCATATAAAAATCTATAAGTTCTACAATTTCTGCTTCATCATCTACAATAAGTACAGATGCCATTTATGTCCTCCTTACACAGCTGTTCGCTTCGCCTTGTAACAATCTAGTTAGGCTATCTCTATTCTACTTTTATTTTCTTATATTTTCAAATTTTTTAATAACTTGAGTCATCCCAGCTGCTCTTTCAGATTATCTCATCTCGCTTGGGAATATATAATTGATTGACCTTTTTGCAAGATTCAAGAATATTGTATTAATTTTATAGGAGTTTTTTTATGTTACAGGAAATTATAAATTCAAGTATACGGACTATTTTTGCATTTTTTCTAGCCCTGCTTTTAACACGTTTTATGGGAAGAAAGGCTGTATCACAGATGACTTTTTTTGATTTCGTTGTTGCAATATTAGGATCGGTAACAGCCACTATATCTATTAGTTCGCCCACATCTGTCTATTCACCCACTACTGCACTTATAGTACTTGCTTTGCTGACAGTCTTGGTAGATTTCATCCACATAAAAAGTATCTGGTTCAGTAAGCTAGTAGAATCCGAGCCGGTTGTATTAATCGCTAATGGATTAATAATAAATCAAAATATGAAAAGGGTCAGAGTAAGCGTTCAAAATTTAACAACATTACTTAGAGAAAAAAATATTTTTAATATTACAGATGTTGAATTTGCTATTTTGGAAAATGACGGTAAGCTTTCAGTCTTACCAAAATCTCAGAAGCAACCTGCTACTCCCTCTGATTTCAATATAGCTACCCCATACAAAGGTCTGATGAAAGACATAATTATTGATGGAAAATTATTATTGCATAATTTAATTGATGCCTCCCAGGATAAACAGTGGCTCATTACTCAACTTAACTCACAAGGAATAGCAAGCATAGAAGAAGTTTTTTATGCCGGTTTGGATACTTTAGGAAGTCTCTATGCTTCTATAAAAAATTATGATAACGAAAAACCAGGCAAATATGGAATAGAGTAAATTGCTCTTATTCCTGTAGTTTATGATATTAATAAACTTTTAGAAGTGGTAAAAAACTCCTATTTTTGATAATAGCAGAAAAATCCGAAAAATCATTGGAACCCTTTAGTTGGAGGTGAGTAGTGTGTAGTACGGCAAATTTGACTATATATAACAGCAGATAAAAACAGAGTATTGGGAGGTGACCCACTTACCCTATTCATTCCCGATGAAAACGAAAGGCAGACCTATATTACTGATTTGGCACATATTCTTAAAGCTAATGTTGTACAGTTAAAAAATGGAGATTTTATGATAATAAGTAGCCACTAAATTGCTTATAAAAAAATACGCATATATAGCAGTTTTCGTTCATAAGCCCTTGAACCGGCTCATATACGCAGTATATTCTTTTGTTTTGTAAAATATTACTGCCGGAATGTTATAATTATATATTCTTCATAAACAATACAATTCCTGGAATAATTGTTCCTATTACTGCAAAAACAGCCACAGCAAAGCCACCTAGCTTGTTCTTATCATCCCTCCACAAACTAATCCCGTATGTGAACGTATAATATCCGCTCCCTAACATAAACAGCATAAAAATATATATCATTTTATTAAGGCTCCCTATTTATTATTATAGTATCTTTTGAATTCCTAATTGACGATGAACTCATCATAAGTCCGGTTCTTCTTACATTGACAGAGACATCAACATTTATTTTTGCATCACGGTAATGTGCAAGCCAATTATATTTTTCAAATTCAGGTACAGTGAGGAAGTTCCTTGCTACATACCCTCCAAATCCGAATATATCCGTTCCCCATTCCTTCTGTGTTTTTTCAATTGTCTTAACTATGCCTTTTTGTATATATGCATCAATTTGACTGTTCAAATCATTTATTTTACTCAATCTCTCGTATTTTTCCCTACTCTGAATAGCACCTAAATCGGATTCAATATTTAATTTAACATCGATAACAGGCCTTCCATTTTCAAAATGTGCTTTTATTTTTGTCTTTCTTCCTAGCCGGATATCCAAAGGTATTGCCAAATCCGGATTATCTTTATCTGCTATCGTGATAATCCCTCGTTTGAACTCTCCTCTTACCATTAAGAAATACCGCGTTTCGGATGCATTCAAACTACCAACCATCTTTTCACCATCAAATACGGCTGTACCGAAAAATTCTCTTTTCAAGTCTCCTTTGCGCGGTATTTCACCCGGCAGTATTTCATACTCTGTCTTTAAAGGTGAGCTTGCCTCACCTTTAAGTGGTTTTAGCTTTGAAAAATCATTTAGTCCTGCATATGCAGCATAAGCCATTGAGTACGGATTTAGCATGCCTGCATAAAAATCGTGAAATGTAACATGTGGGAAAAATCCGGTGTTAGAAGATTCTATAAACATTAACTCCATTGATTTAGCTAAACTATCTCCTATCAATGTTTTACTTTCCTTTATAAAATCTTCAGCAGTTCCCCTGCAAACTACTACTTGAATAGTTCTTCTGGTTTCCCTGAATCTCGCAATTGGTTCTAAATATTTTCCTATTCCTTCCTTTGCCAGATCCTCCGAGAAGATTATCTCTTTTGTTTGAACTAACGAAATTCTTCTAGTTGTTGATGTATTTAAAAGATCTACTGCTTCAAGAAGAGTTGGAGCCTCGACTGTCTCTACAATGGTTCCACTTACCTCCCCCGTTTCATCCTTATTTCCTTCTCCTCCTCCACCGCCTTTTTTTTGAGTACCGCTCATGCCTTCTCCACCACTCTTGTATGTAGGGAACTGCACAGTTACTCTTACTTTGTTATTAATGGCTTTATCCGCTCCGATTACAAGGGTATAGACCTGATCATCAATTTCCTTACTGTCAGTTGTACAGCTAGTAAGAAGGAATATTAATAATATAAAACATATAACTAAGCTAAGCCTTTTCAACTTTTTCTTTCTCTCCTTTCCTATTGAATAGAAGTGATAATATCAACATCAGAATCGGGATGAGATAAACCACAAATACGCTATATTGCCTAATAAACAAAATATTTCTCTCCACTGTTTCGCTAAGGTTTTCCGGCAGCAATGCAACCATAAAAGTTAAAAAAGCACATGGGAGAAGAAGCGGTCTATGTTTATTTATTCTGAAAGCTTTGCAATATACACTGATTGAAATATAAAATGCAGTTGATACTGTTATTATCGATGCAATTACCCATATAAAAAGAAAGAGTGAATCGACTCTTTGGAAAAAGCGATTAAAATAAATGATTCTTGAAAGCTGAAACAAATCGGACAAATTTTCGCTTCCCTGTGTATAAGCAAATGCCATTAAATCACAAAAAATCGAGATGCTGATGATTATACCTGACAAAGCCAAACTTATAACCCCAACTTTTTTAAAGCTTTTTATGCCATGAACAGAATTAATTATTATTGCCAATATAATGACTTCATCATATGCCGAGCTTCTTAAAAGGCCTTGATATAATGTTGTCTCAACTCCATAACCGCCCAATGGAAAAAGATAATTAACATTGTATATTGGATATGAAAAAATAAGTATAGCAATAAATCCAACCATTATTGGAAAAAAGGCTAATAATGAAAACCGTGCAATCCCGTCAATACCCATATACGAAAGCACGATGACAGCAAGTAAGAATGCAAACAGAATCAAGCTGGGCGGTGTATAAGGAAGATTAAAAGCTTTAATCATTTCAAGGAATTCTCTCAAATTAGATCCACAGTAATAAATAAAATAAGCACAGAATATCAAGGATAAAATTTTGCCGATCACCTTACCTGTTACAGCTTCAAACACTTCTATCAGGTTTTTTCCTGGAAACCGTTTCATAAGCAAATAAACAAACAAAAACAGTATTATACTTGAAGTGCAGGAAATCAAAGTTGAATACCATGCTGCAGTTGAAGTAATTTTTATTAAAACTCCTATGCTGGTATAAAAGGTCTTGGTAGATAAAACCGTTACTATAAGGCACACTGCTTCAAATGTACCAAATTTACCTTCCTTAATCATTGTTATCCTCCGTGTCCTTTCTGATATTCGGGGCTTCCTGCGTCCATTTTCTTGAGATCTCAGGTTGTCGTCTAATGTCTAAAGCGTTCACAGTATCAGGTCTTAACTCTTGCATCCACAAAGGCCATCTGAATAATACATCCATGCTTTTTCTAACCTTTGGCGATACTGTGGAGTAATAAGGTACACCAAAAGATTTAATATTCATCTGGTAAGCAGTAACTATTACTGCCGCTACTGCAACTCCGTAAAATCCAAGAAATGCTCCTGCAAAAATAAAAATAAACCTTAGAATCCTTGCACCAAAAGCTAATCCGAAATTTGGTATAGCAAAATTACCCAAGCCCGTTAATGCAACTATAATAATTAGAACTGGGCTTACTATGTTGGCTTGTACAGCAGCTTGCCCTAATATTAAAGCTCCGATAATCCCCAATGTATTGCCGATGATTCCTGGTATCCTTATGCCGGCTTCACGGATCAATTCAAATGAAAACTCCATGAGAAGTACCTCAACAATTGTTGGAAATGGCACATTTTCTTTTGCCTTTGCGATTGCAATCAACAGATCGGTAGGAATCATCTCCTGATGAAAGTTTGTAGCTGCCACATAAAGCCCAGGTAGCATAATAGCTATAAATGCAGACATGAATCTGATAATCCTTATGAAGGAACCAAACTGCCATTTTAAAAATGAATCTTCCGGGCTGTGCATGAGAGAAGGAAGTGTCACAGGTACTATTTTGGCAAAAGGTGAACCTTCAACAAGTATGGCAACCTTGCCCTCCATAATGTGGGCTGAAGCCCTGTCCGGCCGCTCTGTAGTCAGAACTGTCGGAAAAATTGACCCCGGATTATCTTCAATGAATTGCTCCAGCATTCCATCACCAATAACCATGTCTGTCTTAATTCCATTTATCCTACGCTTCACTTCATCAACAATTGCAGGATTTGTTAAACCTCTTATATACATGACTGCACATAGGTTTTTGTTTCTTTCACCAATCTTTAAAAATTCCGTAGTCAAATTGTTATTCTTAATTTGCTTTCTGATTAGAGTTACACTTGTCCTTAATGTTTCGTTGAATGCCTCCTGGGCACCCATAACAACGCCTTCGGTTAAAGGCTTATCTACAGCCCTTTTATCATACCCCTTTGTTTCATTAGTCAGATAAAAGTCGCAACCGTCCACATAGAGCAAAGTATTTCCAACTAGTATTTCATATATTGCTTCATCTGGATCAGTGACTTTCTTAGCCTGATTTGTTTCTATAACACTTTGTAGTATAAAGTCGAGCTGACACCCTAAATTTTCATCATTTAACTGGTTACGTATCAGTAAAGGACGCAGAATAAAATTATTTATTGTTATCCTATCAACCATACCGTCTAAATAAGCAATAAAAGCTTTATATTTAGATGCCACAGTAAATTCGCGTATTATAATATCTTTATTTGCAGGGTAGTTGAATTTCTGCTCGAGATAGCTTTTGTTAGATTCAATGTTTGGTGAAACTATACTATCATCTGCATCACGTTGGTTTTCATGTTTCAGCGAATGATCTAGCAATACAGGTTTCTTTATTCCTCTATACTTTTTAACTTTCTTGGTATTGCCGGAGTTAGTTTTAGTACTATTCCCAACGTATTCTCTTTTAGGTTCATTTCCTTTTTCATTAACCTCCGGAATGTAAAAGTCCTTAACATCCTTTGTTTTTTTATACGTAATTAATGATAATGCCTGTTTTATAAAACCAGAATTATTACCCATATACATCCTTCCAAAATGATTTATATAGGCAATTATTGACATAAATAATAAGTCTAATCAGAAAACTTTTATAAATACCATGTAAGACTTATGAAAAGAATTGGTCAATCTATATTAGTCCAGTGATTTAGTTAGTATGAATTTCATTATTCTGGAAAATATATTAAAGTGGCAAGAATTATTTATATCAAATGTGGGGTCGTACTTGAAGACCGCCCACCAATTGCACTTGATAAGGTTCGATATTTTGGTGAACCAGTTGCTTTAGTTGTAGCTAACAGTGAGCGGGATGCCATGAATGCTGTAAAACTGGTACAAGTAGAATACGAATTATTACAGGTAGTAAATTCCCCTAGCGAAGCTTTAAAATCATTTTATGTCATAAGTTGAAAAAGGTACACATTTTATGTCATCAGACATTTATTCAGCTAACCAGAAATGTTTGCATCTATTTTATATTTATTTATTTATATTACTATCTATTTCTTTTTTCAAAGAGATGCATTAAATAACCATAGCCCCTATCATTCATCTGATTCCTCGGAATAAATAAAAGAGATGCACTGTTTATGCAATATCTCAATCCTCCTGTTTCTGCTGGTCCATCATTAAATACATGTCCTAAATGTGCATTACCTTTTTTACTTCGCACCTCAGTCCTAATCATACCAAATGTTTTATCAGTAAGTTCATATAGCAGATTCTTATCAATAGGTTTTGAAAAACTTGGCCAACCGCATCCAGACTCAAATTTATCATTTGAAATAAATAACGGTTCTCCTGTTGTTATATCAACATATATACCCTGTTCAAAATTATCAAAATAGGCATTTTTAAATGGCGGTTCTGTGGCATTATTTTGAGTAACATTATATTGCAGCTCTGTAAGACTCTTTTTAAGTTCTTCCTTGGAAAAAGACTTATAACTTTGTGAATAATCCTTTGAATTCTTAGCTTTATCAAAATGCTCTGGACTTATATGACAATACCCATTCGGATTCTTATCCAGATATTTTTGATGATATTCTTCTGCTATATAATAACTTCGTAATGGCAAAACCTCAATTGCTATAGGTTTATCATACTTTTTCTGAAGATTTTTAATAGAATTTATAATAATCTCCCTATCATCAGAATCTACGTAATAAATCCCTGTACGATACTGAGGACCTCTATCACCGCCCTGACGATTAATAGATATAGGGTTAATAACTTCATAGTAAAGGTTTAATATGAACTCTAGGCTGATCTCCAAAGGGTTATATAAAATTTTAACTGTTTCTGCATGACCGGTATTATTGTAGCAGACTTCTTCATATGTTGGGTTTTCGGTGTTACCATTTGCATATCCAACTTCTGTTGTTACTATACCACTAACCACAGAAAAATACTTTTCTGTGCCCCAAAAACAGCCTCCTGCAAGATATATTTCTTTTAGTTTATTGTTGTTTTCAATGATATCAAGCACCTCCTTTGGCTTCATTCAAATATATTTAATAATATACCCCTCAAAACGGAATCTTATCAAAATGCTGTTTACTTAAATGAAAAAACTACTGAATGTGAACTGCACCCCAGATGTTAGACATATAAAAATTTAACTAGTTGCTTAACAAATTGTCTAAATTATTGGGTGCAGTTCAATGGGTTAGTTTCAGTAGTTAATATACATGTATATTTGCTATACGATAATTCTTTTTAAAAAATTATAAGAATACTATTTATTTCATAAGCCTTTGAAAAAAATTTTTTTCAACAAATCTAATACTAATGGTCTATAATAATTAGCATCTAAAAGAATGTTAAATTTTATTTTTTATTGCTTTTAAATTTAAAAAACTCTGAGGATTAGTAACCATAAGTTTATTTATTTGATTTTCATCAAACCTCTTAAAAAAATTATCATAATAGTTCTCCAGTGACCCCAAAAATATTGTCATGGGATAGTCTGTACCGAATAAAAGTCTTTCTTGAACTATTGGACGGGATTTCCAATATCCTATCGTATCTGTTATAGTTTTTTCAACTGAGTATGATAAATCTGCATAAACATTATCATACATTTCCATATAATCAATAATTTTATTGGTCCAAACCTCATTATCACCACCAAAATGTGCAAAGTCAATTCTAAGTTTAGGATATTTTGTAAGAACATTTGACCATTCTGATGGATTGGCATTCTCGGCATACTTCCAGTTATTAAAAGGTGGAAAGCCTCCAATACTTGTATGTACTACTATTGGTAATTCATTTGCTAAACAATGTTTATATAAAGGTATCATACCTTCGTCATCGGGGTGAAAACCAAATCTGGTATACAATTTTATACCATAAAACGATTTGCGATTAACCTCTTTCACTACAATATCCATTATACCTGGCCTTCTTGGGTCAAAAGCGAGAAAAGGAAATACTGTCCGCGGATAACTATTATGCATATGTTTTAACCGTTCAAGTTGCAGATAATATCCAGGTGTTAAAAGATTTAACCCCAGACGGTCACGTTCATATTTTAACGTGTTAATATTTTCAATTTCATTCATATACTTAGTTACTTCTTCAGAAGACCGGTAATTTTTACTGGAGATATAATTTTTTATTCTGTTGAGTATTGTATTTATAGCAACATCTTTTGATGTACTTTTGAAACTTTTATATTTATTACTATAATTTTCACGGTTAAGGATTCCATCGAACATATAAAAGATGTCAATCATTTGTGGACAAATAGCAATTTGCTCTTTTGATTTTTTCTGAAAGGTCTTTTGTATATATCTATACTGCGTATCAACATCACCAACGAATGCAATAAAAAATTCAAGCACACTTTCTAGATTAGTCCAGATATCCTCAATATTCACATCTGAAATTGATTCTGCTGCATTTCCAATACTTCTGAGATTTTTTACGACATAATAAATTGCCATAGAAGACACTTCCATAATTATTGTATCAAGACTAAAAATGTGGCAATGTATGTCAAATTTTTTTGAGTTTATCATAATAGTTCTCCCAATTTATGTTTTATTACACAATCTATATTTATTACCAAAGTATATAATTTATGTAATATTATATACGAGTTATATCTTAGTTATTTCTTTTTCCTAGTTAAGCCAACTGAAAGTTTTTTTATAAATTACTTTAATAATTGAATAGTTTGATGTATCTTAAAATGATCTATATTAGAGTAGTATGCTAATAAAAAATATCTTCTAAAAGCGTATAGTTCTGTAATTATAATTAGATTAAATATAGTATAATATAATATGGTTAAATATAAGTGTATTGGAGTTTTTACATATGAAAAATATATCTGAATATGAAATGCCTTCAGTCTTAAGAGACTTTTTAAATTATCTTCAAACTATTAAAGGAAAATCAATAAATACTGTTCAAGTATATTTTTATGATCTAAGGGTCTTTTTTCGCTTTCTAAAAATCCATAGAAAACTTATTGATAAGGATTTTGAATTTGACGAGATTTCTATTTCAGACATTGATATAGCTCTTTTACAGACTGTTACTTTGAGTGACCTATACTCTTATATGTCTTTTGTCAGTAATAATCGTGATAATACAGCTCATGCTCGTGCTAGAAAAGTTGCTAGCTTGAGAGCTTTCTTTAATTATTTAACAAATAAGGCGAAGCTTCTTGATGTTAATCCAACAAGTGAATTGGAGTCGCCAAAGATTTTAAAGCGATTGCCTAGGTACTTAAATGTTGAAGAGAGTAAAAATTTGCTTTCTTCTGTAAATCAAGTAAATAATGAGTATGCTGTTCGTGATTTCGCAATTATTACTTTATTTTTAAATTGCGGGATTCGATTATCTGAACTAGTTGGAATAAGTCTAAGCAATATTAAAAATGATGCTCTTACAGTTATTGGTAAAGGAGATAAGGAACGCAGTATACCCCTTAATAATGCCTGTTTACAAGCGATTGATGCTTATATGAAAGTCCGCCCTGTTAATGGTAACAAGGACAAAAATGCATTATTTATAAGCAAACGAAACCAACGTATAAGCAAGGAGTCTGTTCAAAAAATCGTTAAAAAGTATATTAGAGAAGCAGGTCTTGATCCTCAAAGATATTCAACCCATAAGCTAAGGCATACTGCAGCAACACTTATGTATAAATATGGAAAAGTTGATATAAGGGCTTTACAGGAATTATTGGGCCATCAGAGTATCGCTACTACTGAGATATATACGCATTTGGATCAGGAACAGCTTAGAGATGCGGTGAGTAAAAATCCGCTTTCGGATTTTGCTGTAATTGAGCCAGCTGCATTAACTGATAAGGAAGATTAGTTTCTTTTAAGGAAGAATAGTTTGCTTTAAAGAACAGAAACAAGCCCCTCAGCTTGTTTCTGTTCTTAATATAACTATTATACAAAAAGGATTAATTTCATTTTTAACTTTTTTCTAACGATTATTTATTATTACTTAATGTCTACCCCCTGCCCATACTGCTTTTCAGATTTATTAGATATTCTTCTATTTCTTATAACTTTAATTAACTCCCACCAAAAAGTAGAAACCGCAGCAATTCCAATTGCACAGAAGATATTTGCTGCATTTAATGGAGAAGTTTGTGCTATGTTATTTACAGCAGGCAAATATGTTACTAATAATAATGCCGCAATTATGCTTAAGTTTACATACCAAACAACTTTATCTTTAAATTTAAACATACTTAATATAGCAGAACCTTTGATTGATTGATTCACATAAACTAGAAATAAATTTGCAAAGCCAAGTACTATAAGAGCAAAGGTTCTTCCGACTGCTTCACCAGCGCCAGTATAATAGAAGTAAGCATATGATCCAAATGCAGCTGCAAATATAAATAAACCTTGCAGCACTGATTTTACTACTAAATCACTTGTGATTAATGGAGCTTTGCTCAGCCGTGGTTTTCTATCCATAATATCATTCTCTGCCGGTTGTCGTTCAAATATAATTGAACAGGTTGGGTCAATTATCAATTCAAGTAATACTACATGAATTGGCAGTAGAACCAAAGGCATATGCAGCAAAGGTGTTAGCAAAGCTAATAGCGCTATTGGAATGTGAATTACAAACACATATCCCACAGCCTTACGAATATTGTCATAAATCCTTCTTCCATCCTTAATTGTATCAACAATAGTTGAAAAATTATCATCTAATAGAATCATGTCTGCAGACTCTTTTGCAACGCCTGTTCCTCTTTTCCCCATTGAGATTCCAATGTCTGCATACTTTAGAGCTGGAGCATCATTTACACCATCACCAGTCATAGCTACAATTTCACCATTATCCTTTAGTGCTTTCACAATTCTCATTTTATGTCTTGGAATGACTCGTGCAAAAATATTAGTTGTTTTTACACGCTCTGAGAGTTCTTCATCACTCATCGTTTCAAGTTCTTGACCAGTAATAACATTTTCACTACACATAATTCCGATACCGCTAGCAATTGATTTTGCTGTAACACCATTATCACCAGTAATCATAACAACTCTAATTCCTGCTTTGCTGCATACCTTTATTGCTTCTGGTACAGATTCCCTTGGTGGATCCTGTAAACCAATAAGCCCTACGAGCTGTAACTCGTTATCCTGTAACTTACCTGGGAAATTATCTGTAGGTAGGTTAATTCTTTTTGCGACTGCAATTACTCTATAGCCCTTTGATGCCAACTTATTTTGAGCATTGGAAACTACATTCAGTTCTTCTTTATTTAGATTGCAAAGTGGCAATATGCTCTCAGGGCTACCTTTAGCAGCAAGAGAAGATGTTTTATTGTCAGATTGCCATATATGCCCCATCATTTTTGTTTCAGAGCTGAAAGAATATTCGTGCAGTAGGGGTCTGCTAAATATCTCATCTTTGCTAAGACCATTAATCTGCGCATGTTCCAGAATTGCCTTTTCCATAGGGTCATAGGGTTCAGTTTCACAACCCAAGGAAGCCCAATATATTATTTCCCTTTTATCATTTTCCTCAAAACCATAGAGTTCTTGAACAGTCATTTGGTTCTTAGTTAGAGTTCCTGTTTTATCAACACACAATACAGATACAGAGCCTAGAGTTTCAACAGATGGCATTCTGCGGATTAGGGAATTCTTTTTTGCAAGTCTCCAAGCTCCCATAGCAAGAAACACTGTCAAAATTACAGGAAACTCTTCAGGAATCATTGCCATAGCCAACGTTATTCCTGATAAAATACTTTCCACAATACTATTTGAGTGTATAAATGTTACCAAAGACACCAGAATAAATAGTATAACTCCAATCAAAGCACATACCTTTATGAGATGCCTAGTTTGCTTTTCTAGAGGGGTGGGATGTTCTGGCACTGATAGAATGTCTACTCCTATTTTGCCGTATTCGGTGTTAACACCAATAGCAATAACCTTTGCAATAGCACTTCCTTGTGTAACGGTAGTTCCAGAATAACAATAATCTTTTCTCCAGTGAGCATCCTTTTCAGTATCATCTAAGGATATTCTTTTCCAGACAATTTCAGATTCGCCTGTTAAGGTGGATTCATCTACACCTAAATCAAACATTTCAATTATTTGAGCATCAGCAGAAATTTTTTCGCCTTCCTCTAGAAGCATTAAATCTCCAACTGTTAAATCTATACTCTCAATACTTTCAATCTTATTATCTCTAATAACACGGACGCGAGGTGCAGATAATTCTTTAAGAGCCTGTAATGTCTTGTCAGTTCTCCATTCTTGTATAAAGTTAATACTTGCCATGAAGGCAACAAAGCATATCATAATAATACCGTCTCTTGCTTCGCCTAAAATAAAGTAAATAAGCGCTGTACAAAAAAGCAATAAAAACATTGGTTCTTTAAAAATCCCAATGATTTTAGAAAATAGAGTCACTTTTTTTTCTGAAGTTAACTGATTCAAACCATACTTTTGTTGAAGCTGCTGGGCTTCCTTTGTTGTCAATCCTTGATAATCTCCATTAAAGCCATTAAATTTTGCCATACATTATTCCTCCATTTAATGTGTTCTGAGGATTTTTAAATCAATCTCTTTTAAAGAATCATTATAAAAACATCCAAATAAATAAAAGAGAGTAATAAAAAACCCATGACACTATAATTTTGTTATAGTCCCACAGGTTGTAATTCCTGCTGCTAGTCAATTAAGCCAGCCCAGCCCCACATATTTAGAATTAATGGCTACTATTTTATCACCACTATATTCTAAATACATCGCCTGCTCTAAAACGTATACATTTTTTAAATCTACATAAATCACATATTGTAAACGAAATATAATAATACAAATGTTTACCAAAAATAATAAAAATACTTTTACATTGTAATATAAATATATTAAAATAGTCAATGAAATTCTATACTTTTATAAAAATAATTTTAAATAATATAAATAAAATTAAGTAATTGAGAATAATTATTAATTGTTAATGATTTTCAATTGCTAATCATTTTCAATATAAAAAAATTATCTCAAAATGTTGTTGTTGAAAATACATTTTGAGATATCGGAAATTTATTATAGTCATAATAATAAATTGGCGAAATCTTATAATTCAATAAATCGACAAACTTATTTAAACAAATTCTCCTTTGTAAACGTAATATTTTAATTACTTAGGGGTATGTGTAGCAATAGAACAGAAAACCGTAACTATTAACCATAATATTTCACATCTGTGTGATGCCAATATTACCGAAAAATCCCCGCTAAAAAGCAGTCGCTAGGGATGCTTTTTAGCGGGGATTTTATTCGATGAACTAATCATAGACATCAAAAACTTATTTTATCTCTTTACAAGCGGGCTACTATGTTTATTATAATCTTAGTTTGATAAAGTGATCCTATGTAGAAACTACCAATTAATTCTAAAAAGGTTATCGAGTTTAGAGACCGTTATAAGCATTCCCACTCCCATAAGCACAGGCATCAGACCAAATATCCAAGAAATCAATTTTGTATTCAGTTGCACTTTAAAGATCCTAAACAGTTTTCTGTATGCAAAGTAAAAACAAATTCCTGAGATGGCAACTGAAACAGTAGGCCAAAAATACACCCTGGGATTAGATAGTATCAGTGACGGTTGACTATTTGCAATAGACATAAATTTGTCATTTTGCATTGGGAAATTTAATTGTTTAATAGCCTTCAAGCCCCATTCTATTTCATCTGCCACACGAAGTCTATTATGAAGTGCTCCAGTAAAAAACGGAATAACCCCAGTTAGTCGATTTAAAGCATTACTTACAGCTGCCGTTCCAATAATAAGCGTTAAAACATTTGCGTGTTTTCTTTTATATAACAAAATAGTAAATAGAATTGCAAACATCCAATTGGTAAAAGGACCCAACAAACCAGAAGAATCTAATATACCAGTCTTTATTGTTTCAGAGCGAAAATTTGGATCACTAGGCTTTTTACCAGAGTCACCGACTTGATTAAATCCAGTACTGATATGAGTTCCATCTAGTTGTGCTCCAAATCCATGACCACATTCATGCAAAAAATTAAATAATGTTAACCCAACAAAAAGCAATAATGCCCATAGGACAATAAATCTTACTTCTCTTTTCACTTATTTTCCCCCTTTAAAGGTTAAGTTTGATAATACATAATATTATTGAAAAACTTTAGAAGGTCTAACTCTAGCAAATAACAGTTCATAATTACCAATTTTTAATCTTATTATACAATTCTATATTTTGTAAATCCAAAATTCAAGTGCTCTTATCAAGAATACATTCGTTTCATAAAATCTAATCCATATTCACAAACTAACTTTCCAAAAGGTATACCTTAGCGTACGATTTTTGCAAAAACCTGCCCATACCCCTATATAGTGCAATCACACCTTTATTTAGGTTGTTTTTTGTATTTATCCCAATTATAAAACTGCTAGCGCATTTGACTTCTGAATATTATTCAATAAGAATTCATCAAAATCGTACGTATATATGCACTTACTTGATTAATTAATCGAATTTGTATTTCTCTAACAGAATTATGTACATGATTGTTATCTTCTAACTGAGAATATAATTCATATAAAAAGTACCTATAGATTAATGACTTTTCAGTGTCTATTCTATAGGTACAAGTATATTTTTTTAGCCTACTTTAATTACTTTAATATTAGTAATGTTGTATATACAGGATGATGGCGTATTGTATTTTATTGGATATCCATAGCTCTAAACACACTATTTTTAAGCATACAGTGGATATTTACCACAAAGAGCTTCTACCCTCTTTTTAATACTATCCTTTGAGCTCTCGTAGTCAGTAATAGTGAGATGAATAAGATCGGCTATTTCCTTCATATCTTCCTCATTCATACCCCTTGAAGTTACAGCAGGTGTTCCAAGTCTTATACCACTAGTTATAAATGGACTCTGGGTGTCAAAAGGTATTCCATTCTTATTACAAGTTATATTAACATCATCAAGCTTTAGCTGAGCTTCTTTACCAGTAATATTCATGTTTGTTAAATTTACAAGCATTAAGTGATTGTCAGTTCCATCAGAAACAAGCTTAAAGCCTTTTTCCATAAGAGCTATAGATAGTGCTTTTGCATTTTTAACTATGTTTTGTTGGTAAGTTTTAAATTCATCTGAAAGTGCTTCTTTGAAACAAACTGCTTTAGCTGCAATTACATGCATCAAAGGTCCACCTTGTGTTCCTGGGAATACTGCACTATTTATTTTCTTAGCAAACTGTTCTTTGCAAAGAATCATACCACCTCTTGGACCTCTTAAGGTTTTGTGAGTAGTAGTAGTTACTATATCTGCATAAGGTACTGGGCTTGGATGACAACCTGCAGCAACAAGACCAGCTATATGCGCCATATCTACCATCAATATTGCACCAACTTCATCAGCAATTTCTCTAAATGCCTTGAAATCTAGGGTTCTTGGATATGCACTTGCACCTGCAACGATAAGCTTTGGAGAATTTGCCTTAGCGATACTTCTGAGTTCATCATAATCTATGTAGCAATTGTCTTCTCTAACACCATAAGGTACTACATTATAATATTTTCCTGAAATATTTGCAGGACTTCCATGACTTAGGTGACCGCCATGTGCCAAATTCATACCCAAAAACGTATCACCCGGGTTTAAGAAAGCAAGGAATACTGCTTCATTTGCTTGTGCGCCTGAATGTGGCTGAACGTTTGCATGTTCTGCACCAAATATTTCTTTTGCTCTATCAATAGCTAACTGTTCAACAACATCAACATGTTCACAGCCACCATAGTATCTTTTTCCTGGGTAGCCTTCTGCGTACTTATTTGTTAATGGTGTTCCAAGAGCTTCAATTACAGCGTTACTTACAAAGTTTTCAGAAGCAATAAGTTCTATCTTATTTCTCTGTCTATTAACCTCTAGTTCAATGGCTTCCGCTATTTGAGGATCCATCTTTTTTATTGTATCAATGTTATACATTAATAGCCTCCACTCTATGTCAAAGCAATTGTCTGACATTATTCGTTAATAATTGCACTAGTAAAATTATAATAAAATAGGAATATAAATGTCAATTAAATATGCAAAATAAATTGTTTAACGATGTTTTAGGTTCAGATGTAGAAAAAACGCCACCTGAAGCTAAAAACTCTGTTTAAATTACATATTTATGCACCATTGTCAATTAACCTTGTAAAGCTCATCAGTAGTCGGTGGCTCAATATTTTTTACAGTACCATCCTTTTTACTAATGAGTAATCTTTCATTTCTATTTTCAGTAACAGTTCCAATAATTGTAGCTTTAATACTATTGTTTTCTAAAAGCTTAACAAGCCCTTCACCATCTTGGCATGTTATAAACATACATCCACTGGATATAAGACGTAAAACGTCTAAATCTAAGGCCTTACATATTGATTTAGTAACAGCTTCAATGGGAATATTATCTTTATTTATTATAATACCTGTACCTGAGGCCTCTGCAACTTCCCAAGCTGCACCCAATACGCCTCCTTCGGTAATATCATGCATAGAAGTAGCACCAAATTTACCAGCCAAAACACCTTCTTTTACTACACTTATGGATTTAATAAAACTTTTTGCTATTTTCAATTCATCTTCAGTAATTACACTGGCAAGTTTATACTCAAAATCAGTAGCGATTATTCCTGTGCCTTCTAAACCTGCACTTTTTGTCATAATTACGCTATCGCCAGGCCTTGCCCCAGTAGATGAAACAATTTTATTTTTTAAAGTTTTACCTATACAGGTGGTAGACAGAACTATTCTATTTACGGCTGGTGTAACCTCAGTATGTCCACCAATAATCTCAACATTTAGCTGCGCGGCAGTAACGCATACCTGCTCCATTACTGTTTCTAACTCAGCTTCAGTTGTTCCTACTGGGCACAAAATAGTAACCATTAATCCTAATGGCTCGACCCCAGATGATGCAATATCATTACATGAAATATGAACCGAAAGCTGACCTGCATTATTAGCTGCTGCTGTAATAGGGTCAGTTGATAGTACACATGCATGCTCGCCAAAATCTATGGCAGCACAGTCTTCACCAGTTCCCGGGCGAAGAATTACATCTTCTCTAAACGTATTAATTTTACTAAGAACAATTTTATTTAAAATATCATTTGGTACCTTACCAGAATTCATTATCTGCCTCCAAAATTTATGCCTTGCCCTGAGATGCAGCTTGTTGCTCTTTAGCTAGCTGAAATTGATCACGAGCCATTTCAATTAATTGAGGCTTACTTCTAGCCTCTGCTGAAGAAACAATACGGCTGAACCACATAATTGCATCATCCAAATTACCAACTCTTCTGAATAACTCAGCAATTATGTACATACAAGTGATTTCATCAAGCTTGTCCAATGGAAATCTCTCTTTTGAGTATGCTTCATTGTAAGATGTCAATGCAAAATTGAGAAACTCAATTTCCTTGGGGTCTTCCTTAAATCGGTACAACCATGCTATCCTTAGGCAAACCTTAGCTATTTCACTATTTTTTGCATTTCTAACTTTTAGCGTGAGTAGTGCCAGTTTAAAGGCTTCTATAGCTTTGTCAACATCTCTTTCACCTGTAAAACTTCTCTGTATCCAATGATTGCTTATTTTTTCTTTTATAACTTTAACATCTTTAGTAAAAAGCCCTTCAAACTTATCTTGCAGAGCAGCATAACCACATTTTTCACATACCCAGACGTCATAAAAGAGTACATTAAGATTTTCATAATAAACGCACATGTCAGTATCTCTCGAACTTACTCTACAGCCTTTTGTTTTGACTTTTGTAACCTCAATTTCTCTATTACATACGGGACATATTATCTTCTTATTATAAAGTAAATCATTCATGGCAGTGCTCCTAGTTGATTTATATTTTTATTAGATTTTGATAAATAATTTTTTAATTGATAGTTAACCCTATTTAATTACGATTTAATGCCTCAAACTTTTTTTTATTTACAGCATACACTCCACGCACAGGCTTATATATATCTTGGCTAATTTTCTCAGTATTTATTAATGCTCCCCGCTTATTATATATATCTCTATACAATACAACTTTTATTCCTTTTTTTCCTTTAGATTTTATAACTATTTCGTTATCTAATAGTTTATTATTAATAATATATTCAGGTTGTGGAGGATCATACTCTTCAACAATAACTGGCCTTAATCTCACCAAGGGGTCTTCATTTGTTTTCTTGCCTATAATTTTTGTAGTTATATTACCAGCATTAATTTCTGATACAATACAAATGGTGTAATCTCTATTGTTCTTAAATTTAAAGTCAATATATCCCTCGGATATAGTAGCATCCTGACCTGGTGGTACATAACTAAGAGTTATTGAATGGTTTACTCTACAAGTAACTTGCAGCATTGAAAGCAAAACTGAGTTATACAAAGTAGTTGCAACTTGACAAACTCCACCTCCAGTTCCTGATACAATTCCGCTTTTCATAATAATTGGAGCTTGCATAAAGCCCTTGTCGGCTGTTCTAGGTCCTAGTGCTAAATCCATGGAAAACTCTTCTCCAGGTAATAGCAAATAATTATTAATTCTTTTGCTTGCTAATTTTATGTTATTTGCCCTACTATAATTGTTTATATTGAATTTAGTAGTATATGAAGCAAGTACATCCTTTAAATCTTTAACATCTTCAAGTGTAATCGAAGGCTTTATTGCTTGAACAATAAGAAATATATCATTAAAATTTCTATTTAGAAGCTGTGCTTCAATCAACTTTGTGTTCGTTTCGATATCAAAATTTCTTCCTTTGACATCATTTGTATAGTTTATTTTACCATAATTATATTCGTAAGTGGAGGATATACCTAAAAAATCTATTTCTTTTTTTATAATTTCTAATTTTTCTAACATTCTAGAATTATCATATTTACCTGATACTATAAGGTTAATTGGTTTGTTTCCAAGGCTATTAATTGTTTTCAGACGATTTACAAAGCTTCCTTCACGACCAATACTATATGCATAATTGAGAGTTGAGTCAAAATCAAACTGGTAGCTGATGCTTTTTAGGGGAATGGTCCATGTCTTTTCATTATAAACTAATGTAATTGTTTCTGTATGATATTTTTTGTTAAATTCATATTGGAGTTTCTTCAATGCTTGCTCTTTTGTCATGCCTGAAACATCAATACTATCAACATAGATACCATTATAATAGTATTGATATGAAAGCTTTTTTTGTGCTGAGATACCAAATAAAATGCTCGATAAAAAGAACAGTATAAAAAGCGCTGTAATTAAGTAATTAACTGTTTTACTGCTGTTTTTTTTACTAGTCTCTTTATCAGTATTCTTACTGTTTATTTTTATGAACATATTTACTCCCTACTGTAGATGTAGACCTGTACTATAATATTATTTAAAACAATACATTATACTTAGTTACAATTAGTGGTTGGTAAAAGCTTGAATTATTGGTTAAATACCGCTCTTGTAACATTTTAGGAAGTGAAAACATTGTTTATTATCATATTTTTTAAAATAAATATATTGACACCAAAATCTTAATAACAGAAAATAATCGTTTTGTAACTTGTTATTTAAACTAAGCGTATTATGTAATACATCCTATTATTTAAGGAGGCTATACATTTCGTGGAATGTAATGATATTGTTCAAAAAAAACAGAATCGTCATAAAAAGAAACAAGATGATAAGTTTGATATTTTAAAATGGATTCAGGAAAACAAAGACTGTAAAGAAGAATTCTGTAGCTGTTTTAACTGCTGTAAATGTGCAAAAAATGGAAATATCTGTGGTCACGGCAGATGTATTAGCTGCTGTAGTTGCTACTGCTATATGTATCCACCTTGCCAAATGGGTTCTAATGGCCAAACAGGTTCTAATGGTTCGGATTCAAATGGTCAAACAATACAGATAAGTCCTACCCTTAATACCGGTCCAACTATCCAAACTGGTCCGACTAACCAAATTAGTCCCACTATCGACACGGGTCCTAATATCCTAACTGGGCCTAATATTGATACGGGCCCTGCAGTCCTAACAGGACCTAATGTGGACACGGCTCCTACTACTGATACGGGTACGACTATATTAACAGGACCTAATGTGGATACAGCTCCTACTGTCGATACGGGTACCACTAACCAGATAAGTCCTACACTAGATACAGGTGCTACAGTCGTAACGGGTACCACTAACCAGATAAGTCCTACACTAGATACGGGTGCTACAGTCGTAACAGGTACTACTAACCAGATAAGTCCTACGCTAGATACTGGTGCCACAGTCGTAACGGGTACTACTAACCAGATAAGCCCTACACTAGATACTGGTGCTACAGTCGTAACGGGTACCACTAACCAAATAAGTCCTACGCTAGATACTGGTGCCACAGTCGTAACGGGAACAACTAACCAAATAAGCCCTACGCTAGATACGGGTGCTACAGTCGTAACAGGTACTACTAACCAAATAAGTCCTACTCTCAATACTGGTCCAACTATCCAAATAAATCCTCAGGGACCTACTGGAGCAAGTGGACCTATCGGGCCTACCGGACCTACTGGGCCTATTGGACCAACTGGTGCTACAGGACCAGCTGGACCTGCTAGTGATATGATAGCTACTGGATTCTCTAGAATAGCTGAATCCTCAGCATCACGAGGATTATCGGAATATGCTTATATTTTTAATTTGATTGATCAAACCATTGCGTTTGAGGAAACCATACTCTTTAGCAATAATGGAGTCATTACAGCAGGAATTTCACATACTCCAGGTACAGATTTAATTACTCTTGGCAATGCTGGTG
>JAEWAX010000106.1 GCA_023391425.1 Bacillota bacterium | reverse complement strand
ATTTGAAAAATTTAATTAGCTCATTAAAATTGCTGACTTATTTGTTCCTTGTTCTCGTAAGAACTAGGTTGTAAAGTTCGCAAGTTACTCAATTTTTTGAAATGTTTTTAAACATTTCGGAATTTTTTCGAGTTCCTTTACATGATTTATCACTGTTTACTTTTCAAAGTCCAAACCTTTAAAGCATTGTTACCAGTGCTTTTCAAGGATTTGCTGTTCGCTTGTCGCAAGCAGCTTAATTATAATACCATGTCATTTACTCAGTGTCAATACTTTTTTTAAATTATTTTTACTAATTTATATCAGCTTGTCTTATTTAAAATTGTATTTCACCTCTGTAAAGACGGCTTATTTATACTAACACAATGGTGTTTTTATTGTCAAGGATGGTGAACCTATTTAACTATGATTTTAAGCAATTATTAAGAATTATATCACCATTCTTCATGTGTTCTAAAGAATTCTTCAGTTTCCTACCGATATGTATAATTATTTAGTCAATGGTATATGCTTATAATTTAGGGATACGTAATAATCATTCACTGAATATTTTTAAGTATAGACACTCTATTTCCGCATTTATTGAACTTAACTTTATCACAAAGCTGGTCAACTATCAGCAATCCTCTTCCATGCTCACATAATGAATTATTTATTACTTGTACATAATCATTTAGCGAACATGTATTAAGTTTTGATTTAAACCCATACCCCTCATCTTTAACACTGATATATAAATAATTATCGTTAACTATTTTTAGTGTAACATACGTAACCTTATCCAACTCACAATTATTACCATGACATAACGCATTTACTATTAGTTCATTAAGCACAACTTTAATCTCGAACAGTATTTGATCACTCATACAATGTTCCGAAATAATATTATTAAGTATTAAATCTATCGTACTGGCAAGAGCCTTCATATCATTACTAATGGTATAAGTAACGGCTTTCACAATTACACCCACCTAAATTAGAATATTATTATTAATACCCTGTATTTTTGAAGTATAAACACATTAGAATAAATAGTTAAAGTAAAGTCCTGAATTTACCAAGAATCTTCTTCTCCATTCGTGATATATACATTTGTGAAACTCCAAATTTTTCAGCAATTTGTTTTTGTGTTAAATTTTGAATATATCGTAAAGTAATGAATTCTCGCTCAATCTCACCGAACATTTTTAAGGCTTTTTCAATGAAATCCCTATTTTCAATTTGCTCATATGTTTTTTCATCATACCCTAATGTATCACCAAGCTCTGCATCATTGTCCTGATACACACTCTGATCCAGTGATTTAATTGTACTTGAGCTTCCTGCTTCAATTATTTCAAGTACAAGTTCTTCACTTATACCCATATAAGCGGCTATTTCATCGGCCCTTGGCACTCTACTAAGCTTTTGTGATAACTCATCTCTTGCAATATTGAGTCCTTGTCTCGCTTCATATAGTCGCCTAGGAATCTTTATTGTAGTGCTCTTGTCCCTAAAGAACCTCTTAATTTCTCCTAGAATAGTGGGCGTCGCAAAACTAACAAACTTTACTTCCTTTTCTAGACTAAATCTATCTACAGCTTTAATTAGTGCCATACATGCAACTTGATATATATCATCATAATCTACACCTCTATTTAAGAACTTCTTAGATAAATATTCTGCAAGGTTCAAGTATTTAGATACAATAAGATTTCTGTATTTAACATCATTTGTTTTAAAATATTGCATGAATAACTCGGCATCTTCCATTTTAACGGTGCTTTCATTATTTTGTTCCATAGGCTACTCTCCAATCCTTTTGGTCATAACTATGGAATGGTTCAAGTTACAAAGCTCCACAGAGTCCATAAGTGCTTTAATAATATATAAGCCATATTCATTTTCTACTTTACCATCAAAACAGCCTAATTCTTTCTCGTCACTAGTAAATGTGATTCCTAACTTATCACTGTTTATTTCAAAGGTTATCTTATATTGACTTATTTCGTCTCCAACTTTAGATAATATAATATTACAAACTTCAGATACCGCTACTTTAATATCCTCTACTTCATCGATGTTAAATCCTATCCTGTTTGCTACACTTGATGCAGTTAATCTTGCAGTGCTAACAAATTCGCCTTTTGCTGGTAGCACAAGTGTAACATTATCAGAAGAAACATTTTTCATTTAACTCTCTCCTCTTTTTTCATAGTTATTGATAAAATGGGTACACAGCATGTGTACCCATTAATATTTAGGAGCAAACCTTTATTCTTTAATTTTAAATAATTTGTCCAAGCCAGTAATGATAAATAGTTTTTTAATATTTTCTTTTAAATTACAAATATAAATATCATTATTATCTTTGCGAATTTCTTTAAGTGCACCAACAAGAATTCCAAGGCCTGTACTATCAATATAAGATAAATCTTTACAATCTATATATATGTCACCCTTAAACATCGAACTAATAACTTCATTCAGCTCATTTTTAAAAGTTTGTGACGTATAGATATCAATTTCACCTGAAAGAGCTATTTGTGTATTTTGACCTACTATCTCTTTTATAACACTAAGTCCACTACTATCCATGCTATTAACCCCCTTAATTATCATTCGCTTGTTCTATGTCTACTACACCTAGAATATCAAACTAAACAGGCAGTGAGACACTAAATAACGATTTTTCAAATGTTAATTGCATTACTTTGCAAAAAGTTTTACTAGCTTAAGGATCAAATCTTTATTCTCAGTATTTACCCTAATAACTAATATCTTTTCAGGCCCCATAATATCTATTCCTTTAAAAAACTCACTATTAGTTACATCGATACCATAAAGTTTTGGCTCGGCATCTCTATACTTCAAAACTTTTGATTCCCCTTCAACTGTTGTAGATTGCTCATATTCATCAACCACCCTAAGCTTTAAATAATCACTTTTAGATACATCTATATTTAGCTCTTTTGCAACATCTTCAAGCGCCATAAATGCGCCATCTTTTGCATAATTATTATATGCATATTTACTCATTAGAAATAATTTAGTATCCGATGCAGTTAAAAGTACCATTGCTTTAGACATATTTGCATATGACTGTTCATTTGTGTATTTATCTGTTATCGTTGCTGAATCAAACGCTATTTCTTTTATTTCAGGTAAATTTTCCTTGATTTTGGTTTCTAGTTTATCATACCCACCTGTATATACTTCTCCAATTAATCCAATAGTTATATCGGGATCTACCCTATAAATAAATGATCTAACAGTTAACACTATAGCAATAACTGCTATGATGCTTATTATAATATGGAATTTGTAGTAATAAAAAAAGTTATTAGCCTTTTTCCTGTCTATGCCTGCCTTTTTAAAAGCTTTATCAGTATAAGTTTCTTTTCTTTCAACCTTTGGCTCATCTACTTCATATCCCATTACAATTCTATATGCATCAGTACTCCTAATATAATCAGCTTCTGCTTTTTCGTCAAGCTTCCCTTCTGATTTTAAAAGTTTATACTTTTTCATTGCTATGTCATATTTCGTTTCAATATCGTGTTTTGAAGAGTTTTTGGTAACCCCTAATATTTCTCTAGCTTCTTTAAGTGTATATTTCAATTTAGACCTCCATCCTGGGTGTCCTAATTATGTTGTTTTCAATTAGTCTCTCGGTTTCATTGTAGGGAATAATAAGATATCTCTAATTGAGGCTGAATCCGTCAATAGTATAACGAGCCTGTCTACGCCTATTCCTAATCCTCCTGTTGGAGGCATACCGTATTCTAATGCAGTAACATAATCCTCATCCATCATATTTGCTTCTTCATCACCAGAATCTCTCTTTTTAACCTGACTTATAAATCTTTCTTTTTGATCAATAGGGTCATTTAACTCTGAGTAAGCATTACCCATTTCTCTTCCTGTAATGAAAAATTCAAACCGTTCTGTAAGCTCTGGGCAATCAGGTTTTCTCTTTGTAAGCGGAGATACCTCAACTGGATAATCATATATAAAGGTAGGCTGAATTAAATTACTCTCAGCAAATTCTTCAAACATAAGGCTTAATATTTCTCCACGTGCCATTCCGTCTTTAACATGTACTTTTTTTGATTCTGCAACAGCCTTTGCTTCCTCATCCGTTTTGATATCATTAAAATCAACCCCAGCATACTGTTTTACTGCTTCTATCATTGAAAGTCTGTTCCAAGGTGGAGTTAAATCAATCTCCTGTCCCTGATAAACAATTTTGGTAGTTCCCAATGTCTCCATTGCAACAGTTGAAATAAGGTTTTCTGTGAGTTCCATCATACCCTTATAATCATTATAAGCCTCATATACTTCCATCATAGTAAATTCCGGATTATGCTTTACAGACATACCTTCATTTCTAAACATTCTACCCATTTCGTATACTTTTTCCATGCCACCTACAATTAATCTCTTTAAATAGAGCTCAGGTGCAATTCTAAGATACATATCAATATCTAATGTATTATGATGTGTGATAAATGGCCTTGCAGTAGCTCCGCCTGGTATTGTATTCAAAAGCGGTGTATCAACCTCTAAGAATCCTTTATCATCTAGGAATTTTCTTATAGCCTTAATTATCTTGCTTCTAAGTATAAATGTATTCTTAACCTCAGGATTAACTATTAAGTCAACATATCTCTGCCTATACCTTAAATCAGTGTCTTTCAAGCCATGCCATTTTTCTGGTAAGGGTAGCAAAGACTTTGATAATAGCGTGATTTCTCTTACTTTTACAGATATTTCACCCTTATGAGTTTTAAATATTTCACCCTTAATTCCTACAATATCACCAATATCATATTTTTTGAAGAGCTCATAATTCTCTTCTCCGACCTCATCCTTCCTAACATAGAGCTGAATTTTTCCATCTCTATCCTGCAAATCACAGAAACTAGCTTTACCCATTCCCCTCTTTGACATCAATCTTCCGGCAATAGAGGTATTTTGTCCTTCTAGTGATTCAAAGTTATCTATAATATTTTTTGTCGAATGTATTACATCATATTTAACTACCTTAAATGGGTCCTTATCCTTTTCCTGTAAATCTTTTAGTTTTGAACGTCTAACCTTAAGTATTTCACTTAAATCCTGCTCTTCATTCTGTTCATTAGCTTGCATATTCTCTTCTGACATTTATATCCTCCATAAATTAAAATTAATAATTTAGTATATTTAAATATAATACTAATGTACATTCTTATGATATTTCAATAGCACCTTTTAATATAAATCGTTACAAACCATATATATTATAACGCCTTGGTTCAAAAGTAAATTTTTCGGTTGTAGAAAAATTTACTTGCCTCAGCGGCGTTTCAACGAGGCGGTAGATATGATCGACGCCTGAAAAATGGAACGGTACCCGCCACTTGTAGAAATGGGGATATCTTATGCCTCGTTATAAAAAACAGTTTACATCGTAATGTAAACTGTTATCATAATTATATATTAATTTAATATCAAGTAGCAACAGATATTGTATACATTTTTTTCTACTTTGAAATCTCAAGTATCTTAAATTTTATTGAGCCATCTGGCACTTGTACTTCTATAATATCATCCTTTTTATGACCGATTAGTGCTGCACCAACTGGTGATTCATTTGATATTTTAGACTTAATTGGATTAGCCTCAGTGGAACCAACAATATGATATTCTACCTCTTCATCAAACTCAATATCATAAAGCTTTACCTTAGCTCCTACACTAACTACATCAGTTAAAACATCATCCTCATCTATTAAGCGAGCATGCTTTAGCATAGATTCAAGCTGTACTATTCTGCCTTCAACCTGTGCCTGTTCATTTTTCGCTTCATCGTACTCTGAATTCTCAGATATATCTCCAAATGAAAGTGCCTGCTTTATTCTCTCGGCAACTTCTTTTCTCTTCGTACCTCTTAAAAGCTCTAATTCCTCTTCTAATTTTTTCAAACCTTCGTATGTTAATACGACTTCTTTTGCTGACATTTGAAGCCCTCTCCTTTACACTTAATTTTTTCTGCTAACCCAATCATAATTAAAAATATTATTCCTTGTAAATCCTTAATTATGCTGTCTATTTAATAATAAAATCCACATCTATAGAAAAAATTTATGAAGCCTTAGGTCAGCTGTTTCGCTTACTTATTATAAAGTACATATAAAACAATGTCAAGAACCCTCTCCAATATTTTACAGTTTATAAAAGAATATGCATTATACTTTTTTTTAGACCTATATATAGATAGAATGTCACTATCAAGATGAAGATAATTCATTATCTTTTAGAATTACATCATGAGCTCCACCCTCTTTAATACTAGTAGCTGAAACAAGAGTTAGCCTAGCTCTTTGTTGTAAATCAGGAATTGATAAAGCTCCACAATTACACATTGTAGATTTCACCTTATAGATAGTTGTGTCCAAATTATCTTTAAGCTTACCTGCATATGGTACATAGGAGTCTACACCTTCTTCAAATCCTAGCTTAGAGTCTCCACCCATATCATATCTTTGCCAATTTCTAGCACGGTTTGAACCTTCACCCCAGTACTCCTTAACAAAGTTTCCACCAACTTTTATTTTTCTTGTTGGGCTTTCGTCAAATCTTGCAAAATACCTTCCAAGCATCACAAAATCAGCACCCATTGCAAGTGCAAGTACAATATGGTAATCGTGTACTATTCCTCCATCTGAGCATATAGGGATGTAAACACCTGTCTCTTTTAAATATTCATCACGTGCTGCAGAAACCTCAATAATTGAAGAAGCTTGTCCTCTACCGATACCCTTCTGTTCTCTTGTTATACAGATAGAGCCTCCTCCGATTCCTACTTTAATAAAATCAGCACCTGCATTTACTAGATATCTGAAGCCTTCTCTATCAACAACATTACCAGCGCCCACTTTAATTTCACCATTATAGGTATCCTTTATCCACTTAATTGTATCGGATTGCCACTCGCTGTATCCATCTGATGAATCAATACAAACCACGTCAACACCAGCTTCAACTAAAGCAGTAACTCTTTCCTTATAATCTCTAGTGTTAATTCCTGCACCAACAATAAGGCGCTTTTTGCTATCAAGTAATTCATTAGGATTTTCTTTGTGGCTATCATAGTCTTTTCTAAAAACTAAGTATACTAGTCTATCATTATTATCTATAATTGGAAGGCAGTTTAGCTTATGTTCCCAAATCATATCATTTGCTTCTTTTAACGATATACCTTCATGAGCATAAATAAGCTGTGAAAAAGGAGTCATAAACTCACTTATTTTCTGATCTAACGATGCTCTACTAAGTCTGTAATCTCTGCTCGTAACAATTCCAGCTAATTTTCCAGTAGATGTGCCATCTTCAGTAATTGCTATTGTTGCATGTCCTGTTTTTTCCTTTATATTAACAACATCTCTAAGGGTATCATCAGGTCTTAGGTTACTATCACTAGCAACGAAACCAGCTTTATATTTTTTTACCTTTCGAACCATATCAGCTTGTTTTTCAATACTTTGTGAACCATAAACAAATGATATTCCTCCACATTTTGCCAATGCAATTGCCATATTGTCATCTGATACAGATTGCATTATAGCGGATGCAACTGGAATATTCAATTCAAGTGTTGGCTTTTCCCCTACCTTATACTTTACTATTGGAGTCTTTAGGGTAACATTGCCCGGCATACACGCCTTTGTAGTTAGATTTGGTACTAATAGATATTCACTAAATGTTCTAGATGGTTCACTGTAAAAATACGCCATTTTTCCGAATTCCTCCTTATCAAATATTTAAATTTAGAAATTATTTTAAATTTGTGTCAAAAAAGCAAAGAACAAATGTCCTTTGCCTCTTTTCAAAATCATTCAAAAATCTTTCGTGGAATGTATTTCTTGAATGATTCTATCATTTTAGCATGTGGTTCAAAAAAAACAAGGGTCTTCTGTCCATCTTTAACTGTTGAAATAAAGTAAACATCTGATGATTCCATTGAAGATACAGCTACTATACGATTTTTAATACTTTGGGTATTGTTATCATATTGACCACTAGTTAATTTGGCAACCATTTCAAAATCCTTGCAAGATCCACTAAAAATTCTTTTACGTTTTCTTTGCGCGATTATCATGTCAATGTCTAAATCTCCATTAGTAACAATATACTCATATTCAACATTCCTACCTCTTATAAAAATATAAGCAAGATAACCTATACCAACGATGAATAATAGAAAAAATGAACTAAGAAATTTGATAGAGCCTAAAATCATTATTAACAGTATCGCCAGTACAACAATTCCTGCAATAATCGCACTGTCAATCATAGTTTTCTTACGCTTTACTATTTTCTCCAAAAATATGTCCAACTAGACCCCTCCTCGAAAATTCTGAAGCTTTTATAAATAATAATAAATAAATGGAATAATATCAAGTACATAAATCAATAATTTATAATTAATTTTTATATTTGTATATTATAATGAATTCTATCATTAATAATCATTTTTTTCAAATTTATTATAAGCAGATTACTTAAATTCATTCGGAAGTGTTTTTACCCCCTTGAATCTTAGAAATCGCATTCCAAGGTCGTACCTCCACTTTACTGTTGCACTTATGCAAGAGTAGCGACGGTAGACACCGAATAAATATAAATAGAGGGTGATCTTATAAAGAACACCCTCCGCTGAAAATTTATTCCTAGTACATGCCACCCATTCCGCCTGGCATTCCACCCGGCATAGCTGGAGCTTCTGGTTCTGGTTTGTCAGCAACAACACTCTCAGTTGTAAGAACCATTGATGCAACAGATGCTGCATTTTGTAGAGCTGATCTAGTAACCTTTGCAGGGTCAACTATTCCACTTTCAATCATATCGATATATTTTTCGTTAAGAGCATCAAATCCAATACCCTTTTTACTTGCTTTAATTTTGTCAACTATTACTGAACCTTCAAGACCAGCATTAGCAGCTATTTGTCTGATTGGCTCTTCAAGAGCTCTAAGTATAATCTGTACACCAGTTTTTTCATCACCAGTTGTTGTTTCTAGCAACTTAGCAACATCAGGAATTACATTAACTAAAACTGTACCACCACCAGCTACGATACCTTCTTCAACTGCAGCTCTTGTAGCAGCAAGTGCATCTTCAATTCTAAGCTTCTTTTCCTTCATTTCAGTTTCAGTTGCAGCACCAACTTGGATAACTGCTACTCCACCTGATAGTTTTGCAAGTCTTTCTTGAAGCTTTTCTCTATCAAAATCTGAAGTTGTATCTTCGATTTGGGCTTTAATTGAAGCAATTCTATTCTTGATATCATCTTGGCTGCCTGCGCCATCTACGATAATAGTGTTTTCTTTTTGAATAATAACCTGTCTTGCTTTACCAAGCTGAGCGATTGTAGTCTCTTTTAAGTCAAGACCCAATTCTTCAGTTATTACTTCACCACCTGTTAGAGCAGCAATATCTTGGAGCATAGCTTTTCTTCTATCACCAAATCCAGGTGCTTTAACAGCTACACAAGTAAAGGTTCCTCTTAGCTTATTAACAACGAGAGTTGCAAGAGCTTCACCTTCAACATCTTCTGCTATAATCATGAGCTTCTTACCCTGTTGAACTATCTGCTCAAGGATTGGAAGAATCTCTTGAATGTTAGTAATTTTCTTGTCTGTAATAAGTATATATGGATCATCTAAAACAGCTTCTAACTTATCAGTATCAGTAACCATGTATGCTGATAGATATCCTCTGTCAAACTGCATTCCTTCAACAACTTCAAGGTTAGTGCCCATTGTCTTTGATTCTTCAACAGTTATAACACCATCATTTGTAACCTTTTCCATTGCATCAGCAATAAGAGTTCCAATTACGTCATCATTAGCTGATATAGTTGCAACTCTTGCGATATCTTCTTTTCCCTTAATTTTCTGACTATTAGTTTTTATTCCAGCTACTGCAACATCAACAGCTTTTTGTAAACCTCTTTTTAAAATCATTGGGTTTGCGCCTGCTGCAACATTTTTCATACCTTCTCTAATAATTGCTTGTGCAAGAAGAGTTGCTGTTGTAGTACCATCACCAGCTACATCATTTGTCTTTGTAGCAACTTCCTTGACGAGCTGAGCACCCATATTTTCGAATTTATCTTCAAGCTCAATCTCTTTAGCTATAGTAACACCATCATTTGTAATTAAAGGTGAGCCAAATTTCTTGTCTAAAACAACATTTCTTCCCTTTGGTCCAAGGGTAACTTTTACTGTATCAGCTAATTGATTTACACCATTTTCAAGTGCACGTCTAGCTTCTTCTCCAAATTTGATTTCTTTTGCCATCTTTTATTGCCTCCTATAAATTTATTCAACAATAGCAAGTATATCGCCCTGCTTTAATATTGTATATTCCTGGCCTTCATACTTTACTTCAGTTCCAGAATATTTGCTCATAAGTACTTTGTCTCCAACTTTAACTTCCATTTTTACTTCTTTTCCATCAACTACTGTTCCAGGTCCAACAGCTACAACTTCAGCTACCTGTGGCTTTTCTTTTGCACTTCCTGGTAATACTATTCCGCTTTTAGTTGTTTCTTCTACCTCAAGCATTTTAATAACGACTTTATCACCTAATGGTTTTATCTTCATTGTTTTACCTCCTTAAAAATTTGGTTCCTGTTAGCACTCACCACTAATGAGTGCTAATCATATTATTATATTATATATTGAATAGAATATTTTCAAACATCCTATATCAATAAAAATAGCTATATTTTAGCAGTTAGTCAAATTACAACTTCAAACCTACCCGTTTCTTCTATTTACTCATGATTTTAACAACTTTTTATCAAAATTTAACTCTAATTTTTTCAAAGCTCTATCAAATGATATTGAAGAAAGATTATATTTTTGAATTATCTCTTTTTTTCCCACTTCAATAAAGTACTGTTTACAATAATTATACTCAAGTGCTGCGGAATATGCTGCTATATCGTTGTTTTGAATCTCAAGTGAGCCTTTGGAATCTAATAAACAGTTATTTAGTATACTTATTATTTCCTTTTCATAATACTGTGTATACATTATTTCCCTGTGTCTTACTGCACAAGCTATTATTGGTTCATACTTTTTGCTTAGTTTTTGTTTTGGTCTACGTATTTTTAAATATAATTCTTGATATTTCTTTGGGTGGTAAATGGGGTTATTTACTTCTTTATTTATACTGAATATTTTATTATATTCATCTATCGCTAATAATTTCTCATTTTGCGAATTAATATTTCTTTTAATACATTCTAACCATCCAACAAGTTCAATATTAGTCTTACACAAAGAGAATAAAATTTTATATATCCCATTAAACTTTTCTATATTTTGGGTTAGTGTGTATCCAAGCAATAAAGTAGAGTAAATAAGCGGATCACTATATTCAGTTATATACATTTCTAAAAGTAATATCAGCTCCTCTACTTTATTAAAAACTAATAAAGTAGTCGCAACACAAAGAAGTTCTTCTCTATTTTGAATCTCTGCCAAAGGTAAAACTTCTAAAAGTTTATTTACCCTTTTTTGTTTTCCTGTATTAGAGAGAATATAGATGTATAGACAGTTTGCCCATACATCATCTTTATCAATGTCTCTGACAGTATTGCTAATGTACTTTGCACGAACATAATTCCCTTGTGCTATCAGAGTTAATGTAAGTAAGTTCCTCGCCTTTACATTAAAAGGATTTGAGCTTACAGCTTTACATAGCTCACTAGTTGCACTATTCAGTCTGTTTTCGCATAGAAACTTTTTAGCATTTTTAAAGTTAATATTTGAACGTTTAATAAATCGCTCATTATGAAAAATACCATTGTAAAACTTTAAATAGAATATCATTTCAGCGACTTCTTCACTGAACTCCCCTTCACTATCAAAATACAGATATTTTTCAAAATATTCAGCAGCTTTTTCTTCATCTCCAATTTCAAAGCTATTACATCCCAACCCAAAATAGCAATCAAACATCGTTGGATCAAAGTTTAAGAGTATGTCATTGAAAATTTTATTTGCATCCTTAGGACGTTTCAATTCAGATAAGATGCAAGCAACATTGAATTTATATTCACAATTATCTGGCTCTAGCGCTATTGCTTTTAGTAAGTTTTTTAAAGCACTATTTATATTCTTTTTATTAGCACAACGTAAGCTCTTACAAAAGTAAAACTCCGGATTATTTCTATATTCATCAATGCTCAGTAAATTATTCTTCACTTATCTTCTTCCCTTTAATTCGCCATAGATGTCTTCAAGAGTAAGGCCTCTTTCAACCAATAATACCATCAAATGATACATCAAATCTGATACTTCATATCTAATTTCTTCTTTAGATTTGTTCTTAGCAGCAATAATGACCTCAGCAGCTTCTTCTCCGACCTTCTTTAATATTTTATCCAACCCTTTTGTAAACAAATAATTTGTGTATGAGCCTTCTTTAGGATGTATTGTTCTGTCAACAATAACATCATACACTTCCTTTAGTATCTCAGCTGATAGCATTTCATCATCAACATTTTCTGTAGTCTCTTCCCACTTTTCATCTTTCATTGTTCTAAAGAAGCAAGTTTTGTTTCCAGTATGGCAAGCAGCATCTATTTGTTCTGCTTCAATCAGTATTGTATCCCCATCACAATCAAGTTTAATAGCTTTTACAAATTGGAAATGACCTGAAGTTTCACCTTTTAACCAAAGTTTGCTACGGCTACGGCTATAGTAATGTACTTTCCCAGTTTCTATAGTTTTATCAAAGGCTTCTTCATTCATATAGGCTACCATCAAAACCTCTTTGGTTTTAAAATCTTGTGTAACTACAGGAATAAGCCCCTTGTCATCAAATTTTAATTCGCTCTTTAAATTATTCATATTCATGCTCCTCCACACATTTTTTTAAACTATAAATTTATAACTTTATAATAATATCAAATATAAATTATACCGCATATGTCAATTTAAAATTTTTTTGCTGTACAAAAATTATATTCTAGTTTCAATCCCATTGTTACTTAAGTATTGCTTCAAGTCGCGTATTTCCATTTCCCTAAAATGAAACAATGAAGCAGCAAGGACTGCATCTGCTTTTCCATCAACTAATGCATCCTTGAAATGCTCCATTTTTCCAGCTCCTCCAGACGCAATCACAGGTATTCTTACGTTATCTGATATTGTTCTTGTAAGCTCAATATCATACCCATCTTTTGTTCCATCTTTGTCCATGCTGGTCAAAAGTATTTCACCTGCACCTAATTTTTCTGCTTCTATAGCCCATTTCACAGCATCTTTTCCTGTATTTACTCTGCCGCCATTTAAGTAAGTATCCCAGCCAGAGCCATCAGGCCTTTTCTTAGCATCAATAGCCAATACCACACACTGTCTGCCAAATTTCCAAGCCGCCTCAGATATAAGTTCAGGTCTCTTAAGTGCAGCAGAGTTCACTGCAACCTTATCAGCACCAGCTTTTAGAATTTCTCTAAAATCCTCAGCTGTTCTTATTCCACCTCCAACAGTAAATGGAATAAATACTTGTTCTGCCACATGTCTCACAACATCAAGCATAATAGTCCTAGCATCTGAAGATGCTGTTATATCAAGAAAGGTCAGCTCATCTGCTCCAGCCTTATCATAGAAAGCTGCAGCCTCAACTGGATCCCCAGCATCAATTATATTTACAAATTGTACACCTTTTACAACTCTACCTGCATGTACATCCAGGCAAGGAATAATTCTTTTTGTAAGCATTTTTTCTCCATTTCCGGCATGTAACAATTAATTACCTATACCGACTCACTACTTTGTTGCATCAATAGCTTCTTTTAAGTCTATATTTCCTGTATATAGTGCCTTTCCAATAATAACACCACTTACTCCAGTAGGTTTCAGATTGGTTACGTCGTGGAGGCAACTTACTCCGCCAGATGCTATAACTTCTATGTTAACCGACTTTGCCATATCTCTCATTGCGACAAGATTTGGCCCCTTTAGCATGCCATCTCTTGAAATATCAGTATAAATAATTGTTTTAGTACCTAATGCTTCAACTCTTTTTGCAAAATCAATGGCTGTAAAATCACTTGTTTTCTCCCAACCATGTATTGCTACCATGCCATCTTTTGCATCTATACCGACAGCAATTTTGTCCTTATATTCCTTAAGTGCAGTCTTGAGCATCTCCTGGTCATTAACAGCAGACGTGCCTAAGATTACTCTGCTCACACCATTTGAAAGAATTGTTTCGATTTTATCGAGGCTTCTAATTCCTCCACCTAACTGAACAGGAATAGTTAATTTTTTCGCTATTTGCCTAATAACCTCAGCGTTTTCTGAATTACCAGATCTAGCGCCATCTAAATCAACTACGTGTAAATACTCTGCTCCCTGGTTCTCCCATTTTATTGCCATTTCTACGGGACTGTCTCCGAATATAGTCACATCGTTATAGCTACCTTGCTGTAGCCTAACGCACTTACCATCTATAATATCAATCGCAGGATAAATAATCACAATTAACCTCCATATGCTAAACATACCAAATGAATTTTCTCATTGGGTAAACCTATATTAATCAACTTTCTAAGTTGAAATATATTGCTCTTATATTTTTCTAAAATGTAAATAATTTCGCTAAACCTTCTCATAGTCTTCATCTACCAAGCTACGACTGGTAATGATTTTAGTTTGCGAAAGTTGTTTAATTTACTTATATACTTGCAAAATTTCTAAGTATATTTAATCCCACATCTCCACTCTTTTCGGGGTGAAACTGTGTTCCCATTATATTACCTTTACAAACAGCAGCATCAAACTCAATTCCATATTTGCAGGTTGCACCAACATCAGAAGAATTCTCAGCCTTTAAATAATATGAGTGAACGAAATAAACATAGCTATTTTCCTGTATTCCCTCAAAAAGATGTTTATTCTGTTTAATTTGCAGGCTATTCCACCCCATATGTGGAACCTTAAGCCCCATATCAAGAGGAAATTGCGTTATACTACCCTTTAATAAACCAAGACCTTTCACCTTTTCTCCACCCTCAGTACTGTAGTCAAACAATAGCTGCATACCTAAGCAGATACCTAATAAGGGTGTTCCTTTTGCTACTACCTGATTTATAATAGAAATCATATTAGTTTTTTCAAGGCTGTTCATAGCATCGGCAAAGGCACCTACTCCTGGCAGTACCACCCTATCGGCAGCAAGTATTTCTCTATGATCTGAGGTTATCTTGGAATCAACTCCAATAAAACTTAATGCCTTGTTTACGCTTGCCAAATTACCAACACCATAGTCAATGATAGCAATCATGCTGTTCTCCAATCGTTACAGGTTAAAAATCTTGAAAAGCCCGTGGGCCAAAAGTTCTTGACAAAATCAACTTTTGAAACCTAAGGTCAAAAGCCTAAAGCCCGTGGTCAAAAGTTTTAAAAGTTGACAAAATCAACTTAAAAGCTAACGTCAAGAGCTCTTAAAGCCCATGGTCAAAAAGTTCTAAAAGTTGATAAAATCAACTTTTAAAACTTTTACCAGTAATTTTCTCGTAAGCTTCTATATATTTTGCCTCAGTATTTTTAATTACTTCATCTGGAAGCTTTGGAGCTGGATACTGTTTATCCCATGTAAGAGTTTCAAGATATTCTCTCAAAAACTGCTTATCAAAGCTCTTTTGTGCGCGACCAGGCTGATATTCCTCCATAGACCAGAAGCGGGATGAATCTGGTGTACATACCTCATCACCAACCACTAATTGTCCATCAGACATACCAAACTCGAATTTAGTATCAGCTAAGATCAATCCCTTACTTTCAGCGTGCTTATTTGCTTTGAGATACATGTTTATACTTGCATCCTTTAATTTTGTTGCCATTTCTGTTCCGATTTTATTACAAAGTTCCTCAAATGAAACATTTATATCATGACCCTCTGATTCTTTTGTAGAAGGCGTAAATATTGGTTCTGGTAGTTTATCAGCTTGTTTCAAACCTGCTGGCAGCTTTATACCACATATGCTTCCAGTTTTTTGATACTCCTTAAGACCTGAGCCCTCCAGATATCCCCTTACTATGCATTCAGCAGGAACCATATCAATTTTCTTTACCAGCATTGATCTACCCTCTAGTTCCTCTTTAAAAGCTGATAACTCCTTAGGATATTTACTTACGTCTGTTGTTATCACGTGATTTCCAATAACATCCTTTGTGTAATCAAACCAAAAAGCAGATATACTATTTAGAAGTACTCCTTTATTTGGAATCAATTCTGAAAATATAACATCGAAAGCTGAAATTCTATCTGTTACAACAATAAGAAGCTTGTCACCTAAATCATAAACATTTCTAACCTTCCCCTTTATGAACAAAGGCAATTTAATAAAATCTGTGTTATTAATAAGCATGTTTATCTTTACCTCCAGTAAAATTTATAATAAAAAATTTATATCCTATATTTAGCGGCAATGTATTAAAGTAGTCCTTTTGTAGACATGACTCCGACTATCCTAGTATCAATTTTTGTTGCCTCATCCAGTGCTCTGCCAAAAGCCTTGAACATTGCTTCAATAATATGGTGACAGTTGGTTCCATGTAGAAGTTTGATATGAAGTGTAATACCCGCATTAAACGCCACTGCTCTAAAGAATTCTTCAACTAGTTGTGTATCCATTTGTCCAACCATTTGTTGTGAAAAGCTGGCATCGAAAACCAAGAACGGTCTATCACTCAAATCTAAAGATACCTGAACAAGAGACTCATCCATAGGAACAAATGCTGTACCATATCTCTTAATAGACTTTTTATCACCAAGAGCCTGCCTTATAGCTAATCCCAGTGCAATACCAGTATCCTCAACTGTGTGATGGCAATCAACATTTAAGTCGCCCTTAACATCAAATTCTCCATCCATTAGTCCATGCTTAGTAAATAATACTAGCATATGGTCAAAAAAGCCTATACCTGTATTAACATTGCAATCTCCCTTACCATCAAGATTAATTTGTATCTTGATCTGGGTTTCTTTTGTATTCCTGTTTACTAAGCCCTCTCGCAAAAGTATCCCTCCGTTCATTTTAACCCGAACCTTTTTTGATTTTTACTACATAATGTTCGTTAATTATTATAACAGATACTAGATAGTTCATCAAGAAAAATGGTATTTTGCTCTTGTGTTCCAATACTTATTCTCAGGCAGTCTTCAAGTAAGGGCGCCGAGCCAAATGCCCTAACAAATATACCTTTTTCACACAGTTTTTTATTTACTTCTTTGCAGTTTTGAATTTTTACTAGAATAAAATTAGCAAATGAACTATAGACCTCTACTCCTTTTATTTTAGCCAATTCCTCAATCATCCACTCCCTTTGCTCTACAAGGAATTTAATGTTTTTGCTTATTTGCTCCTTCTCCATCAAAACCAATTGGGCAGCAAACTGGGATAATGAGCTTATATTGTAAGGAGGCCGTACCAAATTAATGGCTTTTGCTAGTTTCTTTGAAGATAAAGAGTAGCCACATCTAATTCCAGCCAATCCATATGCCTTTGAGAAAGTTTTCATAACTAAAAGATTCTGGCATTCGGAAACATATGGAATTACTGTTGTATCGCAGAACTCTGCATATGCCTCATCCACTATAACTATAGACCTTTGGCAATAGCGCACTACTTCAAGAATATCACCAACTTGCATCAAATTTCCAGTAGGGTTATTAGGATTGCAAATATAAATAATTTTAGGCATTTCGTTATCATATGCTTCAATAATCTTTTCTTTTGAATATTCATATTTGTTATTTGGATCAAGCACATATTTAACTGGAGTTCCACCTGCAATTAAGCATGAATCTTTATACATACTAAATGAAGGAACAGGATATAGCACCTTATCTCCACGGTCAACAAATACATTAGTTATGATCTGTATTAGCTCATCTGAGCCAGTACCAACTATTATGCCCTCTTCATCAACGTTCCAATGCTCACTTAATGCTTTTCTTAATTGAATTGAGTCTGTATCTGGATATAGATTTAATTGTGGGTCACTTAATATGAAATCTGAAAGTTTTTTCCTTGTTTCTATTGGCATATTAAAAGGACTTTCATTTGCATCAAGTTTAATTTTATATGGTTGCTGATTAGCATTATATGGTGTAAATGACCTTATGTCAGGCCTTATCAATTCTTCTATCATAATAACCTCCACGTAACTAATGTTCAAAAATACATTTATATTTAATTCTCCCAGTTAAAACAATTGCTACTCTTTAAAGCTATGGGATTTCCCCATACTACTAATTCTAAATGGAAAACTAGCTTCTTAACCATCAAATCTAACTTTTATTGCATTAGCATGTGCGTCTAAGAGCTCTGCTTCTGCGAATCTAACAATGTCTTTACTAGTTTTCTCAAGGGCTTGTCTATTATAGTAAATCAAACTGGATTTTTTAATAAATTGATCTACATTCACGGGTGATGAAAATCTAGCAGTACCGCTAGTAGGCAGCACATGGCTAGGTCCAGCCATATAGTCGCCTAAAGGCTCTGGAGAGTAGTTCCCTATGAATATTGCACCTGCGTTTTTTATAAGACCTAACATACTCATAGGCTCGTCTATACAAAGTTCAAGATGCTCGGGCGCTATGTTATTTGACACATCTATAGCCTTCTCAATATCGTCTACTAAAACTACAAACCCATAGTCTTCTAGAGATTTGTCAATTATGGCTGCCCTACTCAATTTAGACAACTGCTTTTCAATCTGAATACCAACCTTTTGCACAAGACTTTCATCATCTGTAATAAGTACTGACGATGCCAACTTATCATGCTCTGCTTGAGAAAGCAGGTCAGCTGCCACATATTCTGGCTTTGCTGTTGAGTCGGCAATTACCAATATCTCACTCGGCCCAGCAAACATGTCTATGTCGCAGTCCCCAAATATAAGCCTTTTTGCTGTGGCAACAAATACATTCCCCGGTCCACATATTTTATCTACACTTGGTATAGACTCTGTTCCATATGCCATTGCTGCAATAGCTTGAGCACCGCCTACTCTATAAACCTCATCGACCCCTGCTTCTCTTGCTGCAACTAGTATAGCTGGATTTACGCTACCATCTTTTGAAGGGGGCGTACACATTATTAATTTTGAGACTCCTGCAACTTTTGCAGGAACGGCAGTCATTAATACAGATGATATTAGTGGAGCCGTTCCACCAGGAACATATAATCCAACCTTTTCTAATGGACGAACTATTTGCCCTAGTATAGCACCATCTTCTTTTGGGCTAATCCAACTATTCTGTAGCTGTTTTTCATGGAAGCTCCATATATTCTGCTTGGATTTCTTTATTGTTTGTAATAATTCTTCATCAACTACACCATATGCAGCAGATATTTCAGCTTCCGAAACCTTTATACTTTCTAAATCGGCGTTGTCAAACTTCTTACTATATTCTCGAAGAGCTGTGTCCCCAGACTTTTTTACATTTTCTATAATCTCAGCAACAATATTCATTATATCGCCACCATCTTTGGACTTTGTTCTTTGAATTAGTTTTGTATATAATTCCTTAGCAGCTGCTCCGTTACTGTCCTTACGCAAATCTACTATGTTAAGCATTGCTTTACCTCCTACTTTTATCTAGTTGCTCTCTTACCCCATTTATTATTTTCTGAATACGTTCATTCTCCATTTTCATACTAACTCTATTAACAACCATTCTAGCACTTATATCTGCAATTGTATCTAGTACCACTAAACCGTTTTCCTTTAAAGTACGCCCGCTCTCAACAAGGTCTACAATAACCTCAGATAGCCCTACCAACGGAGCAAGCTCAACTGAACCGTTTAGCTTAATTATTTCAACGCTTTCTCTTCTAGCTTTCTCAAAATAATTTCTAGCTATATTAGGATATTTTGTTCCTACTCTTTTTATATTTAGCTCATCAATCTTTCCTTCTAATTCTGCTGGTCCAGCAAGAGCCATTTTACAAGCAGCAAATCCTAAGTCTAGTACTTCGTAAAGGTTTCTGCCCTCTTCAAGCAATGTATCTTTTCCCACAATACCTATATCTGCAGCTCCATATTCAACATATGTAGGAACATCCGCAGGCTTTGCTAAAAAAAACTTAATTTTGTTCTTTTCATCTGTTAATATTAGCTTTCTAGTTGAAGATTTAAGCTCCGTGCAGTCAATTCCGATTGCTTCAAAAATCTCTATTGACATATCCGTAAGTCTTCCTTTTGAAAGTGCGATAGTTAAATATCTCATAATGAATCTCCATTCCTCCGCTGTTCTGCGGCACAATTCAAATTATTTTTCAGGGTCAACCTCCCCATAGATTTGTTCTATGAGCGTTGAGCTACTAAATCTTCATAACTCGTTTCTTTTACTGTATTGTTAACGATATCATTTATCGTAATTTTACCGTTGTCTTCTATAAAAATCACACCACCGATTTGCTTTGATGTTGCATAATCTATGCCTTGTTGAATATTATCGGTAAGCACAAAAGTTTCAATATTCATGTCTTGTTTCCTTAGCGTCTCAGCTATTTCAATAGCATTTTTTCTATTACATTTTTTATAGCATATCAAAGAATCAACACTCGGCTTTACCAGAGGCATTTCTGTCTTTTCAAGTGCGGTCATCAGCATATTTATTCCCAATGAGAATCCAGTTGCAGGACAGTCTCTGCCAAAACTTGAGGTTAAACTATCATACCTACCGCCTGAAAGTATTGGGAAGCCTACTCCATGTGTAAACCCTCTGAAAATTATACCTGTATCATAATTTAAACCCTTTAGCATTCCAAAATCAACTGAAATATACTTTGAAAATCCATAATCACCGAGTATACCAATTACTTCTTCAATATTGTTCAAGGCAGCTAAGCTTCTACTATTCTTTGTATCCTGCTTAAGCTTTTCTATCACTTCTATAGAGCCAAACAGCCTAGGAAGCTTTAAGATTAATGTTCTCAGCTCACTACTCATTTCATATCTATTAACTATTTCTTCAACACCAACAATATCTTTTCTATCTATCAGTTTTGAAATTCTAATAACATCATCATTTGTAAAACCAGCTTCATCTGCTAAACCTTTAAAAAATTCTACCTGCCCAATATCAATTTGAAAATCTTCTAAGCCAGCAGTCTTGAGCGTATTTATCGCAACGGCTATAATTTCTGCATCACTCTCAGAAGAATAATCGCCTAGCAATTCAACACCAGCTTGTGTAAATTCATTCTGACGCCCACCTCCCACTTCATTAAATCTAAATACATTTCCAATGTAGGAATATTTAATAGGAAGCTTTACATCACGATTTTTTGTAGCAGTAATTCTTGCAACAGGAACTGTTATATCAGGTCTTAAAACAAGAATTCTCCCTTTTTGATCAAAGAACTTAACCATTGATTCCTGTGGAAAGTGCTCTATCTCTGACGAAAATACATCAAAAAACTCTATTGTAGGAGTTTCAATTTCGTAATAGCCATAGGACCTAAAAGTATTGCGAATCTTATTCTCCAGTTCTCTTTTTGCATAGCATTGATCAAACAAAATATCATTTACACCATCCGGTGTGTATATTTTCCATTTTGACATAATAACCTCCATAGCCGATTAACGACTGAAATATTTGAAAAAGCACTTTTACATTTTAAATACTTAGCTCGACTTTAACATATTTTATTTGCCGTATCGCACTTTAGTTTATTAAAGTTGTAAAGTGTTACCTTGATAAATTATACTTATTATATTTTATATTATTATAACAGTCAAGAACAATCTATAAAACAAAATGAAACTTCTGATTGATTAGTGATAATGTCTTAGGAAAGATGTGTGAAGAGTAAAAGATTGATGAACACTATAAATATCATATAGTATTTACACCAAAATACCGTATACAAATAATATACGGTAAGATAAAGCAGTTATAGGTCAATACTAAGAAAATTATATACAAATTAATTTCTATTGTATTTAATCTCTATTAGATGGTTTTAAGATATATAAGTTTTTTTAATAGTTTCCGGTTTAGATTGAGTATAGATTTTATTGATAGTTTATGGTAAATACACATCTAAGCCTTCAATTACATTTGATAGTATTAGTTTTTCTTTTATTTTCATATTATTTAAACCCTCAATTATTTTATCTTCCATAACTTTATTGTTCTGAGAGGTTTGCATTTTTAGCATTACTTTAATACAATACAATCTTAATTGATTTGCTAAATCTACTACTTCTATATATTTAGTTGAGAGTTCATCTGTTTTAAGCACATTTTTATCCCTTAACAAGTCTAAGCGCTTTAACATTATGCTTTTATGTTCGAATAAACCATGATAAATATTATAATCAAATAATACTTTCTTCATAATTCCATCATAAACATTTAACCCCCAATGATAATCATTTTCATCATAATCCATAATGTCATTTAACCTAATAATTTCGTTATTAGTTGTTAGAACATTCACTCCTTCGATGTATTGAACTAAACTATTTCTTATTTTTCTCAAATAAAAAGAGAAATCATAAAAATCTTGAATATTAGAATTAAGAGTATATAGAACTATAAAATAATCTTCTGCCTGTTCCCTTTTCTGCATATAAGAGACATTATTTATTATTTTCCTACTTCTATCTGAGTAGAATGCCTTTTCTAGATCATCGAACGAAACTTCTATTATTGAATAATTCCTATTTATATCAAAATTATGAGTATAAAATATATTTTTTTCTTTATTATAACCATAAATAAAAACTTGTAATAAAAAATCTTCTTCAGAATTATACATATAATTATTAGGTATTAATTTACTATCTACCTTTATTTTCACATAATAGCCTTTATCAATCCAACTAATTATATCACTAACTATATTTATTTTGCTTATATCTATAATTTTATTATGTAATCTATATGTATCTACAAAATAGGTTGATTGACAATCAAATTGATTTAACATATGGAAATTCAATTTTTGATCAGCATTCATATTATAACAAATATTAATAAAATTGGCATAAAACCAATTTTGATGCTTACTATTAGATAGTATAATTGATAAATAATGAGCAAAGTGCAAATAATCAACAATAGGTGGTGGAAAAAGTACAGGAAGAATTTTTTCATTATTATTATTTTTTTGAATTACATTTAACATTTGTCACTTTTCCTCCATAAAAAGGTATATGTAAACTCTGCATTATTCCAATTCTTTTTATACCAAAAGCTTATTTGCAATTGATACTTGCTTCATCTGAGTTTCTACATTATTTTTATTAGTTCAAAATAAAGTTAAAAATGGTACATTTATTTACATTTGTTATCCAAAACTTTATGTTACATATATTATAGTAAAAGTTATTTATTGTCAACTTTTTAGTTTTTTTGGGTCGAGTCAATTTACTGTAGGGAATTACATCTTAAGATTCCAATGGACCGCATTTTACTTATTAAGGTACAAAAGATAGGGCTGTTACAGAACTAACTTACTGAGTTAATTTGCAACAGCCCATAGTCTTTTTCAAATTAATTGATTCTATTCTTCTATTTTTTTCTCTTCCTTTTTTTCATTGATCTTTTCCATAATATCTGGAACCATATCAAGAAGTTTATCAAGTCCTCCGGATTTCTTTATAGGTAGCAGTTCAACCTTATCACCCTGAATAACCAATACCGCAGTTGGAGTTATTTTTGCACCAGTTCCACCACCACCGCCGTCGCCGTTATTACCTCTTTCATCAGTACCACCACCTCCGCCTAATCCTACCCCAAAGCAAAGATTTATGAAAGGTACAAGTGTAGTATCACCAATCTTTACTGGCTCACCTACTACAGTTTTTGTCTTTAAAAAACTTTCCAGTTTGTCAAAAATCGCACTCATGTTTTCATTGAAATTGAAATTACTTGCCATCTTTTTAATCTCCTTTTAATTTTTATTTTAATATTTTTAAATAATATACTTCTAAAAGGTTTAGTAAACACAAATCCTATCGCAACTAGTAATAGATAGAATATTTGAATACCTCCACCAATCACAAAGTTTCCTTCTACCACCTCATCTTCGAACACTGTCTTAAGATGTATATGATATTTATCTAAAAATGCATAGCCGGTATTTTGTATTCCACATAGTAATCCAGTATACATTGGGTCATCAAAACCAATCTTGGCATCTACATTGAACTTTCTCGGCTTGCAATAATTTAGCGTTTTTAATACAGATTGTAATCCTTGCTTTAGAACTTCGTATGTAAAATAACTATACGCAGGTTTTACTCTTTTTTTCTTACTATCATTCTTTGTAGCCTTATCAATTTGCTTGTTTCGAGGGTTCTTTTTGCTAGTATCCATTTTTTTTTGAAAGCCCATGAGACTCATCATCGTACTAGTTCCATTTTCAGAGTTGTAATTAAATCTCATTTTAACCCCACCAAACAACCATGAAACTGAACCTTCAAGTGAAGTACTCTCCATCTTTTCACCATTAATATTGTATTTAAATGGAATAAAAAGGACGGTCAAAAGTAATAGGACTAGCACTAACAATATATATAAAATTATTTTCAATAATATATAAACAAACAGCATGCTTGCCTCCATTTAAATAATTCTCTAGCTTTATTTTGCAATCAGCATCTTCTTAACACCTTTAGCCAATCTCTTTGAAGCCTTTTTAAGTATTTTGGGAGTTTGCTTTGTGCCAGGAATATACTCAAAAAACTTTCCAGACATTTTTAACGTATTAACTTGCATGTCAACTACTTTACGAGTATTACTCTTTTCCTTACCTAGGAAAGTACTAATTAAATTGCTTCCCATTGCATCCAATTCTTTTGGATATTCAATCTCATAATTACCTTTATCACCTAGCTCCCAAAACATAAGTTTTAGTTCAGATAATTCTCTTCGGCATTCCTTACATGTTTTTAAATGACTTTCAACAAATATTTTTTCAAGGGGCTCAATTGTTTCATCTATATAATCCTGTAATAATGTAGTATCCATTTTGTTGCAACTCATCTCTTTACACCTCCCAAACGCCTTGTATAATCAAACTTTGCTTAAGTGATTTTCTTCCGTTATGTATAAGCGTTTTAACTGTTCCTATAGGCAACTTCATACTATTTGCTATTTCTTCATACTTCATCTGCTTCATATGTCTTAACAAAACGGCCATTCGTTCTTTGTCCGGAAGCTTTCTGATTGCTTCTTCAAGTGCCTTTTTAGTATCTTTATAAACAATTGTATTTTCTGTTATTTCTTCTGAGCTGATAATATTTTGCAGCTCGTCTCCACTCTCCGTGGTTTCGCTGAGTGAGATATCTTCCTTTCTACTTCTTAAGAAATTCAAGCATTTATTAACTGTAATTCTTTTTATCCATGGAAGCAAGGAATACTGTTCCTTGAAGCTGCCTAAGGCTTTAAAAACTGAAATAAATACTTCTTGTGTTATATCCAGGGCGTCCTCTTTATTACCAGCATAATGATACGCTATTGTATAAACATATTTTTTATACCTATCATATACAAGTTCCAGACCTCTTCTATTATTTTTTTTATATTCTTTTAATATATTTATATCTGAAACTTCCAAATATGCAACCACCCTTTTTTCGCCTATTGAACAACGTTTGTATATCTTACGATAATATGTTGTCCATAATTATATATACACCTTAAAACAAAAAAAGTTTTAGAAATAAGATAAATTTTCTAAAACTTTTTTAAAATATACTTTTTATTTATACTAATTTGTAATCAAATGTTTTAAGCATTTCGTATTGTTCAAATTAACTATTGTTAATACGAATCAGCATTATACAATTCTAAATGTAATTTCATCAACCTTTTCCATAGGTATAAGCTTTGCACCTAATACATTTGATTCAAAAGTTGCACCTGTTAAATCACTAATGTTGATGACATTCCTCATTATTATTGAGTAATTTTGTAGTCCTGACACATTTATTGATACCTTATCTCCTCGTCTTATAGCTAAAACATTAGCCTTTGCTTTTCCTTCAATATTATAAATTATTGCCATTGCAGTTTCATTATCAACAAGTTCAAAAATGTTAAGTTCTGTACCATTCAAGAAATCATAATCAGGTATATCACTGTTACTGCCCACTGCAATAATAGAATTTTGTCGCACCATTAAAGGCAAACTCATAAAATCATGCTTTTCATATTGCCATGAACCACCTTCTACTCGTTGGTTTGAAATATAGTTGGTCCATTTCCCCTTTGGCAAATAATAGTCTACTGTACCTTCAGGTCTGAAGACTGGTGCAACAAGTAGAGAATCTCCTAACATATACTGTGTATCCAAATAGTCGCAAGCCCTATCCTTATTAAATTCAAGTATCATAGAACGCATAGCTGGCACACCAGTCTTTTCAGTATTGCAGGCTACGCTATAAAGGTATGGCATAATTGAACATTTTAACTTACTAAAATATCTAACTACATCAACTGCTTCATTATCAAATAGCCATGGAACTCTATAAGAGCTGTTTCCATGTAATCTACTGTGAGTAGATAGTAAACCAAATGCAGCCCATCTCTTGTAAACGTCTGGTGATGCTGTATTTTCAAAGCCACTTATATCATGACTCCAAAAACCAAAACCTGACATACATAGTGACAATCCACCTCTTAGGCTTTCACCCATAGATTCGTACTTTGAAACACAGTCTCCACCCCAATGTACAGGAAATTTCTGCGAACCCACTGTTGCGCTTCTAGCAAATAAAATTGTCTCTTTTTTGCCGAGTCTTTCAACAAGTAAATCATAGACAGCTTTATTGTATAAATATGTATAATAATTATGCATCTTTATTGGGTCACTACCATCAAAATAAACAACATTAGTTGGTATTCTTTCACCAAAATCTGTCTTGAAGCAATCTACGCCCATGTCAATAAGCGTGCTCAACTTATCCTGGTACCATTTGCAAGCATCTGGATTTGTAAAATCAACTATGCCCATACCTGGTTGCCAAAAATCCCATTGCCATGCCTCACCATCTGGTAATTTTATTAAATATCCATTCTCTACTGCTTCATCAAAAAGCTTTGATTTCTGAGAAATGTATGGATTTATCCAAACACAGATTTTCAAGCCTTTTTCCTTAAGTCTAGTTAACATATTCTGAGGCTCTGGGAAAACCTCTTTATCCCATTCAAAATTACACCATTCGTATTCTTTCATCCAGAAGCAATCAAAATGGAATACTCTTAGAGGGATATCTCTCTCTGCCATACCATCAACAAATGATGAAACTGTCTGCTCATCATAATTTGTAGTAAAGGAGGTTGTGAGCCATAGTCCAAAAGACCACGCTGGTGGCAATGAAGGTCTACCAGTAAGTGTAGTATAGTTATGAATTACATCCTTTAAATCACTACCACCTATAACAAAATACTCTAGTTTTTCACCTGGAACACTAAACTGCACTTTTGAAACGGCTTCTGAGGCCACTTCGTAAGACACCTTTTCAGGATGGTTAACTAATACGCCATATCCCCTATTTGTAACATAAAATGGAATATTTTTGTATGATTGCTCAGAAGATGTTCCTCCGTCTTCATTCCAAATATCTATTGATTGTCCATTCTTTACAAAGGGAGTAAAACGTTCTCCTAACCCATAAACACATTCTCCAGTAGCAAGGTTAAGCTGTTCACGCATATATACTTCGGGATTTTCCGTTGTAATATAGCCCATCTGACCTTTGCCACTTTTAGTCAACAGCCTGTCGTCATAGTAATAGCTTAACGAAAAATCCTGTTTGCAAATGTGAACTGAAGTCTTTCCACTTTTTAAGATTATCTCATTTGCCTCATCAATAATTAATGGCTTAAATTTGTTATCAATATTTAAGTTGAATAATGGCTGCTTTTTTATTGTTTTTATATAGTGCTGAGCTTTAACCTGTATAATGTCACTGCTTGGTGTACTTATTTCTATTGTAAGCATTGGGCCTTGCAAAGTATCCCCACGATTGGTTATCTTGTTAACTGGAGTATATAATACAATTGACTTCTCATTGATACTATAATCATGTACCTCTGCAGGAGAATAAATACTGATACCTTTTCTTTTTAACCAAAAACCATCTGTAAATTTCATAATTTTCCCTCCATTTTTAAAATTAATTACTCACTATATGCATAACCATTGTTTCAATTAATCTCTCAATAAGTTTCTTTCTTCAATAATATCACTATCTCATACCAATGCCTTGATGTTACTATTGTAATTTTTGTAATAACAAAATAAAATGTATAATACAGATATTGTTTGTATTTTAGCGACTTTTATTAATTTAAGTCAGTTATAAGGAATTGACTTATTAAGAACGATTTATTTCATTATCTACCTCAAAATAGAATTTTGGAAGGAGATTACGATGGTACTAATGTCTATAGAATTAAATGTGCTGCCAACTATTACGTTGTTTGGAAACTATGCGAGCCGCTCTAGCTGGCGTCATTTTTCAAGAATCGCTGATGAATATATACTCTACATTGTTGAAAGCGGCGAAATGTATATCAAGGAAAAGGGTATTGAGTATATATTAAAAAGAGGCGATATGCTTTTACTTGAACCGGGTAAATTACATGCCGGCTTCAAAGATTCTATATGCAAATATTTTTTCATTCACTTTTTGCACCCACAGATTTCGAGAGCAGACGAAAATACAGTTGAGGATATTACTTTAGAAATGGATAAAAACCGTCAGAGTTCTCTAGAATGTTGTGAAGGTAATTCAGTATCAAGTTTTTCCCCTTGCTATTTTCCAAAGTTCTATCATTCAAATAATCAGATAGAACTGTTTGATATGCTTGAGTCCGAGTGTAGTGATTTCTTAAACCGTTTTGAAAATTATGCGATTTTAGCATCGTGGAAAGTTGCTGAACTTTTGCTCAAAATTTCAAGAGAATATGCTTCATTTTGTATTGATGGAAGTTACAGAAACTATTCGAAAACCCAAGCAAGGGTTAGCAGCATCGTAAATTATCTGAATAGCGAATATTGCAACAAGATCACAAGCACGGAAATTGAAAAAGTGTTTGAAGGTAACTTTGACTACCTCAACAGAATATTCCATACCATATCCGGTCAGACAATTTTTAAATATTTGAATCACATCCGAATTAATAATGCAAAACGCCTAATTGAAACAAGTGAACTCAAAACAGCTGAAATAGGCTATCTCGTGGGAATTGACGATCCATATTATTTTAGTAAACAGTTTAAGAAATATACAGGTATTACGCCCACAGAATATTTGAAAGAAAAGAGAAAGAGTAAATAAAAAACATAAGGAAATTCTTTTAGCTCTACTCAAGCTCCCTTATGTTTTTAAATCATTTACTTTTAATTATTAAACGTATACTCACTCAAAACACTGTTAACTTGCTTAAACTTCATATCAATCTCTTTAAATTTGCCAGTGACGCCATCAATCTTTTCATCCCGGATCCCTCAAACTGAATTTCAAGCATTTGATCACCTTTATCTGGTATAACTTTTGAGATAGATCCTTTTCCAAACTTCTTGTGTTCTACTTTATCACCAACACTAAAGTCCGAGTTTGTTGTCACTGCGTTTACAGGTATGCCGGTTTGTGTAGATCCTACCCTATCTGCTACACGCTTTCCCATAATGCCACTAGGTGTATTACTATTAGTTGGTGCTGTATTCCCACCAAACCCTCGAGACACTAGATTTGAATTGAGTAAGTCCTTTAAGGAACCATTACCAGTCAAAATGGTATTTTTACTTGAGGTTTGAGTCATACCTGAAGTTATAGTCTGACTTGAGGCTTGAGTAGTACTCGAAGTTTGAGTAGCACTCGAAGTTCCAGCCTTACTCCAAGCTGGTTGGGAATTCCATGTTTGAGTTTTTCCCCAAGCCATGGTTTCCTTTTTATTAAAAGAGCTTCTTGATTGCTTAAAAGGGTACTCAACTAGATTTTCAGGAATTTCTGATATAAATCTAGAAGGCTTGTTATAGCTTGAGTTACCAAAGAGCGTTCTAAAGCGTGCATTTGATAAATATAGTTTTTCTCTTGCTCTGGTTATACCAACATAGCAAAGTCTACGTTCCTCTTCCAGCTGTTCTGGCCCCTCTGTCATTGCCCTATAGCCTGGGAATACGCCTTCTTCCATTCCTGGAATAAAAACAATTGGGAATTCAAGTCCCTTAGCGCTATGCATAGTCATTAAAACAACATAATCCTGTTCTTCTTCAAGATTATCAATATCTGAAACCAATGATATATTTGCTAAAAATTCTTGAAGGCTATTTTCTTCATTTTGTTTTTCAAACTCCATAGCAACTGATTTTAACTCTTTTATATTTTCTACCCTTGATTGTGCTTCAACTGTATCTTCAGATTCATATTCTTTCAAAACACCAGTATCATCTATCACCATGTCAAGCAGATCAGAAATATCCATATTTTCCTTCATGGTTCTAAGTTTTAGTATCATATTTGAAAAGTTATCCAATTTTTGAGATGCTCTTCTAAGTGTAGGATATTCTTCTGCATTAGATATTACCGAGAATATAGATATTCCACTTTCTAGCGCAATATCCTCAGCAACGTCAACTGTAGCATCTCCGATACCCCTTTTAGGTACATTTATAACCCTTTTTAAACTCACATTATCTGCTGGATTTTGTATTAACCTTAAATATGCAATAATATCCTTTATTTCTTTTCTGTCATAGAATTTCTGCCCTCCAATTATCTTGTACGGCAAGCCTTCACGCATGAACATTTCTTCTAGAACACGAGATTGTGCATTGATTCTATATAGAACCGCAAAATCCTTGTATTTTTTTTCTTCTTCATTTGTTAGTCTTTGAATTTCTTTTGCTGTGTATAGTGCTTCTTCATGCTCATTTTCATTTTCACATACGACAATCTTGCTTCCACCTTTATTTTCAGTCCACAGACTTTTACACTTTCTTCCTGTATTATTGCTAATAACATGGTTTGCAGCATCTAATATATTTTGTGTTGAACGATAATTTTGCTCAAGCTTTACTGTTTTACAGCCTTTAAAATCCTTCTCAAAGTCAAGGATATTACGGATATTCGCGCCTCGCCAGCCGTATATCGACTGATCATCATCACCTACCACACATAGGTTTTTGTGGGCCTCAGACAATTTTTGCACAAGCGTATACTGCGCTGTATTTGTATCCTGATATTCATCCACTAAAACGTATCGAAATTTTCTCTGATAAAAGCCTAAAACCTCTGGATATTGGTTAAAAAGCTTTATTGTATTCATAATAATATCATCAAAATCAAGTGCATTATTATTCTTGAGTTTTTTCTCGTAGAGTTTATAAATTTTAGCTATTTTACCAAGTCTAAAGTCAGAAGCATAAAGTTTTTCAAAGTGTGTAGCATCAATAAGCTCGTCCTTTTGCTTACCAATGGTCTCAAGCACTGATTTCGGAGGGAAATTTTTATCATTTATATTCAGTTCTTTCAAGCATTCCTTAATAACGACTTGCTGATCAGCTGTATCATAAATAACAAAGCTGCTATCATATCCGAGCTTTTCAATATCTCTTCTCAATATTCTTATACATATAGAGTGAAAGGTTCCCACCCACATATCATTACTCAAATCACCAATAAGGCTGTCTATTCTTTCTCGCATTTCCCTTGCAGCTTTGTTTGTAAATGTTATAGCTAAAATATTTGATGGATAAACACCATGTTGTTGAATAAGATATGCAATTCTGTGTGTTAATACTCTTGTTTTACCAGAACCTGCACCTGCTAATATGAGAAGTGGACCCTCATTGTGGAGCACCGCTTCTTTTTGTTCTTTATTTAAACCATTTAACAATTCCATTATTCCTCCAAAATACATTCATATTGCTTATTTACATGTAGTGCTCAATTAATAAAGAAACCCTATACTAATGCAAATGCTGAGATAATTTTCACTCAGCATAATATAAAAAACTAAATAATAACATTAAAACCAAATAATAACATTATAAAATTTCTCTCTTTAAAAAATGTTTTATCATTTAGTTAATTAATTATATTTCATTTTAAGTTCTCTGACAAGGAATCTAAGGTTTGATGAATAGTAGCTATCGTTGTATCTATTGAAAATTCAGAGCAATTGATAGTTATATCAGCATATTTCGTATAAAGTGGTTTTCTTTTATTGTAAACCTCTTCTAAGGTCTGCCCAGGACTTAATACAACACCTCTGGATTTTAAATTTAATAGTCTTTTATTAACTGTCTCTATGTCTATGTCTAGATAAACTACTATTCCATTACGTTTTAAGTGGCTCATAGCACTCTCACTTAATATGGCACTTCCACCTGTTGCTATTACTGTATTTTCACAATCAAGTGAAAGGATTGTACTTTCTTCTATCTTTAAAAAATTCTCAATACCGTCCATGTCTATTATATTCTGCAAAAGCCTACCTTGCTGCGTTTGAAGTAACACATCTGTGTCAACAAAAGACATTCCTCGGTTTTTAGCTACAATCACACCCACCGTACTTTTTCCCGCACTTGGCATACCTATAAGTATTAAATTTTTCACTATATATCCCTCTTAATTTTTTATTCATGATAAGCAGATTTCTTGGTTTCAGAGGGAGGTGCTTTTGCTCCCTCTGAAGCTTAGAAATCGCAATCCAGGGTCGTAGCGCCGCTTAACTGCTGCATATATGCAGGAGTATTAGCGGCGGTAGACATCGGGTAAGCAGATTCCTTGATTTTTCAGGGGAAGGTGCTTTTACTCCCAGTCTATTTTCCATTTTAAAGAAAACTTGGCTTGTGTCGAGCCTATGGCGAAGACAGAAGCCTAATTGCACTTATCTTGAAAAGTGTAAAGAAAACTTAGCTTAACCGAGCCTATGGAGAAGGTAGAAGCTTATTTGCCCTTATACTTTTCTAAAGTGCTAAAGAAATCCGATCTTATGGCCATATCTGCATACTCCAAGCCTTTCAAAACTTCGGCTTGTTTGTCTGAATCAATCTTTCCACGGAATTCCCCATCCGCAAGAAGTACATAATCCTCATTTGTGTTTAAAAGGTTTCGTCCAAATACCGTTGAGTCGTATTCACTGTCATCTATACCAAACGAGTACAAGAGTGTAGGCATTAGATCTATTTGCCCACCTGTTGTATGTATCATTTGAGGCTTTTGACCTTTTTCATATATAATTAAAGGAATCTTTTTATCATTTTCTTGCCACCAAGCCTGTACTGGCTTTATCGCATGTATCTCATCACTAAAGTATTTGTGTACCGAGTCATGATCCCCATATATAACGAGAACAGTATTATCTAGTACGCCCGATTTATCAAGTTCATCAATAAAAGTTCCCAAACAGCTATCAGTATATTTTATGCTTTGAAAATACCCACCAAGTGTAGTATTTGCAAGCGAATCATCTAATTTCAACTGTTTGTGCCTCTCTGGCAATTCAAATGGAGAATGGCTTGTAAGCGTCACCATAAAATTGTAGAATGGTGTTTTTTGATTAATTACAGTATCCTTTATTTGCCTGAAAAATGATTCATCACTAAGCCCCAAGAAAATAACTTCATCCATTTTAAAACTTTTGGAATCTATACATTGCTGAAATCCCATGTTGTCTAAGGCCTCCATCCAATTCCAATATTCACCGTTATCAGGGTGAATTGCCTTGGTTGAATACCCATGCTTTTCAAGTATTTTTGGAAAAGCATTATATGTCGTGTATGGAAACCTAAAGAACGTACTTCCTCTTCTAACTGGGAAAACTGATGTATTTGTCATTAAATCAGCATCAGAGCTTGTGCCCTCATTAATTTGTGTATAATAGTTATCAAAGTAAATACTGTTGGTTAATAATTTGTTTAAAGTTGGAGTTATTTCTTGTCCATTAACCGACTGCCCAATTACAAAATTCTCAAGGGATTCAACTTGAATTACTAAAAGGTTCTTATTCTTGTAAATACCCTTATAGCTGTTATCTGGCAACTTTTCATTCTTTGCATCAATCCAAGCCTGTATTTCAGTTTGTTGTTCAGGGGATATATTATATGGTCTATAGTCCGACAAAAAAATGTAGCAATCATAAATATGATATAACATTGGAGAATTATTACATATTGTCTGACCTGGATTCCAAAAAGTATAGAGAATATAATCATTTTTATCGTTACCATAGACATTAAGTGCTATATATCTTGATACTATAAAAGCTATCGATAAAATAAAAACTGTAAAGAAAGCTATCATACGAGTTTTTAAGCTAGTAAAGAATGGAGATGTATATCTAAGTCTTCTGGTACATATTAAAATAGCAGCTATTATTGGAATATCAAAAAAGAATACTATATCGCAGCTTCTAAACATTGCAAATATACTACCCCATAAATTGTTTAAATTGCCTGTTTGCCTAAGTAGTTGAGTGGATAAGAAGTTACCACCTGCTCTTAAATAAACAGCATCAAAAACAAATAAGAATGAGCATAAAAAGTTCAGTATCAACAGGAGCCATAGTCTCCCCTTGTTTTTAGCTAAAAAGCTAAAAGATACAACTATTAATAGTGGTGCAATGCAAATTGACATATATTTTATATTTCTTATTCCCAGAGCCATGTCAATAACTGACTGGTCTGAGCTGTATATAAATCCCATCAGAACGATTGATTTTATAAGCAGCATCGCGAATGTCAGAATTAATAGCCATTCTTGAGCTAAATAGCCCAAAAATCCAAGTTTTGATCTTCTCCTATTGACTACTGTAATACCATAAGAAGTTTTAGCAAACATACATAATATCTCCTAATTTTACGCATAGAGTTCTTGTTTTCAGGGGAATTGTTCATCATCCACAAAATTAAAAATCGATTAAATAAATAACTAATTCGTAAGTATTATATTACTTTATGTAGTAAAAGTAAAATTCTTGTTTCAAATTGATTGAGTCAATTGCAATTATTAACCTTCATGTGGAGAAAAACTCTATCTGGAGCCAAGGACTCTGTTTATAAAAAAGGACTGTCTCATCACTAGAACGTAAATTCTATAGAGAGACAATCCTTTTTATAAATATTTCTTAGATTTTAGAATTCTGGTTCAATCAAACCGTAATTTCCATCTTTCCTTTTATACACTACATTAACCTTTTGGGTATCTGCATTGGAAAACATAAAGAACTCATGTCCAAGTAAATTCATTTGTAAAATTGCTTCCTCAACGTCCATTGGTTTGAATGCAAATCTCTTTGATTTAACTACCTTAAAATCCTTCTCTTCAGGTACTTCTTCAGCGAATTTAAACTCTTCTATTCTAAAATCATTATCGTGAAGTTTTCTTTCAAGCCTTGTTCTATTCTTTCTGATTTGTCTTTCAATTAAATCAATTGCTTTATCAATTGACGTATACATATCTTCATTTGATTCTTCTGCTCTTAAAACAATACCATTAAAAGATATCGTTACTTCTGCTGTCTGCCTAAGTCTTTGCACACTTAATGTTACATGTGCTTCAGTTTCATTATTAAAAAATTTATCTAGCTTGGTAATCTTTTTTGTTACTCTTTCCCTAAGTCCCTCAGTAACCTCAATATTTTTTCCAGTAATTATTGTCTTCATAAATAACAGCCCCTCTCTATAATTTTTTGCAATTAATAATTTAGTCATTTCCAATAGTGGTACTTGTTATAAGCGTATAATTCTACATAGCCCTGGAAAATTCCTTTAATTTTTATAATCAAATTTTGGCATTTTGCTTATTATTTTTCAAAATCATATTTCACTCCAACATTTACAACATGTTCAGCACTTTTGCACATTTGTTCAACAAAACACTTGTTTTGTGTATACTTTTCTGTGGATAATGTGAATAACCCTGTTCATAACTAATTATTAAGGGGATTTTGCATGTGGATATATTTATATTATATTACGCACAAAAAAACTCCTCCCTGGTTAACATCTAAATTTTTAATCAGATAGGAGATATTTGCTAACCTCTAAATCTAAGAAATCTACTTATATAATAAAAAAGGAGATGGTAAACTATTAAGTCTCCATCTCTTTTTTCAAATTAACAATTACTTATCAGCAAGAAATTCATTAACTGCATCATCCATTTTCTTTAGGCCTTCATCAACTGAAACCTTGTTTTTCATAATAATTTCTGAAATCTCACCAATCTTAGTATTAGCATCTCCTGCTTTTACTGTCTGCCATAACGGGCATGGGTTTTGTAGTGCATCTAAGTAAATTTGCTTAGTATTTTTTGGACCAAACCCAGCCTTTAAGAATAAGTCTTCATTTATCGATGCTATAGGTGATAAACCTGCTCCAGTTGAAACTACTGACTTATAGCTTTCTTCACTTGCGATATATTTTGCAAATTCCCAAGCTGCTGGTATATTCTTAGATGTTGGTGAAATACATATTCCCTTTGATTGAACAGGATTAAAGTTCTTTCCGTTTGTTCCTTGTGGCATTTGCATTACATCATAATTAATTTTTATACCCTTTGAAGCATCAGCATATCCATATAATAGGTATGATGCTAAAGGATATATAGCACACTTACCTTGCGCAAATATATCTGTCCAAGCAGGTACTGTATCAAAATCTGGTGATACATGATATTTCCACACTGCATCATATAAATATTGGAATGTTGTTTTTGATGCAGTTCCTAGTAAATTGGATTTTGTTCCATCTACAGACACTAAACCTTCACCATAAGAATTAGCCATAGGGTCTACAAATCCATCAATCCATGTTGCATAGTTTGCCAATCCCCATTGTTCTACATTCTTTGGATCGAATCCTGCATCTTCTGAGGTCTTTCCATTTTTATCAATAGTAAGCTTCTTTGCCATAGTGAGGATATCATCCCATGTAGCATTAGCTGGGGGTGCAGATAATCCTGCTTTTGCAAACATATCAGTATTATAAGCAAGTACAATTGTATTTATATCCTGCGGTAATCCATACACTTTTCCATCATATGATGAAAGGTCCAAAGCTGCCTTATAATATTTGGTTAAATCAAAGTTATCCTTAGTTGCTAATTCACCTACATCTGCTAAATAACCTTTTGATGCGTAGTCTGCAAGATACAGTGTAGTTGACATTGCAAATACGTCAGGAGCACTTCCAGCAGCACTTTGTGTAGCTAACTTTGTCCAGTAGTTCCCCCAGTCTGCAAAATCCAGGTCAACCTTTATACCAGGATTTTTCTGTGTAAAAGTATCAATTTGAGCTTGAATTGCTTTTGCCTGGTCAGCATTTCCCCAGAAGTTATATTTGATTCCACCTGTGACTGGTGCAGCCGTAGTTGATTCACTACTAGTAGAGGTAGCTACTTGACTATTAGATGTTGTCGTAGGTGTCACGGTTTCTTCCTTTCCACACCCTACAAAAAATGTAGCAATTATTGACAGAGATAGTGCAACCGAAATAATTTTGGATAATTTAACCTTTTTCATTTAGAAACCCCCCGTAGATTAAGTAAATTTTTTTAATTTTTTTCATTTAATAATTCTAATAGTTCAATATCATTGGATTATAACAGGTAAAACAATTAATTATGTTTTGGTCATGTTGTTAATACAAGTCCGTTTTGTGTTGCATTATATAGCAATTCTTAACACCTATTCTTGCTTGATTAATTGTGGCACCCCCCTACTTACTATCATTATTTTGCTTTCATTAACCTCAACCGCCCCCCATTCTTTTTCTCAACTATAAATTATCCCTTTACAGCTCCTAATGTCAGGCCACTTACAAAATACTTCTGTGCTGAGAAGAAAATAACTAAGCTTGGCACTGTTACTACCGTTATTATGCAGGCAATTAAATGTGTATCAGTTAAGTTCATTCTCATTTGACTTTGCATAATACTTAACCCAACTGAAATTGTATATTTTTTATAATCGCTTAGGAAAATTAGTGGAGTAAAGAAGTCTCCCCATGCTGCAACAAAGCACATTACTGCAACAGCAATAATTGATGGTTTTGCCAATGGCACAATTATTTTAAAAAGTATTCCAATTGGTGAAGCACCGTCAATAGTTGCAGCCTCATCAAGCTCCTTCGGTAATCCCATAATAAACTGTCTTAACAAAAATATATAAATAGCAAATCCAAAAAACGGAGGAACTATTATTGGTAAGAACGTGTTATACCAACCTAGTTTATTGTAAATCATAAATAAAGGAACCAATGTACTATGAACAGGAATAAGCATTGTAGAAATAATTAACATAAACCATAGGTTTTTTCCACGTCCATTAAATCTTGCAAATCCATAAGCAACAAACAATCCAGATAATACATTTCCTATAACAACCATTAATGTTGTAAATACAGTGTTTTTGAGCCATGTAAAAATCGGCCAAATATCAGCATTCTTAACAAATGCATCATAATAATTGTGCCATTGTGGGACATTGGGTAGAAATTTTGGTGGATACTCAGTTGTCTCCAAGAAGGTTTTTAAAGATGTGGTAATAATCTGCCAAAATGGTAGGATAAACATCACAGATAGCAATACTAGTACACCATAAATTAGGATTTTTTTAACAATTTGACCTGTTATTTTAGTATTATTCATACTATTCACCTCCTTCATAATGTACCCAAGAATTTGACCACTTCAAAACTACGAATGTAAGAATTAAGGTTACTATAAATAATACGACTGATTCAGCAGAGGCATATCCAAACTTCCCATACTGAAATGCATCTCGATAGAGCTTGTATACATAGAAATATGTTGATTGATCTGGTCCTCCGTTGGTAATTACGTACGCAGGGGTAAATATTTGCATTTGAGCAATTGCCTGAAGAATTAAATTATAAAGAATGGTTGGTGTTAACATAGGTAGTGTGACAGACCAAAATCTCTGAAAGGAATTTGCTCCATCGACATAAGCCGCCTCGTAATATGTTTCGGAAATTCCTTGAAGCCCCATTAAGAATATAATCATTGTCTGACCAACTCCCCAAGCTCCAATGAGTAGGAATGTTAATTTTGCTAATGCTGGCTCTCCAAGCCAATCAATATTAGAAACACCTACAATGCCCAAAATTTTATTTAACACACCATATCGTGTATTAAATATAAAGTACATTGATATTGCAGTTGCAACTCCAGGCAATATTGTAGGTATATAAAAAATCGTTCTAAAAATACCTACTGCTTTAATCTTTGAATTTAGTAGCATTGCCAACATCAATGCCACGAACATATTTATCGGCACTCCTAATAAAACCATGTACAAAGTATTGGATATAGATTTTAAGTATTCCTTATTGGTGAAAAGATTAATATAGTTTTCTAAGCCTATAAATGTATTGTTTAAACCGTTTGTTTTAAATGTACTTAGTACAAATGTATATACAATAGGAATAAGCCAAAAGAAAAGGAATCCTAAAATGCCTGGAAGTATAAAAATGTACAAGTACATTTCATTTCTTCTTTCCTGCTTCATTTTTATCATGTTAACCTCCCTTTATTAGACCTAATTTTCATAAATTACTTATATTCATCTATAGAAACTACTCGATTTTCTTTGATGGATTTTTCAGCTGCAAGAGCAATCAACAATGAATCCTTTGTCTGTTCTATGCTTGCAATAGGCTCCTTATTATGCAAAATGCAGTCAATAAATTCCAGCCGCTGTGTCTGACAACCAATATGACCATACCCATTATTATCAGAGACTATATCCGGATTATACTCTGTCTTGTCGTTAAACCTTCCGCCATAAATTCCAAAACATTCGTCTCTTCTTGCTATCAACTGCTTACCATTGTCTCCTATGAAACCTATCTCAAGACCATCCCCTGAATTGTTTTGTGGCTTCAGATACATGCATAACCCAAGTTGAGCTTTAGCTCCGTTTTCATATTCAATTGTAACAAAAGCGTGATCCACAATACTGACCTTGCTAATTATTTTTGGTTCTTTAACAGAATAATTACAATCTATTAAATTATTTTGTCCATCTTTGTAAACATGTTGTCCACCAATTGCAAATACTTTTTTAGGTCTGGCTCCTATCATCCAATTAAATATATCAAAATGATGGCAATCTTTTTCTACTATGGTGCCACCAGATTTTGATTCATCATAGAACCAATCCTCTTGAGGAAAACACTGTCTAAACTCCTTACACCATGCCATCATTACGTTACCAAGTTCTTTTTGATTATTAAGCTTATGAGCAATTTGCCTGTAAAAATTTGAATACCTATATACCAAACCAATCTGAATAATAGAAGTACTATTCTTTTTGGCCTCTAAAATTTTTTTGTAACCAGCATAGTTTATTGCAACTGGTTTCTCTAGAAAAATATTCTTTTGACGTTTAATACATTCTAAAGCCATTTCTTCATGAAGATAACCTGGAACAGCAATGACAATTCCATCTATATCCTCATTATTTAACATTTCTTTATAATCAGTATACTGCCTTACACTACTATCTTTATTTGCATTAAGTGCTTTATTTATAGCATCTTGTTGCTTGTCGCATACTGCTACCACCTGAGCCTCTTTTAATGCACTAAATCCATTAAAATGGCCCATTCCCATATCACCTAAACCTACAATTGCTATCTTGGCCTTATCCATTCCTTATCCCCCATTGTAATTTTATTTTACAAATCTTTTTGTTTGATATATAATAATTTAAATTTTTAGTAAACATTACATCTGTTTTAGTTAAGTGTATACTTTACATTATATATAAATATTGGTTTCAAAATAATATTTATTTTATGTAAAATGCTATAAATATTACACAAAACATCCACTTAATGCCTTTATTTTAGACGTTCAAGATAATTATTTAAATAAAATTTTAAGTTTTGTTTACCAAACATTTCGTAAGTTTATTTTAGCACCACGCTAAACTTTTGTAAACACAAAAAATATATTTTACTAAAATATATTTTTGTGCAAAACTCCTATCCCTTAACGTGCCATTCTAAGTTGTTACGTTACATTTTATACTGTTTCATGCATACGAAGTGTGTTATGCAAGTTTTTGTTTACTAATGTTTACTAGGGTGATATAATATATTAAGATAAGTTTTACTAAAATCGTTAGGAGGATTCATGGCTACTATTAGAGATGTTGCTAAAAAGGCTAATGTATCAACGGCTACTGTATCTAGGATATTAAATGCAGATAAAACATATAAGGTAACAAACGAAACAAGAGATAGAGTCTGGCAAGCTGTAAGAGATTTAAATTATGGAAAGAATAAAGTAAGAAAGGATACTGTCAAGAATATTGAGACAAAAAACAATTCCGCCATAAACAAAGTTAAGATTGGTTGTATTGTATGTGTAACTCGAGAAAAATATACAGATCCATATTTTATGTCTATCCTTTCAGGTGCGGAATCAACGCTAATCAAAAACGGCTACAGTCTTTCTGTTATACGGACAAATAAGGAATTACAAGATCCTACGACACTATTTAATACATTAGGTGAATCTCTCACTGGCCTTATAACAATGGAAACTTTAGGTGATGAAATATATAATCAAATAAAGGATAATGTAAAATTTATTGTCGGCATTGATACTAAGCACCAGAATATTGATAATGTATGTTATGACCGTTTTGCGGCTGCAGAAAAAGCAGTACAGCATCTAATAGATAAAGGTCATAAAAGAATTGCATACATAGGTGGCACCGATGCCATAGATCCTATGCGTAAAGAACAACGTTATCGAGGATATTTAAGCACCTTAGAAGATAACAATATAGAGGAAGATTTAAGTATAGTTAAAAACTGCGAATGGGATTCCAAACTTTGCTTTTTAAAAGCCACTGAATTACTTAACCTTCCAAATAGACCGACTGCTATTTTTGCTGCCAGCGACTCAATGGCTATGATTGCAGTTAATGCCGTATATGAAAAGGGCTTAAAAGTACCTGATGATATTGCAGTAATAGGATTAAGTAATATTGATATGTCAAAGTACTCAAATCCTCCTCTGAGCACAATAGATGTTCCTAAAACTGAAATTGGAGAAATTGCAGCAGAAATATTGATATCTAGAATCAAAGGAGATACTTCATTACCAAAGAAAATTATTCTGCCTACCAGCCTTATTGTACGAAATTCAACATGAATCAATAGATTACCTCTATAGGCAGACTTCTAATATTCAGAGAAAACGTACTTTGCTCCCTCTGAGTCGTAGAAATCAAATAAAAGTAGGCTGACATAAACTAATCCTTAAAGCATTAATTTATGTCAGCCTACCTATTTATTATCAATATTAAATTTCATCAAAATATGTACTACTTTCTATTTGCATAACAGTTACTACAAAATACAGGCTTATCTAAATGAGGTTTAAAAGGGACTTTTGTTGTCTGACCACACTCTGCACAAACAGCTTCATAAAACTCTTTTTTAGATGGGTGCTCTCTTTTACTTCTACAAGCTTTACATCTAGTAGGCTCATTTTGGAAACCCTTTTCCTCATAAAACTCTTGCTCGCCTGCAGAAAAAGTAAATTCCTCACCACACTCTTTGCAAACTAAGGTTTTATCACTATACATTATATCGCCCTCACTTCGTAGGTATTTTTTATGCTAGATTTCTATAAACATAATAACAATCGATATAGTCTCAGCATAATATTATAAGATGTAAAATATTATCTCATAATATTTTACATTATATTACATGCAATCCTATTTTTCAATACGTGTTTTATGAATTTATATCCTTCCAAAGTTGCTGTGGGTATTTCTGTGTCAGCACCATATCTCCAATGGACTTCTTGACAATTGGTTTATCTTCTTGATAGGTAACCCCATACCACTTATCTGTAGTTGATAATACCTTTACATCAGCCTTCTTTGCCTTAATTAAATTATCTACTACGGTAGGCAGAAAGTATTCAGCTTTTAATATATTGTCCTTACTATTTTTGAGGAAGGTTGGAAAACCTTCTTCCAACTCATTGAAAATGCTTTGGTTAAATCCCCATGTATTCATCGAGACAATACTTTTCTTGGGTATAATAACCCAATTTTTCTCATCCTCAGTGTACTTGGTTTCATCTCCAAATTTCATTATTTTAGTTCTCTCATGAATATCTATAAGATTTCCTGCTATATCGACATTGCACACACCTCTAGCAACATGACCATTTTCAGTTAATGTATTTTCTATTACAAAACCTACCATACAATACTTGTATTTGCCCTGAGCATCCTCATTTGAGGATAGAAAATCATTAAGCAGTTTGTATGTATTTGCACCGTAAAAGTCATCGGCATTTATGACAGCAAATGGAGTTTTTACAGCATCCTTTGCAGAGAGCACAGCATGTCCAGTACCCCAAGGCTTTACTCTTCCTTCAGGTACGCTAAATCCTTTTGGTAGATTGTCGATTTTCTGATAAACATATTCTACATCTACGAGGCCTTCAACTTTCTTTCCTATTACCTCTCTAAATGTATCCTCTATCTCCTTTTTGATAATGAATACAACCTTACTAAAACCTGCCTTTATAGCATCATATATAGAGTATTCCATAATTATTTCACCATTTGGTCCTACTGGGTCAATTTGCTTTAATCCACCATATCTACTTCCCATACCTGCAGCCATTATTACTAGAGTTGTTTTGTTATTCATTAATCCATCTCCTATTTAATTTAGAATTTCACGGTTATAATCATTACCAGTCAAAGAGTTGATATATGTATTCTCTGGAATGCTCAGCAAAATTATTTGCACTTTAGAAAGTATAAGTGCAACTAGGTTTCTGCCTTCGCTATAGCTCGGCACAAGCCAAGTTTTCTTTAAAATTTGTATTAGCTCATCACAGGATATTTACCGTGGTACAAACTCAATCCAAGTTTCGGGGTTGATGCTCAAAATGCCATTGTACCATTTTGATAGTAAAAGTGTTGTTCTATAACTATCAAATTTAGTAAATAATTTGGACGTTAACTAAGTCCTCTATTTGTACCCATCTGGATTTGCTGATTGCCATCTCCACGAATCTGCGCACATATCCGCAAGGCTCTTCTCAGCCTTCCAGCCAAGCTCTTTTTCAGCTCTATCTGATTTTGCATAGCACTGCGCTATATCTCCCGGCCTTCTATCAACAATTTTATACGGAATCTCTTTTCCACTTGCATTGGAAAAAGCCTCAACCATCTGAAGAACACTATACCCAGTTCCTGTTCCTAAATTATATATTCTAACGCCAACATGCTCCTTCGATAGCTTTTCAATTGCTTTTATATGACCCTTTGCCAAATCTACAACGTGGATATAGTCTCTAACCCCTGTACCATCAATTGTGTCATAATCATCTCCATATATACTAAGCTGCTTCAGCTTTCCAACTGCCACCTGTGAAATGTAGGGGATAAGGTTATTAGGTATACCGTTTGGATCCTCTCCGATTGTCCCACTAATATGTGCGCCTATAGGATTAAAGTACCTCAGTATGACTATATTCCAAGTTTTATCAGATACATATAAATCTTGCAGAATATCTTCTTTCATAAGCATCGTTCTTCCATATGGATTTGTTGCTGAAAGAGGGAATTCTTCAGATATGGGCACACTCGCAGGGTCTCCATAAACTGTTGCAGACGAACTAAATACTAGATTTCTTACACCGTACTTTTGCATTAATTCGCAAAGTATTATGGCTCCTGTTAGATTGTTATGATAATACTTAAGTGGTATTGCAACTGATTCACCAACCGCCTTAAGTCCAGCAAAATGTATTACTGCATCGATTTTTTCATTGATAAACACCTTTTCCAGTTCAGGTTTGTCAAGTAAATCTATCTTATAAAATTTTATATCCTTACCAGTTATATTTTTAACTCTTTCCAAAGATATTTCATTACTATTACACAAGTTATCAACTACTATAACCTCATAGCCTGCCTCGAGCAACTCAACACATGTGTGACTGCCAATGTAGCCTGCCCCCCCTGTTACTAATACTCTCATTTTCTCTTCCTCCCTATATGTCTATAATATTTTATCTTAAAGTTTAGCTAAATGTTTTACCGAATAATTATTACATAAAGAATCTGTAAATCTTAATAATTTTACATACTATTCAATTTTAAGGATTGGTGCGAGTTAACACCTATTAATTATTCAGTATTACTATAACTATTTTATACCAATTCATGTAAAATAACAACATATCATGGTTCAAAGAGGAGGCAATGCACTAAAGGGGTATTAGCTAAATTAGGTGATGGTCTTACAAATATACCTAGTATAGGGATGATGATTACTTCATTATAGGTTTTATATACACCTTATAAAGCAGTAGCAAATCTCCAATTGGAATAAAAAATTAATGTACAGTGTTAAGCTGCTTCAAAATCTCATCTAGCTGCTTTTTGTTGTTGCAATGAAGACTAGGTTCAAGCAAATCACCCTTTTGTTCAAGTCGAGTGGCTATATTTTTTAGTGTGTACATCTCAGGACGAGCTGCCTTTAATTCTCCCCACTCTAAAGGCGTAGATACAGCAGCACTTTTGACCGCCCTAGCTGAATATGGAGCAATCATGGTTTTTCCATACCACATTTGCTGCCAATCAAAATACATTTTACCCTCTCTATTCTTCTTTAGCCTTTCAATGGTTACCTTGCTACTTAGTTTCTGAGTAAAATATTGTGCAAAGAACTCATTTAGCCGACGAGCTGTATTATAATCATATCTCGCTGCTGTAGGTATAAATATCTGAAGCCCTGTAGCTCCAGATGTTTTTACAAAGCTTGTTATATTCAATGATTCTAGAGTCTCATGAACACTTAAAGCAATTTCTACTACATCCTCAAACCTCTGGTCATCATCGGGGTCAAGATCAAACACGAGGTATGAGGGATGATCTGGCTCATCATATACATTAAAACTTGTATGGAGTTCTAAAGCAGCT
>JAEWAX010000085.1 GCA_023391425.1 Bacillota bacterium | reverse complement strand
GGGATATCTTACGCCTCGTTATAAAAAAATAAAACCCTTTGTCCTAGCATAAGGACGAAGAGTTCGTGGTACCACCTTAATTCACACTCAAAGTTCTTTGATAATATTTAAAATCAAATATTTCATATGCTTTAAATGTCTTTATATAAGCTGTAACGGGCAATCCCGGCAGAAGCGGCTCATAATTTGTAATTCACCATCTACGTATTTCAATCTTTTCACCAACCAGATTGCTCTCTAATAATATCTGCAGATAGCTAATTGAATTATTCAAAGCTTTAAATATTCTTTTTTTAAATTTTACCACATAAAACATTGGTTTTGCAACAATAAATATTATCCCAAAAAGAAGTTCTTTAATTCCTGTTGATCCTTAATTGATGATGCAGCAATAATATAATCACCATCTAACATAAAAGTTTCACCATTAGGTATTATTACTGAATCTCCTCTAATTACAGATATCAATACACAATCCTTTGGAAGCTTTATTTGTTTTAAGGATTTATTACAAACTGGAGAAGTTGTAGTAATAATCACCTCACTTAAGGCTATCTTGCCATCTTTTAACTTCATAAGCGTCTTCATACCAGAAAAGTCAACTTCCTGCTCGATCAAATCTGCAATTATAGATGTGCTACTCACTGCTATATCTACACCAAGTTTTTCAAAAACAGTAATGTTTTTTGGATTGTTTACCCTAGCAATTGTTCTTCTAACTCCAAAATTTCTTTTAGCAAGCTGGCATGCTATTAGGTTGTCTTCATCCTTTCCTGTAACAGCAATAAATATGTCTGCTTCATTAACCATACACTCCGTCAAATGATCAATATTTGTACCATCTCCATTAATAGCACATACACTAAGCTGATTTGCAATCTTTTCACATAAATCCTTTTGCCTTTCAATTACAGCTATTTTATGTTTATATTGTTGAAGAGTCTTCACTAAGTAATAACCAATCTTGCCACCACCTGCAATAACAATATACATTATACCTTCCCTCCAGATTAAATGACTTTATATTTTATAGATTATGAACATTATCTGCGATAACAAGGATATCATTTTTAATCAATTTCCCAGCAAGGTTAGGAAAAATAAAATCTCCTGATCTAATAATACCAAAAATCATACCTTCTTTGATTTTAATTTGGTCAACCCGTCTTCCAATATAACCATCGGCAAGCTTTTTATGTTTAAATATAATTGATGTATTACCTATAATATGTGTACTAATATCACTTCCTGTTTCCATTGATGCCCTTAATACATTTACTGTAATATCCGTTGGGCAAACGGTCTCAAGTCCAAATTCGTGAAAAACATGTTCCCTAGCCGGATTATAAATTCTTGCAATTACCTTAGGAACTTTAAATATCTCTTTTGCTACCTGACAAACCATAATATTAATATTATCATCTTCTGTAACAGCAACAAGCACATCAGCTGTTTCGATACCTGCCATTTTCAATATATCCTGATCTATAGGTACACCAGTTATAGTCACACCATCAAAATCAGGTGGAAGGTTTTTAAACGCCTTAGAATCATTAGAAACTATTACTACATCATTTCCTTCTTCAGAAAGAACCTGTGCAAATTTTGACCCAACCTTGCCACACCCAATAATTACCACCTGCATAAAATTCCTCCAAATATCAACTATCAAAATAATGAGCATTGTATCTATAGCAGTCAATGTACATTATAATGCTCTATAGTAAAGAGTACTAGTTAATTATACCATCACTTTTGTATTTTTAAAATCCAGAAATGAAAGTAATAAACCGAGTTCTTGGCTTTTATTATACACTTTATATCAATTCAATTATTCAAGTTTTTTATAGGATGTGTATGTTTCTTTTTTACAAGTATTTTTTTTAAGTAATATAAAATACTAAAGAATATACAAATATTTTTTCTAAGAAAAGAGGTAGCTATATTGCTTGTCGTATTTATTAGGACATTAATACTTTATATTGTAGTAATAATTGCAATGAGAATAATGGGCAAGAGGCAAATCGGTCAATTACAGCCGTTTGAGCTAGCTGTAGCAATTATGATTTCTGAATTGGCATCTGTGCCGATGCAAAATACTGGTATTCCATTAGTTAATGGCATCATACCTATACTTACAATGCTAGCAGCCCAAATTGTAATATCATTTATATCATTAAAAAGCGTAAAAGCGAGAAATGTGATTTGTGGTAAAGCTAGCCTACTAATTTCAGCGGGAAAAATAAATGAAAAAGTGTTTAGAAATGAATTGTATACTCTAAATGATTTATTGGAGCAACTGAGAAGTAAAGACATATACAATATTGCGGATGTCGAGTATGCAATACTAGAAACTAATGGCCAGCTTAGTGTAGTTCCTAAAGCCTCAAAAAGGGGGGTTACAACTGAAGACCTAAATATTGCTGCTAAATATGAAGCCCCTGCAGTTGATTTGATAATTGATGGAGTCTTACTTCAGAATAACTTAAATCAAGTAAACTTAGATAAACCAATGCTAGAAATAGAGTTAAATAAAATAGGAATAAAAAGAATCGAAGATGTTTTTTTTGCAAGTATGGATTGTGACCACAAGCTATTTTGTCAAGCAAAAGAAGATAAAGAGTAGTATAGTTTGAAAAGAAAAACACTTTCAAACTAATTTACCCCCGGCTGAATTTATGCACCGCCAATTTTTTCACAAAAATATTCGAAATTGCGATGTGCAAAACCATTTACGCCATATCTGGCTCACGGTATGTGCGTGCGTATTAATCCATTAAATTTTTGTGAGCCAGAAAGGCTATGGTACTTAATATGAAAAAAATGAGTACTAATACAAAAGTAATAATACTCGTGGCCTGCTTATTTTTAGTAATAATTATTTCCGGGTCATTAACACTATATTATTTAAATTCATCTGCTAATAAATTAGAACACAGTGTAAACACCGCTTGCATATCTGTAGGTGATAATCAATGGGATTTAGCGAAAAAACAGCTGGATGAATTTGAATACTCTTGGGAAAAAACAAAATTCAGCTGGTCTATCTTAATAGACCACTTTGAAATAGACAATATAGACAATTCATTCACAAAATCAAAAAAGTATGTTGAAAGCCAAGACTTTTCATCAGCGCTAGCTGAGTTGGAAGCTTTAAGACAGTATATCCTGCATATACCTCAAAAAGAGAGCTTTTCTCTAAAGAATATATTATAGCAAATGCATATAGTTGATATACTTAATTAAATCCTCGTAATATCAAAAAGGAGATAAAAAAAGCATAAAATAAGCCGCCTGATAGTAGTGGTACCGGATTTAAATATTTGCGTTTTTTTATCCAAATAAAGTTTACAAGTGATGATGCTAATGCTAGGAAAGCACTAACTAATGTAACTGTATCCAAATTCCAATCTGTAGCAAGTATTCCTATAGAAACGGGAACACAGCTTTGAAAAACCATAGCACCAGTTATATTTCCTAGAGCTAAAGTGTCTTTACTTTTGCTTATCCAGATAATGCTATTAAATTTTTCAGGGAGTTCTGTAGCTATTGGTGTAATTATTATTGATAAGACTAGTGTAGAAACCTTCAATGCTTTTGCTACTACCTCTATACTACTTACAAACAATTCTGCCCCTATTATTATGCTAACGAGTGCAAAGACAATCTGTAACACAATAATTAAAGTACTTGTTTTAGAATTTAATACTTTTGCAAATATTAATTCATCAATTTCTTCATTACTGGCTTGATCATTATTAACTGTTTTTACAACGTAATATATATAACAGGCTATAAGTGAAATTGCAACAACATTCTTTACTATACCGAAAGTCAAAACTGAAGCTAAAATTGCACTAATGTACACTATCACAAAAAAAGAAATATCCCTGCTTAATACATCTAAATTGACATTTATTTGAAACTTTGTTTTACGCTTATTCGAGAAAATTATTACACTAAAGCCTGTTATAAAAAATGCCAATGTAGCTAACATAAATGGTGCACCTACAATTGCACCTATACCAATATCTTTTGAATTTATCTGATTTGTTGAAAAAAGTAGCGCAATAATAGGTATTAAAGTTTCTGGCAAACAGGTACCTACTGCTGAAAAAATGCTTCCTACAACACCATCTCCCAGATTCATTCTTTTTCCAAGCCACTCGATTCCATTTGTAAATAGTTCACAGCCAAGAAGGATAATTCCCAAGCTCAGCAACAGTAAAATAACGTTTTGGAGCATTTTTTAATCTCTTTTCTTTCAAATTAATTTGTAAAAGATAACTACGAACTTTCACATATATTAATATGATTGAAACATGAGGTTTAATTACAGTTTTTAATTTATCTAATTATGTTTTGATGAAACACCTATGTTTAATTATTGGTATTTGTCATATTAAAATCAATCTGTTATGCGGCTAAATTCTACCCTGTGCTGTTGTAATACATTGAAACCATTAGAGGCTATAGTTGTATTCATAGTTCTATCTATATATTCTATTAAAGTATTATCAGTGTAAAAAAAGCAAGGCACCTTCACCCTGCTATCACTCACACATATTACGGATATTTAACTCAACAGAACTCATAATCCTAATTCTCTAAGGGAATACTATCTAAATAAAGACTAGCTGGGCACATATCTATTTCATCGTTCCAAGCAATAGTATAATCATAAATGATATGCACTTTTCTAAACAGCTCCAAATCTTTTAATGGCTGGAACACTGGCTTATCAAATAGCGGTTTAACGTCAAAAATTCTCTTTTCTTCATTGTTAAATTCTAGTAATAAAATAAAATTATCTAATGGTATTACTGATTTTATGGATTTTACTTCACCTTTTGTTATAATCTCTTTCATTTCAGCACACCTTCCCATCTAAAATTATTTTAAAGGTTCAATTTTATAAAGTGATTCTCTATTAATTGCAAGTTTCCAGTTTGCATCTATTTCATCCCTATGTAGTACTGTCCAATCCGCAATTAACTTCTGTTAATTTTTAGGGAATGAGCCTTCCAGTAATTCTCCATCTAAATCAAATATTGCCTGTATTCTCCATATATTGCATGAAAGTGAGGAGGATTATGTTCATTATTGTTATACATTTGAATTAATATTCCATAAAACATTGAAATTGTTGGCACTTTTATTCACATTCCTTTGTTTTACCTGTATTTATTATATCGCATTCCTGTATGTATTAAAATAATTATTCATTGCTACGGTCTTTTTTGAATTCCCTCTTGCTGTCTCTTCTCACGATTCAGTATGAGCAAATGTATCATACATTTCAACATTCATATTGTTTAAATGCAATGACGTAGATAATTTAAGAAACAATATTTTCATAGTGAGACAAAAAAATAGGGAACAGACCGTTTTCACAAATCTACTCCCTATTCCTTGGTTCTATCTGGTGGGCGATACAGGACTCAAACCTGTGACTTTCACCACGTCAAGGTGACACTCTATCAGCTGAGTTAATCGCCCATGTACTTCCTTTTAAATTATACAAAGAAGTATAATTTTTATCAAGAAAAATTTTATAGTGTTTCGTATAAATTACATGTTGCAAACATGACCATTTGGTTCTAGCCAACTGAGCTAATCCGTCATCTAGTTTTAATTCCATTTTTATACTCTAAATCCATGTACACTTGAACAATCAGTCTTTGTAGAATCAAACTTGCGATAGTACTAAAAAATGAAGTTAAACAAGCTGTTCCAAAGGAACTTCCCGATATCAAGAGAAAGATTGGTAATTTAAATAAAAGAAAGAAACCAATAAATACACTAACTATTTGCATTTTTTTACCTTTTGAAATTTCACTGCTTGCTGTCATTGCATCAGGTACAGTTAATTTAAGATCTAACATATAACAATATCCAAAAATGAAAATTACATAAACAATAATTGCTGGTACAATGAAGAACATTAAGCCTAATGATACCATTAATCCAAAAACTACATTATAGCAAATTAATCGACCCATGTGTTTAAATGTGCCTTTAAAGCTTGCCTTAAACCCAGTATCTTTCCCTCTAAGTTGAGAAATATATGAATACATATATACCGAAAAAAATAAATTTGAGACCAGTTTAACTAACAATGCTGTACCCAATATAATTAATAAGCTATATATAGTATGTTGTGTAGGTAATGCATTTTTTGTTTCAGGCATCATCCCTGCTAAGGTGGAATATACCTTATCCATTTCCTCCTGAGGAATCAGTTTCAAAGCTCTATACTGAATATAGTCACCTGCTAATTGGCATAGAAGTACAAATGTGAATATAAATTTTGCTAATCCTTCATTTTTTAATTTATGAAACTTTATACTCTCTGGAAGATATTCAAAAAAACTTTTAATTCCTGAAGTATCATTCATTATACAATGCCCCCTCCTTAATTAGAACCACTTGTTACGCTTGAAAACCATTAAAAACGCAATTATAGACATTGGTATAAATATCATGCCAAAAACTACCCAAAACGCATTGTAGAAATTTGACATAGGTATTCCCTTTACATTCATCGAAAACAGTCCACTCACCAATGTCATCGGTAAAATCACAACCTGCAAAGTGGTGAAGGTACGCATAAGATTATTCATTCTATGAGAGGTCAAGGATTCATATGTTCCATCTATAGCTTCCACTACCTCTTTATAGTTTTCAAGCATATCCCAGACTTTTTCAGCTTTATCAGTAATATCATCAAAATACATCTCCATATCCTCTGGCAGATATCTTCTGATAGCTTTTTCCAAAGTTAATATTACCGGCCTAAGCGGTTTAATTACTCTTCTATAGTTAATAATTTGCATTTTAGCTCTTGATATTTCTTCTAGCATCTCTCTAGATTGCCTCTTAAAAATGGTTTTATTTAGGCCATCAAGCATGGTTCCTATCTTGTCCAACATAGGAAAACAATAGTCGAAAAGTCTTTTTATTATTTCATATAGTAGTAGTGCAGAGCCCTCAGACATGAAATTTTCTCTAGCCTCAGGCTTTGACTGACACATATGAGAAAATGCAACTAAAGGTTTTAATTCCCCTTCGTGCAATGTTATTAAATAATTGTGACCCAAGAAAATATCTATTTCTTCAGAATCAAGCCTCATTTTTTCCTTACGGTAGCGTGGAAAGTGCATTACAATAAAGCAATAATCATCATATTCATCAACCTTAGAGCGCTGATGCTCTGTTAAGCAATCCTCTAGTGGTAATTCGTGAAAATCATACTTTTCTTCCAACATATCAATCTCTTTTTTAGTTGGTTTGGTAATATCTATCCATGTAAGTCCATTAAAATCAATTTGTCTTACCTCAGCTACAGGTACTTTCATTTGAACAACTTGTCGTTTATCTTGAAAAAAAGATAATGATAGCATAAAAAAAATCCTCCACTCTAAGGGAGGACATTGTTTACCATAAATTTAAATACAAGGTGCACCTATCCTCCCAGAAATTATGTAATTGTTATTGTAGTTTCTACTAGGATACGGGTCTGTGCCCACTTGAATTCACCACCTTAAAAATTTACTAAATACTTGCTTAGTATACTACTAATTATGTCAAATTAAAAGATAATTTAGAAGTGCAAAAATCTATATCAAAAAACCACCATTAGGACTTATAACCTGTCCAGTAATAAAATCAGACTTTCCAGAAGCCAAGAAAGCGACTGTTTCTGCCACATCTATGCATCTTCCTATTGTTCCAAGAGGGGTTTGCTCTTTCAAATCTTCAAATGTAGCTTGGTCCAAATCTGCATTCATATCTGTATCTATTACACCTGGAGCAACACAATTTACCTGTATGTTTGAAGGTCCAAGCTCCTTGGCTAATGCTTTAGTTAAGCCAATAACTGCAGCTTTTGTAGTTGAATATAATACTTCACATGATGCCCCTGTTATCCCCCATATAGAGGATATATTTATTATTTTTCCAGATTTATTTCTTATCATGGCTGGTAATACTCCCTGACAGCACAAAAACATTCCTTTTACATTTACATCAAACATCTTATCCCATTCTTGTATTGATATATCTGTAAAAAGCTGCTGCCTCGCAATACCAGCATTATTTACTAAAACATCAATTTCACCAAACTGTTTATAGATAGAGCTAATCATACTATCAACTTGTTCTTTGTTGCTTACATCAGCCTGAACCAACATTGCACTATATTGAGCCTCCAGTAATTGATTCAATAGAACGAGTGCAGGTTCCCTATTTTGGTTATAGTTTATGGCAACATTGTACCCCTTCATTGCAAACAACTTTGCAATTTCATATCCTATTCCCCTTGAAGCCCCAGTAACCAAAACCGTTTTACTCATAACCTTTTTCTCCTCTTACTAATTGCATAAATATTATAACTCCAAATACATGTATTTAACATTAATATATCCTTCATTCAATAGCTATTCTATCATTATTAACGTCCAGTAATGGTATTAAACAATTCCTGCTTTTCAGCCTCATCCTTAAACTGACCAAAATAGTCTGCAAGCTCAATTGCAAAATCAACAAAGGAAATACCTTTAGAAGTAATTACATTTTTATCTCTAACTACTCTAGTATCAATGAAATTTTCTCTAGGAAATGGATCATCTTCATTATCAAATGCCTTTCTTCTAGCCTCATTCCACTCAACAATAGATGTAGTGTATTTTACCTTGCTCAAGATGCCTGCTTTTGCAAAAAACCTTGGCCCAGCACAAATTGCTGCAAGCAATTTTCCACTATTAAAAAATTCATTTATCAAAGAAAGTAGCTCATCTTTAACAACAGGATTCCAACCTCCTGGTATCAATAAACCGGCATAGTCTTCTGTAACTGCTTCAGCTACAGTAATAACAGGTATATATAGCATACCGCCTTTGCTTCTAATTGGTTTACTATCGTATGCGCAGGGAACTATTTGTTTTGACAATTCATGTCCTAATAAATGAGTTGCATAGACTATTTCGAAGTCTGCCATATCGTCGTACATAAATACTAAGATTTTATCCATAATACCTCCTTGAGCCACAAATGCGACTACAAAATTTAATTTATTCACTTTCCTCAAGAATTATTAAGTCACAGCTGGTAGCTTAATAAATAGAGTGTTCCTTACTTAAGGTGGAGTTTTTATTCATCTAAAGCTTAGAAATACAACTTTGATAACAAATTCACCTTGTGAGCTCTTCGAGCATTTCTAAATATTTAAGTGCCTCACTTTGCGAGTCTCCACACATTTCTTTAGATGGCTTAAGACTTCCGCAAACCTTCGGTCTATCAGGCTTTCCAAAAAGTTTACATTTATTCTGTTCAGTTAGCGCAATACATCTAACTCCAGCTGGCTTACCATTTGGCATTCCAGGAATAGCTGATGATATAGATGGTGCTATACAGCAAGCTCCGCAATTCTGCCTACATTCCATTCTCATACTCATCCCATTCTGCAAAATAAATATTACCAGCTTTGATAAGGATTCTCGACAAGATTTGAATTGGAATATCTTATGTCAGATGTAACCTCATCTCCTACCCATTCAGGTTTTTTAAATGTCTGCTGTTCACTATCTAATTCTATTTCTGCAATAACAAGTCCTTGGTTCACACCTAAAAACTCATCAACGACCCATTCATGACCTTCATATATCAAAAAGTACCTTAATTTTTCAATTATAGGTTTTAAACATAACTTATCAAGCATTCTTTCTGCATCTTGTATAGGAATATCATATTCATATTCTTCTCTGCTGAAAGACTTAGTTTTCCCCTTAATTGTCAAAAAACCTTTTCCATTATAACTTCTTACTCTAACTGTTCTCTCAGCATCTACACTTAAATATCCTTGTCTAAACAGAACTTTATTTGATAAGTTTTTATACTCATCGTTTATAACAAGAAACTTTTTTTCTATCTCTATAGCCATAATTGTTCTCCTTAGATAATAACTATGATTATATCTCATAAAGCTCTACTTATTCAATGAAATAATTAAGATAAATTTATAGCCAATAGATTTAAAACTATAAAAACCATTAAACTTCCAAGAAATTATCTACTTTTAAGAATTCTAAAACCCTTTTTCCTATATTTATATATTTTTCACCAGACTATTTTTATTATTTATTAGTATATATTCATGTTAATACAAAAATAAGGAGATTATAAATGAAAACCAATAAAATGATTGCCGTATTATTGCTACTATCTGTATTATTCACAAACTTATTCCTCTTTAAATTGCAGGCATCTGCAGAAAATAAAGTCACAAGTTCTTCAGATATTGATAAATTCGTAACCTCAAAGATGAAGGATTTAAGAATTCCTGGTATATCAATAGGCGTCGTTCAAGGTGACCAGATAATCTACACGAAGGGGTACGGAGATGCAGATTCAAAAGGAACACCTGTTACACCTCAAACTCCTTTCATCCTTGGTTCAACAACAAAATCTATTACTGCTCTAGCAATAATGCAGCTAGTAGAAAAAGGAAAAATCAATCTTGATGAACCAGTTCAAAAATATATTCCTTGGTTTACTTTATCTGACCAAAATGTATCTAAAACAATTACGGTACGCAATCTACTGAACCAAACCAGCGGTATCCCTGGCACAGCAGGTGGTAGCGATTATAGAAACTCTAAAAGTACATCAGAAGAATTTATAAAACGACTTGCAACACAAAAAATTACAGGTCAAGTTGGTAAAAATTATCAGTATTCAGAAGCAAATTATGTGATTCTAGGCGAAATTATCAGTAAAGTATCTGGACAAACCTACCAAGAATACATAAAAAACAATATTTTTGAACCTTTAGATATGAAACATAGCTTTACATCAAATGATGAGGTAATCAAAAATGGTTTAGCAACAGGCTATCGCACATGCTTTGGATTTCCCTTTGAAACTAATCTTCCTTATTCTAAACAGTATACTTCTGGCTCCCGACTAATCTCAAGTGCAGAAGATATGGCTCATTATCTTAACGCACTTTTAAATAATGGTAATTATAATAATAACTCAGTCTTATCAAAAAATGGAATACAGCAGTTGTTCAAACCTGGAGTGGTCGTTGGGCATCCTGAAGGATATTCCTATTCCATGGGTTGGTTAGTAAGCAACGAATACCAAATGCATGATGGAAGACCAACCAACTATTATTCCTGTATTGTTATTACTCCACAAAATAAGACCGGAGTTGTAGTTCTTACAAATGCAAACAATTGGCTTGTTACTGCAGAATACTCCATGTCAATAGCATATGGAATTAGTGATATACTCTCGGGTAAGAAGGTTGAAATTACAAGTTCCGGGTTCCGTCAATTATATCTTATTTTTGATATTATAGTTGTTTTGATTATAATTGCTCTATTAGTGAGATTTTTCTTAAGCATAACACACTTACGTAAGAAGCTTAAAAACTATGGGCCACTTACCCTACTAAGAGTTTTATCAATAATAACACCTGAATTATTATTATTAATTACCTTTGTAGGAGCACTTTTATATCTACTTTCTATGTATGGGATTTCACTGTCAATTGCAATGTTGGGTCAGCCTGATATCATTATTACATTTATTGTAGCTATATCCCTCACAGCCGTTAACTTAATTACAAGATTAATAGTAGCATATTTACATACTTCAAGTAGAAAAGTGCATTAGTAAAAAATACTGTCTCTACACTTATGCCTTTCAAAAAAATAAAGCCGGAGCTGGCTTTATTTTTTTTGAATAAGCGTATTTTATTAAATTTCAAGCCTGTTTTGTATTAATATAACCTATTATGAAATAAGCTTTCTCTATATACACCAATACTGGAAACTACAGAGAAAGAGCCCGGTTACACAACCGAGCTCTTCTTATCCTAATAACTTTTTAACTATTTGACTAACTAATTTACCATCGGCTTTACCTTTGGTTTCAGGCATTACAGCCTGCATTACCTTTCCAATATCTTTAGGAGTGGCACCAGATGAAGAAATAATTTTTTGCACAATCTCTTCAATCTCATTTTCACTCAACTGCTTAGGTAAATATTTTTTTAATACTTCAATTTCAGCCTTTAGATTATCTATAAGATCCTGCCGACCACTCTTTTCAAAGTCTGGTAAGGTGTCAACTCTTTTTTTTACTTCTTTAGCAATAATCTCAACTATACCATTATCATCAAGGTTAACCTTCGTGTCTTTTTCAACCTGAAGTACTGCAGCCCTTGCTACTTGAATAGCTGTTTTTGAAGCTGTATCGCCATCTTTCATGGCTGTTTTCAAATCCTGAACTAGCAAATCTTTTAGTGACATAACAAATATCTCCTGTAAACTACTATTGTCACAGTATTATTTGAATTTTCTTTTCCTTGCTGCTTCAGACTTCTTTTTTCTCTTAACACTAGGCTTCTCGTAATGCTCTCTCTTTCTTACCTCAGCCAAAACACCTGACTTAGCACAAGATCTTTTAAACCTTTTAAGAGCACTATCTAGAGACTCATTTTCTTTAACTCTAACTTCAGACACAAAATTTCCCTCCCTCCGATAGTAACAATTGCGCCGGGAATTAGCTGTAGTATATTCATCACATACTATAGGGAATTAAACTAATTACAGCACACAGTATATTATATATTAATTTTCAAAAATGTGTCAACCTTTATTTATAAAACAGCATTAATAATACGCATTTATATTATATATTGTACCCATTTCATGTCAATTGTTTACATTTAGTCTGTACATTTAGTATTTATTACACTAATTTCATAGTATTTTAGTTCCCAATGTCCTTCCACCAACAAGATGGTAATGCAAATGAAATACAGTTTGACCTGCATCGGCACCACAATTATTTATAAGTCTATATCCACTTTCAGCTATCCCTAGTTGCTTTGCAATGTCATTTGCAGCTAAGTGAATATCCTTCATAATATCAACATTTTCAGTAGTTAATTCATTATGAGATGAAATATGCTGCTTTGGTACAATCAATACATGAACTGGCGCTTCTGGGTTAATATCATAAAAAGCATAAACCTTCTCGTTTTCATATACCGATTTCGAAGGTATTTCCCTATTTATTATCTTGCAAAATAGACAATCACTCATTTTGTATCCTCCTTTATCACTTTGCATCGCAAATATATATTATCCTGTATCTACAGCCTACCTCCTCTTATACTAGAAGGGGTAGGCTTATCGCAACATTATTTAATCTGCGCCTCAATAACAGAGATAGCAGCTTTTAGTGCTTCATTAATTTTTGATAAATCCTTACCTCCAGCTTGAGCCATGTCAGGACGTCCTCCGCCTCCACCGCCAGCTATTTTTGCTATTTCCTTAATTATATTTCCAGAGTGAATTCCTTTTGTTATAACATCTTTTGTTGCAGTTACAATAAAGTTTACCTTATCGCCATAGCTCGATGCAAGGACAATTACACCTGATTCTATCTTGTTTTTGAGCATATCACCAGTATTTCGGAGGCCCTCCATATCTAGCGTATCAAAGCGTGCGGTAACCGCCTTTACACCCTTAACATCAACAGCGTTTGATAAAATATCATCTGTTTCCCCGCTAACCAACTTATTGCGCAATTGTTCAATTTCTTTCTCAGCACTTTTTAGTTCCTGTCCTAAACTCTCTATTTTTTTCAAACTATCATTAGGTGATGCCTTCAAAGCTTGTGCAACTTCGTTTAACAAGTTTTCTTTCTCAGCATAGTATCTTATAGCTGCTTCACCTGTAAGAGCCTCAAGTCTTCTTACACCGGCTGCTACGCCACTCTCACCAAGAACTTTTACTAGACCCGCTTGAGAAGTATTGTTTAAGTGGGTACCTCCACAAAATTCAATGCTGTAATCCTCAACTGTTACTACTCTAACAGTCTTGCCATATTTTTCTCCGAATAATGCCATGGCTCCAAGTTTTTTAGCTTCATCTATTGGCATTTCCTTAACATCAACTGGTAAACTGTTCAAGATTGCTTGGTTTGTCATATCTTCAACAGCTTTCAGTTCCTCAGGTGTCATAGCTGAAAAATGGCTAAAATCAAATCTTAATTTATTTGGTTCAACCAAGGACCCAGCCTGATGAACATGGTCACCCAAAACTGTTCTGAGAGCCTTTTGTAAAAGGTGAGTTGTAGTATGGTTTCTTGAAATAGCTTTTCTTCTATTTACATCAATTTGTACTTTAACAGCATTGCCATTCTCAATCAAACCGCTTTCTACAACACCATTGTGAAGGAATTTGCCATCTGCTGTTTTTGTACAATCTTCTATCTTAACTACACCATTACTTGTATTAATTATTCCCGTATCTCCAACCTGTCCGCCGCTCTCTGCATAAAAAGATGTTTTATCAAGTATAATTGTTACCTCATCACCCTCCTGAGCAGTTTCAACAAGTTCTCCGTCTTTTACTATATATAAAATTTTTGCATCAGTAGAAGTCTCATTATATCCAACAAAAGTTGTTTTTAGGTTTTTATCCAGTTTATCAAAAACGCTATCTGCCCACGCTGAAGTATCTTTACTATTGTGAGCATCTCTCGCCTTCTTCTTCTGAGCATCCATTTCCTTTTTGAAACCTTCTTCATCAACACACAACCCATTTTCCTCAGCAATTTCTCTTGTTAAATCTAAAGGAAAACCATAGGTGTCATGAAGCTTAAATACCATTTCACCTGGAATAGTTTTTTGGTTTTTAGACTTTATCTCTGTAATAAAGTCATTGAGAATTACTATACCCTGATCAACTGTTACCTCAAAACGTTCCTCTTCAATTCTAATAACTTTCTTGATGTATTCTGCCTTCTCTGCAAGCTCAGGATAAGCTTCCTTTGATTCATTTATAACCACCATTGCTACATCAAACAAGAAAGGCTTGTTGATACCAAGCAGTCTGCCATGTCTAGCTGCTCTTCTTAGCAGTCTTCTTAAAACATAGCCTCTTCCTTCATTTGATGGAAGCACTCCATCGCAAACCATCATTGTTGTACTTCTGATATGGTCTGTAATTACACGAATTGAAACATCTGTCTTATCAGATTTTTTGTATTCAACACCAGCTATTTTACAAATATAAGTTAGTATATTCATAACTGTATCAACTTCAAATAGGTTATCTACACCCTGTGATATACATGCAAGTCTTTCAAGTCCCATACCTGTATCAATATTTGGATGTGCTAGCAAAGTATAATTTCCCTGTTCATCTCTGTTAAACTGGGTAAATACGTTGTTCCAGAACTCTACATAGCGGTCACATTCACAGCCCACCTTACAATCTGGGCTTCCACAACCCATCTCAGGACCTCTGTCAAAATATATTTCAGAGCATGGTCCACATGGGCCTGTGCCATGTTCCCAAAAATTATCCTTTTTACCCATTCTGACAATTCTCTCAGCAGGCAAGCCTATAACATCATGCCAGATATCAAAGGCTTCATCATCATCCTCATATATAGTTACCCAGAGCTTATCTATAGGCATTTTTAAATCTTCTGTTACAAACTCCCATGCCCATGGAATAGCTTCTTTTTTAAAGTAATCTCCAAAAGAAAAGTTTCCGAGCATCTCAAAATAAGTACCATGTCGAGCAGTTTTACCTACATTCTCGATATCAGGTGTTCTAATACACTTCTGACAGGTAGTAACCCTTTTTCTAGGAGGCTCTTCTTGTCCTGTAAAATATGGCTTTAAAGGTGCCATTCCTGAATTAATGAGCAAAAGGCTTGGGTCATTTTTGGGAACTAGTGGAGCACTCGGCAATCTTAAATGCCCCTTGCTTTCAAAAAATTTGAGATAACGTTCTCTGAGTTCATTCAATCCTAGTTTCTGCATTGTATTCGTCCTTTCAAAATCAAGCTTTTATTTAGTTATTACTTAAAATAAAAAACTCCCGTTCCTAAATATAATATAAAGGGACGAGAGATTATCTCACGCGGTACCACCCTAATTCCCCAAAAATGGGGCTCTTAGTTTATTACGTTAACGCCGTACATACGTCCAACCTTTTTACCGATCAGAAGCTCCAGAAACTGCTTCGCAGAATGTCTTGCAAGGACTTTTCACCAGTCGTCCTCTCTCTAAAAGCAAAAACATAAAGTTACTTCTTTCTATTATCACTATTTGCTATATAAAACGATTTATAATATCACTACTATCTATAAAATTATATACAATCTTGTATTATAGTGTCAAGGATTATCCTTTCAAATGTTTGCTAATTGTCTTGCGAATGTTTTCACACACAAAGAGATATCCTTTCGAATTCCATAAGGTATTGTTACTCTCCTTTCCTATTCCCATCTGAAGAACTTGATTGATCCTATAACACAAACAACTGCAACTATTAACATAACAATAATTGATACATTCACGTTTACTATCGGCAACCCTAAAATAGTCGATTTCAATATTTTAATCCCCTGTGTTAATGGAAGAACATCGACTACCTTCTGTAACCCAATTGGCATAACCTCATAAGGAAGTGTAGCTCCCGAAAAAACCAGCATTGGAAAGTATAATACAGATGCAATGACTGAAGCCTGCTTACTATTCTTTGCAATACCTCCTACTAGCAAACCGATGCTAAGGATAGATAATAATACAAGAAACCACCCCGCTAAAAATATCGCAAAAGAACCTTGCATTCTAAATTCAAAGAAAATACTTGCTACCGCCCATAGTAGTAATACTGACACCAATGAATAAAGTGTATAAATGACTAATTCTACTAATAATATTATCGAAGGACTTATCGGTGTTACCTTAAATCTTTTTAAAATCTTTCGTTCTCTGTAGTCGGATATTACAATCGGTAATCCCATTAGACCTCCTGCACAAATTGCAATTGAACATAATGCTCCAAAAGACTGATCTATAAATGAATACTCTGCACCTGGAAAAGCCGGCTTATTTCCATAAACAATCCCAAGAATCACCAAAACTACAATCGGCATAATAATAGCAAAAATAACCATATTCATGTCACGAATGGATAACATCCCTTCAATTTTCAGCATCTTTCTAAATGTTTTCATTTACTTGTTCCTCCTCGCCTGAATACCATAGGTAAGCATCTTCGAATTTATCATGAGGGCTCCTACTTATCGCCTCTTCAACTGTTCCATAGAATACAGTTTTTCCCTTTTTTAAAATGCATATTTCATCACATAATGCTTCTACTTCATCCATAAAATGAGAAGTCAGGAATATCGTCATTCCTTCCTTTTTCAATCCTTCTATGATTTTCCATACATCTCTCCTTGCCTTTACATCTAAACCAGTCGTTAATTCATCCAGAAAAACTATTTTGGGATTCGGAATCAATGCTAATACAATAAAAAGTCTTTGACGCTCTCCACCTGACAATTCTTTTACAGCACAGTTCCTTTTAGACTCAATGCCGAATTTTTGAAGAAGTTTATGCCAGTCTATCGTATTCCGATAGAGTGCTGTCACCTCTTCACACAATTCACATACTTTGATTTCATTTTGATAAATTGCTTCCTGAAACTGAACTCCTACTTGTTGAAAGAGCCTCTTTCTGTCTCTCAATGGATTCATTCCCAGAATAGACACTACTCCCGCATCTGCCCCCGTTGTTCCTAGCATACACCCAATACTTGTACTTTTACCTGCTCCGTTTGATCCTAATAGACCAAATACACTTCCTGACTTAACAAATAGCGAAAGGTCTTCAACAACCCGAATCTTATTATAAGATTTGGAAAGGTGCTCAACTCTGATTACAGCTTCCATTTTATTCTACCTCCTGTTTTTAATAGGATTATATTATCTATTTATAAAGCAGAACTCTCGACTTTTCTTGCCATTCGTTTGTTGGGGTTAAATCTAAATTTATTGATTCTACCTCAAGGAACGACTCCTAAAAAATACACCCTGGTAAAGTCAACTTTCCTCTTCATCAGGGTATCTTTCAATATCAAAATGTATTTCATAAAATAATTTTCAAATTATTAGTCATTGATTATGTAATTCAAAGTATTTATTATTACTATTTGCCACAAACTAGTATAAAATTATATACTGAAGTACAATATAAACACAGTTATTGGCATTAGGTAGAGATTTTACTCCATCTGAAGCTGAGAAATCGGATATATGTTTTAGTAAATTTTTAGTATTAAAGATATAAAAGTAGCTTATAATTGCTACTATATTATTATAAATTTCAATAATGGGTAATTTTAGCTATTTTTAAGCTTAATTGCTTATATCAAGATACTAATTTTAATTGATTCATTTTGTATATTTATGTATAATCTATTTACAATATAGCTTTTTTAATAAAAAATACGTTATCAATCGTTGAGTCATTTGTGGCTCTTGGAGGTTACTATGAAAATTATTGATGGTGGAGTTACAGCTCCAAAAGGATTTACTGCGGCTGGTGTCGCTTGTGGTATAAAAAAGAACAATAGTAAGGATTTAGCGATAGTTTGTTCTGAAGACAATGCAATCGCATCAGGTGTTTTTACTACAAATGTTGTTAAGGGCCATTCCCTACAGGTTTCTATGGAACACATAAAAAATGGAATTGCAAGAGCCATTGTTATAAATAGTGGTAATGCCAACGCTTGTGTTGGTGAAACTGGATATAACGATGCAAAAGAAATGACTAGCTTAACTGCAGAACTTTTACATTGTGAACCAGAAGATATTCTCGTAAACTCAACTGGTGTTATCGGTTCAAAGTTAAATATGCCAAATATCCGCTCTGGAATTAGGTTAGCTGTCAATGCACTTAATGTTGATGGTAGTGCTGATGCCGAAGAAGCAATAATGACAACAGATTTAATATCAAAAGAGATTGCAGTTGAAATAGAAGTTCAAGGCGAAAAAATCCGTATTGGTGGTATGGCAAAAGGCTCAGGAATGATTCATCCAAACATGGCTACTATGATTGGTATTATTACAACTGATGCTAATATCTCAAGGAGTCTTCTCGATAAAGCTCTAAAGCATTGTGTTAAATCAACATTTAATAGAGTATCAGTTGATGGAGATACCAGTGTTTGCGATTCAGTTTTTGTACTAGCTAATGGTTTTGCTGATAATGATGCCATTGTAAAGGATGATTATGAGTATTCATTATTTGTTGATGCACTTATGCATGTGTGCACATATCTAGCAAGGCTTGTGGCAAAGGATGGCGAAGGAGCTACAAAATTAGTAGAGGTCATTGTTGACGGAGCTGAAGATGAAGTTGACGCATACAAGGTGGTAAGTGCAGTTGCAAAATCACCATTGGTAAAAACAGCGATTTTTGGAGAGGATGCAAATTGGGGCAGAATTATCACTGCTACTGGCTACTCTGGTGCTATTTTTGATCCAAACCTCACAGATATTTATATAGGAAATCTTCTTGTATGTAGAAATGGTGCAGCAGCTAATTTTGATGAAGCTTCTGCTAAAGAAATTCTTAAGCAAAAAGAAATCACTATAAGAATTAATCTCAAAAAAGGTAAAGCTTCAGATAGAATCTGGACTTGCGACTTTTCATATGATTATGTGAAAATAAACGGAAGCTATAGAAGCTAGTTAAAGTTGATAGAAAATTAATTATGCTCAGCGATTCCTGCAAAATATAAAATTAATTGCCGATTTTTGCTAATGCTGATATAATAAATATGAACAGAGTTAATTTAAATTTTTCTGAACTCTAATTCGAGACTATTTTATCTTTTTTAGTATTTTTATTGGGGGGTAATGCTGATGTCTACACAATTGGTTCTTTTTAAAGTAAATGAAGAGGTATTTGCTATTAGTATCAACAATGTAAATATTATTGAGAAGGTTAGTGACATTTATAAAGTACCTGATACTCCATTTTATATTGAAGGGTTAATTAATTTAAGAGGCAAGGTTCACACTGTTTTCAATCTTAGGAAGAAATTTAGTTATCCACCAATAGACTTTAATGAAAATACTCGTATAATTATATTAAATCATGCTTCTATAGTTGGATTACTTGTTGATGAAGTATCTGAAATATTTGGTGTTGAAGACTCGGACATTAAACCAGCTCCTGAACTTATTTCTGGCCTTTCAGGCAAGTACTTTAGTGGTGTAGTTGAAAGAGATGGCAAAATAGTACTCATTCTTGATTTAGAAAAATTACTTGAAAGTAAATAATTATATTTTATAAAGGCTACTGGGTGAGAAATCCAGTAGCCTTTTAAATTCTACATAGTTAAGAATAAGACATATCAACATTTTGTTTTATTTAGTTATTTTTCCCTTTTCTACATCATAGTTCTCCAGTGGAACATATCCAACTTCTTTTGTAATAGTTTCTGCATTTTCCAGATAGAATTTTACAAATTCTTTGACATGGGGTTGTTCCATCATTTTTTTATTAATATATATGAATAGCGGTCTTGATAGTGGGCTATATGATTTATCCAGTATTGTATCAAAGCTTGGCTCCACCGGACCTTTTCCAGAATCCACTTTAAGGGCCTTTAACTTCTGCTTGTTTTCTTCATAGTATGAAAATCCAAAATAACCCAAAGCATTTTTATCACCAGAAATACCGTTTACTAAAACATTATCATCCTCACTTGGCGTAAAATCTTTTCTACATTCCTTTGCTTTCTTGTTTATCTTATCGGTAAAAAATTCAAAGGTACCTGAGTCTGTTCCAGGACCATATAATTTAATAGGATTATTTGGCCATTTAGGATTAACGTCCTTCCAAGTCTTAACCTTACTGTCTTTTGCCCAAATCTTGTTGAGTTCTTCTACTGTAATGGAATCTACCCAGTCATTATCTTTATTTACAACTACTGCTATTCCATCATATGCGATTTCTACTTCAACGTAATCAATATCTTTTGCTTTAGCTTTATCAATTTCTTCTTGCTTAATCTGTCTTGATGCGTTACAGATATCAATCTCACCAGCAGTAAACTTCTTCATACCACCGCCAGTTCCTGATATAGCTACAGAAACTTCAACATCTGGTTGCTCATTTTTGAATTCTTCAGCCATTGCTGAAGTTATTGGATAAACTGTACTGGAGCCATCAATAATTATCTTTCCTTTTAGTTTACCAGAATTAGAACTGGATGCACTATTTGATGACGAACTACTTTTTGAACTACTTTTTGAACTGCTTTTTGAGCTGCTTGAATCACTACTTGACGAACTGCTTGATTCACTTTCTTTTGAGCCTTTCCCACATGCTACAAATGAAGTAGTTAATGCCACACCCAATGCTAATGCAACAATTCTTTTTACAATAATGAATTTACTCATTTTATTACCTCCATTAAGTATAGTAACTATTATTTCTCAGTAAATAGAAAATTATTACTAATTCACACTAAATATATGTTTACATCTATGTAATGAATCATTCTACTACATTTAAAAATATATAGTCTTAAGGAAGCATTCATAAAGCTATTCTGCAAAGTACATAACGTCATTTGAGGTAATTCAAGAGTTATATTTTAAATACCTCTACCGATTTATTCAAATTTTTAGTTAAACTATTAAATACATTTGAATTGTCATGTACCTTTTTTACAGAAATGAGTTGTTTTTCTGTGTATTGCTGAACATTGTTTGAGTTCTCAGCAATTTCAACAGCAGAAGCATTAATTTGATGCACTAGTTGAACCAATTTATCTTTTTGTGAGTCCATTTCTTGAAGATAAGCTGTTATATTGTACAATTTACCATTTATATTTTCTATATAATTCGTTATCTCTGAAAAGCTTATTTTTGTTTGCTGTACAGACGTGCTTTGTGAATCTGTACCCTCACTAACCTCATTAAATGAATCTGTGAGTTTTGTTGAATTTTTTGCTATTTTATCAATCATATTTCTAATAGTGTTAGCCTGAATATTTGTCTTCTCTGATAAATCTTTTATCTCTTGTGCAACCACCGAGAAACCTTTTCCAGCCTCTCCTGCTCTAGATGCTTCTATTGTTGCATTGAGTGCTAACAAATGTGTCTGTTTCGCTATATTTTGAATGGTTGCTGTGATTGTATTTATTTGTTTCATTTCAGTTTGTAATTCATATATTACAGCCTTCATAATATTAGTATTTTCAAGATTAAATAAGGATTTTGACTCCAAGTTATCAATTTGCTCTTTACCATTTTCAGTAGAATTATTTAGTTGGCCCAAATAGCTATAGACATTTTGAGAAAGTTCTCTAGTCGTTGCAATCTGATTGGCAAGGCTTTCAATTCCTTCTGTTGCATAATTGGTATCAGCTGCCTGTTTTTTTATATTTTCATCAATATTTTGAACAGATTTTTGCGTATGCTCAGACTGCTCAATAGAATTACATGCGTCCTCATACATTTCACTAGTCATAACATCGATATTTTTTGAAGCAGAGCTGATTTTTGAAATCAAGCTATTTAGGTTTAGTACCATTTTATAGAATGTATTTCTGAGACTATTTATCTCATATATATTACTTCTATTGGTTTTAAGTTCAAACTCCAAGTATCCGTCCTCAACCTTTTTCATTTGTTTTGTCAATTCAACAACAGGCCTTGCTAAATCTTTTGAATAAATAATTGAAACAATTAATGTGATAATAAGCGAGATAATAATTACAATTAAGATTACTAATATATATTGTCTAACAGGTGACATTACAATAGAATAATCTGTTTGTGAACAAATTATCCAATTAGTTATTTTCGACTTATTCATATATAAAACTTTTTTTATATCTCCATCGCTGTAGGTAATATGATCTTCGTCGTTCTTGTACTTTATTTGATTTATAAAACCTTTATTATCCAATTTTAAATTAATTTTCTTATTGTTATTATGGTATAAGATATTCATATTACTATCTAGTATCATTATTTCGTTGCTGCTTATTTCTTTTTCAACAAAGCTGAATAAGCTGTTATAATCGACTAATGCCGTGATACATCCTGAGAAGCCTGCTAGACTCTTTATAGCTTTGGTCACTGGAATAACCTCTTTTTTTAGCTCCTCACAATAAAAGGGTTTACCAACTGTAACATCATCCTTTTGTAAAGTTTTTATCTTTTCAAACAAACTAATATCATAGAAATTTCTACCGTTAAAAGACTTTTGATTTTTAGAACCTACTATGATTATCTTTCCATTTTTGTCGCAAAGATACATTGTTTGTATAAGCTTATTTGAACTATCCACAACATTTTTCATTGATATTTGAATCGCACTATATACAACGGTATCCAACTCTTTATTTGAACTGTTTACCATTTCTAATCCAACCAAAAAATTGGGCTGAGAGGAGACACCTTTAATAATGCTATCGATACTGTTTATTCTAACATCAATATTATTCATTGTATTGTATGAGTTAGCTTTTAAAGTACTTAAGGATAGGTCTGTTATTTTTCCTATTGTCGTAATATATGTAGAGGTTCCGATGGTAATTATCGGTATTAATGTTACCAAAACTAGTACTAAAAGTAATTGAGTGCGTAATGAATTTTTTTTATATGTAATTTTTCTATATAAATCAGATATTCCCATATTCTTCTCCAATACAAGCCATTTTTAACTTAGTATTATAAGCAGATTTCTTAGACTTAGGGGGAGTTATTTTTCTCCCTTTGAGACCTAGAAATCGCAATCCAGGGTCGTAGCACCGCTTATCTCCCACTTATTGAAAAGGGAGTATTAGCGTCGGTAGACATCGGATAAATAGAATTTTTCATTCAGTAAGATTTTTTTATTTCCTTCAAATTTTAAAAATCGTGGCACTTCATTTTTTTAAGTACCACGATTTTCTTATTATAATATTTACTTGATTTTTGCTTTTTCTGTATCGTAGTTCTCTAGTGGAACATATCCAACTTCTTTTGAAAGAGTTGCTGCATTGTCAATATAGAATTTTACAAACTCTTTTACCTGAGGTTGAGCTATTTTAGCTTTATTAATGTAGATATATAGAGGTCTTGAAAGAGGGCTATATGTTTTATCTAATATTGACTCAAATGTTGGTTCAATTGGACCTTTACCATCATCAATTTTAAGAACCTTAAGCTTATCAGCGTTTTCTTCATAGTATGCAAATCCAAAGTAGCCCAGTGCATCCTTATCACCTGCAATACCCTGTACTAAAACATTGTCATCTTCACTTGGTGTATAATCTGTTCTTGATTCTTTAGCTTTCTTGTTTATCTTTTCGGTAAAGAACTCAAATGTACCTGAATCTGTTCCTGGCCCATATAATTTGATTGGTTCATTCGGCCATTTTGCATTAACTTCATTCCAAGTCTTTACTTTGCTATCTTTTGCCCAAATCTTATTGAGTTCTGCTGTAGTAATTGAGTCTAACCAAGTATTGTCTTTGTTAACAACTACTGATATTCCATCATATGCAATTTCTAATTCAACGTAATCAATTCCTTTTTCCTTAGCTTTATCAATCTCCTCTTGCTTTATTGGCCTTGATGCGTCACAAATATCTATGTCGCCTGTAACAAACTTTTTCATTCCACCACCAGTTCCTGCCATTGCCACAGAAACCTCAACGTTTGGTTGTACGTTTTTAAATTCCTCAGCAACCGCCATAGTTATAGGATATACTGTACTAGAACCATCAATAATTATTTTTCCACTTAGACTACTTGCTGCGCTGCTTGATGTGTCACTTGCTGTGTTATCTGTAGAACTAGTTGCTGAATTATTTGTTGCGTTGTCTCCACAAGCTACTAAAGATGCTGCTAGCGCAACTCCAACTGCTAATGCTGTTATTCTTTTTAAATTTAAAAATTTACTCATTTTATTACCTCCATTTAGTTATATAATATTGTTCCTTTGAGTAAATAGAGAGTTATTACCTGTGCCA
>JAEWAX010000048.1 GCA_023391425.1 Bacillota bacterium | reverse complement strand
CTGTGGTTGGTTGCTATTGCGAAGGTTTTAGATCTAAGATATGGACTACGGGTTTTGATTCTGCATACCATTCAATTGTCAGAAAAATAGTAAAGCCACCAAGGAAAAAAACAAATAAAGTTAATATAATTAATTTCTGGGGTTCACACATTTTTGATGACTTATTAAAGCCACTTGGCTATGAACCTAGTTATGTGGTACCTTTTTCAACAATAGCTGAATTGGAATATATATCCGAAGCAGCGGCAACAATACAAATTTGCCCAACCTTAGGAACATATATTGGAGCAGCACTTGAACAGGTATACGGTGTTCCAGAAATTAAAGCGCCACCAGCATATGGCATTAAAGGTACTGACAATTGGATTAGAGAACTGGGAATAGTGCTTGATAGGCAGAGTGAAGTTGAAGAAATCATAAAAAAAGAGCATGAAAGGGTACTTCCAATTCTTAAAGAATACCGTGAAAAGCTTAAAGGAAAGACAGCATATCTGACAGCAGGTGCAGCACATGGTCATGCACTAATAGCACTATTACAAGAACTTGGTATTTCGGTTCAGGGTGCGGCGATATTTCACCACGATCCTATATATGATAATGGTGATGCTACCTCAGATGCATTAGCACATGATGTTGACACCTATGGTGATGTACATAATTACAATGTATGTAATAAACAAGCTTATGAACTTGTTAACATATTAAACAAGGTTAGACCTGACATTATGATAGCAAGACACGGTGGTATGACTCTATGGGGTGCAAAGCTTGGTGTGCCCACACTTCTTATTGGTGATGAACATTTTGGATTTGGATACCAAGGAGTTCTAAATTATGCTGAAAGAATACTTGAAACTCTTGATAATAAAGAGTTTGTAACAAATCTTGCAAAACATAGCACAATGCCATATACAAAATGGTGGCTTGAGCAGAATCCATTCTCATTCCTTGGAGGTAATGTACATGTTGAAGTTTATTGAGCAGCCAAGATATTCCTGTGCAATAGGTGCACAGCAGACAGTAGTTGCAATAAAAAGAGGCGTACCGATTTTACATGCAGGCCCTGGCTGCAGCTCAAAGGTAAGTAGTCTTATCGGACAGGGGGAAGGCTATGCTGGAGGAAACACCATACCCTGCACTAACTCAGCTGAAGCTGATATTGTATATGGTGGAGAGGATAAACTGAGGACTGTAATTGATGGTGCTTTTCAGGTTATAGATGCAGATTTGTATGTAGTTCTGACCGGATGTACTTCTGATATTGTAGGCGATGATGTTGGAAGGGTTACTTCAGAATATCAAGAACAAGGGAGGCCAATCGTATTTGCAGAAACAGGTGGCTTCAAAAGTAATAATTATGTTAGTCATGAAGCAGTTGTTAATGCAATTATTGACCAGTATGTTAATGTTCATAATAAAGGCGGGGAGAGGCAAGATGGTTTAGTTAATGTTTTTGCAACAGTTCCTTATCAGGATCCTTATTGGAATGGAAATCTTGAAGAAATCAAGAGAGTTTTAGAGGGAATTGGACTAAAAGTAAATATTCTGTTTGGTAATGAATCCGGTGGTGTAGAAGAGTGGAAAACCATTCCTGATGCACAGTTTAATATACTTGTAAATTCATGGACTGGGCTTGGAATTGTTAAACACCTTGAAGAAAAATACGGTACTCCATACGTGCATTTTCCTTACCTACCAATTGGTGGAATAGAAACTACAAAGTTTTTAAGAGAAGTCGTAAAATTCGGTAAGCTAGATAATAACATAGCTGAAGCTTTTATAAAAAAAGAGGAAGAAAAATATTATTCCTTTATAGAGAGAACAGCTGACTTCATGTTGGAATTCAGATATGGAATACCCAGGAGATTTTACACAATATTAGATGCGTCATATTCCATAGGGTTTTCGAAATTTCTGCTTAACGAGCTTGGAATTCTTCCGGCAAAACAGTTTGTAATTGATGATACTCCTGAAGAATTCAGAGAAGCAATAATTCAGCAGTTTTTAAACATATCTGATTTAAGATCAACAGAGGTTTCCTTTTCTATTGATGGTGGTACAATCCAGCAGGAGATAAGAGAGCAGCCTCAGAAGAACAGAGCATTAATTCTTGGAAGTGGTTGGGAGAGAGACTTAGCAGCTGATATTAAGGCAGATTTGCTCATTGTAAGTGCACCAGTCTCGTATCGTTTAGTACTAAATTGTGGTTATTCGGGGTACAACGGAGGACTAAGGGTTATTGAAGACATCTATGACAGAGTACTAAATACATATAGATAATGGTGGTGAAGTCATGGAAAATAGTTTTATAGCTATAAAGGACCTACATAAAACTTTTAAAACTAAAGAGGGTGATGTAGAGGTACTGAAAGGGATAAATCTTGAGTTGGAAAAGGGTGATATTTACGGAGTTGTAGGCTTTAGCGGTGCTGGAAAATCAACGCTCATCAGATGCCTAAATCGCTTAGAATCACCAGACACTGGTGTGATACGTATTGGAGAACATGAAATCACAAACTTATCAAAAAAAGATTTAAATAAGCATAGGCAAAAAATAGGAATGATATTTCAACATTTCAACTTATTCGATTCAAGAACAGTATATGGAAACGTTGCATACCCACTAGAAGTTGCTGGTTACAAAAAAGAGTATATAAAGCAGAGGGTAGAAGAGATTCTAGAATTAGTTGAACTAACCGATAAAATTAATTGCCAGATAGGACAGCTTAGTGGTGGGCAAAAGCAAAGAGTTGGAATAGCAAGGGCACTAGCTAACAATCCTGATGTATTACTAAGTGACGAAGCAACTTCGGCGCTTGACCCGCAGACAACGCTTTCGGTGTTGGATTTGTTAAAGGATATAAATCGAAAGTTAGGACTAACAATTATTTTAATTACTCATGAACTTGAGGTAATAAAGTACTCCTGTAATAACATGGCTGTTTTAGAAAATGGATTTATAGTTGAACAAGGAACAGTTAGGGAGGTTTTCCAACATCCGCAAAGCGAAACGGCAAAGTTATTTGTAAAAATAAATGCTGAATTTGCAACAAACCAATGGGTAAAGGAGGGTGAGTATATATGAATTTTAATAACAGTAGTATTTTTGATGTATTGAAGAGTGCGTTTGGAAAAGATGTTTGGGAAATTGTTGCCCCAGCAATAAAAGATACTCTATATATGACGATTCTAACAACAATATTTACCCTCTTTTTAGGAATTGTCTTAGGAATTATCCTAGTTGTGACTGACAAACAAGGTCTTCACCCAATGCCAATATTTAATAAGGCTCTAGGCGCAATAGTAAATGTACTTAGATCACTGCCATCTATGATATTGATTATACTTACGCTGCCTCTTTCTAGATTGTTTATTGGCAGAGCATATGGCCCTGAAGCCTGCATATTTGCTCTTGTTGCAAGTTGTGTACCAATGTTTGGAAGACTTGTTGAGAGTAGTATACTTGAGGTCACTAAAGGGAAGATTGAGGCTGCGAAGTCAATGGGTACTCCAAATTACTATATAGTTACGAAGGTGTTAGTGCCTGAAGCTCTACCATCACTTGTTCGAGCCTTTACCGTTGCAATTATAACAATAATATCAATAACAGCTCTTGCAGGTTCCTTTGGTGCAGGAGGCCTGGGCGATGTTGCTGTTAGATTTGGATATTCTAGATTTAAAACAGATATTCTAATTGCAGCAGTATTAGTACTTATAATAATAGTTCAGTTGGTTCAATTTCTAGGAGATATAATATCAAAGCATATAATTAAAAAGAGGTTTCTAGTATAGTTATTATTTTTTTATCCATAAAATTTAGTAAACATATATGAATTGTAATAACACTTTCTAAGAAGCTTCAGCTATGTATTTTCTAGTTAAGAAAGGAAAACTACAAAATTAATAATTGAGAGGATGATTTATTATGAAAAATAGGGTTTTATCATTAGTAGGAGTAGTATTATCAATAACGTTGTTGGTTGCAGGATGCGGAAAGTCTACCGACACTGCGGCAGGCACAACTACAGGAACTGCATTTTCTAAAGAAAACCCAGTTACATTGAAAGTTCTAGCAGATCAAGTGCCACATTCAGAGCTTCTTGAATTTGTTAAACCAAAGCTTGCTGAACAAGGGGTTAACCTCGAAATCACGATTTTACAGAATGATCATGGTAATGAAGATACTGACAATGGAGAATTTGATGTAAATTTCTTTCAGCATCAGCCCTACCTAGATTCACTAAATAAAGAAAAGGGATATAATTTAGCAAATGCAGGAAATATTCATGTGGAGCCTATAGGACTTTATTCAGTAAAATACAAAACAAAGGAAGAAATACCTGAGGGTGCAGTAATCGGTATTCCAAATGATGTAACAAATGAATTTAGGGCACTAAAAATTCTTGAGAATAATGGTTTTATTAAACTCAAATCTGATCTGCCAGCATATTCTGCGACAGTTAAGGATATTGCTGAGTATACCAAGAAAATAACTATTAAAGAAATAGACGCAGCTCAAATAATTAGACTCAAAAACGACTTTGATGCCTACATAACAAACACAAACAAAATACTTGAAGCAGGTATTGATGCAAATTCTGCATTATTCAGAGAAGGTAAAGATTCTCCATATGCAAATATTCTTGTCACTAAAAAAAGCAGAGTGAATGACCCAGCTGTTGTTGCATTAAAGAATGCATTAACAACAGAAGAGGTAAGAAAATTTATTGAAGAGAAATACAAGGGTGCAGTAATCCCAGCATTCTAAACCTGATGCAAGGAGGATAGTAAAATGACTCACAGAATAGCTATTGCTAGCAGTGATGGAAAGAATATTGATCTTCATTTTGCAAGAGCATCCCAATTTTATATATATAATGTAACAGATGCTACGTACGAATTCGTAGAACTTAGAAAATGCGATACAATATTTAAGCATGATGAAGATGAATTTCATAATACAATTCAGAAGCTTTACGACTGTAAAGCAATATTGGTTAGTAAAATTGGAAGAGGTGCTTTATCATATGTTGTTTCAAATGGGCTGAGAGTATTTGAAGCGTCCTACCCCATTGATAGTGTTCTAGAAAAATTTGTACAGAAAGACATATTAAATAAAAGTGACTTCTAAGAGAGTTGAAGTGAAACTTCCGTTGACTGGAAAACCAGAGGCTGTATTTTACAAATACAGTCTCTGGTTTTTTACACTTAAGGAAAGTATAAGTGCAACTAAGGCTTCTGGCGTCGCCGATGGCTTGGCACAAGTCTATTTTTCTTTATAAAATAACTATTTAATCGAAAGAGGTGTTTTTGATGACAGAACAAAATTATGGTTTTGATACTTTGAAGGTTAGAGCAGGCTATGACCCAAAGGAACATAATTATGCAGTATCAGTACCTATTTATCAGACAGCTTCATTTGAATTAGGTGATACTGATAGAGCTGGAAGGCTTTTTAGTTTTTCTGAACCAGGTTATTTGTATACAAGAGTTGGAAATCCAACTGTTACTGTGTTAGAGCAACGTGTAGCTGCACTTGATGGAGCAGCATCAGCTGTAGCTGTAGGATCAGGTATGGCAGCAGTTACATATACCCTATTTTGTGTAGCTGAAGGTGGAGGAAGAATACTTACTACCTCACAAGTTTATGGTGGAACTTTTGATAGTTTCAAAAAGATATATCCAAATTTTAATATTGATATTGATCAGGTAGCTGATTTGGATAATTTAGATGATTGGAACAACTCAATTAAGGCTGATACAAAAGCAATATTTGTAGAGACAATTAGTAATCCGAATACTTCGATTGCAGACATTGAAGCACTTGCTGCAATTGCTCATAAGCATGACATACCGCTGATAGTAGATAACACCTTCGCAACACCCTACTTGTTAAATCCAATAAAGTATGGTGCGGATATTGTTATATACTCAGCTACAAAAGCATTGAATGGTCATGGAAATGCAATAGCGGGTTTAATACTTGAAAGTGGCAAATTTAACTGGGCAAATGGTAAGTTTCCTCAATTTACAGCACCAGTATATTTATTAAGAGATACCAAAGGAAATGAAAGAGGCTTCGTAGAGGCATTTGGTGCATCTGCATTTACAACCAGAGTTAGAATGAATTATTTGGCTTATTTTGGAGCAGCTATAAGTCCGTTTGATGCATATCTTGCTTTAATTGGTCTTGAAACTCTTTCAGAAAGGGTTCAAAAGCAGGTTTCCAATGCAGAAAAGATAATCAGATATCTTGAGGAAAAAGAGGAAGTAGCTTGGATAAAACATCCTGCAGCAGAAAATAGTAAGTATAAGGCCTTAGCACATAAGTATCTGCCAAAAGGTGCTGGTGCAATTTTTACATTTGGGCTAAAGGCAACTGATCAACAAATAAATACCTTTATAGACTCGACAAAAATTTTCAGCTTTCATGCAAACGTTGGTGATGCACGATCTCTTATTATTAATTCTCCCAAAACAACACATGGTGAATTGACAGCAGAGGAACAAATTATAGCAGAAATACCACCTGAAACAATTCGATTATCTATTGGAATTGAGGATGTAAATGATCTTATAGCTGATTTGGAACAAGCTTTTGAAAAAACATTCACAAATTCTTAGTTTATAGAAAAAAATAAATGTAGGAAGGAATGATCTAAAATGATAAATTCCAAAAGATTAATAACTATAGCATTGACTTTTACTATTTTGTCAACTGTTACGCTGGGGCTAACAGCCTGTGGAGGAAAGGATAGTGAAGCTGGTAATGCTATAACAACATCTAAAACAGGTGCGGCAGCTTCTACCAGCACAGACAAATTTAAGTTTGGAAAGCTAAAGATTCAGGCACTCGGTGGCGGTGCATGTGGAGCTCCATCTTATGTAGCTTTTGAAAAAGGCTTTTTTGCTGAGGAAGGACTAGATGTAGAGCTTGTAAGTGGTACACTTGATGAGCTTAAGACGGGTTTGGTTACGGGAGAATTCACTGTAACAAATGGCGACTTTCAATATTTCCCATCTATTCAACAGGGTATGGATTTAAAGATAATTGGTGGATTACATAAAGGCTGCATCAGACTTGTAGTTCCTCCAAATTCGCCAATTAAAACAGCAAAAGATTTAGCTGGTAAAAAAATTGGAGTAGATGAAATAGGTGGAACGCCGATGTCAGTTGCAACAATAGTACTTGCAAATGCAGGAATTGACCCCCAGACAGGTGTTACATTTATTCCATACCCACTTGATCAGCTGGTCCAGGCTGTAAAAAAAGGTGAAATAGATGCTTTTGCAGCATGGGATCCATTTGGAACTTTAGCTCAGAAAAATGACGGCTTTACTGCGCTTTCTGACATATCAAGTGACCCACTGTTTGCTGGAAAAAGCTGCTGCTTCCTATATGCTTCAAAAAAGCAAATTGACAAAGACCCAGCAAGAGTTGCTGCTATAGCGAAGGCATACCAAAAAGCAACTGCATGGATAAAAGCCAATCCGGAAGAAACTGCAAAGCTTGAAATAGAAAAGAAATATGTTGCTACTGAGGATCTCAATCTGCTTACAGAACTTATAAAAACATATGACTATGAATATACAACTGATCATGCTTATGATGATACCTTATATTTTGTAGAACAATTTAATAAAACAGGGTTCCTTAAAAAAGGCACAGACCCTAAAACCTTTAGTGACCAAGTATACTATGACATACTAGGAAAAGCTAAATAATAGATTTCTGAATCTTAGAAATCGTTATCCAGGGTCGTAGCGCCGCTTATCTCCCACCTACTGAAGAGGGAGTATTAGCGGCGGTAGACATCGGATAAGCAGATTTCTTAGATTCAGGGGGAGGCTTTGCTCTCCCACTGGGTCTTAGAAATCGCAATCCAGGGTCGTAGCGCCGCTTATTCCACACTTATTGAAGTGGGGTATTAGCGGCGGTAGACATCGGATAAAAAAGATTGGAGGTTAATATGAATGAAGAAAGTAGTATAAAACTGTCAGCTACATATTCTAAACATAGTAAGATGGATGTTAGCAAAATAAACATTATAATAGATGATATAAACTGGAAAAAGGATTCCAAGGCTTGGCCGATGCTTCAGATTTTAGCATTTGTAGCGGCCTTAATCGTTAGTATTTATATTCCAACAAAACAATTGGTTGATTTACAACCATACCGAATATTTCTTATTATAGTAATAGTTTTTTTCCTTGTGCGTAGCACACTTTCGTTATTCAGTAATAAAATAAAAGCTATTAATAATCATCAAGCTCAATTTTACTTCGCGGTTGGATTGATATTGATTTTGTGGGATAGCTTGACTACTAAATCAAATTTTCTACCATTACCTTTTTTCCCAAGCTTAGGTCAGATATTACAGGTGATGGTAGAAGATGCCTATACACTACTGATAAGTATTCTATTTTCTATGAGACTACTAATTATAGGCTTTACAATTGGAACTGTCATTGGATTGGTTTCAGGTGTACTAATAGGATGGTATAGAGAGTGGAACTACTGGCTGTTTCCAATAATAAAAGTTATGGGAGTAATACCCGCTACTGCGTGGATTCCCATATCAATGTTCATTTTTCCTTCCAGCTTTTACGCTCAAATATTTTTGATAGTACTCTGTGTATGGTTTCCAGTTGCATACATGGCTAGTGGTGGCATTGCAAATATCCAGAAATCATACTTCGAGGCTGCTAGAACTCTAGGGGCAAATGAAAAATTCTTAATATTTAAAATTGCTATACCAGGGGCTATGCCTTCAATCTTCACAGGTATTTATACAGCGACAGGCATTTCATTTGCAACCTTGGTGGTTTCGGAGATAATTGGTGCAAAAGCAGGTTTAGGGTGGTATATCAATTGGGCAAAAAGCTGGTCGAATTATGCAAAGGTTTATGCTTCGATAATTGTGATGGCGATAGTGTTCTCCATTGTAATGGCTGTAATCTTTAAAATTAGAGATAGAGTATTAATCTGGCAAAAGGGGTTGTTGAAATGACATCTGAAAATATAAAGAAAACAGGTTCTATTTCTATTAATGGCATAAATAGAACTTATACCGATGCCAAGGGTAGTGAAATTGAAGCGTTACAGGATATTAATATTGATATAAAACGCGGCGAGTTCTTGTCGCTGATTGGTCCTTCTGGGTGCGGAAAAACAACTCTTTTAAGGCTTATAGCTGGTTTAGATCAAGCCCAATCAGGTTACATATGTTTGGATGGAGAAAAAATATCAGGTACTCACTATGAGAAGGGCTATGTTTTTCAACACGCAAACCTGTTCCCTTGGGAGAATATTCAAAACAATATAGCAGCAGGACTTAAAGCCAGAAAAATATATAAAGAAAAGAAGAAGGATGTTGCCCATTTTATTGAACTCTCAGGTCTCAAGGGCTTTGAAAAATCCTATCCTCATCAATTATCAGGAGGTATGGCACAGAGAGCATCACTTGCAAGAGCACTCATAAATGATCCTAAAGTGCTTTTGCTTGATGAACCGCTTGGTGCTTTGGATTCATTTACACGCTTTGATTTGCAGGATAAACTATTGGAACTTTGGAACGAGAGAGGAACTACCACAGTTCTTGTAACCCATGACGTGGATGAAGCTGTATATCTTAGTGACAGGATAGTAATTATGACACCCAGACCTGGAAAAATAGAGAGCATTATTGACGTTAAGCTGAAAAGGCCAAGGGTAAGAAACAGTGAAGAGTTTATAGCTTTACGATCAGATATACTGGAGAGGCTGCATTTAGTAAGCAGAAAAGTACAACTTGAATATTATTTGTAGGTAGGAGGCATAGCATTGAACCATTTATCACACTTATTTGTAATGGTTAAAAATTTGGTTACACTTGAATATCTACCTAACCTTGGAGATAAAGTTAGTCTAAGTCTAATGTTTATATTTGGACTGCTAACCTCCTTCCATTGCATGGGCATGTGTGGTGGAATCGTAATATCCAATAGTATTAGAAATAAAGGGGTTTCATCTTCTGTAACCTACAATTTTGGGCGTATTATTTCTTATACAGCTATAGGCGCAATAGCCGGAAGTCTTGGCCATGCTGTGAATTTTACAGGTACATGGAAGGGAGTAGTCCCAATCCTTGGGGGAATATTTATGGTTCTATTAGCCATAAAATACTTAAACATTTTCCCAATATTAAGACATTTGAATATTAAAATGCCAGCTGTTTTTGCCAAAAGAATATTTGGAGGTAGATATAATAATGCCTTTATTATAGGACTTTTGAGTGGACTTATGCCATGTGGTCCATTGCAGATGGTACAATTGTATGCCCTTGGTACAAAAAGCATTTTTATTGGTGCTGTGTCTGCATTTGTATTTTCTCTAGGGACAGTTCCAGTACTTTTTGCTATTGGGTTGATTAATTCAACAATTAACAAAAAATACACACGGTTAGTTACAAGGTTAAGTGCAGTAATCGTTCTTGTACTCGGGGTTGCAATGTTGGGTAGGGGGCTGGCCTTAGCGGGCGTTGATGTAAGTATACCTGGCTTTGACATATATGGGTATCAGAAGTCCAAACAAACAGTTTCACAAGCAATTCAAAGCATTCAAGTAATAAACTCTGAATTAAAATCTGATGAGTACCCAGCTATTGTTGTAAAAAAAGGTATTCGAGTGAAATGGAATTTAAAAGCAAGTGAAGAGAATCTCAATGATTGTAATAATGCAATAGTTATACCAAAACTCAAAATCGAAAAGAAGCTATATGTGGGTAATAATTTCATTGAATTCACTCCGTCTGAGTCGGGTGAGATCGTTTATACCTGCTGGATGGGAATGATAAAAAGCAAAATAAAAGTTGTAGATTAAACTTTATCAACTAAGATTAATAAATCTTAACTGGAGAAGTTTAGTTACTTACAAAACCAAAAAACAAGGAGGATTTTTTTATGCAAAACAAGAGTAAATTTATATTAGCTTTATTAGTTTTCGCATTAGTAATTTCAAATGTTTCCTTTATACCTACAGTAAATGCAGCACATAAAACCAACACTAAAACAAACACCAACACCAACACCAACACAAACACCAACACCAACACTAAAACAAACACTGATACAAAAAATAATAATAAAACTACTAAACCAAAAGTGGCTGGATATATCTATAACGGATTATTAAAAACAAAAAGCGATAAGTATGGTATTGAAATTTCACAAAAAGATGGTACAAAAAAGTATGTGGAATTTGATAGCAAAGGACAAAAATTAGCTGAAAGTCTGGTAACCAAGGCTAAATTGATAGATGGGACTGATATTACTGTTAATGGAACTATCAAAAATAATATATTGAAAGTAATTTCAATAGTTAAGAAGGAGCAAGCGACCACCAATGAGCAGACTTTTTCTGGTTGGTTAGGTGACTCTGACTGTAGCCCAAATTTAGACGATCCTTCTACAATGGGTTCAAAGTGCTTGAAATGTCCTCACTGTGAGGAAAGTGGCTATGGAATATCATTAAAGCAGGCTAATGGAAAGTATAAATATTACAAATTTGATGCAAACGGGCATAAGCTAGCTAAAGAAAATATCGTAGCGAATACAACAGAGAAGAAGGTGCCTGAAATAGTTGTTATAGGTACCTTAGAAGAAAATATTATTAAAGTAACATCGATTACTGTTAAATAGTAATACGCATTTTAAAAGCTTTTAAGATTTTAATAAATTAGGGAACCTTTAGACTGATATATAATATCAAGCTAAAGGTTTCTTTTCACGTCGTACCAAAAGCAGAGAATTCATTACAACTGATACTGAGCTTAGTGCCATTGCTGCTGAAGCGAGGATAGGGCTTAAATGTCCTGTCGCTGCAAATGGAATTCCAATCGCATTATAAATTAATGCCCAAAATAGGTTTTGTTTAATCTTATGTATAGTCATTTTAGAAAGCTTAATAGTATAAGGAATAGACATTAAGTTATTATTTATTAGAACTATATTAGCAGTTTCGATAGCTACGTCAGTTCCTGAATGTATTGAGAAGCCGACATCAGAGGTAGCAAGGGCTGGAGCATCGTTAATTCCATCGCCAACCATGGCTACAACATTTCCAGCCTTTTTGAGAGAAGTAATTATCTGTGACTTACTCTCTGGCAATACCTCTGCAATTACGTTTTTAATACCAAGCTTGTTAGCCACACAATTGGCTGTCTTATAGTTATCACCAGTTAACATGATAACATCTATTCCTAAATTGCTCAGCTCACGTACTACATCTATAGAGTTTTCCCTTATTACATCAGTCAATGCCAAAATAGCATAAACTTCGTTATCAATGGACATAAGAACAACTATCTTTCCTTCATTATGAAGGGGAGCAGTTATTTCATCTTGTAAATTTACTTCTATTCCATTTTCCTTTAAAAAAGCTGCTGAGCCAATTAAAATTAATTTTCCATCTACTATTGAACTGATGCCTTTGCCAGGAATTGTAGTAAAGGTATCTGTCACTATTTCTATAAAACCTGGCGAGGTGGAAACTGAGTTATAAATTGCTTGCCCTAATGGATGTTCAGACTTTCTTTCTGCATTTGCAGCTAAATTGAGTACAAAATCTTTGCTAAAGTTTTGTTTTCTGTCGCTAAGCAATATACAGTCTGACAATTTAAGTTTGCCAGTTGTTAATGTACCGGTCTTGTCAAATACAATAGTATTGATTTTGTATGTTCGCTCTAAATCCTCTCCATTCTTTATCAAGATACCATTTTTAACACCTTTACCCAAGCCGACCATAATTGCTGTTGGTGTTGCAAGACCTAGTGCACAAGGGCAGGATACAACAATAACAGCCACAGCATATATTATTGGTTTGTCAATAATGAAGAAATTATGGTTAAAGATAACTAAAAACCAAACAAGAAAAGTTATAACAGCAATTGCCATAACAGCTGGAATGAAGTAGGTACACACCTTATCAGCTATTTTTTGTATATGAGCTTTACTACTCTGTGCTTCTTCGGTTACTTTTATTATTTGCGCCAAAAAGGTTTCATTACCCACCTTTGTAGCTCTGAATTTAAAGCTACCGTATTTATTTATTGAAGCACCAGTTACGCTGTCATTTTCTTTTTTATCAATAGGAAGGCTTTCGCCAGTTAGCATTGATTCATCTACTGCTGAGTAGCCTTCAAGTATAATTCCGTCAACGGGAATTTTTTCTCCAGGATGTACTATTACAATATCACCAACAGCTACTTGATCAATAGGAATTTGAACCTCCTTAGAATCCCGTATTACAGTGGCAAAATGTGGAGTTAATGCAAGAAGACTATGAATGGCAGAAGAGGTTTTTCTTTTTGTAATAGCTTCTAAATACCTACCCAAAAGTACAAAGGTAATAATTACAGCTGATGCCTCAAAGTATATGTTTTTCATTCCAGACACTATCAATTTACTATCATAGATTGATGTGTATAAACTGTAAAAGTAAGCAGCAGATGACCCAATCACTACAAGCAAATCCATAGTAATTTTGTGCCAACGTAGAGAGTAAAAAGCACTCTTATAAAACTTAAAGCCTATAATAAATTGAACTGGAGTAGTTAATGCTAATTGTAGGCGCCAATCATGAAGTAATCTTGCTTTAAATCTTAAATAATCAAGGGTATACGCTAAAGCTGACCTCTCTGTGCCAGGGAAGAAGTAATCATGGCAAAAGCCAAGTCCACCCAAAATCATTGCCAAAAGCATTGGAAAGGTTAATGCTGATGAAATAATTAGCAGTCTCTTCAATTTATGTAATTCAGTATCATTTCTTTTAGTACCAACATTTTTAGTGCTTGTTTCTGTTACTGAAAAGCCTAGCTGTTCAATAGCTCTCTTAATTGACTCCAGATTAATCTTTTCACTATCAAATTTCACTACTGCTTTCTCAGAAGCATAGCTAACAGCTATGCTGTTAACTCCATCAAGCTCTTCCAGCCTTGATTCAATTAAGATTGAACATAGAGTACAGGTCATTCCGAAAATTTTAAAAACAGTACTTTCCATTAAAAATCACCACCTATTTGATATAAAACTTGGTATGTGCTATAGAATCCTTATCGCACTACAATTTTATAAAGTCTAACCTCATGGTAAATGCAGAAGTCCAACTGAACTTATACTTTTCCAAAAGTACAAAAAGGCGGAGTTGTATCTTGCATTTAATTGCAAAACACAAATCCGCCTCCAGCTTACTAGTCAACGATAACATAGAATTAATATATGTATAGTATTATTATATTGCTTCAAATAAATCTTGTCAATTTAGTTTGGTGGATTGATAAAGTTGGTGGATTTATAAAGATTTAGTAATAAATCAAATAGCAATAAACAAATGCAGGAAAGTTGTAGTAAATATTTAAAATCTACATTGGTAATTTTTACAGATAAAAGGCTATAACAGATTTAATTCTATTATAGCCTTTTTTCTTGCGACTTACAGGATTTTATATGGTTTTTTGTTTGGGCAAGTGATTAATTAAAATAAGTTCCAGTATGATAAATGTGAAATCGCTGATACAATATAGAATGCTACGTAAGCAACTAGTGCAACTTTAAAACCATCAGCAAATGTAAATAGCTTTTCTCCTTTGTATTTGAAGGTCCAGGCAAATAATGCTGAAGGGAGAAGTGACGGCAGCAGATTGCCTCCAAGTACGGTAGGAAGCCAGACTGCTAAAAGTCCTTTGGGTGCTGCCATTCCGAGTTCCTGTGACCAGCCTACAATAAATGGAATGATTACTCCTTGAACCATATTTACACCGAGGAAGGCAGTTCCAAAAGTACCAACAAGGGAGCTTGTAATATAATATCCAACTACCGAATCTGGTTTAAATAAGTTTATGGCATCGGCAATCACTGCGCTGGCTCCACTTGTATTTAAAGCGGTTGCCATAGCCGAGAATGCTGTGATAAAGAACATAACAGGCCAGTTTATAGATGCTACAACTTCATCAAAGCTTTTGAATACTCCAAGCTTTGGGATTGCAAAGACACATACTGCTCCTAATGCTACCCATCCTGTTGCAATACCATGCTTGGATTCTGTAATCCAAAGAATGAGTACAATTATCATGATACCGAGAACCTTCTTTTCTGTGGATGTCATGGCTCCCAGTTCATCAACCTTTGCTTTTAAAACTTCCTTTGGAGCGATTATATTTTTATCTGGTTTAAAAAACAGTATTAAGAATACAACAGCTACAAAGCCAAACATCCAAACTAGAGGTGCCGCAAGCTTAAACCACTCAATCCATTCGATATCTACCTTTGCCATTGTCAGAGTAAGCAGGTTTAAACTAAATCCTGTCTTGACCCAAGCTCCAGCCATACCACATAGTATAAGAATGAAAAAGGACACCAATGCTAATGGGGGAACGCCCTTTTTAGTTTCGCTTCTTGCTGGCAAATTCCAAGCTTCTGCAACAAAAATCATAAGAGGAATGGTAATTGCAATTAATGCGGTGGGGGATGGAACTAAAAGAATCATTACAAATACCACGACAACGCTTACAGACATAAACTTAGGTATTGTATTTGCGCCAAGCCTATACATTATGGTATACGCAAGTCTTTTTGCCAAACCACTTTTTACCATTGTGGCTGCTATAACGAAGGCAGAAATCTGAAACCAGCCAGGGCTGATAGTAAACCAGCTAAAGATGGCTGGAGTAGGGTATCTTAAAAGAATTAGTCCTAGAATAAATATAAGACCAGTATATCCGGAATCAATTGGTCTGACAATTAGCCAGATTAGTAACCATACAGTAAGTGCCAGTGTAGCGTGTGCAACAGGTTTAATGTTCATCGGAATCAGGTATACAATGATTGCAGCTACAATTCCTATTATTGCTCCAATCCACTGACCCTTTGACATTTTGTTTATTGCTTTTTCAGGAGCATTTTTTAAAGTTTTAACTTCATTCATTTGTTTCACCTCTTTCTTTAATATACCTTGCTATAAGTAATAGAGTAGAAAACAGAAACTTTTTAAGCTAAATAGTAACAAATTTCATTAATTCTGATATATCATCCACTTTTTCAAGATTCCAAATGCACTCAATTGCTTTTTCAATCTTGTTCTGGGTTAAGATTTTTGTGGCATTATGCTTGAATTTTTCAATTAAAGTATCATCGCTGAGACGGTAGCCCTCCATATTTGTTCCTTTGGAATATAAGGTTTCAGAAGTATAAGTGTTGTTCCTCGCCACAATTTCAACTTTTGCATACCAGCTTCTCGGATCTTTAGCCTTTTCTGCACCTGCTCGCGGGTCTCCAAGAATGTTTATCTTCTTCATAAAGGCTTGGATTTTCGGATCATTGATTACATTCATGTCCTGCCAGTCCACACCGGGTTTTATTCCAAAGACAACTGCGGCTGCCGCATACGGAAAACTGTACTGGGTGTCTATCTGAGTTGTAACTTGATGCTGATCTGGATGTGCCAAAAACGGAAGACTGTAAGCTGTAATGCTTTCGATTTCTGACGGTTTAAATTCATTCTCCTCCATCAGATCCAACAGACAATCCAATGAGCTTTGAAGGAAGCGACAGCATGGATATAATTTGTACTGGCAATCTGTAAATTTCCATGTTTTGCCTAGATCATCGACTATCTTGCTTGGATTCCATACACTGGCACCATAGAACATATGGAAGCCGAATTGACTGTCGAGCACATTCCTGTTTCCAGTATATCCTTGTTCTGACAATAACGCTGCGGTAACTGATGCTTGGCAATTCCAACCAGCCGGTGAGTACTTAATTATTGATTTAGGCATGGTGTCTTCCCAATCCCTACCTGTAGGAAGTGAGCACAGATACCCGGCGATTCCAAGACAGTTCCCCATTTGCTCATCATCCAAATTAAGGAGTTTACCTACTGCAAGGCATGCGCCCAGCATATGTTCATTGCTATTACCAAATATATCTGGTGTTTTAGCATCTCCTGCTACTTTAGCTAACAGTACATTCATAGAATCATTGATTCTCCTAGCCAATTCCTGCCCAATTACGATGGCAGAAATTACTTCCTTACCTGAGGCATGAATGCTTTCGGCTACCGCAAGTACCGGTGGAATCACAAAAGGTGTTATATGGGGTACTGCATCAAAATCCAGTGAATACATTAATTCACTGTTAACCATGGCAGCGTTGGTACATGAAACCTTCATTGTTGAGCCGATTACGGAGGATTCTGCGGTACCTCCAAGCCTTCTTGAAAGATTCATTGCAATTTTGCCTTTTTCTGTTGCCGCACCAGTAAAAACAGCACCGATGGAATCAAGTAAACTACGCTTAACTTCATGGATAATATCTTCAGGCAAATCATCGTAGCTAGTATTCATCGCAAATTGCAGAACATTATCGGTAACATTTATCATACTTGTTCTCCTTTCAAAACGATTTACATTGATTTGAACGCCATTCTTGTGATTCAAGTAATCTTTATTAAAAGTATAAACGATATATGTTCTTATTGTGAAATGCTAAAACTGTATATCTGTTATTACGTTTTTCATACAACTAGACATAATTTTGTGAATAAAAGACATCTAAAATTAATTAGGCATTTAAAGTAATAAGCGCCCCTGTCAGATTGACGGAGGCGCTTATATACATGATTACAAGGAATATAGATATGTACAGTTACTTATTTGTGTGAGTCAGGAATGTCTATGTTCAGTTTGCTAATAAAAAGAGGTAGACATGGGTTTGTATTGTTCTTTCTCCATGCGAATATCCTCTCTACTGTGCAGAAATGTTTGGATAGCTTGATAATATGTACCTTATGGCTGAATTGATTCTTAAAATGATAAGGGATTATGCTGATGCCTTTGCCACATTCGACCAGAGTCAGTAGACCGCTGATGGAAGTAGCCCTTTTTGCAACACGCGGATTAAAATGGTTTTCCATACAGATTTGTAAAGCGACTTCATTGACGATAGCAAAGTTTTCAGAATCAAGAAAGATAAACATCTCTTCCTCTAGCTCTTTTACATCGATGGAATCCCTGTTAGCTAAATGATGATTCCAAGGAAGTGCAACAGCCTGTTCGAATACCATATTGCTTTTCCATATGATGTCGTCAATAGCAGTAATTCCAGGAGATATGGTAAAACCAATATCAATCTCGTATTTTTTTAATGCTGAAATCATTGATGAACTAGTATATTCATTAATTTCAACCTCAATACTAGGATAGCTTTCTGTAAACATCTTTATGGATTCTGATATCAATTCATTGAACTGCTCACTTAAAATTCCGATTTTAATACTGCCAACCTGTCCTTTTTCAGCCTGTAAGGCTTTTGCCAGCCCATCATGATAATGCTCCAGAATGTTTTTTGCCTCAACAAGAAAAGCCTCACCTGCTGCAGTCAGATAGACCGAGCGTTTATTCCGGAAAAAAAGACTGACATTGAGTTCGTTTTCCATAAAAAGGATATGACGACTAAATGCAGGTTGTGTCAAATTCATATATTCAGCCGCTTTCGTGAAATTCAAGTAATGAGCTAATGAAACAAAGCATTCCAATTCATAAATAGTCAAACTTAGCCACCTCATGAAATATTAATTATTGTAACTTATTCAGTATTAGTATATCATTTTATGACATTTTCAACAATATACATGGAAATACTAGTCGAAAATTTGTAGGATATGTCGATTTCAAAAGTAATGTCGACACTGTTGTACTCAATATATGAAATTTAATTTTACAGATTCATGATTTGTAGGTTGTAATTAAATAATAAGTTAATGGTATAACAGATATCCGTTTTAAGCATTTCACTTATAAAAAATGCTTAGTTATACTTTAGATATACGATGTATATTTCAAAATCCAAGGAGGTAGAAGAAATGACAGATAAAGGGCCAGATTTAAGTGTAAAGTTTGGAGGTCTTACATTTCCTAATCCAATCGGTGTAGGCGCAATCGGAGAGCATTGGGGCCACTCAAATAATACTCAGGAGTATGTGGACATAAACTCGGATATCTTTATGAAACATGTAAAGGCTGGTGCAGGATATGTCATCATGGCAGGCACCTATGTTACACCAGAAACAGAACGCTTAATACAAGAACGTTGCCAGACAATAGAGATTCCTTTTAGAAGGAAAAGTAAGGCAGTAGGTCACCGTATGTTGAAAATTCCTGGTAAAGACCCATATGGAACAGAAGGCTTCTTCTTTGTGCCTTCACCATTCTTATTGGATGCCGGTTTTGGTAAATTCAACAAAGACCGTTTTGCGTATATGATTGAAGCCATTCAGAAAAAAAAGCCTAAGGAAGTACCTCTTGTACTAAACCTTGGTGGAATTGCGAATATTGCTGAAACTTGGGTTGATGGTGCTAAGAGATTTGAAGAATTAGGAGTTGATATGATAGAGGTAAACCTCGGATGTCCGTTGCCAAGCGGTCTTGACGGAACGCTTCAAGGATACTTCCAGGATAAATATACTCCTTTATACCAAGGCCTATTGATGGGTGATAACGAAAAATACGTGTATGAAATCACCAAAGCAGTTGTAGATGCTGTTAAAATTCCAGTAGGTGTTAAGCTGACTCCTGAAACAGGATACCCACGTATCATCAGCATTGCTCAGGCTGCAAGAAGTGCTGGAGCAAAGTTTGTGCAAATGTTCAACGCCGCAGTAGGTATGGCACCACCTGACATATATAATGGAGGAAAACCACAATGGCCATACATGGATGGAAGTCCTTTCTGTATGGTATCTGGCTCTTTCCTTAGAGTTCCATGTTATAAGGACGTGGCAGCTGTTAAAAGGTTTGTTCCTGGTTTAGATATTGCAGCAGCAGGTGGTTTAGTTGAACCTGAGCATTTCATAGAAGCGATGATGCTTGGTGCTACACTTGTACAGCCATGTACAGGAATTATTGAACAGGGTAATGGTCTAATCCGTAAAGGTATCAACTTCATGAAAAAGTTTGTTACAGAACAGGGTTATGGTAGTCTGCAAGAAATAATCGGTTTAGGTCAGCAATACATAAAATATAATCAAGACCTTGATATGATGGCTGGAAAAACTATAATAAACATCGACCGTGAAAAGTGTATCAGATGTCAGCGTTGTGTCGATAATGTTTGCCAGGCTCTTTACACCACTGAGGGCGGTCATGTTCAAGTTGACCCTCATCGCTGTGTGGGCTGCGGTGGATGTACTCTTGCCTGTAGGAATGATGCATTAAAAGTTGTACTCAGAGAAGGAGTTTCAGAGCCTAATTTTTTCTGATATAATTGTAAAACACATATTTCTTAAATCAAACTCAAATCCTGCAATGTCATGCCATATGTTCTGGCATTGCAGGAATAGCTCTTTTTCTACAAACGCGTAGGGAGGAAATATAATGAACGACATTCTAATATTTTTGGCAACAATAGTATTGGTAATTGTTATAGGTTCTGTGTTTAAAGTAAACATCGGTTTTCTTGCACTAGTCTCTGCCTACTTCCTGTCAGTTTCCGTAATGGACATTAGTGTCAGCGAGCTGTTTCAAATATGGCCTTCAAAGCTGTTTTTAATTATTTTTTCTATAAGTGTGTTTTATAGCTTTGCATCTTCCAATGGAGCAATCGAAAAGCTTGCTTTAAAATTTATTTATCGGTTCAGATCTATTCCTGCACTAATTCCCATTGGAATCTTTCTAATCACCGTCATAATTGCTGGTTCTGGCGGAGGACCTTATGTTGCAACAGTGGTGATGGCACCGATAACCTTAAGAATTGCTGCTATTTCTGGAATGAGTCCGCTGCTTGGTGTCATTGCGGTAGTTTGTGGAGCATCGGGAGTTTCTCTGTCGCAGTTAAGCGTAGTAGGTATGCTGGTAAAGGGTTTGATTGAAAGAACAGAATATGCTGAGCAGGCAAATGCTTTTCAACATATGGTTTTTTCAAATGCAATAATATTCCATACTTTTATATTTATTCTTTTCTATTTCATCCTAAAAGGCTATAAATTAAAACCGGCAGTTCTCGAAAAGCCATCAGAGTTTACGAGGGAACAGATTACCAGCATAAGTATCATTGCCAGTGTCATCTTACTGTATCTCACTCCAAGTCTGCTTGGTTTAATTTTCCCTGACAGTACAGTTATACAATTAGTGAAAAGTAAATTTGATTTTACCTTTGCAGCGTTAATAGGTACAACAATTAGCTTCTTATTTAAGCTTGGAAGTGAAAAGGAGATACTGCAAAAAATACCTTGGAGTACGTTGGTATTAATTTCAGGCATGGGTCTGTTGGTTGGAATTGGTGAGAAATCAGGTATCATTCAAGAATTGGCGGAGCTAGTTGGATCCAATGTAACTCCTGAATTCCTTCCTGCTATAATGGCAGGTTGTAGCGGTTTAATGAGCTATGTATCAGACGGGCCTGGTGTTGTCTATCCTACCTTATATCCTTTAGTGTCCGGAATTGCCAATGTAACTGGAGTAGATCCGGGATTACTCTTCTCTGCAGTCAGTATAGGGGATTCAACAACTGTTATCTCTCCGTTCTCCACAGGTGGTGCCATGTTTCTTTCTTTTATTATTGATGAAAAGCAACGAGGAAAAACTTTTATGCAGTTTTTGATAATTCCTTTTGTTTTGCTTGCAATCCTAATTGTTTTAATATCTATATATGTATTAGTTAGTGGGATATAATAACTACTATCTATTCTAGTAAACTGAGTTTCAGCTATTATATGGGATATACTGGCGCATAATCACTTAGATTGGAATGAGGCATTATTATGAACATAATGAATATGAGACTTACCACTTATATCAACTTTGTCCCCTCTAATATGATACTAACTCGAAATTACAATATATCCAAATATAAACAATTATTATAGTAGATGTTTGGATTAAGTATTAATATTGAGCAATTGTATTTCAATGTTCTAGAGACGTAATTGCTCTATATTCTTTATCCGATGTCTACCGCCGCTAATTAAGTTTTACTATAAAATATATTGACAAAGTTTTATAGTTCGATTATCATAGAACTATGATAAAAAATGATTTAGTCAAAATATTTAAAGCTCTTTCGAGCGAACAAAGATTGAATATTTTTAAGATGCTGTACGAATGGCAGCAGTCTTCTGATAATACAACAGCAGATTATTCCTCTGTTGATGAAGGGATGGAAAAATGCTTTACTAAGGCATGCTGCTGCATGGACTTATCAAAGTCTACTATTTCACACCATTTTAAGGAGCTTGAGAATGCAGGTTTGATTACATGCACCCGTAATGGACAAAGTTTCGTGTGCAAGGTTAACATGGAAGCAGTAGAGGCTATTAGGGACTTTTTGAAATAATATTTTTTCAAAAACTGTTCGAAAGTATAGAAACAATAGAAACTATGTGATTATATCAGAATCGATAAAATAACAGAACCAATAAAATACAGAGCCAATAAAATACAGAACCATAAAATACAGAGCCAATAAAATACAGAGCCAATAAAATACAAAGCCAATATAACCAACATAAGTGGAGTAAAATAATCACTGAATAAATATGCCAAAGAAAATATACAAAAAATTTGTCCGTATAGTTCGATAGTTGTAGAATAAAAGTACAATTAAAGGAGGAGTAATATGTTATGGAATTTTTTCGAAATTTCAGAACAATTTTTAAATGATGACAAGAGTAGGTTACTTTCACAGGGGTATTTTGGAGTAGAAAGAGAATCACAAAGGATAACCTCATATGGCGATCTTGCATTGACACCACATCCACAAGTATTTGGTGATAAAGCCGAAAACCCACGTATTACCACGGATTTTTCCGAAAGCCAGATTGAGATGATAACACCACCATTTAGGACAGTGGAAGAAGTATACGACTCGTTAAAACAAATCTATGCAGAAGTTGAAAACGGCATCAAAGATGAGTTGCTCTGGCCAATCAGCATGCCTCCAAGACTGCCTGATGAAGAGTTAATACCTATTGCAAGATTTTCCGATTCGGAAGAAGGACGATTGAAAGAAGTTTATAGAAATGGTCTGGCAACGCGATACGGAAAGAAAATGCAGATGATATCAGGATTACACTATAATTTTTCTTTTGATGATGAAATGATTGATTTTTTGTATGAAAGATTCGGAAAAGGAAAAAAGAAACAAACATTTATTAACAACATGTATTTTGCTCTTGCCAGGAACTTTTTGCGCTATCGTTGGATGTTAATCTACCTATTTGGAGCATCACCTTTTTGTGACCCAACTTATTACTCTGTAATATACAAAGAATTAGAGGTAGTTCAAAAATGCTGTCAAGATTGTTGTGATGTTATTAAGAATTTCAATAAATATGCAACCTCTCTTAGAGTAAGCAGATTTGGATACTCAAATAGTATTCAACGTAAATACTTTGTGTATTATAACAGCTTGAATGAGTATATTCAAAAGCTTCAAAAGATGATGACAACAAAAAGCTCAAAGTATTTAAAGCTTGGCTTATACAATAGAGATACTCAAATCCAGTTGAATGGGAATGTATTGCAAAAGGAAAGCGAATTTTACTCTTCAGTACGTGTGAAACAAAATATAAATAAAGGTGAAACTCAGCTGGATGCCTTGGCAAAACGTGGAGTAAAATATTTAGAAGTTAGAATTTTGGATATAAACCCGTTTGAAAAACAAGGTATCAGTGTAGAACAACTAAAATTTTTACAGGTTTTCATGCTTTATTGCTTATTTGAGAAAAGCGATGATATAACGGCGCATGAACTTGAGAAGATTAATACAAACCACCATTTGACTGCTCTATTTGGAAGAAAAAAGAATTTGATGCTTTATAGATACGATAATGGGAAAATTCCTATGAAGGAATTTGGAGAGAAAATATTTGAGAAACTGTTTTATATAGCTAAGTTAATGGATACTTCTACTGGAGAAAGTAAATACAAGCAATGTGTTGAAAACGAATATAAAAAACTCATAGATTTATCATTGTTACCTTCAGAGAGAATAAATAGGGAAATGAAGGAGAACAATGAAAACTATTTGAAATTCGGTCTTAGGCAAGTAGAAAAAAATAATAACAAAAATGATATAAAGATTACCAAAATTTCATAGAGGAGGATTAATAATGATCATAAAGGGTTATGAAAAGTTAGAACTTTCCACTCAAATAATAATTGGCGAAGCATTGAGCAGAGGGATTGATGTTGAGGTACTTGATTGGGATGATAATTTTATTCGTTTAAAAAAGGAAGGTAAAATTGAGTACGTTAAGCAGGCTACTAGGACATCTATTGATACCTATATTGCACCACTGATAATGGAGAACAAGGAAGTAACCAAGTTTGTTCTGAGGGAGAATGGCATAAATGTACCAGAGGGCATAATCGTAAAGTCAATTGATGAGGCGATTGAAAAATTTGATACTTTTGTTGGCTTGGATATAGTGGTAAAGCCCAAATCCACCAATTTTGGAAAGGGTGTAATAATTCTAAAAAATCTTCAATCACAAGAAGACTATAGAATCGCAGTGGATCAGGCATTAATGTATGACAGCTCAGTGCTAATTGAAGAATTTATTCCTGGCAAGGAATACAGATTTTTAGTAATCGGAGATGAAGTGACAGCAATACTTCACAGAGTTCCTGCCAATGTAGTAGGAGATGGTGTTCACAACATTGCGGAGTTGGTTAATGAAAAAAATAAAGACCCATTAAGAGGCAAGGGATATGTAACTCCATTGGAAAAAATAGGCCTTGATGTAATTGAAAAGGAATATCTTGCATTCCAGAAAAAGGATATTCATTATATTCCTCAAAAGGGAGAAACGGTTTACCTCAGGGAGAATTCTAATATCAGCACTGGTGGAGACAGTATTGATTTTACTGATGAAATATTGGAACAATACAAAACAATTGCAGTGAATGCGGCTAAGGCTGTAGGAGCAAAGATCTGTGGAGCAGATATAATTATTCATGATATTAAGGAAGAACCTAATACAAAAAACTATAGTGTAATTGAATTAAATTTCAATCCAGCCTTGCATATTCATGATTTCCCATATCAAGGTAAAAATAGATATGTTGAGAAAAAAGTGTTGGATTTATTAGGATTTTTAATGTAGTTTGATATCTCTTTACAACATTTATCAAATAAGCATAAACAAATAGTACTATGTGATAATTGAGGAATAAATAAAGTTAGTATTATATCAAAACTTAAAAATAATGTATAAAATACTCGAAAAATGTAGTGATTGATACGCTAAATTTGTTGAAAAATGTTGAAAAATGATTAGCATACTGTTATTATAAACCATATAATAATAGTCAGCTATGAAAAGGAGTAAGCTTATGAGACTATCAACGAAAATAGCTCTTTATGTAGGAAGTCTAATTGTTGTTATTTCCTTGGGTTTAGGCATCTTAGCTTCATATTTAAGTGGACAAGAATTACAGGATAAAGTTGAGTCAAACTTAATGCAACTTGGAAGTGAAGATTCTAAGTATATTGATTCAAATGTTGCATCAAAAATTCAAATTTTACAGGAAGTTGCTAATAAAGCAGAGGTTAGGAGTATGGATTGGAATACTCAAAAAGCTGCTTTAAAAGAGGACGTTGAAAGACTAGGTTATTTAGATATGGCAATATTACAACCATCAGGAGAGGCAAACTATGTTTTAAGTGGTGAAAAGTCAAACCTAGGGGATAGAGAATACATAGTTAAGGCTTTAAAGGGTGAGGGTTGTGTTTCAAATGTGCTAATAAGCAAGGTAACAAATAGTGCTGTGTTGATGTATGCAGTTCCAATAACAAATGATGGCAAGGTGGTAGGGGCTTTAGTAGGGCGTACAGATGGTAATTCATTAAATGATTTTACAAATAAAATAAAGTACAGTAAAAATGATTATGCTTTCATAATAGGAAAGGATTCTACTTTCTATGCTTATCCAAAAAAAGAATATGTTTTAGAACAGATAAATATTCTAAAAGAAGGAGAAAAAGGAAGCATCTATACTGACTTTGCTAATCAAATAAAAAAGATTGACTTTGAAAAGCAATCAACTATTGAGTATTCTTTTGAAGGGATAACTTACATAACAGCAGTAACACCAATAAAATCAACAGGTTGGTTGCTATGTACCACGGTACAAAAAAAAGAGGTCGTAGATAGTATCAATAAACTTGTTAATTATATTATATTTTTTTGTCTAGTATTTATTGTACTTGGAATTATTACAGCTATCTTTTTAGGCTTGTCAATAACTAAGCCTATTGTGACAATTTCTAGTAAGTTAAATGATTTAGCAGCTTATGATTTTACAACTTATAATAAAGAACTAAAGAAACACGAAAGCAGAAAAGATGAGGTTGGACTAATTACGAGATCTTTGCAATCAACGCAAGATAACTTAGTAAATCTGATTAAGAGTATATCAGAGATTTCAGACAAGGTAGCAAATTCTTCAAATGAGGTTGACAAAGCAACTCAAAATATTGTTACAATGGCTGAGCAAACAGCAATCAGCGTTGATGAGATAGCTAAGGGTGCCTATGAACAAGCTAAAGATACAGAACAGGGCTCAAGCTATATGAATAGCCTAAGTGAAATTATGATTGAAGATAGCAAAAATCGAGACTTACTCAATGAAACTGCAAATAATGCAGATAAGATGAAGGATGAAGGCACTAGAATAGTTGAAGATTTAGAGGATAAGAATCGTATTACTAATAATGCAACAACTGAAATAAACAAGGTTATTTCCGAAACTCAGCAAAGCTCAAAAAAAATACAAGTGGCTAGTCAGATGATAGAACAAATATCTCAACAAACCAACTTGCTAGCATTAAATGCATCGATTGAAGCTGCTAGAGCTGGAGAAGCAGGAAGGGGATTTGCTGTTGTTGCTGATGAAATAGGTAAATTGGCTGTTCAATCAAATAGTTTTACTCATCAAATAAATAACGATATAAAGGAACTAACTCAAAAAATAAATTTTGCGGTTGAGACTATTGAAGAAGTGGATAAGACTATAAATGATCAGACAATTATAGTAGGCCAAACTAAAGATAAATTTGATGGAATTGCTGATGCACTTGGACAAATGAGGCAAGTTATATTGTCACTTAATTCATCAGGCAATGAGATAGAAAACAGAAAAAATGAAATGATACACATTTTGGGCAATCTTTCAGCTATTTCAGAGGAAAATGCTGCGGCTACAGAGGAAACTCTAGCTACAGTAGAATCACAGACCTCTAGTATGGCACAGATTGCCGATGCAAGTAAGGAATTAGCAGTACTGGCTAAGGATATTCAAACAAATTTAAATAAATTTAAATTTTAAACAAAATGCAATATTATAATTATATTGTTCTAAGGATTATGTATAAAGGTCCTGTTACACTGACAAAGTATAGCAGGACTTTTATTGTCTGAGTTCTAAGCTTTAGACGGATAAAACTTTCTCTCTGAAACTTAGGGTTTTGCTTAGAACTCTGGGTTAGAACTCTGTTTAGCTTTTTATATTAAGAAAGTTATGATACAATAATTTCTGTGTTATAAAGCTACTAATTAGCTTTATTGGTTTAATGAGATTAAGTGATTTGACTTTTCATTTTTGTTATTTCACCTCATGGAGGTTAATCTTGAGAAAAATATCGTATGGGGATTTACAAAAACAATCAATAAGTTATGTAAAAGGGGTTGGAGAAGCTAGATTATCCTTGTTTAAAAAGCTTGGAATAAATACTATTCTTGAACTATTAACACATTACCCAAAAGATTATGAGGATAGAAGTAAAATTAAGAATATAGCAGACCTCCAAGATGGCGAAATGTGTTCTTTTGAGGGTACAATAGTTTCAAATGTTAATGAGGCAAGGCCTAGAAAAGGGATGACAATATCAAAGGCATCAATACAAGACAGTACAGGTAAGATAACTGCTATATGGTTCAATCAGCATTATATAAAGAACTCTTTCTTAATAGGTACCAATTATATCTTCTATGGTAAAGTAGAGAGAAAACTTAATAAGCTGCAAGTTGTTAATCCGGTATTTGAAAAAGTTGATAACAACGAATTAAAAAAAAGCCTAAAGATTCTTCCTGTTTATTCTAGCACCAAGAATTTAGGGCAGAACATATTTAGAACTATAATGCTTGGAACTTTAAAAAACTTAGAAAATGTTGAACTAGAAGATATGCTACCTACGGTAATTAAAGAAAAAAATAATTTAGCCGATATTAAGTTTAGCCTAAATCAAATACATTTTCCTGAATCTGTATTAGAAAAGGATAAAGCCAGATATAGATTAGTATTTGAAGAACTTTTTATGTTGCAGTTAGGACTATTATCATACAAGAGCCTTGCAACCTCTTCAAGACAAGGTATAAAATATACTAAAATCGATTCTATGGATCAGTTTATCAAATCACTACCTTTTCAGCTTACCAACGCTCAGCAGAAAGTATTTAAGGAAGTTGAGCAGGATATGGAAAGTGGAAATGTAATGAACAGGTTAGTCCAAGGCGATGTAGGCTCGGGCAAGACTATAATTGCTGTTTTAGCCTTATTTAAGGCAGTCAGATGTGGCTACCAAGGTGCATTGATGGTACCAACAGAAATTCTAGCTGAACAGCATTATAAATCGGTTGAACCACTGTTCCGTAATTTTGGTATTTCGGTTGAAATATTATCAAGTAGTCAACCAAAAAAGCAGAAGCAAGCGGTTTTCGAGGGCTTAAAAAATGGAAGTATAGATGTTGTAATAGGAACACATGCTTTGATTGAGGATACAGTAGAATTTCAAAAACTAGGTTTTGTGGTGACTGATGAACAGCATAGATTTGGTGTAAGACAAAGAGCAATTTTAGCTGAAAAGGGCCAAAACCCTGATGTTCTTGTAATGACAGCTACACCAATTCCTAGAACCCTTGCACTTATATTGTATGGTGATTTGGATATATCCATAATTGATGAGCTTCCTCCTGGAAGAAAGCCTATAAAAACATATTCTATAAAAGAAGCAATGAGGGAGCGAATTAATAATTTTATAAGGAATACGGTTAATGAGGGACGGCAAGTCTATATAGTATGCCCTTTAGTAGAGGAATCAGAGGAAATAGAAGCAAAATCAGCTGTAGTTACTGCTGAGGATATAAGTAATAATATTTTTAAGGATTTAAAGGTTGGAGTAATTCATGGCAAAATGAAATCATCTGAAAAAGAATCTATAATGAAGAGCTTTGTATCAGGTGAGATAAGTATTCTCGTTTCGACTACAATTATTGAAGTAGGAGTAAATGTACCCAATGCCACTTTGATGGTAATTGAAAATGCTGAGAGATTTGGTTTGGCCCAACTTCATCAGTTAAGGGGAAGAGTTGGGAGAGGTAGTACTCAATCCTATTGTGTATTATTCAATCAGTCTAACTCTAAAGTGTCAAGGGAGAGAATGAAGATAATGTCTCAATCAAACGATGGCTTTGTTATTTCAGAGAAAGATTTAGAGCTAAGGGGTCCTGGTGATTTTTTTGGAACAAAACAACATGGTTTACCTGAGCTTAAAATCGCCAATCTATATAGTGATATGGAGGTTTTGAAACTAGCGCAGGATAGTGCAAAGGAAATGATCATGGAAGACCCAGGTCTTATAAAAAATATTAGGCTGAAGCAGTATTTAGCTCAGTATTTCGGAGAAAAGGTTACTTTATCTTAGTTGTACTTATACTTGTGAAAAGTGCTAGAGTTCAGAAAACTTCATCTGAACTAAGTCTTCTTTATCTTAGCAGTTTTATGTTGATTAATGCAGGAGGGATTGCTATTTTACGCGTAATTTCAGGAAGTGCAAAAGGATTAAAATTGATTACTTTGGATGGAATGAACACTAGACCCACTACTGACAGGGTGAAAGAAAACTTGTTTAATATTATTGCTCCATATATAGAGGAGGACTCTAATGTATTAGATTTGTTTGCTGGTACAGGTAGCCTAGGAATTGAGGCTTTAAGTAGAGGGGCAAAAAGTGCAGTTTTCTCAGATCAAAGTGAAAAAAGTGTAGAGATAATTAAAAAAAATCTTGAACATGCAAAGTTTATAGAAAAATCGGAAGTTTTTTTGGGTGAAGCACAATTAATATTAAAAAAACTCTCCCATCAACGTAGAAAGTTTGATATAATTTTTCTAGACCCACCTTATAGAAATGAAATTGTGCCAAGAATATTGCACGATTTAGAAATAAACGGTGTTTTAGATAATAGAGTGTTGATTGTTGCTGAAACAGATATAAAAGATGAATTACCAGATGAAATTGGAACGCTAATAGTTTCAAAGAAACAGATATACGGAAAAACAAAACTAACTTTTTATAAACGAGTTCTTTGATTTATAAACGAATTCTTTGATTTTAATTAGTTATAGAGGATGATTAGTGATGAAAACATTTATATACCCAGGGAGTTTTGACCCGGTTACAAATGGCCATTTAGATATAATTGAGCGAGCGTCTCAAATTTGTGATAAG
>JAEWAX010000156.1 GCA_023391425.1 Bacillota bacterium | reverse complement strand
CAACTCCATCAATAAACATAAATATTACTTTCATTATTATCACCTATATCATAATATTAGCTTAAAATCCTGCATTGCGAAAGGCTATTTATACTTTTATTCTCTATTATTCCTAATCTTCCTGCTTGAAGCGAATGAAAGGGTTGTTTCAAAACCCACGGCAATTTCTTGCTAGCGCCGATAATGCCTTACTCATGGTTTCATCTTTTTCAGAGCTTCCGAAGCGTTTTAAAGTTTTGTTTAAAGACTTCTTTGCAGCTTCTTTGTCTGATATGGATAAATCTAGAATCCCTTCGTAAAAAATTCCCCAGGAATCGTTACTCTTCTGCTTCAGAAGCCACACTTGCGCATCACTTCTGTTTCCAGTTTTCATTATTTCAAAAAACTCTTGATATTGTTCATCAGGAGGTAACTCTAAAAGCTTTTTTACAGCTTTAGGCTCTTCGAAATAATAATCTGATTCCAAAATAGTACCTACTTCCTTGAATTCTCCCCGAAGTAGATACATACAGAGAACAACAGGGTCTTTATAGCCATAAAACGAGGATGTCCTATTATCTATAAAATTTCTATATACCTCATAGAAGTCTCCATTATAAAAGTATGCCTTTAATAATTGACTATTTCTTTCAAAGTATTCATCATCTATTTTTTTGAAATATGAAATTGCTTCAGCTAAATTATTTTTTTCAAGGTAAATATTACCTAATTCTAACGAAGTGTAAGATGATGGAGAAATACTATCAAGCTTCTTGTAATACTCAATTGCTTTATTTAAGTCTTTCCCCGTACCATCGCTTAAATAACCTATATTATATAATACAGCTAGCATCCTTATGGAATGAGCATCACTCGGATTAACATCAATTAGGCGTTCATACTCTGAGATAGCTTCTTTGTACTTATGCTTAATAAGCAGATTATCAGCTTCTGATAGAACAGCTCCTCTTACTTTGATTTTCGTCAGATCTTGGCCTGTAGAAGTAGGTTTTGTACTGCTAATAGCCTGCCCTCTTGAATCATAGGCTGTAATTGAAATACCATATTCGCCTGCTTGATAAAAAGCCCCCAATATTGGATTTGCTTTTATCCCTCCAACATCACCTTCATCACCAAAGTTAGAAAAACCATAAAATTGGGAATTTATATCGCAATACTTATTGGTATCAAGAGTATACTTTGTGTCTTTCGTACTAAATGAAAATGAAGTATTTAAAAAATCATTGCTATGTGCTGAGCCCTCAATTATTGGTCCCACAGCTATTTGGTAATACGAGGCTCCTGACACCTGCGTCCAGGATAAATCATACTTTCCATTGTCTTTATCTAAAACCTTAACTTCAAAATTTTTATTAATAGAAATTGAAAGGCTTTGAACTTTATTTGACTCAAGTTCAACATATCTGTTCAAATTATCTTCGATGCCTTCAAAAACAACCTGTGAATCTTTGATTTGAAACCAAGGAGCTTCAATGCTTACAAAGTATTTCCCAGGAGATATGTTTTTGAGTTCAAAGCTCCCATCATTTTTTACCAATGTGATGTACTCAGAAGACATACTTTCACCAATTCCGCCACCATCAAATGCCTCTACTTTATTTAACCCGATTATTATACCTGATAATTTAGAATTATAGTTTCTTATATACCCTTTTAGCCTTGACTCTCCAGACTTGTTATTATAGGAATTACCTCCATAGACATTAGGTATTGGTTGATTTATTGTTACCAAAATACTTCTTGAATTTGGATAATTATTTATCGACCCCTTGTTTTCAGTTTCGCCCTTTAATAAACTTATGCTACTTAAAATCATACTTTTATAGTATTTTGACTCTGTCTCCTCATCTGATATTTTACTTAGAAGCTCTTTACTCTCTGTTAAATTACCCATTTGTAACTGCATTATTGAAAGGTATATATTCACTTCATCTCTAATAGCTTTTGATTCAGTATTACTTGCACTAATTTCAAGTTCAATTGCTTTATCCGGATTGCCTCCAAACCAATTCATAAGACCAACCACCATTTCAAGCTTTCTAAAATCTTCATCTTCCTGCGCATATTTTGATATAGTCATAAACTCAGAATTTATTTTGTCAATATCTTCTGGTCTAATAATCTGCCCGGAGGAGGAGGTTCCAAAAGTAGAAATACTTGAATATATTTCTGAAAATTCCAATGAATCCTTATTTGTTGTAAACTCATTGGCACACCTCTTATACAATGCTTTGACACTCAGCTGATTATCAGGATACTTTATCTGAAGCTTTCTGAACATAGCATTTGCCTTATTTTGATTTCCTATAGCTTCATATGTAACTCCAGATATATACATAATCCTAGGTGCAAGATAAATTCTAGACACTAAGACACCAACAACAATTGTTATTATCAAAAATAAATGTTTTACTTTAATTCGTATCATTATTACCTCCAAAATCAACGTTAATATTTATGTAATGTATTTCAGCGGCATTAATATCTTCTTTTGATATGCTTATATTTTGAAACAAGGTGAAACAAACCACAGTAAATAGTGCCAAAGCACCTACGATATATGCCTTTACAGAAATATTGATTTCATATTCAGCAACTAAGTTTATGTTATGTATTATCTTTTTAAATAACGAATTATTACTTATAGACGTTAAAACAATATTTTTTGAGTCCTCAGAAAAGGATATATTTTGAACTGCTTTTTCATATTCTTTTTTTATCCTATTTTTAATTTGTTCGTCTGGATTCTGAAAATTCATTATACTCATTGCCTCCTGACATATTATCTTTTAATAAACCTCTCAACCTATTAAGTGAACTCTTTATAGTCCCTTCCCTACTACCTGTAATCTCAGCAATTTCTTTTATTGAAAATTCCTCAAAATAAAACATTATGGCAATTCGTCGGTACTTATCATTTAGTTTTTGTAACGCGTTCTGCAGGTCAATATTGGTAACATTTATTTCTGTGTCATAAAATTTTGAATTGATTTTTTGATCAGAAAGAACTATCTTTCTTAGCCAGTTATTTCTCAATTTTTTCCTACATATATTAAGCATAATACTATAAATCCAGGTATAGAGTGTACACTGCCTTCTGAACAGTGATATTTTGTAATAGACCTGAATAAAAACCTCCTGAACAGCATCCTGAGCTAGTCCATAATCCTTTATAATTAGGAAGGCTGACTTTAGAAGTCGAGTACCATAGGTGTTCATAAGCTCTTCCAACGCCTTCGGATTCCTTCTATTCAGCTCTGCTATTATAACATCTTCATCCACTATATCTCTCCTGTCCCTTATCCATCATCTTTCTGAATTTTAGAATTCAATATATTTGATACCTAAATACAGTAAAAGGTTGCATTATTTTCGTTTATAAGATTAAAAATTTATTTGACAACGATATTTTTTATTTTTTTTAGTTAAAGCCTTATGGCTCACCCCGGCTTAGCCAGAGGTTTATTATTGTACACAATCAAAAAAGCTAGAGGAATTTATACCTCTAGCTTTACTTTGCAACAATATATCCTACATGTCATATCCGCTGAGCGTTTTTTGAACAAGAGAAGTTGTTTTATTCTCCTTATTAATGGAGTTCCTTACTTCACCTAGCTCAGCCTCTCTCTTTACTAAATCAAACTGAAGTGATGTATTTTTGATAGAAAGATTATTATTCTCTTCCTTTAATTGTACATTTTCACTTTTTAGTCTTTCTATCTCTTCTACCATGCTTTCTTTTTCCTTTTGAATAGCACTCTCATTCTCACGGGATTTAAAGAAATCATCAGCTACATTAATTGCAGTTAAGACTGCTGCAAGAGAGGTGCTAAAAGTACTGTTTCGCATTAATATTTCATTCATTTTTCTATCAATATATAGGCCAACCTTCTGAATATACTCATCGGATTCTGTACCGACTAATGTATAATCCTTGCCAGCTATTCGTATAACTACCTTATTTCTTGAGGTCAAGGTAACTCAGCTCCTTCAAACTCGCTTAATTACCTTAATTATACTATATTACTCTATATTTCGGCAATAAATTATTTTCCCAAATGTCTACCACCATGCCCCTGAACCTAAGAACTCTGCTTATCTTGTTGTTTTACAAAAGTTGCAAAAGCTTTATCTAGATTTCCAATATGCTGAATTAGCCAATCTAATACTGTTTTATTTACAGTAGATACAAAAAGTACACCTGCTCCCTCTTCTTCAAATTGCTGCTTTAATTTTACCAGGTGTTTAAGAAAATTGTCATGAATAGTCTTATGAGAAATTCTTTCAGGATAGTTATATTTAATATGTAATTTTTGCTCATCAGCAAAATGAACTTTAGTGTAATCTTCTAGAAATAATAAGGTATTACCGACCTCTTGCTTACCTTTTCCCTCTGCGCATGCTATAAAGAGCTTATCTATAGCGTCAAAAAGCTTCTTATGTTGATCATCAATCTCTTTTATTCCTATTGCGTAACTATCTCTCCATTGAATTGCCAATATTAGCCCCCCTAATAAATCGCATTATAAAAACTTTATATTATACTTACCCTAATGCGACCTATTAAAACAGCAATATTCTATTTTAATTTCATTAATTTTCCTGTCCTAGGATCAATCAAAATTACCCAATACCCAAAAGAACCATATTTGGGCTTGTAGCCTTCTAATTGTGCCCAACTCCCCATGTTTCCAAATGGGTTTTCATCAATGCTGTACACTCCTGGCACACCGCAAATGAGGTATTCTCTACCTAAATGTCTATCATTTCGAATACCAAAAATAATATATCTATATTTATAGTGCGCTAACATCACCTTGGGATTAAAAAGCAAATAAGTCTTTATATTGTTTCTAAATAGAATATTGTTCAAATAACCGGGACTATTTATCTTCCACCAAGTAATCTTTTTGCTTTTCATCTTAAAAGGGTTATAGCTTTCAAAGCTCTTATCTATTTCATCCTTCAAGCTTGGTATATTCAATTCGTTTTTTATTTTATTTTCATCTAAATCAATTGACGATATGTCTTTAAAATTCTTCTGTACTGAGCTCAATATATCATCGCTATTATCTTTGCTCTCTAATGTTTCTACAAAGCTATCCAGTTCATCTTTTGACACTTGTGTTTCCCCATTTTCTGAGTATTCTAATGCTTGTGTTCCTTTACTTGTAACTTCTTCTAATACTTGAGCTTCTTGGTTAATAACTTGTTCTGATGCTTCTAATTTTTTGTTGTCCTCGATTACTTCTTTTACTTCCATTCCTTCGTTTTCTACTTCTACTTCTCTTACCGCTGCTCCCTTAATTCCCATATCTACCAAATCATCAGTTCTTATTTCTTCCGCTTCTTGTAATACTTTTGTTTCAGTATTTCTCATATTTAACGATACTTCTGATTCTATGTTCCGCACTTCTTCTGCAACTTCTGTCTCTCCATTTGCATCTTTAAGTAGTCCAATATCATCGAGTATATCTGATAGCTGAACAACCCTGTTCCCCTGTTCAAAATCACTAATTTTGTCTATGTATCCAATATTTTTACCTTCATTAACTAAATCACCTTTTGTGTCATTTCTCGCTACATTATTTGTAATTTTGTTATCACTCGCAAGTTGATCCTTCTTTAAAAGGAGTTCCTCAAATTCTTTTTTCCAATTAAGCTGGCTTTTTGTATAAGTAACTAATGGGCATTTTATTAAGGGCGCTTTACTAGGTATCTGAGTAATAATGGCAAATATGTTGATATCCATAAGGTCTAATGCGTTTGTGCCTATTTTGTGAATGTCCGAGTTTATTTTAATGTCCGCTCTACCATTTTCAATTGGGACATCACAAATAACCGTATATACTAAGTCTGTATCGTCTTTCTTAATTCCATAAAGCTTATACATAAGGCCTTGCCTATTCAATAAATTACTAAGTGATATCTGTAGCTTTGCTACTTCGCAATTTATCTCAACCCTTATATAGCCTGTTGGATAACCAACATCGTTATCCATATTTTTAAATATATAAAACAGTCTTTGATAATTATTACTCATCGCAAAGATTCTCCTTCTGTAAATTTATAAGTTAGAAATAACTAAATTGAAAAAGTGGTCAATGAGGTAATTGTTATTCCTTAACATTAAAATATATGATGCTTATATGTAAATAAGACTAATACATTATAAAAATAGCAATAATATTTTAAAAAATTATATACTATTAAAATCTAAACACAGTCATTAGTTGTTTATTCACAATTAGTTTACATATTTCAAACATTTAAGTATAATGATAAATACAATGTAATGTACGTCATTTAAGATAAAATTAAAGAGAAATGTGGGAGAATTGTGGGAACGAAAATAAAAAGGTTATTATTAGGTAAGCCTCTTAGAAATGAAGAACTTAAGGGTGAAAAACTTAGTGTTCTTTGGGGACTTCCATTGCTATCAAGTGATGCAATCTCATCAGTAGCCTATGCAGGACAAGAAATACTACTTGTACTGTTGCCAGCTATTGGAATGCTCGCCTTCAAGCAAATGGCATATATTTCATTCGCAATTATCGCACTACTTGCGATACTGACACTTTCGTATAGTCAAACCATAGAAAGTTATCCTAACGGCGGTGGAGCATTTATTGTTGCTAAGGAGAATATTGGTCTTATCGCAGGCGTTACAGCCGGTTCTGCACTGAGTATAGGATATATACTTACTGTAGCTGTAAGTATTGCATCAGGTGTAGACCAAATTGCTTCCGCTTTTACATTCTTGAAACCATATAGGATTGTTATATGTATTTTGTTAATTTTATTTATGACCATTGGGAATCTTAGGGGAATAAAAGAATCAGCTAAAATTTTTAGTTTGCCAACATATTTATTTATTTTTTCTATTATTATTATGTTAATTGTGGGCATTATAAACATTATTAGCGGCTTCGAACCAAAGCCTATTGAACTTCAAAACACAGTTGAGCCATTAACTCAATCTGTATACCTATTCCTTATATTAAAGGCGTTTACCAATGGATGTGCGGCTCTGACAGGCGTTGAAGCAGTAAGTAATGCTGTGCCGAATTTCAAAAAACCTTCTGTAAAGAATGCAAAGAAAGTTCTGTTTTTGCTTTCTATGTTTGTCTTAATTGTATTCGGAGGCACTTCCATCATCGCTAATTACTATCCTGTTGACCCAAGCAAGGGCGCCTTACTAATTCAGATTGCAGAAATGATATTTGGACGTAATATTGCATTTTTTGTAATTACAGGTCTATGTTTTTTAATATTAGTACTTGCAGCGAACACAGCATTTGTGGGTTTCCCAAACCTTATTTCCGTTATGGCAAAGGAAGGTTATGTACCAAGGCAGCTAAACATGAGAGGTGACAGACTCAGCTACTCAAATGGAATTATTGTGCTTTCAGTCATAGCATCTCTACTAATCATTGTGTTTAAGGCAGAAGTGACCTCGTTAATCGGGCTATATGCAATTGGAGTATTTATTTCCTTTACACTATCCCAGTCAGGAATGCTATTGAAGTGGATAAAAGGCAAGGGTAAGAATTGGATTCCAAAAGCTATAATTAACGGTTTTGGCGCTTTTGTCACTTTTTTAATTGTAATTGTAATTGCCATTACAAAGTTTACACAGGGAGCATGGGTTGTCGTTATTGTAATCCCTTTAATGATTTTCTTTATGCTTAAGGTAAAAAAGCACTATTCTGCTATTAGCAAACAACTAAAAATGACAAACGAAGAGCTTTCAGATGTACATATAAAGCATAACGTTTACAGAAACCGAGTTATCGTACCAATTGAGAGCATAAACAAGGCAAGTATAAGAGCTCTTAGATATGCTGCTACAATTTCTGACAACGTCATAGCTTTCAATGTTTCAGTTGATGAAGAACAAGCAAAGAAGGTGGCTGAAAAATTCAAGCTACTTGATTCTGATATACAGCTTATTACAAAATACTCACCTTTCAGAAGGGTGGTAGAGCCTTTACTTAAGTTCATCGATTCTACTGAATATGACTATCAAAAAGGGGATATCATTACTGTTATTCTTCCTCAATTCGTTGTTAGATCATGGTGGAATAAAATTCTTCATAATCAGACAAGATTATTTATTGAGCGTGAGTTACTCAAGCACTACAAGCACATTGTTGTCTCTACTATGCCTTTGCAGATGAAGGATGACGATGATGTAATGAAATCTCAAAAGTACACATAATAGCGCTACTTAAAATGTGAATACACATTTAAGTACAGATTATTATAAACTAAAAACTCATTCTGGTTAATATTTAGCTTGTAACCGAAATGAGTTTTTTATTTATCCTATGTTTGAGCTTCATTGGAGTGAAAATCCCAGCTGACGCCAAGACCTCTATTTATACTAGTTTGTTTATATATGGTTTGAAAAACATTATATAAGGTTTTAGTTTTCCATAAGTAAATTTGATAGTTCTCCGAACTGCTCCACTGACAATACTTCACCTCTTATATTGTCTTTGAGGCCCATATTCTCTAAGATTTGTTTTATTTGCTCTTTATTCTTATTGAAAATCCCCGAGTTTGATAATGCATTAACAAGTGTTTTTCTTCTTTGTCCAAAAGTGGCCTTGACCAGTTTAAAGTACATATCCTTATTAAGCACCTTTACAGGTGGCTCACTCAAAATATCCAGCCTAATTATTGTAGAATGCACTTCTGGCTGAGGGATAAAGCAATGTGGTGGTACATCAAAAACAATTTGGGGGCTAGAGTAAAATTGCACTGCCACCGACAATGCACCATAGTCCTTTATCCCAGGCCTTGAAACCATCCTTTGTGCAACCTCTTTTTGTACCATAAATACCATTTTATCGATGCCTTTAACCTCTTCTAAAAACTTCATTATAATCGGTGTAGTTATATAGTAGGGAAGATTTGCTACAACCATTACATTTTTGGCATTATATTTTTCTTTGTACTCTGATATTATAGCTTCATTATCAACTTTCATTATATCTTTATTTATGATGGATATATTCGAGTATTCACTCAAGTTGTCATTTAGAGCAGGAATGAGGTATCTGTCAATCTCTATCGCTACAACTCCGGCAGCTCTTGCAGCCATTTCTTTTGTCATACTACCAATACCCGGGCCCACCTCAAGCACAAGAGTTTCACTATCAATTTCAGCAGCATCAACAATCTTTTTAACAATGCTATCATCATTTAGGAAGTTTTGTCCTAGAGATTTTGTAAGCTTTAAGTTGTGCTTTTTAATTATATCTATTGTATTATTTTTTATCATTCAACTCTCCTTTAAATATGCTGTTTATAACAGTATCAAATACAATTATACCTTATTAACAGATTATTTGAAGGGCTGATTTTATTTTTCCTAAAACTAACCCCATCTGAATAAAAAGTAAAACATGTTAAAGAGTTATCCTCTCCAGGATCATAATAGCATTACTTGAATTCCACTTATAATTTGCATAAAAAACTACTAATCTTTTTGGCTAGAAGTTAATGAATCTACCGAGTCATGAATTTTTCGCATGCTGGATTCGAGAACTTCCCATTCCTCATTCGGTATACTTGACATTAAAGGAGTGTAAAGTTTCATTACAGCAGGTAAAGCACTATCTAAAATCTTAACACCAGCATCTGTAATTTCCAGTCTATTCACTCTTCTATCTGATTTATCTGCAACCCTTTTAATAAACTTCTTCTTTTCAAGAGAATCACAAATGACCATAGTAGTTGTAGTATCAGTTTCTAAATTTAAAGCTAAATCCTTTTGTGTTATACCACTATTATTCTTCAATGCAGATAGGGCACCAAACTGTGGATATGTAAGATCCATTGTCTTCAGTACCGACTCCACATTCTTTCTCATTTTCATTGTTATTACTGACATCAATTTGAAAGAACTATAAATAGTAGTATTTCTATCCATCATTAATCTCCTCAAATAATATTTTTAAATAAAAATTAGTCCCACTTATTATTTATACTAATTTAGTTAAATTTTTATAGATGCCCTAACTCAAAATAATCATTAAGAAAATTTTATGAATTCGGAGCATTAATCTCTTAAAAAATCTGTTTTCCTGACTTTAGGTTCGCTTTCTTACCATTGATTGTTTTTTTTCAATTCTTCCCCTTGAGCAAAAGTGTTAGCATTGCATTCTAATATTATATCTTATCCGTTATGCAATAGAAATTAAATTTACTGAAAATTTCAATGTACATTTCCAATTTAATAATATTGTTTATATTTCTTCAAGTAGTATTGAACTATTCTTCTGTCCAGTCTCATTTGAATTTATACTCGCATTGATTTTATCAACAACCGGCTTTTTCCATTTGCCCGAAAAATATATTACTAAACTTATTATCATATTAACAGCAAAACTCAAGGTTATAGAAATCCATATTCCATTCAGCCCCAACTTTGTTTGTATCAGAATGGCTGAGAGGGGCACTCTTACAATCCAAAGTGAAATAAGTGACATAACCATTGTAATTATAGTATGTCCTGCTCCATTCATAATCCCATTAGACACATAGTAAATCGAAAATAGCACATATCCTAGGCTTACAATTCTAAGATAATTAACCCCTATATCCAGTGTAGCCGAATCATGAATAAACATACTTAATAGAGTTCTTGGTATGCATAACGCTAATAACGAAATAATTAAAGTAATTGCAACATTCATTAGAACGCCCCATTTAAATATACCATTTATCCTTTCCTTTTTACTTGCACCTAAATTCTGACCTGTTAGTGAAGAAACTGACATATTTACAGCTGCTGCAGGCATCGTGGCTAGTGAATCTATTCTGCTTGCTGCACCAAATGCCGCCGTTGCCGTGGCGCCAAATGAATTAACAAAAGAAGTAACAAATATAGCACCAATCTGTACAAAGCATTGCTGTATTATTGATGGAAAACCAATCTTAACAATAAGTAATGCTATTGATTTATCCATTGTAAACATATGTACATTTAGACTTAGAATTTTTTTCCTTACCATATAAATTAAAGCAAAGATCAATGCAAAAATTTGCGAAAAAAGCGAAGCTAAAGCAGCTCCATTTAACCCCAATTTAGGGAAAGGACCTATTCCAATAATTAAAATCGGATCGAAAACAGCATTTACAAGTGTCGAGATTAGCAAAATAAGCAGAGTTGTAACAGAATCACCTATTCCCCTTAATATTGCAGATACGAGAAAATACATATACATAAACAAAATACCAATAAGCGATATTTTCAAGTAAGTTGATGCCATCGGAAAAATTGCACTCGGTGTTTTCATCATCTTTAATAGAAAATCACTTAATAGAATACTCAAAATTGTTAATACAAAACTTACAATAATAGCTAGTGAAAATGAAGTATTAATTGTCTTCTCAAGCATTCTATAATCTTTAGCCCCATAGTACTGAGATATTAAAATTGATGTAGCCATAGTAGCACCACTAATTATTCCCAAAAGGACTAATATTATTGGTAGACTAACCGTCGTCGCCCCTACAGCATTTTCACCAATAATGTTTCCTACCCAAATCATATTGATAATACTATATCCGCTGTAAAGTAGATTTCCCAAAAAAATCGGTAGTGAAAAAAGCAATAATTGTTTAAAAATGCTACCTTCAGTTAAGTCTTTGCCAAACTTTTGCTTCATAAGCTCTCCTCCATTTCAAGATAATTATGGTTATTTGTAAAATAGCAGCATATTAGTTCTATTTAAATAATTATCATAATTATTATTATACCAATTATTATAAATAGCATAGCAAATTATGTCAATACTATTAATAATTAATACTGTACTAATACACGGAAAACTATTATTAAATATTCTATAGTAAGAGATGACCTAATTATTTGAGAATGTTTCAAAGTATGTGTAAACTCAAATTTGATTCTGGAAGGAATACATCATTTTGAGGTTTATTATGCAAAGAAGAAATGAGAGTTTATACAAGTCTAGAAAAATGGTTTTCTAGACTTTTTGTGCACTATCATGGAACGCATGCATTATTTCTAGTACGTGACCTGTTAAATTCCCATTTGCAATGTTAATCCTGTTATTACTAATCGCATCTGCCATATCTGCTACACTTAATCCTCTGCTATTTTCAGAGTGTATATGTGTTAATGGGAGATCCTTGATGTTCTACCCATTGAGAACCAGTCAAAAATTGCCATCTAGTACTGTTTCTAAAGCTATCGCACATACCTCCGTGACAACCTGCGAAACCCACTCCCTGTTCAACTGCTGTGCATATGTTCTGAACATACTCAGGTTTTATTTCACTCATCGTGTATACAGGAATAATTATAGAGCACTTCATAATGTTTTCTAAATTCTCAAAAACATTTAAATCTTCATAAATATCCACTTCAAAGCCTTCTGCTTTTAATAATTTCTTAAACGCCAAGGAAACCTCAACAGGCTGATGACCATCCCACCCGCCTCTAACAATCAAAGCTTTTTTTGCATTACAAGTACCTCCGTTTAAGTGATTTGCTTAAGCTTTACATCATATATTCTAATGATATACTATCCTTAATAGCTTACTAAAAAAGAAATTGTAAATAAATAATTAGACAATTATTGCAGTTAAGTATATTATATTATTAATACTTGTTTATATAAACTGGAGGTAAACACATGATATTCTATGAGAGCAAGTCAAGTCACCTTAATTGTTGGTATAGTAGTGATTTGACATTCCCCCTCCACCTTCATAAAGAACTTGAGATTCTAATGGTGACTAAAGGTGAGATTGAACTTACAATTAATTCTACAACACAGATTTTGAAACAGGGTGATATAAGTATCTCACTCCCAAATACTATCCATGGTTACAAGACACATAAACAGAGTGATTATTTTATTATGATATTTAATGGGGATATGTTACCTCTTTTTAAGACGTATTTTACTACATTTAGGAGTTCTAAAAATTATATACTTAGTGACCAAGTACCTAGCGAGGTATATACTTGTCTAAGTTCTATTTATCAAGAAACACAGTTAGAGAACAACATAGCAATTATTACTGGCTATCTATATGTCGCTGTAGGTAGGCTTTTACCTTTTTTAAATTTACAAAAAGTCCAAAAAGACGTGGGTGGAGACTTGGTAGGTCGTATCCTTAGCTATATTCAATCAAACTATCTTAATCAAATAAACTTAGTATCCATTTCAAATGAATTAAATATTAGTCCGTATTATTTATCCAGAGTTTTTTCCAATAGTATCGGTTTAAGATTAGATAAATATATTAATGAGTTAAGGATTAATTATGCAAATCATCTACTAGCATTCACAAATAAACAAATCACTGAAATAGCATTTGAATGCGGTTTTGAAACACTAAGAACCTTCAATAGAGCCTATAAAAATATTACCTCGCTAACACCTCGAGAGTATCGCAAGCAAAGAATATAATACTAATAAACATTAAAAATATTAGTATTATTTTATAGAAAAATAGCCAATCTAGTAAACTAGATTAGCCTAAATAGTCCCTTCAAAAACTTTTTTGATTTTTATTACAGTAAAGGCTGCAAACTAAACTACTTTAGTATATAAACCTTTACTTTTTTTACTCCCCAAGCATCTACTCTACTATTGGAATCAAGATATACATCTATCTTGTTACCCTTAATAGCCCCCCCTGTATCGGCTGCAACTGCATATCCATAATCAGCTCCGGCCCCTGGAACTTCAACATACACTCTAGTTCCCAGAGGTATAACGCTTGGATCTACTGCGATAATTCCCTTCCTTACTCTTGTACCGGTTGCTGTAACACCAAATCCAGGTTCTCCTGGATGTTTGCCGGTATCTGCAAATGAAGCAGTATACGAAGTAGCCTTCATAGTTATCGCCTTAGAAAATCTTAAAGTATCTCCTCTTGATGTCTTGTAGTTTAAAACCGTACCAACTTCAACAATTTTACTTAAAGGATTTGATGAAACAACATCCTTTACCAATTGTTTAGTGATCTGCTTTCCATCCTCATAAACTACTTTATAAAATTTCTCTCGGACTCCTTCTTTACCTTCTCTAACTGTATTTTTTGTTCCAATGTCTAGTCTATCGTTTTCTTTTGTAATTGTCTTAAATGGAATTGAGGATGTTTCCGTTACTGTTTTTTCATCTACACGGATTATCGATATATCCATGTTAGGTACAATTTTGTCTCCCAATTTAGACTCAACGAATTTGTCATTTTCGTCGACGCTTATAGCGTTGTCGCTTAGTACCTCATTAACAGTATCCTTATAAGTTTTTACATCGTACTCTTTTCCATCCACCTTAATAGAAACAGGCACCGCTCGTTTAATCTCTATTATATTTTCTCTAATTTTTGCGAGCTTCGCGTCAAACGGCATACTCACGTAGTCTTCGCTTGCTACTGTGATACCTGTCTGCTCTAGTACCTCTCCTACTGTTGCTTTCATTGTCTTTATTGCAATCTCATTTCCATTGTCGTTGATTACCACGTGTCTTTTTAGTCCATTAAAAACAAAAAAACCCGCCGTAACGGATATAACAACGGCAATACATATAATTGCAACATCCAATGGCCTTATCTTTAATTTAGAAAAATACCTTTTAATATTCTTCGCAATCGGTGTCATAATACTAACCTCCTGTTAAAATATTCAAAGGGACTATGGCTATTTTATTCTAAGGGCAAATATTTGTCAAATTTATTGCCTATATACTGGAAATTAATTACCAGCATCATCCCTTTTTTACAATTATTAACTGGATTTAAGTATATTATTCATTGCTTAGATTTATTCATATTATTAAAATTATCTTTTCTAAACCACTGTTTCCAGCATATCTAAGGTCTATCGTTTATCTCTAATATTACCCATTCATTAGTATTTGAATCTAATTCCATGGTTATATATTTCTCATTATCTCCACCTTTAAAAATATTCTGAGTTATTTTATCTTTGTTTTCATCAGTGCGGTCTGGCTTAACTACCTCAAAAACCACTTTAAATTGTATCTTTTTTAAATGCTCATCGTCCATTAATTCGGTGAAAAGTTTTGTAGTCTTGACCTTTATTGTTTTAATCTCACTTTGATATTTCTCTTTAAAGTTTACCGCATTGTTTATTGTTTCATCTTTTGAGTTAGTGCTAATAAAGGCTTCTGCACCAACGAAATCTTTTGAGTTAACATCTTCAGTCCATTTTTTTATCACAGTGTTCATCGGAGCAGTGTCCATAGTCTTTTTAAGCATAAGAATTAATTCATTTTTGGATATAATTTCACTCTTTAGTTCCTTATTTTCATTATCCTTTGCCAAAGAGTATTCCTTTTCTGTTGCAATATCATCAGTAAGGCTCTCTACTTTTTCATTGAGCTCCTTATTGAGTTTATCAAGGGTATTCATCTTTTCACTTAGAGTATCAATAGTAATATTATTTGAATCACTCATATCTTGAAAGCTTTCTAATTGTTTTTCTCTGTCCCATAACAAATAATTAAAAGCAATAAGTATAGAAATTAAAAATACAAATACAATTATGATAATAAACTTTTTCATATGATAACCTCCATGAGCCGCATAACGGTCACAATGTAGTGAACAGCCATCCTTCATAGCACGGATAAAGAGTAGGTTAATCTTTAGATATCGGATATATTAAATATTTTTTTAGCATTGGCAAGTGTGACCTCAGCCACCTCTGCTTCGCTTATACCTTTGATTTCTGCGATTTTTTGTATTATATGAACTAAATATCCCGAATTATTTCTCTTTCCCCTAAACGGTTCAGGCGCGAGATAGGGACAATCTGTTTCTACAACCAATTTATCTAACGGAATAGCCTGAACAACTTCTATCGTTTTCCTAGAATTTTTAAAGGTTACTGGACCTCCAATGGCTATATACAGATTGTGCTTTAACATATCCATTGCCATTTGGGCACTGCCTGAGAAACAATGAAAAATGCCACCCACCTGTTTTGCATTTGTCTTTTTTATTATATTAATCGTATCTTCATGTGCATCTCTATCATGAATAATTATGGGAAGACAAAGTTCTTTTGCTAACTCAATCTGTCTTTCAAACCAGTAGCGCTGTATATCTCTAGGTGAATTGTCATAATAATAATCCAGCCCGATTTCACCTATTGCTACTACCTTTTTGTTCTTTGAAAGTACTCTAATCTTGTCCAATACACCTTCATTTATCTCATCGGCATACTCAGGGTGTATGCCCAAGGCTGCATATACAAAATCGTGTTCCTGAGACAGCTCTATTGATGCATCTAAGGATTCATCGCTAGCAGAGGCATTTAATATATAAGAGATACCGTTTTTGTGTAGCTCCTTTAGCAAAGAATCCCTGTCTTCATCAAATTTCTCATCGTCATAATGTGCATGTGTATCAAAAATCAAGTTATCACCCTTATCCTACATGTGCTCCGCTACCAAGGTCTTTGTCAATGGTAACAAGAGAAAGTCCATTTTCATTTGTTGCAGCCAAAATCATACCTTGTGACTCAATTCCTCTGAGCTTAGCTGGTTTTAGGTTAGCTACAAGTATTAAGGTCTTACCCACCATTTCCTCTGGAGTATAATACTTCGCAATACCTGAAACCACCTGTCTTGTCTCTTCACCAACTTGGAGCTTCATCTTTAAAAGCTTATCAGCCTTTTCTACCTTTTCTGCTTCAATAACCTTGGCTACTCTTAAATCAACTTTTGAGAAATCATCAATTGTAATAAGGTTTGCATCTGTTTCATTATCTGCCTCAACAGCTGGTTTTGAAGGTTCCTTTGCCTTTTCAGCTTTTTCAACTTTTCCTGAACTTTTAGTTGCTTCTGCTGATTTATTTCCAGCTTCACTTATTTTTTCAATTTCTTCTAATTCCTTCTTGATATCTATTCTAGGGAATATTATTTCGCCCTTTTTAACACTTGCTCCTAATGGGTACAGATTCCATTCCTTTGATTTATCCCATTCAACGAGGCTCATATCATCTATTCCTAATTGATACCATATCTTCTTAGGTGTTTCAGGCATAAATGGTTGGATTAGAATAGCTACAATTCTGAGTGTTTCTGCAAGGTTAAACATTACCTGCGCTAGCCTTGCTCTATTTGCTTCATCCTTTGCCAACACCCAAGGCATTGTTTCATCTATATATTTATTTGCTCTAGAAATAATCTTCCATATTTCAGACAAAGCAGTACTAAACTGAAAATTATCCAGCAAGTCCTCTACTTTTTCCGGAGTCTCCTTGACAATTCGTATTAAGTCATCATCAAAGTCACCTGAGGCCCTTTCCTCTGGTATAGTGCCACCAAAATATTTTTCTATCATAGCAACTGTTCTGCTAACAAGATTACCTAAATCATTTGCTAAATCAGAATTTATTCTGGTTATAAGTGCTTCATTTGAGAAAACACCATCCGATCCGAATGGAACTTCTCTGAGTAAGAAATATCTTATTGCATCAAGTCCATACTTATCAACTAATATCTGAGGATCAACAACATTTCCTTTGGATTTTGACATCTTTCCACCCTCAAGCAAAAGCCATCCATGTCCATAGATCTGTTTTGGAAGTGGCAAATCTAGAGCCATAAGCATTGCTGGCCATATTATCGAGTGGAATCTAACTATTTCCTTGCCAACTAAATGAACATCAGCAGGCCAATATTTTTTGAATTTTGAATCATCCTCAGCTAAATACCCCAATGCTGTAATATAATTTGATAAAGCATCTACCCAGACATATACTACATGCTTTTCATCAAAAGTTACTGGAATACCCCAATTAAAAGTAGTTCTAGAAACACATAAATCTTCTAAGCCTGGCCTTAGGAAATTATTTAACATTTCATTTTGCCTAGAAACTGGTTGGATAAATTCAGGATTTTCTTCAATTAATTTTATTAATCTATCTTGATATTTGGATAGTTTGAAGAAGTAGCTTTCTTCCTTAGTCAACTCTACCTCTCGTCCACAATCAGGGCACTTACCGTCTACTAGCTGGGTCTTTGTCCAAAAGGATTCACAAGGTGTACAATACCATCCCTCATATTCACCCTTATATATATCACCTTGGTCATAGAGCTTTTTAAATATTTTTTGAACTGCCTCAACATGTTCATCATCTGTTGTTCTAATAAATTTGTCGTTAGTTATTTCCATTAACTTCCAAAGTTCTTTTATTCCTGATACAATCTCGTCTACATACGCTTTTGGAGTTATTCCCTTTTCCTCAGCCTTTATCTGTATCTTTTGTCCGTGTTCGTCAGTTCCTGTCAAAAACATTACATCATACCCGGTCAATCTCTTATATCTAGCCACAGCATCAGCCGCAACAGTTGTATATGAATGTCCAATATGAAGTTTGCCACTTGGATAATATATAGGTGTTGTAATATAATAAGTTTTATTTGACATGCTTTCCTCCTCATTTGCCACTAATTGTTGCTTTCAGTAGAAACAACTAAATAATAAATTTCATGCAAAATCCACTTTTATTTATTAATTGTCCTGTAGAATGCTATAATTATATAGTTACTTATTATTACTATACATATTTGTATATAATTTTTCAAGGATAATATTACAGGAGTTGTTTATATGGGTAATTTAATAGATTGCATTAAGTTTTCAAAAAAATATAATAATACCGTTTATCCTATAGTTACCAAAAGAATAAATGAATATAGAATGTATACAAATCGCATTAAGACTCACTCAATGAAATCATATGCCTTGGAGGCTTTAGATAAAAATTACTTTGATTTAGAAGTTTCATCGATATACACTTTATATCCAAATGTTGATGTTGTCTATGCAACAGAAGTTATTTTTTCGTTTCAGGCAATTGTTCAATACTTAAACACAATTTGCGAACATTCATCAGCTGCTACTGAGCCTTTCTTAAAGCTAATCTTTTCTTCGCTGAAAGATGCTACCAATCTCAGGTCAGAAGCTTATGAACAATATTTTACTTTTTTCCCATCAAAGGATGATGATGGTTACTTAAGTATACTTGTTGAAAAGTGCAGACAAAAGGTACGTCTCTTGCCATCCTTCGATATTATTAGGGATTCTCTTGCTACCTACTTAGTACTATTTATTGATTTACAGGTAACAAAATATTATTCCGAAGACCCTGATAGGGAAATTAATCTTCTTAGTTGGAGTCGTGCTCACGGACAGAAGTATCCTGATATATCTAGCTGGGAGTATTGCATGTCAATTGATTCACCGCTAAGCTTACAGCTCCTACTTGCTTTAGCAACAAATCCTGATTTGACTGAACAGGACGTTGAAAATATGAATAATGCTTTTTTCCCTTGGATATGCGGACTTCAGAGTATATTAGAAGGATATTTAAACTACAGTGATAACCTTTTCTCTAGAAATGCTAACAGTATTTTCTATTACAGAAATTTGAAAGAATACGAGGATAGAATCATTTATTTTATCAATAGTGCATATAAAATCCAGATTCCTCACCGTAATAATTACTTTTCTATTCTAAGAATATTGATAAGCATATATACTACACATTCAAAGGCTAACAGTGGTATGAATAAACTTACCAGTAAAAAAATTCTTCAAGCAGGTGGGGGTGGAATGTTCATATTTATATGTACTATTAAGTTAATTACATCAAAGAAGCCTCTCTAACCAAATATAAACCTACAGGCCCATAGTGATGCTATTACACTTATTATATCTGCCATTATTGCTGCTACAAGCGTATATCTTATGTTTTTAATACCAACGGCACCATAATAAACTGCCAACGTATAGAAGATGGTCTCAGTAGAGCCCATCATGGTTGCAGCAACTCTACCTTCATATGTATCTGGTCCAAAAGCTTTGATTATCTCTGTAACAAATGCAAACGAGGCACTTCCAGAAATAGGCCTAAGTAATGCTAGTGGCGCCACCTGTGGCGGCATTCCTAGCAAATCTATTATTGGTTTTAATATGTATATTAATATATCAAGTGCTCCAGACGCTTTAAAAACACCCACTGCTACTAATAATCCGACCAGCGAGGGCATTATTCTAATAATTGTTTCAATTCCTTCTTTCGCACCGTCAACAAATAGATCATACGCCTTAACTTTTTTCAATATTGCTACAAATAAAATAATAATAAATATTGCGGGAATTGCGAAATCTGATAAGTGCCTTATCACTCCCATAGTTCACCACATCTAGTATAGTTTTTTATTAATCTTTACTTTATCTAATTTGTTTTTCATTCCATACCTTTGCTAATAGCTTGGCCGCTATAATACCCATAATAGTTGCACATACAGACGCAATCCAAATACATACTATTATTTCCGCGGGTTTTTTTGAGCCCTCAGAAGTTCTAAGAGCTATTATACTTGCTGGAACTAGCTGAATTGCCGCTGTATTTAAGACTAAAAACATGCACATAGAATCAGTTGCGGTTTTTTTGTCTTTGTTTAAGCTTTGTAATTCATTCATTGCTTTTATTCCTAACGGAGTTGCTGCGTTGCCAAGGCCGAAGAAATTTGCTACTAGATTCATAACTATAGCCCCGAGCGCTGGATGGTCCTTTGGAATGCTAGGAAATAAAAACCTTAGTACCGGCCTTACAAGCCTACCTATGATTGTAACTAGTCCACTCTTTTCTGCCACCTTCATTAACCCAGTCCAAAGGCACATTACTCCGAGAAGTCCAATACACACCATTACAGCACTTTGTGCCGAATCCATAGCAGCTTTGGTAACTTGATCTATCCTGCCGTTAAATATTCCAGTAACAAACCCAATTAGCAATAATCCAACCCATATGTAGTTAAGCATACACACCTCAAGATTAACAGAGTTCTTAGTTCCGAATGGTGATTTTCCCCTTCTGGGCTAAATATATGCAGCATTTATATGTTTTATGATTTTTCTTACGCGCATATTGTGTCGAATAATATATTAGATATTTGTCGAATATTCTTTCCTTTTTTTATCCAATTCCCTGTATTTTTTTTCTAGGTTTGTAATATAACTAATAATAAATTGTTCATAATTATGTAATATAAAAAAAATTTTTGCGTTACAAAGTGCCCCAATCTATTCATATCAGCATTTTTCTGGCATTGATGCTCTGAAATGACATAATATTTTTTTTATTTTAAAGTTGACGTTTATTGGAATTTATGGTATTATAATTTCGAAGTTTGTCGAAATATAAAGTGTATATAAGGAGGTCATTGATATTATGAAATCTACAGGTATTGTAAGAAAAGTTGATGAATTAGGAAGGGTTGTTCTTCCAATAGAGCTTCGCAGAACTTTTGATATCGCAGAGAAGGACGCTTTGGAAATATATGTTGATGAATCAACAATTATTTTAAAGAAATACGAACCTGCATGTATTTTCTGTGCTAACGCAAAAGATGTTCAAGTTTACAAAGGAAAGAACATTTGCCCTGATTGCATGAAAGAATTAAAAGAAGGAAAATAATCTTGTTTATTTATTCTTATGTTTATTAATATTCTTTTTGTGGCAAAAAAACAGAGAGAACTCCGATGGGAGTTCTCTTTATTTTATACTAAACATAAGTGCAACCCAGCACAAGCCAAGTTTCCTTTATTTTTTCATAACCGCATTATATACATCTCTTTTAGTTATTCCTCTATCGTCAGCCACTTTTTTAATGGCCTCTTTTTTTTCCCATCCATCTTCAACATACCTCTGAACATGTTCTTCAATACTTACATCTGAATACTGATTTCTATCATTCTCTATAAGGATGTTCTCGTTCTGTCCCTCAATTATTAGAACAAACTCTCCTTTAGGTGATTCATTTTGAAATCTTTCCATAGCTTCAAAAAGGCTACACCTTATAATCTCTTCATACCTTTTTGTCAGTTCTCTTGCTAGAGCTATACGCCTATTGCCCCAAGCGTTATAAATATCCTTTAATGTATATGAAAGCTTATGAGGTGCCTCATAAAAAATAATAGTTCTTGTTTCATCTTTCAATTGCTTTAAGCGATCTTGCCGTGTTCTCTTATTCATGGGTAAAAATCCCTCAAAGACAAATCTGCCTGTCGACAAGCCTGAAATAACTAAACCTGTTACAGCTGCAACTGGCCCAGGAATCATCGTAATTCTAATTTCATTTTCTATTGCTAGCTTCACCAAATCCTCACCGGGATCCGATATTCCAGGGCTTCCCGCATCTGAAACCAAAGCAATATTCTTTCCTTCAAGAAGTTGCTCAATCAGATAATTCCCTTTTACATTTTTATTGTGCTCATGATAGCTAATTAGAGGCTTCTTAATCTCAAAGTGATTGAGTAGCTTAATTGATTGTCTCGTATCTTCAGCTGCTATCAAATCAACCTCTTTGAGTGTATTTACGGCTCTGAATGTTATATCCTGAAGATTTCCTATTGGAGTTGCTACAAGATAAAGAGTACCCTTATCGCTCAATTTTTTGTTAACATCCCTCTCTACCATATATTTTGTTTATTTCATCTGAGTATGATCCATCTGAATTATATACATACAGTGGTTCTTGAACTTTTAGCTCAGGCTTTCCACCCCTACTGCCCTTTATTAATATCATATTTGGCTTTTTATAAGGCTTTGGATGTACAAATCTCAAATATTTTGGCTCAATACCATTGTTTCGCATACAACAAATTATATCTGCTAGTCTTTCTGGTCTATGTACCATGGCAAGCTGTCCACCAGAAACTAACAATGAGGCCGCAGAACTAACTACATCCTCCAAGCTACATAGAATTTCATGCCTTGAAATAGCTTTACTGTCATGTGGATTTATAAGTCCACAGCCCTTATTGGTGTATGGAGGATTAGATACTACCACATCAAAGCTAGATTTGCCAAAGTATTCACTATATTTTTTTATATCTCCATGAACTATTTGAACTTTACTTTGAAGGTCATTCAGCATAACACTTCTATTTGCCATTTCTGCCATACTTTCTTGTATCTCAAGACCCACTATTGACTTTGCTTGTGTCTTACCAGCTAATAATATTGGTATAATTCCGGTTCCAGTTCCTATATCCAGAACTCTATGATTTCTTTTTACATCAACAAAATCAGCTACCAATACAGCATCTACACCAAAGCAAAAACTATCAACATTTTGAATCAATCGGAGCCCATGGAGCTGTAGATCATCTATACGTTCCTTTTCATTTATCTCAACCAATAATGACACCCCATATATTAATTTACGGTTAAGCGAATTTCTTAGGTTCATAGTAAGCGATTTTATCTTTCTAACCTAAGGAGTTCGGACAAAATAATTTTTCATTATTAATAAATATTATTTTGAAAAAAGGGCCAAATAAAGGCTAACCCTTTACTTGACCCCTCATGACCTAAAACATTATCCCTGTGTTGGAGCATCAACAGGACATACATTTGCGCATGCACCACATTCAATGCAAGCATCAGCATCAATTACATATGCACTATCACCAGCAGATATACAAGATACTGGACATTCTGATTCACAAGCTCCACAACTAATACAAGCTTCTGTTATTAAATATGCCATTTAAAACACCTCCTAAGTATTAAGAAAAAACATTCAGTAATGTATATGTTTTTCGCTACTATTTTACCATCATTTTTTACAATTGACAAACCTAATTTATAACAACAATTAATAAATTAATCCTCTAACTGTTTAAGGGCTTCTAAATCTATATCAGAATCATCAGTAAAGGTTGCATTTTTAATAATTTTAACCTCTCCATCTTTGAAGTTATATATTCTAAGATCAGAATCATTTCCTAAATCCAGCTTTATCTTTAGGATTTCCTTTAGTAGGTTGACACCCACAACTACTCCCTGTCCCTCAGGTGTCTCAACTATAGCACCAACCTTAGGTACTCTAGCCAAAAGGTCTTCATAGGCTTCTTGTTCATATTTTAGGCAACACATAAGCCTTCCGCAAGTACCTGATATCTTTGTGGGATTTAATGAAAGAGATTGCTCCTTAGCCATTTTTATTGAAACTGGCTGAAATTCACCTAAAAATGAGTTACAACAAAGTACTCTACCACATATTCCTATTCCACCCATCATTTTTGATTCATCTCTTACACCAATCTGGCGCAACTCTATCCTTGTTTTAAATACTGCAGCCAAATCTTTTACAAGTTCTCTAAAATCAACTCTGCCATCAGCTGTAAAGTAGAATAATACTTTATTATTATCAAAGGTATATTCTACATCTATTAGCTTCATATCGAGCTTGTGGTCGTTTATTTTCTGCATACAAATGTTGTATGCTTCTTTTTCTTTTCTATCATTATCAGCGGCATGAGCAACATCCTCTTCACTAGCTATCCTAATTACTTTTTTAAGAGGAGCAACTATCTCTTCTTCATCCACATCTCTATTTGGTACAACTACAAGTCCAAACTCTATGCCTCTTGCTGTTTCTACAATTACATTTTGGTTTAAGTCTATTATAAAATCGCCGGGATCAAAATAATAAATCTTTCCGGCATTCTTAAACCTAACTCCTACTACTTTTACCATTTATATAATTCCTTTCTATAAGCCATATAAGAATCAAAATGTATTATTCACTTGAAATTTCATTAGCATTACCTCGATTGCAAGTTGAAAGTTAACATTAACCTCTAGACTTCTTTTTGCATTCCAAATGGCATGTATACAATTTATAAGTCTAGACAAACTTACACCCACATTCTTAATAATCATATCTTTTTTATCTGAATTAATCAATATACTAAAATCTGCTGTTTGATTATATAACATTATGTCCCTAAAAAATAGTAGTATTACACGTAATATAAATTCTATTTTGTCATCATTTTTTTCAAAAATCTCGTAAAGCTTAAACAAATCTGTATCTCTTGAGGATATCAGTTGCGTTACTGCCTCTAATACCTCGTCCCTTATTTCAAGATACTGCGGTGATGCTACTAAGCCTAGTGCAGTACCTATTACACCATCCGCATATGATACAATAAAATCCCACTCCGGCGTTCTATTACCATATTTCGCCTCAAGAATTTTCATTATATCTTCATAACCCAATTTATTAAAGAACATCCTTTGACATCTAGAGCGAATAGTTTGAGTCATAGCCGAACCAGATTGTACCGTAAGAATAAAAACCACATATGATGGTGGTTCCTCCAGTGACTTAAGTAATGCATTTTGAGCTTGAACAGTCATATTATCTGCATTGTTTATAATAAAAATTTTATATTTAGAGTATAGTGGTTTAATAGCCAATCCCTTTAATAGGTTTCTAATATCCTCAACACTAATGCTCTTGTCCTCTAAATATATTTCTTGAAAATCCGAATGAGAGCCCTGCTGAAATAATTGGCAAGATTTACATTTTCCACATGGTGCGTCATTTGCCTCACACATGAGCATAGAAGAAAAAGACAGCGCAGTCTCTCTCCTCCCCACTCCATCAGGTCCTTCAAATATATATGCATGGCTTACATTATCATTCTTGATTGCTGCTTGTAAGGTGGTCAACACCTTTTGGTGCCCTAGCATTTTACCTCCGTAATCATAAAAGCAAATCTAATATAAGTCCCCTAATATCATCTAGCTTTTTTAATATGCTTATATTATCCTGCTCCGACTTCAGCACTTCATTTGTAAGTTCTATAAGTTCTTCATTTATTTTCTTAATAATGGCATAAACCCGATGTCTGCCACGTCTATCTAAAAAGCTCTTTTTTGTAAAGCTATGAGAGTGAGCAACTGCCTCATCTAGAAATTCAGATATAAGCTGTTTATATATCTTCAAATCACGAATATCAGCTTTTTTTGAAAGTTTCTTTCCTTGATCCGTAATCTTGTCCGCAAGGACCTTAATTTTTTCTTCGTAATTATTAATCTCGAGCTTCCTTAGCTGAGTTGAGAAAGCTATGTCTCTTTCATTTCTAATGGCTCTCTCATCTCGGCCAGGGAAAGCTTTAATCCTAGAAGGATTATTAGACGAATCTTGTATTTTTATGGCATACTCACTTCCTAACGCAAATATTATTGCACAACATGTACCTAAACTTTATGAAACCGCTCTACATCAACAACAAAAATAGTTGCGCCTCCAACAACCACCTCAACAGGATATGGCATATACATTCCATTCATACCATTCATTCCGCTAGGAGAAGCTGGCGTATTTATAACCTGTTTTCTACTTTTAGATTTTTTCTCTATAATAGAAATAACTTCATCAAGCTTTTCTTCCTCTACTCCAACTAAGAGTGTCGTATTTCCTGCCTTTAGAAATCCCCCCGAAGAACACATTTTCGTTACTCCAAAGCCATTCTTATTAAGTTCATCCATTACTTTACGGCCATCCTCATCATGTACAATAGCAAATATTAATTTCATAGAGCACTACCTCCTTAATAAATTTTTTTAAAGTAGTTCCTTCAAGTATTCATTTATTTGAAAAGAAATATCTTTTATTGATTTATTTGCATCAATTGTTTTAATTCTATCTGGAAACAGCAATGCCATGTTCTTGTATCCTTCATATACACGCCTATGGAAATCTATTTTTTCCTGTTCAATTCTATCGGCACCAGTCGCATTTACTCTTCTTCTTAAAGCTAACTCAGGATCTACATCTAGGAAAAAGGTCATATCAGGAATCATTCCATCTATAGCAACTCGGTTAACATCAGCCACTATCTTAAGGTCAACTCCTCTGCCACAGCCCTGGTAAGCATAGCTGGAATCAACAAATCTATCACAAATCACAATCTTTCCTGCTTCTACTGCTGGCTTAATTACTTGTGCAACATGCTGGGCTCTTGCTGCAGCATATAATATCATCTCTGTCACGGGAGCAATATCGGTATTTGCAGGGTCTAGTACTAAATCTCTAATCATTTCACTGACTTTTGTACCTCCAGGTTCGCGTGATAAAACCACTTCATAGCCCTTGCCTTTAAAGTATTCTTCCATCAGCTTGATTTGTGTTGTTTTCCCCGAACCATCGGTGCCTTCAACAGTTATAAATATACCGTTTTGCATAGTCCATTTCCTCCAGCCAAATTGTCATTTGTTATTAAGTGTAACAATTAAATATTCTATAATAGAATTATAGCATATTACTAACCGAGATGTTATAAAAACAATGTAATTTATTAGTAGATTATTCATAGGTCGATAATCAAACTACTAATCTTAGGTTTTTACACCATCTGAAGCTTAAAACCTGTTATCCAGGGTCGTAGCCCGCTTATCCGCCACTTATATAAGTGATGGTATTAGCTATGGTAGACATCTCATAATAATTATATTATCACTCGTATAGACTTATTATCGTCAATCCCATTAACCTTACCTCCTGCTTCAATAATAGCCGTTATGTATTGAATTTGATATTGTTCAATAATTTCACCAGGATATAAAATTGGTATACCTGGAGGATATGGTGTTACTATTCCTGCACATATCCTACCCTTGCTTTCTTGAAGTAGTATCTCTTCCTTTTGGGCAGCATAAGCCTCATAAGGTAACTTCTTCATAGATAATTCTTTGCAAATGGACTTCTCAGTATGTAAGATATCACCTGGATATGTTGAAACGTTTTTAGTGATACCTGGCTGATGGTAGTTTGTAGCAAAGTCAGCTTGAAAATTCACTTCTGCCAACCCTTTCATAGCCTCTAGCAATCTAGAAAAGGTCCCATTGTTATCAGCTATTGTCGTAATAAACACTAAATTTTGGTTATCCGCCATTTCTACTTGAGTCTTAAATTTTTCTCTTAATATTTTCTCTGCACAATAACCATTTATTCCAAGCTTACTAACATTTATGACTAGTCTAGTTGGATCATGACTCGCTTTTGCACCAAGATTGCCTATATGTTTGTTAGATAGCACCTTATATGTGTGATAGTTTTCTATTTCATGCTTAAACCATTCAACATTATCTATTAATGCATCAAGTCTTGCCTCGCCCTCTGTGACCATTAATTCCCTGGCAATATCAAGATATGACATTATAATATATGATGGACTTGAAGTTTGAAGCATGGTTAAATTAAATTTTAGTCTATCTAAATCAACTCTGCTGCCTTTAACATGAAGGTAGGCACCCTGTGTGACTGCTGGCAGAGTTTTATGCGCGCTCTGAATACATATGTCTGCGCCGTGCTGTAGCGCAGAAGGTGGCAGCTGACTATTAAATGCCAGATGTGCCCCATGTGCCTCATCTACAATAAGCAGCTTGTTAAAAGAATGAACTATGCTGCTTATTTCCTCAATGTCACTGCATATGCCATAATAATTCGGCCTTGTAATCAGCACGGCCGCCGCATCTGGGTTCTCACGTAATGACTTCTCTATGCTTTTGGCACTTATTGCCGCAGTGATTCCAAATTCACAATTGTATTCAGGATAGACATAAATGGGTTCTGCGCCAGAAAGTATGAGCCCTGACACCACCGACTTATGAGAATCTCTACCTATGATGATTTTCTGTCCTCTGGCGCAGACGCTCATGATAGCTGCCTGAATTCCGCAGGTAGACCCATTCACAAGGAAAAACGTCTTATCTGCTCCAAATGCCTTTGCAGCTAGCTCCTCAGCCTGTTTTATTATGCCTTCTGGATAGTGCAGATTATCTGTACCCTCTACTTCAGTGACATCTAGCTGCAAAAGGTTTTGAGTTAGCTCCTGTGGTATTCCTTTAGCAAGCTTATGCCCAGGCATGTGAAAAACATTTATATTCTCTTTTGCGTACTCTCTTAAATAGTTATATATTGGAGTGTTGTACTTGTTAATTGTAATTCACCTGCTTTTCTTGAAGTTTATATATTAATAAATATTTTATCTGATGCTTAATATACAAGGAAAGTAAAAACTCCTAAAGAATATTATTTATATTATTATACCTCAATTTTTCACTTTAAAATCGATAGCAGAACAATAAAGATTATTTTTGTTGTTGTTTATTTTAATTAATTTAAATGGTTAGTGAAGTCATTTTATAAAATATTTATTTGTAATAATTAAATAATTTTTTGGCTATCCTAATATCGTTTGCGAATATAAAAACATAAAGGAGCATATTTATGGATGAGAAAAACAAAAAAACATTAGAAGGTCTTTTGGAAAAAAAGGCTGATGTAGAACTTGGTGCAGAAATAGGCGACCTGAAAAACCAACTTAATGTCATGGAAGCAACATTAAATCAACTCAAACAAACGACTACGGCAAGTAGCTCTACAAATCAAGGAATGCAACAAAACCAGCAAAGTCAGCAAACTGCATCACAGCTAATGAATCAAATAAAAAGCTTTAGGCAACAGGCTCAACAGCAGCAGCAACAAGCTGAGCAGCAATTGCAAAGCTCAGTTGAACAGGCTATTAATGATTTAAATCAGGCTAAACAGCAGATGGTATCTCATCAAGTTCTTAGCCAAATGAACCAAATTATTGATCAAGCCCAGCAACAACTAAATACCATGAGCCAAGGTCAGCAGAGTCAGGGTATGCAGCAAAACCAAGGTATTCAGCAACAACAAGGTATTTCACAGAACAATAGTACTTCGCAAACCCAAGGATAACTGCAATTCTTATTACAGTTCTTTGTTTAAAAAAAATCTCCAAGTCGATGTAAATTCATCAGCTTGGAGATTTTTTAGTTCTGCTTGGCGAAAACAAGACATGGTCTCTAGTTTAGGTGAAAATAAGAAAATTAAACTCAGGGTCATTTATTAATCTCCTAAGTTTTATTTTCACTAATGCAATGTATTTACATCTTAGTTCCACTAGCATTTGGTGCATTAAAACTTGGTGGTTGTGGATTATTTGCATTGAAAAATTGGTCCCCTGGAGTTGAAAGATTAAAATAAAGCTTCGAGTCTTTTGTTACCCCCCAATCTTTTAAAGAACCAGTGTCCTGTATTTTATTAAACGCTTCTCTAAACATGGTGTTGTGAGCTTCTTCACGATTCAGTAAAAAATCTATCGTGTCTCTCACTCCTTTATCTGTTATCTGCCTGTAAAGGTATTGATAAACTACTTTCGCTCTTTGTTCCGCCGAGATATTTGATAATATATCTGCAGCAAGGTCACCCGTTTCTTCAATATATGCAGCCGTCCAATATTGTCCTGAAGCACTTGTAAGTGCTGGTGTAAGCCCTGTAGAAACATGAGCCTGTATACTGCCCACGGTTGCATTATTCGCATCAAGCACATGGCCATTTAGCAGGTTTACCGTAGTAGCAACCATTTCCATATGACTTAATTCTTCAGAAGCAATATCCAGGAATAAATCCTTTATTGCTGGATCATTAATACGGAAACTCTGTGACAGATATTGTAGTGCAGCTTTTAATTCTCCATGTGGGCCACCTAATTGTTCTTGCATCATTACTGCAAACTTTGGATTTGGGCTATCCACTTTAACTTCATGTAAAAGGGCTTTATCGTGTTTAAACATTTATATATCTCCTTTTGTATATTTTAGAATTATAATCGTATCCTATGTAATTAATTTTAAAGTATACATTGAATTTTTTATATTTATCAGAATATATGAATCCCTTAGGTATTTTGAAACCCTTTTATCTCCCTTGGTAAAGTAGCAATATAACTATATAAAAATGCTTCCCTTTGCTAAAATAGCCACATTGCCAGACACTAGCATTTCTTCTCCTGAATCACTCATAGAAACCTTAATTTTGCTGGGTCTACCAACGAATCTCCCTTGATTTATTATAATCTCATTATCATCATTAACAATATTGTGTTTATATAAATATGCGCCTACTGGTCCTGCTGCACTTCCAGTTGCAACATCCTCCACATTTCCTTGATTGTCCCAAGTACGTCCTTCTATGTTATTCACATCTAATACATATACAAATTTAGCATCTACTTCTTCTAGCATTTCATTAAAAGCAGAACATATTATTTTTGTATTTTCTATTCCTGAGCTTATCGGCACTAACAAATATGGCAGCCCTGTGGACACAACTTCCATCGGTAATTTTTCACTTAGATTCTTTTCTGACAAATTCAATGCCTGAACATAATTGTTCCACTTCTCTTTAGGTACTGTATAAAGAAATTGTGATTTTCCTTGATTCATTTGTACATCATAATAATTTGCCATTTTCTTAGAATTAGTTAATACTGTTTTATTTTTTAATTGAAAGGTTATTGCTACGTCTTTTTTATTTCCGAAAAAATGACTATGAATAGTAGCAGCTGCTCCTATGATAGGATGCCCTGCAAAATCTAATTCTTCTTCTACCGTAAAAATTCTTGCATTAAATATATTATCATCTATTTTTCTTACAAAAATAGTTTCAAATTGTTTAAATTCTTTTGTTAGTTTTAGCATCAGACTATCATGCAATTCACGGTTACAAAAAACAACTGTTAAACCATTTCCAGATAGAACTTTATCACTAAAAACATCAACATGGAAGTAATCCATTTTAATCCCTCCTGCTTAATATAGCTAAACCTTATTCTGCCTTATTTTACTGACATATAGCATACTTATTTTACAATTTATTTGTATAAAATGGAATACTAAGAGTAATATGGACATAATGCGAGCATAATACAAGCAAATAGTGAGCAAACAAATACTGCATATCTTTGAGGAACATGCAGTATTTGTTTATTCTTTATATAAAGACTGCGAATTAACATAACAATAAATTTTACGAGTATTAAGTACATTTATTCAAAGAACTTTAACACACTACCGTCAATAGTCGTACCTCATATGTTTTTCCTCCCCATGGTTATGTAATAGATTGTGTTATGTATGAAATCCAAGCCCCAGAAATTTCATGGAGCCAAATAAACGTAATCCTATTTACACGACATCATATTGATCCAGGGCGGTGTATCGGC
>JAEWAX010000124.1 GCA_023391425.1 Bacillota bacterium | reverse complement strand
CTGGTCTATGATAACTTAAGAAACATTGAAATATATAAAATGGATTTAGAAAGGCTTAAGGAACGATTTAGCCAGAATAAAAATTATTGTGAATAAGGAGAGATTTTTATTATGAAAATTGAAATTTTTGACCCCGCAATGTGTTGTTCTACAGGAGTTTGCGGACCATCTATTGATCCTGAACTTATGAGAATTGCGACTGTAATAAATACACTAAAAGAAAAAGGAATTTTTATCAAGAGACATGGTTTGTCAAGTGAGCCTCAAGACTTTATATCAAACAAGGTTATAAGTGAAATTCTCCAAAGAGAAGGAGCAGAGGTTTTGCCAGTTACACTTGGAGATGGCGAAGTTTTGAAGACGAAAGAATATCCTACTAATGCAGAACTTTCAGCGTGGTTAAACACAGAAATAAGAGCCAAAGTAGTTATAAAAAAAGGTGGCTGTGGTTGTGGAACTAAGGGGTGCTGCTAATATGTTGATTAGCTACGAAAACTTTGACTTAGATAAAATCAGCTTAACCAAATATTTATTTTTCACTGGCAAAGGTGGTGTGGGCAAAACCTCCACCGCTTGTGCAGTTGCTGTTAGTCTAGCAGATGCTGGCAAGAAAGTTCTATTAATTAGCACTGATCCGGCATCAAATTTACAGGATGTTTTTAATACAGAACTTGACGGCAAAGGTATGCCAATTGATGGAGTACCTGGACTTGTGGTTGCAAACTTAAACCCTGAGCAAGCTGCTAGAGAATATAGAGAATCGGTGGTTGCCCCTTATAGAGGAAAATTGCCTGACAGTGTAATTGTAAATATGGAGGAGCAACTATCTGGCTCATGTACAGTTGAAATAGCTGCTTTTGATCAGTTCTCAAACTTTATAACTGATAAGACAACTGAGGATAAGTATGACTATATCATTTTTGATACTGCACCAACAGGGCATACACTTCGTATGTTGCAGCTGCCGTCTGCTTGGAGCAATTTTATCAGCGAAAGCACTCATGGTGCATCTTGTTTAGGGCAGCTTGCAGGGCTTGAAGCTAAAAAAGACATATATAAGCATGCTGTTCAAAACCTATCAGATAGTGGTAAAACAACTCTTGTATTGGTTTCAAGACCTGAGGAAACTCCTTTGCTTGAGGCAGAACGTTCAAGCCTTGAACTCAGTGAATTAGGTATAAATAACCAATTACTAATTATAAATGGAGTGCTTGGTGAAGCATCTGATAATCTGTCAAAGCAAATATTAGATAAACAACTATACGCATTAGAAAATGTTCCAAAAGGTTTAAAAAAGATTAAAACTTACACACTTCCACTTCGTTCCTATAATATTTTAGGAATTGAAAAGATTAGAGATTTTTTCATACGTGACGAATATAAAAGTGATATTTTCGGTACTAAAGCACTTGAATTAAAACAAATTGATACATTAATTGACGATATTTACACAGCTGGTAAGAAGGTTATTTTCACGATGGGAAAGGGAGGTGTTGGCAAGACAACTATTGCAGCCACTATCGCACTAACTCTCGCTAAAAAAGGTATAAAAGTACACTTGACGTCAACTGACCCAGCAAATCATCTCAAGTATGTAATTGAAGGTAATGAGAATATAACGCTCAGCAAAATTGATGAAAAGCAAGAGCTACTAAATTATCAAAATGAGGTGCTAAGTAAGGCGCGAGAAACCATGAGTGAAGACGATATTGCCTATGTGGAAGAGGATTTGCGATCACCTTGTACACAGGAAATTGCAGTATTCAGAGCATTTGCGCAAATTGTTGACAAGGCTGAAAACCAGGTTGTGGTTATTGATACTGCGCCGACTGGCCATACACTTTTATTGCTTGATTCTACACAAAGCTATCATCGAGAGGTTCAAAGAACAAAGGGCGAGACTCCTATTTCTGTTCAGAGACTTTTACCTAGACTTAGAGATGATAGTCAAACAGAGGTTATAATTGTTACGTTGCCTGAAGCTACACCTGTTTTTGAAGCACAAAGACTTCGTGATGACTTGAGTAGGGCAGGAATAAATAATAAATGGTGGGTAGTTAATCAATGCCTTTCAATGGCTGATACTAAGGATACTATGCTCTTTGCGCGCGCCGAGGCCGAAAAACAATGGCTTGAGGAGGTTTCAAACATAAGTAATAACAATTTCGTAGTAATACCATGGCTTAAGGATGCGTCAATTCAAAATATAGTTTTATAAAATAAAATTTAAATATTTAAAGTGGCGTTGTTGAAGTATATTGTATTTGGTATTACTCTTATTACTTCAGCATTAGTAAGAATGGAGGGGCTAAATGGAAGAGGAAAAGAGGGCTAAGTTGTCATTTTTGGACAGATACTTAACACTTTGGATATTTATTGCAATGGCTGTTGGGGTGCTAGGAGGATATCTATTTCCGAATATGGCAAAATCACTAGGGGAATTCAGCACTGGAACAATATCATGGCCTATTGCAATTGGTCTAATAATAATGATGTATCCCCCACTTGCAAAAGTAAAATATGAAGAGATAGGAAAAGTTTTTCAAAATAAAAAGGTATTTTCATTTTCATTAATTCAGAATTGGATAATGGGGCCAATCTTAATGTTTGGGTTAGCAATATTATTCCTTCGTGATAGGCCTGGTTTTGCAATAGGTCTTATAATAATTGGCCTTGCTCGTTGTATTGCTATGGTTATCGTCTGGAATACACTTGCAAAGGGTGACAATGAATATTGTGCTGCGTTGGTAGCTCTAAACTCAATTTTTCAGATACTTTTTTATGCTGTTTATATATATTTCTTTGCGACACTATTACCTAAATGGTTAGGACTTTCTTGGGGAGGACAAATTGTAGAGGTATCAATGTTGGAAGTAGCAAAAAGTGTACTTATTTATTTGGGTATTCCTTTTACAGCAGGTTTTTTAACAAGATTTACACTAGTGAGAGTCAAAACAAAAGAGTGGTATGAAAAAGTATTTATTCAGAAAATCTCCCCTCTGGCGCTAATAGCTTTACTGTATACGATAGTTATTATGTTTATTACAAAGGGTGAGCAAATTATTGAAAACCCAATTGATGTTATTAGAATTGCAATACCACTATTAATTTATTTCGCAATTATGTTTTTTGTCAGCTTTTATATGTCTTATCGCGGTGGGTTTAAATATGATCAGACAGTAACCTTATCCTTCACAGCAGCAAGTAACAATTTTGAACTGGCAATTGCAGTTGCTGTAGCCGTTTTCGGAATTTCCTCCGATGTCGCCTTTACTGCAGTTATAGGCCCTTTGGTAGAGGTGCCAGTTATGATTGCATTGGTAAATTCGGCGCTGCTTTTTAATCGTAAATTTTTTAATGACAACGGTGTTCCTAAAAGGGTGAAAGCATAAGAAATTGATTTACAAAGCCATATTTGTTGAGAAAACAGCAAATATGGCTTTTATGTCTTTAAAAAAAGTTGAAATATTGCAGAAGGCATGTTAAAATATGACTGTGGTCATAAAATGGATAAAGTCACAAAAGGATTAATATAAAAACATCTAGGAGAGAAACAAATGTCACTATATAAACAGCAAAGAGAGCAAGTAAAGGAAGTTATTCTTAATACAGCTATAGCTTTATTTAAAGAGAAAGGTTATGACAAAGTATCAGTTGATGAGATTACAAAAAAGGTAGGCGTTGCAAAGGGGACATTCTATAACTTTTTCTCATCTAAGAAGGATATTCTAATGTGTTGGTCAGAACAACAGTTTCATCAGATGGATGGCAAGAGTCTTGCTAACGCTGGGAAAAGCATACAAGATAGTCTATTTACCTTAATTGATATACTTGTTTCTATAATCAAGCAAGAACAGGGTCTATTTGTTAGTTTTTTAAGAGAGATAATGCAGATGAGTAAAGTATTAAATACAGAGAGCAAGTTTGATTTCAAACAAATATTAAAAGATGTCATATCAGGCTCCATAGATTATAGTAGCTTGGGAGAGGAGTGTATGGAGCTAAAGATTAGGGTATTAAATAATACCTTATTCTACGAAATTTTAGAGTGGTTCTGCTTGAATAAGCCGATTGAAGGTCTTGATATGCATTTGAAAAATATTATTAGAGTATGTTTATATGGTGTATTAAATAACATCAAGGAGTCGAAGGATTAAATTATGTAAAAAAGAGAAAGAGAGGAATAGGTATTATGATGAAGAAAATAAGTGCATTTTATTCTGTTTTTGTTGGGGCTTGTATGATTGGATTATGGGTGATGCTTTATTTGTCAGGTCAAATAATTGAGTTATCTACTAGACCGATTGATATTACTTTTCACCTGGTTGATGAGTTTACTACTTCATTATTACTAATTATTGGTGGATTTGGACTGCTGAAAAATAAATATTGGGCGACAAAGCTACATATGTTTTCTATGGGTATGCTTTTATATTCATTGCTTGGGGCAAATGGATACTATTCACAAGATGGTGGCTTACAAATGACAATAATGTTTTCAGTACTTACAGTTATAACAATAATTCTTACCCTATACTCTTTTTTTTCAAATAGGGCAAAGAAAGTATGAAAACATATACCTCTATCAAACATCACATTTTTCCGCCTCAATCATCTTTATTGAAAGATTTTAAGGTATATTATCCCTGTAATTTTATAAAAAAGAGGGAAATAATAAAAATAGAATCCATAGATAAGGATATTATATGAGGAGTTGACGTAATGGAGATAATTTCAGGATATTTTGTCAGCAGGCAACAAGCTCTAGAAGCAGCGGAATACCTTCGCCAAAAAGGCTTTAAGGGTGATATTTCGGTAATGGGTCGAAATAATGAAGAGGAAGACATCGGAAAGACTGAAACTTTGATAAACGCAGACGATATATCAGATATGTCTTATAATGGAGATAGCTTGGGATATGGTGGAGTACCAATCGGTTTAGCCTCGTTTATGCTACAAGGTGGTGGCCAGTTTTTTACAGGAGGAGCACTTCCGGGTGTAATAGGTGGTAATTTTGGTGGTGAAATGAATAGAGTATTGTCGCAATGGGGTGTTCCTAAAAAAGAGAGCGATGAAATTAAAAGAGTTGTTGATTCTGGTAACTCTGTAATTTTAATAAAATGTGAAGATAATGAGAAACAGTTTGTAAGCAATTCATTACAGCATAAAGGAGCACAAAATATCCATAGCTAAATAGGAAGTGAAAGACAAAACGTTAAAAGCAATATATCGCATTTACTCTAATGTGATATATTGCTTTTATTTACATAAAATCCTTGATACATTATTGGAATATACTTCATAAGGGTGTATAATTTTATACAACTGTATATAGCTTTTATGATGTTAAATTAATAATAATTATCTTCGGAGGCCACAATGCAAAAATCGAACTTAGTATTAAGGCACTATAATAAACTAAAGCCAATAAATTGTTCAGTGATAAGTGGAGATGCCAATAAATTATTTACAGTAGAATTAAGTAATAATGAGGGCAAGGGGCTTGAAATGATTAAGGGAGACCCAGTGTTGATAGGACGGTTGAATGATGATGAGTCCCTAAGTATTACCGGAGGGAATGTAGTTGGTGTCACACAACAAGACGATAAGTATATTATTTATGCTAATGAGATAGCATTTAATATTAACATAGAACGAAGGCAATATGAGAGATATCCAACTTCTCTACTTGGTGAAATAAAGTTGCAGAATTCTAATAAAAGGGAGAGCTTATGTCTAAAAGATTTAAGCTACTCTGGCATGTGTGTGTATTCTACTGGTGATTTTAATGTTGAGGATAATGTTGAAGTGTGTATATTTTTAAATAATAGTGTTGCAATGTATGATGGAATTGTAATTAGGAAAGCAAAAAACTATGGAAGAAATGAGTATGGCATTAAAATAGTACATAGAGATAAAAATTCAATATCCACCGCACAGGCTCAGTTAACTAGTTTGGTACAAAGTGAAAAGGATATAATATATAAGCATTTATTAAATTCTAAATTAAAGCTTTAAATGTCCTTAAACACAGAGTTAGGGTTGTTTACGCAAAAATAAAGTGCTATTCTGTTAATATAGAATATGATGTATGAAAGTTATTGTAGCAATTTTTGGAGGACACTATGCAAAAAGTGAGTTTAGTACTAAGACATTATAATAAATTTAAACCAATAAACTGTACAGCAATAAGTGGAGATATCAATAAATTATTTACTATTAAGTTTGATGATAATGATAACAAAAACAACGGAGCTGAGATTCTTAAAGGAGATCCAGTTCTAATAGGTGTATTAAAAGATGAAGACGACCTTCAAGTTAATGGTGGTAGCGTGATAGGTATTACACCTCAGAATGATGAGTATATAATATGCTCTAATAATGTAGCTAGGCTTGCAAAAGAATTAGATAAAAGAGAATTTGATAGATATCCTACCTCGCTGCTTGGAGACATAAAGGTGCTAGACACAAATACAAGATTATCTGCATGTATAAAAAATATTAGCTACTCAGGTATGTGTGTCTACTCGGATGGGGATTTTGAGGTTGATGATGTTGTAGAGATTGCTATATATTTGAGTAATAATGTTTCAAAGTATGATGGAACGGTGGTAAGAAAAGATAAGAGCTTTGGGAGAAATGAATATGGCATTCAAATTATACATAGAGACAAAAATGCCATGTATGCAGCACAAAATCAGATAGTTAATTTAGTTCAGAATGAAAGAGAGCTAATGTATAGGCATATATTGAGTTCAAGGTTTAAAATATAGATTTTATACATAACATATTAAGATGAAATAAGTTAATAAAATATCTATAACGTAACAACTCTAATGGTGACATCATGATTAGCTCATTCAGACCAATAATAGATAAAGAATGCCAAATATTGATATTAGGAACTATGCCGGGAGTCAAATCTCTCGAAAAGCAAGAGTATTATGGACATGAGAGGAATGCTTTTTGGAAAATAATTTACTCATTATTTAAGGAAGAACTGACTAATGACTATTCTCACAAGCAAGCATTTTTACTACAGCATAATATCGCACTATGGGATGTGCTTAAAGCATGCTACAGGGAAGGCAGCAGTGACAGCAATATAAAAAATCCAATACCAAATGATTTTGAAAAATTATTAAAGCAGTATCCAAATATCAAGGCAATTTACTTTAATGGAGAGTTAGCAGAAAAACTTTTTAAAAAATTTGTAAGAAGGATACACAGTGATATTAATATCCCTATGTATAGATTGCCTTCAACTAGTCCTGCAAATGCGATTAAATTTGAGCAAAAGTTTGAGCAATGGGAGAAAATTTTACTTTTGCTTCAGTAGGGGGAATAAAAGGGTAAGTCATATTAAACTTTTGGGATTGACTGAAAGATACTGGTTAAATGAATTAACTTTATAAAGGAATATCGTAATTAACAATATAAATTGGAGATTTATAATGAACATTCAAATTTTTGGCGCTAAAGGTTTTGAAACACAGAAGGCTGAGAGATATTTTAAAGAGAGAAAAATAAACTACCAGTATATTGACTTGTACAAGTATGGTCTTAGCAAAGGTGAATTTGATAGTGTAAAGGCAATCGTTGGAATTAAAGACTTGATAAATATGAACAGCAAGGAATATGACAGACTAAATATGAAGAATTTAGGTGTTGGAAAAGTGGCAGAAGAGGTACTTTTCAAAAATCCTAAGCTGTTTAATTCGCCAATTGTTCGAAATGGGCGAAAAGCTACTGTAGGCTATAAACCTGAAGTTTGGGAAGAGTGGGAATAAAAACAATGCATGAAAATTTATGAATTGTTTTGAGATGTCCAATAATTCTAATGACTTATGTAATAAACAACCTTTGAAGATACATTCACAATCTTATCTAATTTCTGTAAAAATATCTGTGATAGCCATGTAAAATTGCCTATACCGTTTAGGCTTGTATATATTGATATACTTAAATCAAAACATATGGCAATAAAAACTGTATAGCATATTAGTTTTTTAGTTCTTATTGGTATAGAGGTTATGAGTTTTATAATAAAAGGATGAACTTTATATATTACAAATAGTGCTAGAATACCCCATATTAAAGTATTTCGTAGGCATATAAACCCCATGAAATTGGCAAATTTATCACTGTAATTCCATAGCCTTTGGTCTAATAGGGCCTTTAAAAGTATCCCTACTATAAGCTCTAATATCGATGTTAAAAGTGAAGAGCACAAAAACAATAAAAATGGGTGGGCTTTTATATGACCTAGGATATAAATAACTAAGATTGTACCTATTCCATAGATTCCACATATAGGTCCTATTAGAAAACCTCTTTTTACAAAATGGCCATGATAAATAGAGCTATAGATAGTCTCAAAAACCCAACCGCAGAATGAATATAAAAAAAAGTAAAGTAAAATATTAAATATCTTATTACTATAGGTAGATTTATTCAACTCTTCATCCCTCAGTTTTATTTCCATGTTCATGCTTATGAGATGAAAATAAATCAAGATACTAATATATGTGTATTCAGAAAAACTATAAAGAAGACTTAGCTCAGATGAAGTTTTCTGAGCTTAGTCGCCCTTATTTCGAGCTTGGCGATAATTAGCTCATGTTCAAGGAACAGGAGGTTAGTATCGCCGCGAAGATAAAGAAGACTTAGCTCAGATGAAGTTTTCTGAGCTTAGTCGCCTTTATTTCGAGCTTGGCGATAATTAGCTCATGTTTAAGGAACAGGAGGTTAGTATCGCCACGAAGATAAAGAAGACTTAGCTCAGATGAAGTTTTCTGAGCTTAGTCGCCCTTATTTCGAGCTTGGCGATAATTAGCTCATGTTCAGGGAACAGGAGGTTAGTATCGCCACGAAGATAAAGAAGACTTAGCTCAGATGAAGTTTAGTAGCAGAATCTTGAATTGACTTATATGAGAGATGACGATATTATTAATGTAAAACATATTATTATGTTAATTGAAGCAACGCTATTGTGTTATTTATAAGCATGGAGAGAGAATATGAAAATAAAGGCATTAATTGAGAACAAGAGCAATAATAGTAAATATAAAGCTGAACATGGGTTGTCCATTTACATTGATACAGGTTCAGCTAAAATACTTGTTGATACAGGAGACTCAGGTGCTTTTATAGACAATGCAAAAGAAATGGGTGTCAAAATCGAAGATGTTGATTTAGTAATTGCATCTCACTCGCATCATGACCATACGGGTGGATTATTGAAATTTTTGGAGAGAAATCAGAGAGCTAAGCTTTATATTAGTAAAAATGCTAACCAGAAAGTGTTTTTTAGAGCGGCTTTGTGTTTTAAAGGAGACGTTTCTACGCCACAAGAGGTTTTTACCAATTTCGCGCAAAGAATCACCTTTGTTGATAATTACATGAAAATAGATGAGAATGTATCTATTATATCTGGCTTTGAACAGAAATATCTTCTCCCAAAAACAAATGATAGACTGCTTGCATTGAAAAACAAAGTATATGTAAAGGACAACTTCAATCACGAAGTTGCTATTGTAATAATTAACAATGGCAAACTAATTATTATATCAGGATGCAGCCATAATGGCGTTGATAATATGATAGAGGAAGTAATGAAGCATTTTCCGGGGTATCCAATACAAATAGTAATAGGTGGGTTCCATTTAATGAGCTTTGTATTACCTAAATATCTAGGTGAGAAAAAGAAGAATATAGTTGAGTTAGGAGAAAGACTGTTGAAATATAATATTGAAAAGACGTACACTTGCCATTGCACGGGAGACAGAGGTTTTAAAATATTAAAGGGCGTTATGGGAGATAAAATAGGCTATTTCAAAACCGGTGATGAATTAGAACTTTAGATAAATAGAATTTTATAATGTCATAACATTTTGTATTTGCATTAGCAACTACGGGGGTTACTTAAGTGGAAAAGGACAAACAATACAATGAGAAGATTTGCAGTATTTTCATTGGTGGAAAAGAATTAAAATACATATTAAAAAGAAGTAGCAGAAAAACTATTGGAATTGCAATAGAAAAAAATGGTTCAGTGAAGGTTATAAGTCCAACTAAAGTATCTGAGAACTATATAAACCAGTTGTTACAGCAAAAGTCAGATTGGATTGTTAAAAAATTAAAAGAGTTTGAGACAAGAACATTTAAAATAAAAAAATCAAAAGAATTTGAAGAGGGTGAAAGTTTTAGCTACTTAGGAAAAGAATATAAACTTAAGTTGTTTAATAGCAGTACGTTAAAGAAACCAGTAGTTAGACTTAATGGTGAAAATTTAATAATTGCATTTCCTAATAGAATTGAGGCTGAAAAGTTAAGGGAGGCATTGAAACAGTGGTATGTAGTACAATTTAAGTTAATAATTGCTGAAAGAGTTAAGCATTATTCTTCAATTATAGGGGTAATACCAAAGAAAATTACTATTAGAGAACAAAAAACGAGATGGGGTAGTTGCAGCGCAAGAGGTAATATAAACTTTAATTGGAAGCTTATAATGGCTTCACTGGAAATACTTGATTATGTAGTTGTTCATGAACTCTGTCATATGAAGGAGATGAACCATTCAAAAGAGTTTTGGAAACTTGTCGAAGGTGTATTTCCACAATATAAAAAATGCAGAGCTTGGTTAAAAGAGAATGGAGATACGCTAAGCATTGAATGAGTTAAATATAGTTATCCAGAGTTATATCATCGCTTATCTTTACACTATTAGAAGTCTAGGTATTAGAGGTGGTAAACATCAGATAAACTTATATACAAATAAGGATTTGTTGTTAAGTAGCCTGTAC
>JAEWAX010000084.1 GCA_023391425.1 Bacillota bacterium | reverse complement strand
TCACGAAAAGTTTTGGCAAAGTAGCTCATTTCCTGAAATCCACATTCAGCACCAATATCTGCAATTTTTTTGTTTGTTGAATTTAATAATGCAACGGCCTTTTGAATTCTATATTGCTTTACGTACTGGATTGGGGTTGTGCCAATCGTATTATGGAAACAACGCAGACACTCACTTGGACTGACCATAATGCTTTTTGAAATTGTTTCTGTATTTAGTTCCTCAGAATAATGTTCATGAACATATTGCAGCATCGCCTTAATACGAATACTATCTCTCAGTTCTTTTTCAGTAGGTAGATTTGGTTGAGTGGAACAATGACTGAATAGAAGAAAAATCAGCTGTGACAAGGCAGTACGTACATGAAACTCATATCCCAAAGGTTCTGTGACACAACTTTGCCAGGCAGCTTCTATTGCCTGAATAGAAGCTTGGTTCCAGTCCACCTTCTTATGAAAACACAGAAATTTCAATGACGGATTTGATAGTAATGGTTGAACATAATTTTGCCAGAAAATACTGTCGATACTGCCACCGATCAGACGAGGATGAAACACAATCGAATGAAAGCGACAGTATGAGGTATCAACATTCCATGCGGAATGTAATACACCGGTGTTAATGAAAAAACCGTCTCCCTGCTTTATCAGATATTTTTCTGCACCAATTGCAACAATTGCTTGTCCTTTTGTAACAATCACAGCCTCTAATTCATCATGCCAGTGCCAGGGAACAGGTTTAATCTGTAAATTGTCATGATAGCATGCAATGGGAAACGATGTTGTTCCATGTTCTAGTAATTCCCTACCTTGTTCACCTGTTTTTGTATTGCATATAGAAAGTGCCATGTTCAAACCTCCTTGACGGTTTTGTTGCATAAAACCGAATGAATTATCCTATATATGTTGGTATTTTGATGGTATAATCTTATCGGAAATGAAGGAGGATAACAATATGTTTCATTTGCTTTTGGTAATTATTTATATGGCATTTGTCAGTCTGGGTTTGCCAGACTCTTTACTAGGCTCTGCATGGCCTACTATGTATGGAGAGTTTCATGTACCTGTTTCATACGCTGGTGTGATATCTATGATTATTGCTGTTGGCACAGTAATATCAAGCTTACAAAGTGATCGCATGACGAAAAAATTGGGAACGGGAAAAGTAACTGCGATCAGCGTAGCAATGACGGCTGTGGCATTGTTTGGATTTTCGATTAGTCACTCATTTGCCTTGCTTTGCCTATTGGCAATTCCTTATGGTCTGGGAGCGGGAAGCGTAGACGCTTCTCTTAACAATTATGTGGCACTCCACTATGCCAGCCGTCATATGAGCTGGCTGCACTGCATGTGGGGCGTGGGAGCTTCACTTGGTCCATACATAATGGGGTATGCCCTCAGTGGAGGGAAAGGTTGGAACATGGGGTATCTATATATAGCAGTGATTCAGATTATTTTAACTGCTATTCTGATATTCAGCCTGCCATTGTGGAAAAACAACAATACGGATTTGTCAGAAACCTCGGCTACAGTAAATTCTAAAAAGCCTTTGACGTTGCACGAAATTGTAAAAATTCCAGGCGCAAAGGAAGTTATGATTACTTTTTTCTGTTACTGTGCGATAGAGCAAACCACAGGGTTGTGGGCAAGCAGCTATTTGGTAATAAAAGAAGGTCTGACCGCAGAAGCAGCTGCAAAATATGCCAGTCTGTTCTACATCGGAATTACGGTTGGAAGAGCCATTAGTGGTTTCCTTACAATCAAGCTGAATGATAAAAAGATGGTTCGCTTGGGTGAGTTAATCATAGTCATTGGTGTTGCAGCCCTGCTGGCGCCATTAGGGACAGTAGCAGCTATGTTAGGCTTGATTCTTATTGGACTTGGCTGTGCACCAATCTATCCATGTATTATTCACTCTACACCAGCCCATTTTGGTGCAGATAAATCGCAGGCAATTATAGGAGTACAGATGGCAAGTGCCTATATAGGAACTTGTTTGATGCCACCTCTGTTTGGTCTTATTGCAAATCACATCAGTGTTGTTTTGTTTCCTGTGTACTTACTGGCAATCCTGTTTCTTATGATTGTAATGTATGAAATTTTGAATCGCATTCATTCGGGGAAAGAGTGTTAACATGATTGATTTGCATATGCATATCAGATACAGCGATGATGGAGAACTAGTACTCAGTTGATAAAATAGTGTGTTTCAAATGGTATTGACATTATATCTGTGACTAATCGCAACTATGTTCGGGCTAATGCAGAGGCACAGATAGTAGCAAATAGAATGGTAATTTGATTCAATCTACCCTTTTTCTATACATGACAAACATAAACCTATCCTATATAATAAAGACATACTTAATATATTTGGGGGAAGAACTTTGGGAAGTAATTTGAAACGAATAAATGAGATTTTTAGTGATTATAAAGCAGAGGGTAACATAAATACAGCAATTGTAGAAGGAATAGTATTAAAGAAAAAAAGTAAAATCCTCGAGCTTAAAATCAGTTCTGATAAATATATTGATATAAAAGCAATCAAAGGCCTTAATAAGTTTATAAGGGAAAGATTTGCATTAAATGATTCTGAAATTACTGTAGAATATGCTGAAGGAACGGATAAAAAGCCCATAGAAGAGGCACTTATGGATATTACATATTCTATGGCAGATAAACACCCTCTTTTAAAATCAGTTATGAATAATACTGAAATGGAAGTAATAGATAATAACATAAATTTGAATTTTAAAATTGTGGCATCAGACGTTTTAAAAGGAATGGGTTATGATAAAAAAATTAGTAAAGCCATAAAACACCTGTATGGTGCAGCATACAAAGTAAATTTTGTTGATAAAGTAAGCAGTGAAGAATTAAAAAAGCAGCGCGAGGATACACGTGCAAAGGAAATGCTGCTTATAAAGGAGCAAGCTGAGATTGCACCAAATAATAACTCTGAATTACCTAAAGAAACTCCACAAATAAAGCAGGATATAAAAGCACAAAACGATGAAAAGAAAGAAAATACACCTTTGATATTAGGTAAGAATGCTAATATTAAGGAAACTATAATTAAAATTACTGATATTATACCCGATGAAGGAAAGGTAGCTATTAAGGGTGAAATATCGAATATTGAATCAAAGGAATTAAGAAGTGGAAAAACTTTAATTTCCTTTGATTTATATGACGGCTTTAGTTCTATGACTTGTAAGGCTTTCATTAAGCCAGGTGAGGAAGGTGAGGTATTATCCAGACTCAAAAATGCTAAATGTGTTAAACTTTCCGGAAATGCAAGCTATAGTAAATTTACCGAAGAGGTTGAGCTTGTTGCCAATACTATAGTAGAAACAGACGGTATAAAGAAGGCTAAAAGACAGGATAATTCAGAAGTTAAGAGAGTAGAACTGCACATGCATACACAGATGAGTCAGATGGATGCTATGACAGATGCTTCTGGTCTAATTAAAAGAGCTATGAGCTGGGGCATGAAATCTATAGCTATAACTGATCATGGAGTGGTACAGTCCTTTCCTGAAGCACATAAACTCCTGGGAAGAGATAATCCCAACATGAAGGTTATATATGGAGTGGAGGCCTATTTGGCACCGGATAAAAAGCCTTCTGTGACAAACCCCAAAGGGCAGAGCATTGATTCTACCTATTGTGTGTTGGACTTAGAAACTACAGGCCTTTCGCCATTAACAGAAAAAATTACTGAAATAGGAATTATGAAACTTAAAGATGGAAAGGTAATAGATGAATTCAGCTGCTTTGTAAATCCTGAAAAGTCTATTCCAGCAAAGGTTGTTGAGGTTACTAACATAACCGATGATATGGTAAAAGATGCAGAAACTATTGAAAAGGTATTCCCCAAAATGCTGGAATTTATTGAAGGAAGCATTTTGGTGGCTCACAATGCTGATTTTGATATTGGCTTTTTAAAGCATAATGCGAAGACATTAGGCTTTGACTTCGATTTTACATATTTAGATACATTATCCTTGGCAAAGGAGATCTTCCCTGATTATAAAACTTATAAATTAGGAAGAATAGCTAAAAACCTTGGTATAAAGGTAGAGGTTGCTCACAGGGCGTTAGATGACGTGGATACTACTGTTAAAGTATTTAATATAATGTTTGAAAAGCTAAAAGAAAGAGGCGTACAAACGCTTGAAGATATAGATACATATGGCTCCGACGAAGAAGCTAAGAAAGAAGAGTACA
>JAEWAX010000139.1 GCA_023391425.1 Bacillota bacterium | reverse complement strand
TACTGCCTATGTTTGTCTGTTTTGTATTAAATAAATTAAATTTTAGTAAATACACTGTAAGCAAAAACTATTCCTTACCACAACATTTTTTATATTTCTTACCACTACCACATGGACATGGATCATTTCTACCAATCTTGTTGCTTATAGCCATGTTGGCCACCCTAAATTCTTTTGTAATTTCCATTCTTTTATCCGCTGAAAGAATATTTTCCCACTCTGGTAAATTGTATAGCCATTCTGCTTTAGCATCTAACATATTAAAATACAATTTCTCATAATCTATTTCAATATCAAGTTCACTACTATCCTCTAAATTCTCTAAGTCAACTTCATTTAATAAGCTAGTATTTATTCCGTCGAGGAAACCTAAAAAAGTAACCGTATCCATATTAAATGAGCTTGCCACCTCTGAAAGTGTGCCCTTCAATGCTTTGCGGTTGTTAGCCAATATATCTGCGTAGTTATCTTTTTCTTTCAAAAAATATTCTTTCCAAAAAGCTTCATTTGCTTGTGGAGTTCTTTCTTGTTCAGCAATCTCTCTCCACTTTTCAAATAGTGTCATAACAATAACTCCTTTTCTTTTCTTTTGAAATCTTTAGCTATTATATCATAAACAAATATATCACACTATTTATTTTTTTATCAAGCACTGTTTTATATTAAATCTTATATTAGTTTGCTTATATACAATTATTAACTGTTTTATAGTCGAATTATTTCAAATTTTAAATGCAAATTTATATAAGCTGTGCTAGACACTTATGTTAACCCTTTTGAATCAATTTGCATATATTGAATAAGAGGCATAATAATGATTTTATATATGGTGGTGAAAAAATGATAAATGACGATTTTTCTTATACTGATCAAATGAATTACTTAAGACAGATTCCAGGAATGGCTTATATCAGACTGTTCCATGCTGCACCAGGAGCACCCGAAGTAGATATCTACGCTAATGGGAGGCAAGTAGCCAAAAGATTAGCCTATGGCCAGTTTACGGATTATATAGCATTGGCTGCAGGCACATATACTATTCAAGCATTTCCAGTAGGCTTAACAACTTCCCCAGTTCTCTCCATATCTCTTCCTATTGAAAGTAAAGTATATACTTTAGCACTTATTGGCATCCTACCAACAATAGGAATATTACCTATTGTTGATGAGTATGTACCTCTTTCTGCTGGAGCCGCAAATATTCGTTTTGCAAATTTATCTCCCAATGCTCCTAACTTAAATCTTGCTTTAAGAGGAGGTATGAACCTGTTTACAGATATTGGTTATACAGAAGTTAGTGACTATACACCAATTCGTCCAGGGTTTTACAATTTTGTTGTTACACCGACTACATCGTCTACTATCGTCTTAGCAATACCGCGAGTACGTATATTGCCAAGAAGGAATCTAACCTTTTATGTTTTAGGTTTGTATGCTCAGCAACCTTCTTCTTTAGAGGTATATATTCCAATGGATGGAACGACCTATTTACGAGATTATTAATATTAAAGCCGCAAAGATGTATCAACATCCTTTGCGGCTTCTAAATTGTACCTAAGTGCAACTAAGTCTCAGTCTTCGACTGAGGCTCGGCGCAGACCAAGTCTTCTTTACACTCCTTCGAGTATAAGTGCAACTAGGCTTCTACCTTCGCCTACGGCTCGGTACAAGCCAAGTTTTCTTTAAAACTCGCAGTTTCCTGTGGTTCTTGGGAAAGGTATTACGTCTCTTATATTAGTTATGCCTGTAAGATACATGATAGCTCTTTCGAAGCCTAACCCAAAGCCAGCATGCTTAGTTCCACCAAACTTGCGAAGTTCTAAGTACCACCAGTAATCCTCTTTGTTTAGTCCCATATCGTCCATTTTTTGTTCTAGAACATCGAGGCGTTCCTCTCTCTGGCTTCCACCTATTATTTCACCGATGCCAGGTACAAGTAAGTCCATAGCTGCAACTGTCTTGTTATCCTCATTTATTCTCATGTAAAAAGCTTTGATTTCCTTTGGATAATCAGTTACAAATACAGGCTTCTTATATACTTGTTCAGTTATATATCTCTCATGCTCAGTTTGTAAATCGCTACCCCAGTGTACTGGGTACTCAAATTTATCCTTATTCTTTTGAAGTATTTCAATTGCTTCAGTGTAGGTAATGTGTGCAAAATCTGAATTTGCAACATTATTTAACCTTTCAAGAAGGCCCTTATCAACAAAGTTATTGAAAAATTCCATTTCCTCAGGGGCATTTTCTAAAACATAGTTAATGACATACTTCAGCATATCCTCAGCTAACATCATATCATCCTTCAAGTCAGAGAAAGCGATTTCTGGCTCAATCATCCAAAACTCAGCAGCATGTCTTGCTGTATTAGAATTTTCAGCTCTAAAGGTAGGGCCAAAAGTGTAGATGTTTTTGAATGCAAGTGCATATGCTTCTCCCGTTAGCTGTCCACTAACAGTTAAACTAGTTTGCTTTTGAAAGAAATCCTTAGAATAATCTATCTCACCATTCTTTTCTCTAGGTGGATTGTTCATGTCAAGTGTAGTAACCTGAAACATTTGACCTGCACCTTCTGCATCACTGCCTGTTATTAGTGGAGTGTGAACATACACAAAGCCTCTATCCTGAAAGAATTGGTGAATAGCATAAGCTGCTAATGACCTAACTCTAAACACAGCAGAGAAGGTATTTGTCCTAGGTCTTAAATGTGAAATTGTTCTTAAAAACTCAAAGGAATGTCTTTTTTTCTGAAGTTGATAGTCTGAAGGGCATAAATTTTCTATAATGATTTTAGTAGCTTTTAGTTCAAATGGTTGTTTAGCATTTGGTGTTTCAACTAATTCGCCTTCAACCTCAATTGCTGAGCCGACTGAAAGCTTAGCAACTTCTTTGAAATTTTCTAATTTTTCATCATCGAATACTACTTGAAGATTTTTAAAAAAAGTCCCATCATTTAGCTCAATAAATCCAAAAGTTTTAGAATCACGAACAGTCCTAACCCATCCTGGAACTGTAATAATTTTACCCATATAATCTTTTGGTGCTCTAAATATTTTTTTTATTTCTGAATAACTCATTTTACTGTACTCCTTTGTACTAATTTTCTGAACCTAATACTAGCTTTACCTCTAGTAGCAGCGATATACTGGTATTTGGGCAAAACATAATATTATTAACTCTATTATATTCTAAAGCCTACTATAGTAAAAGCACATTAATCAATTTATTCATCGTTGTACAAATTAATTTTAGCCTTCGCCTACGGCTCGGCACAGGCCAAGTCTTCTTTACACCCTCCGAGTATAAGTGCAACTAGGCCTCTACCTTCACCTGCGGCTCGGCACAGGCCAAGTTTTCTTTACACCACTTCGGGTATAAGTGCGACTAGGCTTCCACCTACGCCTATGGCTTGGTGCAAGCCAAGTCTTCTTTACAGCAGCTCTATATTATTTTTGGAACATTCAGTAATCATTTCATCATCCCATACCGAAGCTTGAACTTCTCCTATATGAGCTTTACCCAAGAAGAACATACAAATTCTTGACTGTCCTATTCCTCCACCTATTGTATAAGGGAGTTCTTTATTAATAATATCCTTGTGGAATTTGAATTTTTTTCTATCCTCGCATTCAGCCTTTTTAAGCTGAGCAACAAGTGAATCCTCATCTACTCTAATACCCATCGAGGATACTTCAAAAGCCATATCAAGCACTGGATAATAGAATACAATATCTCCATTTAGTGACCAATCATCATAATCTGGTGCTCTTCCATCATGCTTGATTCCTGAATTCAGCAAATCACCAATCTTCATAATGAATATAGCTTTCTTTTCCCTTGCTAATTCATTTTCCCTTTCTTTTGGAGTTAATGTAGGATACATATCTTCTAATTCCTGTGTTGTAACAAAGAAGATATCCTCTGGTAAGTAACTCTGCAAATCAGGATACAATTTGACCAGATAGTTTTCTGTTCTCTTGAAAACAGAAAATATCTTTCTTACTATTTGCTTTAAAGTATCTTCTGTTCTCTCACTTTTGTTGATTATTCTTTCCCAATCCCATTGATCAACATAAACTGAATGAAGATTATCCAAATCTTCATCTCTTCTAATTGCATTCATGTCAGTATAAAGACCTTCTCCTGCTGCGAAGCCATAACGTTTTAGCGCCATTCTCTTCCACTTTGCTAGTGAGTGTACAACCTCAACTGTATCTCCGCCTATACCTTTCACATCAAAAGAAACTGGTCTTTCTACACCATTTAGATTATCATTTAATCCAGTCTCAGGTTTTACAAATAGTGGTGCTGAAACTCTCGTTAAATTCAACTCCTTAGCAAGCTCTCTTTCAAAATAATCCTTTGTTTGCTTGATTGCAACTTCTGTCATCCGGATATTAAGACTAGTTTTATACCCGTTAGGCTTAATAAGATTGTTCATAATTTTTCCTCCTATTGGTTAATTTTTTATATACTTTTTAAGATTATTGCAAGTTGGTAATTATTAAAAATCATTTTATCATATTTACAATCAAAATAATACACTAGTAAAATCATAAATATTGATTTTCACTAGTGTATTATAATCAAAACTTAATCTTCTTAAGAACTATAACAAAGTATTAATTTTGAAATATTAGGTTTAGCATTATTTCATTGAATCAAAAGTATTCTTTACTTCTACAAGGAATTGTTCAGTATTCACAGTTCTTATATTCTTTAAATCTGAAAGACTTGCCAGGTCTTTTGTCATTATTCCATTCTCTATTGTTTGGATTGATGCCTTGTCCATCTTATCAGCAAATTCAACAAGTTCATGAATTCCATCCAGCTCGCCTCTTTTACGGAGTGCTCCAGTCCACGCAAACAAGGTCGCCATAGAATTTGTGGAAGTTTCTTTGCCCTCTAAGTGTTGATAGTAATGACGTTGAACAGTTCCATGAGCTGCTTCGTACTCATAATAGCCTTCAGGTGAAACTAGTACAGAGGTCATCATTGCAAGGCTTCCGAAAGCAGTAGCAACCATGTCTGACATAACATCTCCATCATAGTTCTTACATGCCCATATAAATCCTCCCTCAGATCTCATTACACGTGCTACGGCATCATCTATCAGAGTATAGAAATATTCAATGCCTGCTGCTTTAAACTTGTCATCATATTCCTCATCATATATCTCTTGGAAAATATCTTTAAATCTATGATCATATTGCTTTGAAATAGTATCTTTAGTTGCAAACCAAATATCCTGTTTCTGATCGAGTGCAAAGTTAAAGCAGGATCTTGCAAAGCTTTCAATAGATTTATCTATATTATGCAAACCCTGTATAACTCCTGCACCTTTAAAATCGTGTATAGTCTGACGAGTTTCCTCACCCTTTTCATTAGTGAATACCAATTCAGCCTTACCTGCTCCAGGTACACGGAATTCAACATTTTTATATACATCTCCATAAGCATGTCTGGCAATAGTAATTGGCTTAACCCAAGTCTTAACAAATGGCTTTATACTGTCCAAAAGTATCGGCGCACGGAAAACAGTACCATCTAGGATAGCTCTAACTGTACCATTTGGGCTCTTCCACATCTGAGTTAGGTTATATTCCTTAACTCTTGCAGCATTCGGAGTGATTGTAGCACATTTAACTGCAACTCCATATTTTTTTGTTGCTAGTGCAGAATCAATTGTAACTTGGTCTCCAGTTTGTTCTCTGTATTCAAGACCTAAATCATAGTACTCAGTTTTCAAGTCAATATAAGGAAGTAATAAAATATCCTTTATCATTTTCCATATAATTCTGGTCATTTCGTCTCCATCCATCTCAACAAGTGGAGTTTTCATATTAATCTTAGCCATATACATACCCCTTTATTATTAGAATTATTTTAAATTCATTTACCTTTTTATAATTGTTATTGTTTTCACACATTATTTTATCATTCCTAATATAGCATATAAAATGTAGGTGTGTAAACTTGATTTTGAAGATTGAGAAGCCAATTAACTGAAGTTTGCTTTAAAGCATAGCGAATAGTCTTTTCTCAAAATAAAATTTACATATAACCATGAATAAATAATATGTATAAGTTTGGCAACTGTGATTGACACCAAAAAAGTTTTATATTAGTATTCTATATAAGAAAAATCCGAGAATTAGGTAGCCTACTTTTATAACCGACTATCGCTGGAGGTAAAATAATGAAAAAACTACTCTTACTTTTGGTATTTACCTTGATAATTACAACAGTATTCATTGCTTGTAATTCTGAAGACAATTTTTATAAGTCATTAATGAAAGGATATGAAACGAATAATAGCTATTTGCCGAGACTTGAATCAGAAATACAAGATTCTTTTTTTAATAAAAATATAAATCATTCCTTGTTTAAGTCAATTCCTGTATTAATGTATCATTGTATAGATAACAATGTTTTTGGAACACCAAGTCTGTTTGTTGCACCATCAGATTTCCAGAAACAAATGGCATACTTAAAAGACAATGGTTATACTACTATTACCTTTAGGGATTTAGACCACATCAACCAAATATCAAAGCCCATACTCATCACCTTTGATGACGGCTATAAAGATAATTATACATATGCATTTCCAGTTCTAAAAAAATATAATATGAAGGCTACCATTTTTATTATTGTAAATTCGTTGGGCAAAAAACGCAGCCTAAATATGAATGAAATACGTGAGATGAAAGGAACAATAGATTTCCAGTCTCATACCATGACTCATTCACATCTTGGAGAATTAAAGGGAAATAAGCTAGAATATGAGATAGGCGAATCCAAAAAGCAGCTTGAAAAGCTTATTGGTACAAATATCTTTGTTATTGCATATCCTTATGGTAGCTATAATAATCAAACCATTGAAACGGTGAAGAAGTACTATAAATACGGTCTTACTGTCAAATCTGGTTTTTTTATAGATGAGCCAGGTTATAATGATTACCAAATCGATAGAGTAGCTGTAACAAATAAAACTACTCTAAGCTCATTTATTAGGTCAATAAAATCTTAGTTTGATGATATACCTTTAGCTAGTATAGTAGGCTATTATAATATTCGACTTTAACAAGCTCGGAGTTCCTCTTATTAACGTATATTTTAGATTACATTAACGTATATTTTGGATTACTAGGTTTATGCAACAATATTGATTTTTATATATATGCCTCAACCCTGTGTGTTCTCCCATCATTAATAAGTTCTATTTTATTAGTTTCAAAGGTCTTATCATCTAATATTATCCTCTTGACAACTGTATTTTGGTTGCTATGGTTTATAATTTGTATGTTATAAACTGAATCACCATATAAATATCTTACAGAATATTCATTTATCTTTTTAGGAATACATGGGTCAATTATCAGATAGTTTTGCTGCTTCTTAATTCCTAAAATATGCTCAATACCTATCCTATACATCCAGCCTGCTGCTCCTGTGTACCAAGTCCAGCCACCTCTGCCCTCATTTGGATAAACCGCATAAACATCAGCAGCCATTACATATGGCTCCACCTTATAGATCATACGCTCCATATCAGTTCTAGCATGATTTATAGGATTTATCATATTGAAAAGTTCCCAGGCCTGTTCTCCATTTCCAAGTTGGGAATAAGCATATATAACCCAAGTAGCTGCATGGGTATACTGTCCTCCATTTTCTCTTACTCCTGGTAGATAACCTTTAATATACCCCGGGTTTAACTCAGCATCATAAAATGGTGGTGTTAGTAACTTTATCAAACCATTTTTTCTATCTATTAAATATTTCTCAAGGGCTCTCATTGCCTCTTCTACTCTGCTACTCTTTGCAGCGGTTGATATTGCAGCCCAAGATTGGGAAAGTGAATCAATCTTTCCCTCTTCATTTTGAATTGAACCCAATGGAGTACCATCATCAAAATATGCCCTTCTGTACCAGCTGCCATCCCAAGCTTCATTTTCTATTGCCTCTATTATTCTAGTAGCATGACCTTGATATATATCTGCTTTTTCACTATCCTCCATATAACTACAAATGGGAATCATCTTTTGCAAAACACAATACAAAAACCATCCAAGCCAAACACTTTCACCTTTTCCTTGTTGTCCGATAAGATTCATACCATCATTCCAGTCTCCACCGCCCATTAAGGGTATTCCATGCACACCAAATTTTAGCGCCTTGTCTATAGCTTTTATGCAGTGCTCATAAACTGACCCACCTATATCAGAAACTGATGGTATTTCATACCTTTCATGTTCATTGTCATTCAAAACTGCTGACTGTAGATAGTTCTCATTTACATTTAAAATGTCGTAATCTCCGGTAGCATTTATATAATCGCAGGTTACATAAGGCAACCAAAGAAGATCATCAGAATACCTTGTTCTAATCCCATTAATTTTTTGGTCATGCCACCAGTGCTGTACATCACCCTCAATAAACTGGTGCCTGCAATGAAGCAATATTTGATTCCTAGTAATTTCAGGCAGTGTAAATACCACCGACATTACATCCTGCAATTGGTCACGGAAGCCGAAGGCTCCTCCAGCTTGATAGAAACCTGTTCTAGCCCATATTCTAGAGGATAGCACTTGATATTGCAGCCACCCATTCAGAAGAATATTCATAGATACATCGGGAGTATTAACCTGTATCTGTTTTAGCTTTTTCTGCCAACTTTCCTTTACTCTGTTAAATTCGTCTTGTGCATAACGTATATTCCTATACTTCGATATTTGAACTCGTGAAGTTTCGATGTCATCTTGTCCAAACAAAAATACTACTTGTTTTGTCTCTCCAGGTAGAATATGCACTTGAGTTTTACTAACAGCGCAAGCGTCGAGGCCTGCGCCAACTGTTCCCTTCAAAACTGACCTCATTCCCTGAGGCTCAGACAAATCCATATCATCACCTATAAATTCAAGCCTTTGCCCTGTATATGTTATATTTTCTTCTGAGCAGGAAAGAAATGCAGTCAGACCTCTGAAGTCAGAGCTGTAGACATTCTTAATAAATATGGCGTTAAGTCCTCCATCAAAGCTTGTAACAATATATGGAGAGGTTTGGCTAACCTCGACACCAAGTACAGGTTTTAGGTAATATGCCACATCTAGTGTTATTTCATTTTCCGTTGTATTTTTAAGCTTTACAATACTTATCTTAACAGCACTATCAACTGCTGCAAACTGAACAAGCTCCTGTTCGAGGCCACGACTTTTGTGCAAGAAACAGGTATATCCAAACCCATGCCTTATAACATAAGGTGTGTTCTCTCTTACTGGCGAAGGAGTACAGCTCCATATATCATTGCTATTGGTGTCATGCAAATAAATTATTTCCGACGGTGTATCTAATACAGGATCATTAGCCCAGTTTGTAAGCTTATTTTGACTGCTATTTTGATGCCAGGTATACCCTCCTCCTGATTCAGTACATATAAAACCAAATTTATTATTTGCAATTACATTTACCCATGGCGCTGGTGTATTTTCTCCTGCCTTTAAGCAAATGACATATTCATTACCATCATTTGTGAAACCACCAATTCCATTAAAGAACTTCAAATTTTCTGAGATATGTGATATATACTCATTCTCTTCATTATGGTATATTGTCTCATTTTTATGCTGGCTCGTGGAATGGGCACTCGTAATTACATCTGCTTTATTAACTGATTTTTCACCTGTTCTTCCATCTATATTTGCATCTGATTTTTCATCTGTTCTTTCATCTATATTTTTATCTGATTTTTTTCCGGTTCTTTCATCTACATTTGCATCTGATTTTTCATCTGTTCTTTCATTTGCGTTAGCATCTAAATTTTTGTCTAATATCTCATCTTCCTCAAGTAAATCAGAGATGCCTTTATCAGCATCAATAATTACTTTGGCACATGCAAATAACAGATTTTTTTGAACTAAATTCATTTGCTGAACTTTCCTTATAAATATTCCACCTCTTCTATCTAAATGTTCACAGGAACGTCCAGATACGGCTATATCTTTAACCATTTCAAAAATTGGTTGATTATACGCCTCTTCCTCTGTGATTAGAATAACTAGGTCAAAAACTATTCCCTTAAGTCTTAAATAATCATGTAGCTTTAATACCCATTGGATTTCCTCAAAACTATCTCTGCTTTGAATTGTTACTAATACTATAGGTAAATCTCCAGATATTCCAAAAGGCCAAAGGTCAGATTGGCTAAGTGTATTCTTTTCAATATATTCCGACTGTTCTCTTCTATCAATTCCATACAATAGCTTAGGCAATAGTCTCAAATATGCTCTTTCATCACTAGCGCTGATATTTATAAAGCCAGCTTCAACAACACTCCTTGTCCAAGCCATTTCAATTACTCTTTCCGCAGCTGTAGGATCACTGTATTTTTCAAGCATATCAATGGCTATTTCCCTGGTATCACAAGTTCCAATACAGAAGTTAACTACTGCACTTTCTCCCGCATCAATAGACACTCTTATTCGCAAGCTAAAAATAGGGTCTAATACTGGCCCAATTGAATTGGATAGCGGCTGATCTGGCTCCATAGCTTTTGGTGAATAAAGGCTCCCATTTCTCCCTAAGAATTGAGAGCGATTAGTTTCATATTCTACCTTTCCTTGCACGTTTCCACTTGAAGACACAGTGTGATATCCCCAGACTGTCTGCTTTACATCATCTCTTTTCCTTCTCATCGCCAATAGTCCATCATACTCACTGATATATTCAGTTTTAACAAATAACTTACTAAAAGCAGGGTGGGCTATATCAGCCTCAGGCTGTGCAAGTACTACTTCCATATAACTTGTGAGCTCAATAACCCTTTTCGAGCTACTATGGTTATAGATACTTAATCTTCTTATCTCAGTATTATCCTCCGTACTTATTATCACTTCAGTATTTGTCTCAATATTCCCTTCCCTACGTATATACTCAGCCTTGTGTGGTGAAAAAATAACCTTATAGACCTCTGGTTTTATATTTGTAGGGCTATAGGTAACCGACCAATAATCATTTGAATTTACATTCCTCAAATATATGAAGGCTCCACTACTTTGCATATAGTCATTATTCCATCTATATACAGCCATCCCATTGTATCTACTATAGCCCGAGCCTTTTTCTGTGAGCACTACATTGTAGTTACCATTAGTAAGAAGATGCAGGTTTGGAACTATCGATGGCTCTGAATAATTCCTTATTACTGTTTCTTCGTTATTTATTTGTTTCCGTAGGCCATATGAAGGTTGCTCTCTGTATTCCTTTGAAATAATTACATTATTAGGGGATTTTTCTTGTATTAATGCATCTACAGCTTTTATTTGTGGGTTTTTATGAAATCTAGTCTGCATTACATTATCTTTAAAGAAATTTACAAGTGCCAGCATGCTCATTCCCTGATGGTGAACCATATAGCTCTTAACAATAGCACATTTTTGACCTTCATCTAGTCTTGCATCAGTGAAGTCTATAGCCTCATAAAACCCAAACTGACCCTCCGCCCCTATCTGTTTAAGTCTTTGAATATTACTGTTACATTCACTTGGGTTAATATCAATTGCCATTATTGTGGCATAGGGCGCTATAACTATATCATTTAACAAGCCTCTTTTTAATCCTAGATGTGGCACACCAAATGCTCTGTATTGATAGTTAAGTGCTATGTCAAAAGAGTGGTAGCCAGATTCAGAAATGCCCCAAGGTATATTTTTGCTTAAGCCATACTTTATCTGTGTTTTGATAACAAAATCATAGGTTTTTTGTATAAGTGTATTAGGATAGCTCTTAATAAGCAGCCTTGGCATTAAGTACTCAAACATAGTACCCGTCCATGATGCAAGCCCAGTATTCCCTTCTACCTTTACCAATTTTCTTCCAAGTTTAAACCAGTGTTGCTTACTCACTTCACCCTTGGCTATTGCAATCAAGCTAGTTTGCCTTGCCTCTGAGGCAAATAAATCATAGTATGATTTATTTGCATGCCCCTCATCAACATTAAAACCTATTGAAAAAAGATTTCTATGCGCATCGAACAGGCTTTTGAAATGCATGTTATCAATTAGCACTTGGATTCTTTCTCTAAGTTTTTCTATTTTTATACTTATCTCTTGAATTTCTTTTAATTCACAAAATATTCCCTCACCATATTTATCTAACTCCGTATGATAAGCATTAATTTGGTTTGCTAGCTTTCTAACCCAATACCCTGTTTTATTCCTATTTATCAGTTCATTAAGAGATTTTGATATAGCTGGAATAAGACTGTTGAAGCATTCCTTCGAAGTTACAGTTTGTTTGTCTTTCTTAGTTGCATTTTGTATGTCGCTATCTTGGTCACTGCTTTTCTGAGTCAGCTTCTTTAAATCCTCAATATCAAAATAGGGTTCGTTTTTATTTATTTCAGCATTACATAGCTCTAGTAAATCAAAAATTCCATCTATTATAGCCTCATCATAAATAGACCTGTGCCTATATTGTGTCAAACCTTCATTAAGCACCATCAAATAGCCTGCAAAATTTCCGCTGTCCACTGTGGAAACAAATCTTGGCCGAAGCACTTCAAGGTTTGTTGTATTATACCAATTGAACAGATGTCCATTCCACTTTTCCATTTTATCTATGGTATTAATTGTTTTCTCAATTCTTTCAAGCATATCAATCGTATTGATATAGCCCATGTCTCTGGCTGCTAGATTGGACACCAATAACAGCCCAATGTTGGTAGGCGATGTTCGATGAGCTGCACCTTTGAAGGGTTCTTCCTGATAGTTATCAGCAGGCAGATAGTTTTCCTCACGGCCTGCAAACTCATCGAAATAGCACCAAGTTTTTCTTGCTAGCAGCCTAAGCTCATTTAAGCTTTCGCTGCTAAGCGCATTTTCTCTAGCACTCACAGGTTTACTTATATAATAAGCAAGCCATGGTGCCAGAAGCCATAAAGCGAAAGCAGCTATGCCCCAAAAATAGCCCTTTCCGTACGCGCAAAGAATTCCTGCCCCAAATACAGGTGAGAACCACATTCTCCTATAATAACTTAGCAGATTATTTTTTAGTGCTAATTCCATATCTGCTGCTGTTACCCACTCAAGCAGATTTTTCTTTGTAATAGTAACTCTCACTAATGTTTTGACAATTGCATTTGTCAATAAGAATGCTTGATATGGCAAAAAAGCTAGCAATAAGCATATCTGCATGATTATTGACTTAAAACCTGTCATAACAGTGGCACTTCGTTTTGAAATGTATATCCGATAATCTCCAACAAAAATGAGATACACGAAATAGCTAAACACTGGTGCACATATAGCAGCAAATGTCAGACAAATCCATGCAATACTGCTGTTTTGCAACACAGACAGACTCAGAATTAGTATAATTGCTATAGTTGGATATAGCAGACTTCTCCTGAGATTATCAAGCATCTTCCACCTAGATAGCGTGGATAGTGAACTCTTACTAAATATCCAGTGTAAGAGCTGCCAATCCCCTCTTGTCCAGCGGTGCAGTCTCATCATAAAGGAATTGTACCTAGCAGGATAACCATCTATTAGCTCTATATCTGTAACAAGACCAGTTCTTAAGTAACTTCCCTCCAGCAAATCGTGGCTTAGGACTGTATTCTCTGGAATAACATTGTCTAGTGCCTTTTGGAAAATATCAAGCTCGTATATTCCTTTTCCAGTGAAAATGCCCTCTCCAAATGCATCTTGATATACGTCTGAAACAGTAGTAGTATATGGATCAATACCACCCTGCCCGGCAAATATTTTTGTGAAAGTGGAAGAATTCGCGCTTTCTATATTTACATCAATTCTAGGTTGAAGTATTCCATACCCCTCTGTAACAATACCCCTATCAGCATTAAAAACTGCTTTGTTTAAAGGATGTGAAATTGTTCCAACCAGTTGCTTTGCTGTTTCCAGTGGCAATTGTGTATCAGCATCTAGCGTGATAACATATTTTATACTTGGTAAAGCACTTAAATCAGCACTATGATAGGAATAACTCGTATTGTTATTTCCACACAACATTCTATTAAACTCGATTATTGCTCCTCTTTTTCTCTCCCACCCCATCCATTTATTCTGTTTCTCATTAAACTGCCTTATACGACAGAAGAAATAAAAGATTGGGAAGTCCTTAGAAGGATATTTCTTATTTAATTCTTCAATTCTCTTTAGAGCTGCTTCAACTATAGCGCTATCCTCTGTTAATACTTCTTCCTTTGCATCTTTAAAGTCTCCTACTAATGAGAAATATATATTTTCACATTTATTAGCTAAATAGGATACCTCTAAGTTATCTATTAAATCAAGTGTCCTTTTTATGTTAGGAACAAGAGTTGGTACGATTACCATAGTTGAGGATTCCTGTGGGATACCGTCCTTGAGTTCAAGCTTAGGGAGTCTCGCAGGTGGCACAAAACGACTTATACAGCTATTAATAATCGATATTACTATTTCACTCGCAGGAATTATGCTCAATATTCCTACTAGAATAGTAAATATCCTGGATGTATTTTGCACTTTTACAAAACTATAAATCAAGGGAATTAGTGCAATTATTATAGAGAAAACAGTAATTGACGAAATATATAGAGCAACAGAATTTTTCTTAACACATGTCATTTTATTTGACAATTGTTGCTTTTTGTCCAACTGCTTTAACAAGTCTTTTTGACCTGCCCCGATAAGATAATAACCGACATGGTTGGCGGGTCTTAATTCACTATCAATATCATAAGCTTCTTTCGAAAATTTATAGCTAAGAAGAGCAATATTTATCTCTGTTGTTTTATATTTATCAGCTAGCTTTACAATAGCATTTCTGTATTGATTTCTCGAATTGAAATCCATTTGTGGATATATTCTGCATGGATCCTGTTTTAGTATTCGCTCAACTTCGCATAAACTTTCAAAAAGCGCTGTACTGTCAAAGCCAGATAGTGTGCGAAGACTATTAATAATATTTCCTATAGATATTTGTGTAACTGCTTGGTTGTAATGATCTATTGAAATGAAGCTATCAGTAGTGGTACTTTTTTGAACTAGAAAGCTGTCCAAGCAATCTATCATCCAAAGTGTTTTTGAGCCTTTTTTTCTAAGCTTCTTGATTAAGTATTCCACAAACGCCGGAGTCAGTTCATCTAGCTCGTTAACATGTGTCTTAAAAGCATCGCAGTCTCCATTATTCTTTTTAACAATATCAAACATCTGCTCAGCCTTGTACCAATCATTTCGAGTTGCGTTCATTTTTTCACATACAACCCATAGCTTTTCCAATAGAGCAGCTTTAACCATAAGAGTTAACATCCATAGCTCTTCAATAGATAAAAAAACATATTTCTGATAAGCAGTTACAAAATCCCGTATGATTTTTTCATTTGCATTCCCATCAATATGTGAAACAATTTCTATTGCTAAAGCGTAAATCCTAGGAAAACCAGCATAAGCACCCTCTGATATTACTGGCAATGCCTGCTTAACACCGCATAATTCTCTTGTTATAATGCATTTTTGTTCCTCAATAATATAGAAATTATCAAGTAGCCACTCTGCTGCAGGAGGTATAGGAAAGGAAGTAGAAACATCCTTATTAAATTTTTCATAAGTCAAAAGAATGCTTTCGAACTTAGTCTCAAGCCTTTTTGTAACCCTCTTTATAGCATATTTCTTCTTAATCGTTTCTTGAGATTTTGCTAAGTTTTCTGCATGTCTTTCAAGCTCATCCGTACATAGAACAACATCCTCTATCTGGAACTCAAAGGTTTGTCTATTCTTAATCCATATTATTATTGTTGTTAATATAGCCCCTAGCAAGATTACTAATAGAAATAAATATATATTCATATATGTATATCACCATTTTTATTAAAATTTTTTAAAACAAAAAAGTACTAAACGTTCAATAATTAGCTTGCCCAAATTTTGAATGTTTAGTACTTTTTTATTTGATTTTTTTGATTTTGTCAGTATTTATTGCAACTTATATGTTGATATAATGTATTAATCATCAATATTACTCTGCCTCTCGCAATCTCTCCACGATACTTTGCTTGTCAGTTATTGCATACGATATTATAGGGACAATTACTCCAAACGCAAACAAGAAAGGTAGTATAAACAAAAGTGGCCATAGAATGAAATGATAGCTGAAGAACCATAGCAGACCACAGAAAGACTTAACAATTAAAAGTGAAAATACTATGCCAAAAACCAATGAGAACACACCTGTACCAAGCGCATAATAGGCACCTTCAAATATAAGCATTCTACGCAGCTGCTTTTTAGTCATACCAATGCTTTGCAGCATGGCAAATTCCTTGCGACGTGTTAGAATGCTAGTGAGAATAGCATTGATAAAATTGAGTATACCAATTAACCCAATAATAAAACTGAGTGTTCCACCAATCATGACAACAGTATTTCGCATACCAGAAAATTCATTGAGGAATGTAAACTTAGAGGTGTAATTCATTACAGGCTCTACTGTGTCGGTGTAGCTTTGTAAAAACTTCTCCATAATTGACTCTTGGTTTTCGGAAACAATAAAAGCATAACTCATTACAGCAGGCTGAGCTACCATGGTTTTATATACCTCCGCCGGAAGGTAGAAGTTGTAGTCATGTCCAAAACGATCAGAATTTGAATAATACTTAATAGCCACATGTCCAAGTACGATTAACTTCTGGGTAGTATACTCCCTGTCCTCTAATGTTTCAGACGTGCCTTTATAGTTGTGGAGAGTGACTGTATCTCCAACATCAAAATGCTTATAAGCCATTTCGGGTACTTCATTATCATCTAGCCGAATCCCTTCCAAAATATACTTACCACTGGCTAGCTTATCAATATCAAACTCACCATCAATAAGCTCCATATGTGCTAGAGGAAGTTTTTCAAGACCATAGACTGCAGCGATAAAATTGCCCTTTTCATCGACGTTATATTTCTGTGTTGTGTTCTTTTTGTCCTCTACACAAAACATTTCAGTATTACCACCATACAGACGTCCTCCCTCCTCAAAACCGGGCTGAGCTTCTACTGCATGAATAAAACTTTCAGTAGTTCCATTTTTAACACCATCAAATCTATTTTGAAAGTATTCGGCATGGGCAATTAGAAAATCAGTGTCGTTAAATTTTGAAAGGTATTTATCCATGTCAATACTTTGAGAAAGTGTAAATACAGTATTCAATAGAACAAGGCTTATAGACAAGCTAATGATTACCAAAACAGTACGTTTTTTATTTCGTCCTAAATTGGAAAGCGCCATTCGGGGCATTTTTGCTCCATCTGTAGATTTTTTTAGTTTGCTGTTCTTCTTTGTATTTCCATCGGTATATCTCACTGCTTCCACTGGTGATACAGAAGCTGCTATCCTACCAGGTTTTAATGTACTTATCAGCACAGTAACAATAGCAAACAATGCGGAGCCGATAAATATAGTCGGACTAGGCGATACCTTTACCATACTATCTGCATATGAGGAGTTACTCATAATAAGTGGTACAAGAACCTTACCTGAAAAGAAGCCTACAATTAGTCCAATTGGTATTCCTATGCTAGACAGAATCAGTGCTTGTCTGCTTATTATTCGTCGTATCTGTCTTCCAGTTGTGCCAATGGTTTTTAATAAACCATAAAACCTGATATCCCTATACACGGAAATTTGAAAAATATTATATATAATTAGATATCCCGTAAAAACGATAAGCAGTAAACCTGAAATCAATGCAGCCAACGTACCTGCATCAATGCCAAAATTAGTTGAAAGATAAGCCCAGTTTACATTGCTCTCAATATAGTTTTTATCATTTTCATTTAAGGAATACCCACTGTCTGTTATAACAGTGTAAAGCTTTCCCTGTAAATCTATACTGTTTTTAAATATAATATCCGCGTTGATACCACCAGCTAAAGATCCATTTTCCTTAAAAGTGCATTGTAGTTCTTCCTTATGTGCGTCTACATACGCATGGGAAGCAAATATCCGTCCCACGTTGAAAACTGGGTCGCTCTCCCACCAGCCTGAAAGGACAAAAACACGTTTAACTTTTTGGCCTCTGATGTTAAGTTTCAACGTTAATGGTGAACCCTCCTTCAAAGGAACGCCCATCATCTGTAGGGTCTTAGTATCTGCAATAACTTCATTCTCTGCCCTAGGTTTATGACCACTTGTTGGTTCACAAAATCCAAGCTTCAGCCCTACATCATCATAATACCAAAACTCGGCTTTACGCTTCAAAAATTCTTGGTTTTCAACACCGTCGCATAGCATACGGTTATATGCAATTTCTTTTATTAGCTTATGGTCTTTGACGTTATTGAACTCCTCATCGGTAATATATTTGAGTGTAGCGTGGCTATCACCGCCAGCCTGACGCATAGTGGCCTGCTGCATGCTCTCCACTGTACCAATTCCCATTGTGAAGAGTGTTGTAAAAAGTATCGCCGTCAATGCGATGGCAATAATCGCAATCAGATTGCGGGGGCTGTTTGCACCAAAGCTTTTATCAGCTAGATTTCGTATTGCTTTTTTATTTTTGACCTTTATCATTTACACTCACCACCTACAATTATTCCATCTTCAATGTGGATAATGCGGTCTGCTAACTGTGCAATTTCCTCATTATGTGTTATCATCACAATTGTTTGGCTGAACTTTCCGCTTGTAATCTTTAGAAGTCCCAGTACATCTTGACTTGTTCTACTGTCAAGATTTCCAGTAGGCTCATCAGCAAGAATTATGGCAGGCTTTGATGCAAGTGCTCGGGCCATTGCCACACGCTGTTGCTGACCACCGGAAAGATTATTCGGCAAATTTTGAAGTTTACTCTCCAATCCAAGTGTTTTAATTATCTGGGTTACATAATCAGTATCTGGTTCGTTTCCATCTAGCTGTATGGGCAGAACAATGTTTTCATAAACATTAAGAACAGGTACCAAATTATAATTTTGAAAAACAAATCCGATTTTACGTCTACGGAAGATAGTCAGTTCCTCATCTTTGAGCGAAAAGATTTCCTTGCCATCCACAGTTACTGTGCCACTTGTTGGACGGTCTAGTCCACCTAACATATGTAGAAGGGTCGACTTGCCACTGCCGGAAGTGCCTACTATTGCAACAAACTCCCCTTTCTCCACGGTCAGGTCGACACCATCAAGGGCATGAACAGCAGTATCACCATCACCATAGTATTTTTTTAGATTTTCCGTTTTAAGTATTGTCATTTTGTTTCCCTCCAAAAAGAAAGTAGTCTGTATAACAGTTGCCCACAATGCAGACTATATCATAACAATCTTTCCACAATCTTTCTGAAATCTAACAGTTTTGAAAGATTTCACTTTATTTTGGTAAAAACACCGAAAATGTCGAGCCTTCACCTATCATAGACTGCACTTTGATATAACCACCCTGTGCAGAAAGAATCTCTCTTGTCAGAAATAGTCCGATACCTGCGCCTTCAAGTTCACTGACCATTTGAGAACGATAAAAGCGTGTAAATATTTTACTATGTTCACCTTCTATTATGCCTATGCCATCATCTGTAATATCAATCCTATAGAACAATTCATATGGAACAGCTGAAATTTTAATGTTACCGCCCTCTGGTGTGTATTTTACAGCATTGTCAACAACATTGTATATAGCCTCAGTCGTCCATTTTAGATCAAAATAGGCGGTATCTGCTGTTGGTTGTACCAGAAGCTTTATATTTTTAGCTTGCGCTTTCGGCGTAATTTGCTCTGTTACTTTATTCAACAGCTGCTGCACTGGCTCTAACTTTGGTATAACAGATATAATACCTGTTTCCAGTCTGGAAGCTTTAACTAAGGAACTTATAAGAAAACTTAATTTCCCTGCCTGCGCTGATAGCGCTTTTACACAAACCTTACAATCCTCTTCCAACTCATACTCTCCAAGAAGCTGTGCGTAAAGTAGAATATTTGCAATAGGTGTTTTTGTTTGATGGGAGATATCCGAAATTAGAGTTTTAATTTTATCCTTTTCCAAATGTAGGTTCTTTGAGGAAACCGAGCTTTCTGAAAGATATCTGTTTAGTTTTGTTTCAAGTGCAGATAATGTTGATTCATCAAAGGTACTTTCGGTAAAGTTACCGTCTATTGCGATATCCAGCATTCTACTCAGCCTTTCAATGGTGCTCTTTATATTCTTCCTATTCCACAGAATTACCATAGTAGAAGCTACTGTTGCTAACACTGCAATAGTAATGCAGATTATATTAATTCTGTTCATCTTACTTCACCACCCATGTATAACCGATTCCATAAACAGTCTTAATATATTTCGGTATGGTTGGGGTATCTTCTATTTTATCACGTAAGCGTTTAATAGTGACCGATAGTGCATTCTCATCTACATACTGTGCACCGTCCGTCCAAATTCTGTCCACAAGGTCTGCTCTACTAAGCGTAATTCCAATATTTTCAACCAAAATACGTAGCAGCTTCTGCTCGGTTTTACTAAGCTCGATAGCCTTTCCCATTTTAGAAAACTCCATTCTATCAAAATCAAACAGGAAGTCATCTATCTGTATAGAATTAGCCTTGAAGGACTGATTTTTGCGAAGCTGAATATTCACTCTTGCCCGAAGCACCATAAGACTGAAGGGCTTTGTTATGTAATCATCAGCGCCCAATTCAAGACCTGCTACCACATCAGTTTCCATATCGTTGGCAGTTAGTAAAATAACTGGTATTGCTGTCCTCTTACGGATATCTGAAAGAAATGTCAAACCGTTGCCATCTGGCAAATTTATATCCAGAATCAAAAGATCAAAAGTCTGCGCGTTTATTTCCGTTCTTGCTTGACCGAGCGAATATGCCTGTGTAAAGGCGCAGCTATTATCTTTTAGAGCAAGCGTAATACCGTTGTTTAGTGCAACGTCATCTTCTATAATCAATATTCTTTTCATTTATCGTACCTTCAATATAAATATTCGATAATAATAATAGGTTCAAATTTTCAAGTGCATAAACTTTTTCTTGTTATTTTTTGATATCTTCTTCAACAAGTAGCTTATATTATCCTTTGAATTTCGTGTTTTATTATTAAAAACATTTTATCATAAGGTACGGCCTCTTATCTATCTTTTTCAGTTATACAAAAAAGCTGCCCCTATATTGGAATAATCTCCAGGACAGCTTCCATTTAAAATAGCAAAGCTATGATATCTATTACAGCATTAAAATTTGTAAATAAGAATGCCAAAATCACTTAATATTTTATTTAATTCCATCATTCTTTCATCAGAAGGTACCACAACATCTGCTAATTCATATTCACGACCAAGGCTGGTGTATTTTCCTCTGCCCAATTTATGATACGGTAATAATTCCATGCCTTTATAATTTTTGCAGTTTTCTGATACAAATTCAGCAATACTTTTAATATCTTCATCTGTATCATTAAAGCCTGGTATAACAGGTGTTCTGATTATAAAATCAAAGCCATATTTACCTGCTAAGGTATCCATTAATACAATGTTCTCTTTTACTTTTTTATTATCTGAGCCAACCCATTTAGTGTGCTTTTCACTATCAAAAGACTTAAAATCCATAAAAACAAACTTTAAATATGGAGCAATATTTTCATAGTCTTCTTTTTCTCCTACTCCACAGGTTTCAATTGCAGTATCAATCCAATTTTCACATAGTGTTCTTAGAAGCGCATATGCAAATAGTGGTTGTGCTGTTGGTTCTCCTCCAGATAAAGTAACCCCTCCACCACTGAGTTGATAAAATGGCAAGTCTCTTTTCACTATATCTACCACTTCCCTTACTGCCATTGCATCTCCAACAATTTTGCGGCACTTAGTATAACACTTCTCAGTACATTTAAAGGCATTCTCTTTTTTAAAACATGTATCACAAATCTTTCTATCTGCTAAAAGGCTATTCTCTAAAGCTCCATATTGACAAAGTTCTTTACACATCCCACATCCAATACACTTATCTTCAAAGAACACCATTTCCTGATTAAATTTTTGAGTCTCAGGGTTACTACACCATTTACATCCTAGTGGGCAACCTTTCAGAAATACGGTAGTCCTTAACCCAAACCCGTCATTGATAGCATATCGCTCAATATCTGTAACGTTACCAGACAATTTGTACAATTCTTCGTTGCTACAATTCAAATACTTTTTGTCAATCAAAGCGATACCTCCTTTAATTGTCTCTGTTAGCTAAAACTGCAGCAACTATAATAATACCCTTTAAGATCATCTGAGGGTAAGAAGCAATCCCCATTAAATTCATGATATTCATTAGTACACCCATTAAAAATGCACCAATTATTGTTTTCCCTACACTACCGACTCCACCAGACAAGGTCGCACCGCCGACTACAACTGATGCAATCGCATCTAATTCATAGCCTTCACCAACTGTAGCAGTTCCCATACTCAGTCTTCCTGCAAGTATCATTCCAGCTATACCAAATAATAGTCCACCTAATGCATATGTTATAACTAGATATTTTTTTACATTAATACCAGCAAGTCTGGCAGTTTCTGCATTACCTCCAATGGCATAAATACCACGGCCATATTTTGTTTTCTTTAGTACGACTGAGAATATTACAACAATAACTACTAAAATAATAACTGGTACTGGAATACCTACAACATCGCTCTGTATAAATTTAGGTAAAAATGTACCATCAATACGTCTATTTTGTCCTACTTGATACATGTAGGCAATACCTCTTAAAATAGTCATCATTGCTAGTGTTGCAATGAACGGGGCTACTTTTGCATGAGCTACTAGGATACCAGAAATTGTACCGAATAAAACACTTACTAAAATTACAATTACAATAGCCATTGGCCCATAGCCCTCTTGAATAAATCCTGCAGAAAAACATACGGATACAACCACAAAAGAGCCTACTGATAAATCAATACCCCCGGTAATTACTATTAATAGCATACCAATGGCACAAATCGCATAAATTGAATTCTGTAATAAAACTGTTTTGATATTACCTACAGTAAGAAAGGCTGGTGATGCAATTGCCCCATAAATCAATAAAGCAACAAAAGCGATTATAACAAAATTATCTTTAAAATATCTTAACACCGTCTTCATTCTTTGATTCTGACTTATTTCTATATGTTCCATTTAAATCACTCCTTTATATCGCAATATTTCCTGTAGCATAATTCATAATAATTTCTTCTGACAACTCATCTTTTTGTAACTCTCCCTTAACCTTACCCTCTTTCATGACATATACTCTGTCACTCATTCCAATAACTTCAGGTAAATCAGAAGAAATCATAATTACTGATACACCGGACTTTGCAAGATCCTTCATTATTGTGTAAATTTCATATTTAGCACCAACATCAACACCTCTAGTAGGCTCATCCAAAATAAGAATCTTAGGCATGGTAGCCAACCACTTAGCTATAACTACTTTCTGCTGATTACCACCACTTAAGCTACTTACTTGATTTTGAATATTAGAAGTTTTTATTCTAAGCTTATCTACTAAATTACTAACCATTTCTACTTCTTTTTTCTTATTTAAAAATAGATTCTTTTTGGTTCTATCCAACGATGCTAAAGATGAATTAAAGCAAATTGATTTTGATAAAATTAATCCGTTTCCTTTCCTATCTTCAGTTACAAAACCAATGCCATTTGCAATTGAATGCTTAGGATTTTTGAATTCGGTATTTACTGAATTTAATAAAATTGTGCCTTTTCCTTTTTTTACATAGGATCCAACTACTGCGCTCATTAGTTCTGTACGTCCAGCGCCAAGTAACCCTGCAATTCCTACAATTTCACCTTCTCTAAATTCCATATTAACATTATCAACAATATTTTTACCTGAATATGTGGGATGTGCTACAGAATAATTTTCAATTTTGAAAACTGTATTTCCTGGGACTGTTTTGACTTGAGGATAAAATTCCTTCATATCTCTACCAATCATATATGATACCAGTTCCTGATTTGTAATTTCTGATGTTTTCTTTGTTATTATCATCCTACCATCTCTCATAACAGAAACCTTATCTGTTAATTCAAATATCTCTTCGAGTCTGTGGCTGATATATATAATGGTAATTCCGTGGTTCTTAAGATCGCGTAATATCTCAAACAAGAATTTTATTTCCCTATCAGTTAATGGTGCTGTAGGTTCATCAAGTATCATAACTTTTCCACCAAGAGTAAGCGCTTTAGCTATTTCAACTAACTGTTGTTGTCCAATACTTAAATATTTTACTTTAGTATGAACATCAATTTCTAAGGCCAATTTCTTTAAGGTATCTTGTGCAAAACTAAAGGTCTTTTTCCAATCAATTACCCCTTTTTTCATAGGCATATTTCCTAAAAACATATTTTCAGCAACACTCAATTCAGGTATTAATGCTAGCTCTTGATGTACCATTACAACTCCCGAATCATTTGCATCTTTAGGAGTATTTAACTTTAATTCTTTTCCGCATACATAAATGGTTCCTTCATACGAGTTGTGTGAGAATCTACCACTAAGTATATTCATTAAAGTAGATTTACCCGCACCATTTTCTCCAATCAGAGCATGAATATCTCCTTTTTCAACTTGAAAAGAAACATCGTCTAATGCTTTGACACCCGAAAATTTTTTAGTTATGTTTTTCATTTCAACTGTCCAAACTTTTTCCACGATACAATCTCCCCCAAATGTCTTTTATAAATGAATCCAGATAATTTTCATTACCTAGATTCATTTATAATTAACTTAAATTATTAATATGCAGAATTTGGATCATAAACCTTATCTACATTTTCTTTAGTATACATAGTATTTGGAACATAGAAGGTAGATGGAGTTGTAGTACCCTTAGCAGCCTTTGCAGCTAGATATACAGCCCATTTGCCCATCATTCTCGGGTCATTTGCTACTGTAGCAACAATACCTTTATCTCCGTCTTTAATCCATTTTAGAACAGAACTTCTTGCATCAATTGATGTCATCATAATTTGTCCTGCTTTACCTATAGAATCCAAAGCTGCTACTACACCTTGTGCTCCACCATCGCATGCACTAAATATAACATCTATATCAGGATTAGCTTGCAGTGCATCTAATGTTTCATTCATTGCAGGCTCTGGCTGCCAATTATAATATCTATAAGCAACTATTTTAAGATTAGATTTTCCGTATTTCTCCAACATATAATCATTATATCCTGCTATCTGTCCCCAACGTCTTAAATCTGATTCTTCTTCCTGAGCAGCAGCAGAAAGTACTAAAGCCTTAACTTCATCTTTCCAGCCATTCTTCTCATCGAAAGATTTTGCTAATTGGAATCCTGATTGATAACCACTGTTTTCTACATCTCAAGATACAGATGTAAAAGGAGCACCCTGTGCATCTAATGCACAGTTAACTACCGTTAATGGAATATTAGCTGCATGTACCTTTGCTACAGCTGGTAAAACTCCAGTTGAGTGGAAAGGATTAATTATCATTGCATCTGGTTTTATATTAACTAAAGTTTCTATATCTGCAAGTTGCTTTGTTAAATCATTACCTGCATCATAAACTGTTAATTTTATACCTAAATGCTCAGCTTCCATTTTTGCTAATCTAACTAACTGTTCCCACCACTCTGAACCGGCGATATTTCTTTGAGAGAAACCTATATTTAGTCCTTTAAACTCATCTTTGTCTCCAAGCATTGCTTCTGGTAATAATTCTAACTGTTCTTTTGTAGCTGAAAAAACGCCTTTAGAAGTAGCAGTCTGAGTACCTGTTACACTTGCAGTGCTTGCTGTACTACTAGTAGTACTAGTGGTTGCCGATGATCCACACCCTACCAATAAACTTGCCAATAAACTTACACACAAGATTCCACTAATAATTCTTTTTTTCATACTTTCTCCCCCTTAGATATCTATAAATTGTTTTAGTTAGGACCATTATATAGTCCTCAAATTTTATAGCTTTTCTTCAGTACGCTCAATAATATCCTGTTGAACTTCTTTTGAAAGCTGTGTGAAATATGCACTATATCCAGCAACTCTAACTAATAAGTTGGCATACTTTTCAGGATCTTCTTGCGCTTCTAATAATGTTTTTTTACTAACAACGTTGAATTGCATCTGAGAACCACCTGCCGCAAAATAGCGATCGATTAAACTTACAAAACGCTTTAAACCATTGTTCTTATTAACCATAATCTCTGCCATAAATACTCCTCCTTTTAATAAATATATAAATGCAATTCGGCTAAACTTATTAAGTTAAATCAGAAGGGCTAAACTTCAAATTATACAGGGAGCCACATGATAGAAGAATGTTGTTCATTTTTGCTACTGAAGCAATTGCTGCTGTTGGGCCTTTTACATCAGTTCCACGCATTGGAGACTGTCCATCGGCAACTGCTGTATATGCGTTTCTACCGTCTGGAGTTGCACCACATACCTTACCAAAAGGCGTATTACTTGATACTGTACTTGTTGAGCAATGTAGAGTTCCACCAATTGGGCCTCTTCCGTAACGTGTATTTTTATATTTTACCAATTCATTTGCAACAAAAGCCAACATCTCACGAGCGATTTCATCAACTTCATCAATATCATTTCCATATTTAGGAGTCTGTGCACATAACGCTTTAATCTGGGCACCAGTAGGGTTGGTAGTCATATCATTGAAATTTGTTTCTAAGGCATGTTCTAATTGTGCACCAGTGATAACCTTATCGTCAAATACCAATTTTTTGATAGCATATAAGCTATTAGCCACATTAGCAGTACCGATAGTCTGTTGTCCTGTCAAATCGTACTTTGCGCCACCTTGCTTAATTGGCTTACCTCTAGGAATAGTAGTCTCTGTACATCCAAATATCGCAGCCATCGGTTCCTCTAAGGTTTCTTCCCATACTTGGTCAATTGTATTTTCTAGTATTGCTTCCATTTTTACATAATAAGCCATTTGATCTAGATATGCTTCCTTGGCATCTTCAAAGCTTTCAAAGGTTGATAGATCTTTACCTGATTTGTTATTATGTAAACAAATACCAGTTCTAGGATCTGTTCCATTATAAAGTGACATCTCCAAAACTTTTGTACAATTAAGCCATGCTCCTCCTGTTCTGCCGCCCAGCAGACCAGCAGTACCAGGTTCAACGCAACCTATTATACAATAATTGTATGCATCGTTAAGTTCATAGCCTCTATTCATAAGTGCTGGAATATATGTTTCATCATTAAATATAGAAGGTAAGCCTGTCCCCAACCTAATTACTTCTGCTACTTTCATTTTAAATTCAAATGGAGTGTTCTTATGGAAACGAACTGTTAGCGATGGCTGCGGAATTCTTGTGTTGTAAGTAGCCTCTAAACAAATATAACTCAAATCATTTGTTGCATCACATTTCTTTATTGGGTCTTGCCCACCAATTGTAAGGTTCTGGAACATCGGAACACCACGATAAAAATCTGTGTCAATCCAGCTTCTTACTTTATTACAGGTATAAATTTGCAAGAAAAAGTTTTCTGTTAATTCAAGAGCGCTTTCACGAGTTAACGTGCCATCTGCAAGGCCCTTTTTGTAAAGTGGATACATGAATTGGTCATATCTTCCAAATGATACTCCGGCTCCGTTATCTTCAATTTGAATACAAATGTGAACCAGAATCATAAACTGCAATGCTTCCCTGAAATTTCTTGCGGGTTTTCTTGGAATCCATCTGCAAATATCAGCCATTTCTAATAATTCTTTCTTTCTGTCTTCATCTTTTTCTTCTACGGCCATTTTCTCTGCTAAGTCAGCATATCTCTCTGAGAATTTGATTATTGCATTAGCGCTAATTATTGCAGCATCATAAAAATCCTTCTTTTTAATTGCATCAGGTGCACTCCAATTAATTTGTGCTAAATACTTTTCAGAGTCATCAATAATTTGCTGTATACCATTTGTAAATAGTAATTGATGGTCTGGTGCAAAGTGACCATCTCCCCCTTGGAAATACGTACCAATATCAGCAGCTTTTAAATCGTAGTGTGTTGCAAGTGCCTCTTTAGGTAAACGAACTCTCAACGTATCTGTATGAGTTTTCCCTCTCCACCAGTCACACATATCCTTAACTTCTGGTTTATCTTCGTCGCGTAAAGAATACTTATCAGCTGGTCTCTCCCATGGGAAATATGGATTTCCGTTTAATAACTCTTCTTCAACCCATTCAACTTCAAATTCTGGAAACAAGGGTGCCCATCTAGGCTTAGATGCTTGATTTCCTACAAACAAGCTACCTGGCATAATGTAAATACTCATATTTTCAAGAACATAATCAATTGCTTTGGCTCTTCTCACAATTGCAGGTAAATTCATATTATTTTTGTAAAACTCTGTTAAGTAGTGACCTCTTTCTGTACAAATTGCGTACTCAAACGATGTGACATATTTATGAAGTTTGTCAATACGTTCTGTACGAACAGGCTGAGTATCGATTTGGAATGAATCAATTGCCATCTAATAATCCTCCTTTATATTATTTTATAGTTGATTTTAGTTTATGAAGTATATCTATTTTTGTTTGACATACATCATATTTTTTGAAGGTTCTCTTTGCAAAATCATAATAACATCCGATTCTTTCTTTGAAAACTTATGTTCTTCACATTTTGGGGTATCATCTTTAGATGTTTTGTATTTTATGTATACTAATTTACTTTTTCGTTGTAGAATAAAAATGCAATAGTAACCTACAATATCTCATATAGAAATGCCATAATAATATCTTTGTAAATACATAAAACTAATTCGAAAGTAATGTCTAATTGTACTTAATACTTAAATGCTAATCATTGTTTTATGTAAAATGAATTTTCAGCTTGGGGGTAAATTAATGCTAAAAGTTTTAATAGTTGACGATGAAATTAAGGTATGCAGACTAATTGAGTATTTAATAGATTGGAAATCATTAGGGTTAGAAATTGTTGGTACTGCGCAGGAT
>JAEWAX010000067.1 GCA_023391425.1 Bacillota bacterium | reverse complement strand
ATCGGTTTGAGGCATAAAAGTTTCTCCTTCTTGAAAAATGTTGTGTGGTAACTTCAGCTTACAAGAATTCGAAGCATTATGCCTCATTTATTTTTTTATTTACCCCAATGTTTAGTATAGAACCATTTTTATATTAAATAAAGTCTTGACAATTCAAATATTTGGAATTAAACTAATACTGTACTGAGTGTACTATTACTCTTAATACAGTCAAGGAGGTGCCTATGATTCAATTAGATTTAAAAGACTCAAATCCTTTATATGAACAGATAAAGGTAAAAATTAAGGAATTAATAATTAGCGGTGTAGTGAAGCCTGATGATAAGATTCCATCTGTCAGAGAGCTGGCTCAAACGCTTACAATCAATCCAAACACTATACAAAAAGCCTATAAAGAACTTGAAGCTGAGGGTTGTATTTATTCAGTAAAGGGAAAAGGAAATTTTATTGCTCCACTTGATAAAAGTTCTATAGAATCCCGACGCAATGTGCTTTTTGAGCAATTAAAAAAGACTACAGAGGAATTAATTTATCTACTGACGTCAGAGCAAAGTGTTATTAATGTAATACACGATACTTACAAACAGAAAGGGGCATCAAAATAATGATAGACGTAAAATCCTTAAGCAAGTCATATGGCGACTTTAAAGCCTTGGATGGACTTGATATTCATGTTAATCAAGGCTCAGTATATGGACTTTTAGGGCCAAATGGTTCAGGCAAAACTACTCTTATAAAGCATTTAGTCGGCATATACAAAAATGAATCAGGTACTATTTCTATTAATAACAAGACTGTGTTTGATAATCCTGAAACAAAATCAGAAATAATCTATATATCAGACGACCTATTTTATTTTTCACAATACAGTATCAAGGAAATGGCTAATTTCTATGCAAGTATGTATCCTAACTGGAGTTGGGAGCGCTTTAACACCTTGAAACAGGTCTTCCCTATCGATATAAAAAGAAGGGTAGTCAAGCTGTCAAAGGGTATGCAAAAGCAGGTTGCCTTCTGGCTTGGAATATCTGCGATGCCAAAGATAATGATACTGGACGAACCAGTTGACGGTCTTGATCCGGTAATGAGGAAAAAGGTATGGAACCTAGTGTTGCAGGATGTTGCAGAATACGGTACTACTGTGCTGGTATCATCTCACAATTTGCGTGAGCTAGAAGATATCTGTGACCATGTTGGAATTCTGTTCAAGGGAAAAATGATGGTTGAGCGCGAACTGGACAATATGAAATCTGATATTCATAAGCTGCAGCTTGCCTATACTGGAAATACACCATCAGATATTTTCAAAGAAGACGAAATATTACATCAGACACAAAGCGGAAGTGTTCTGCAATTTATTGTCCGGGGCAGCAAGGATAGCCTTATTTCAAGAGTTAAGGCAACTAATCCTGTCATTATGGATATCCTCCCACTTTCTCTTGAAGAAATTTTTATTTACGAATTAGGAGGTAAAGGCTATGAAATTGAAAACATCCTTATTTAAAAAGGGATTAATTATAAGTGATTTAAAACGGTTTTGGTGGATTAGTGTTCTTTATACTTTAGCATTATTATTCATTCTACCACTTTATCATTACGTTCAGAAATTCAACACTAATAGTCTTGAGTTTTTATATGATACAATAAGACGTGACTTAATATTTCAAAACACCTCAAGTCAGATTTTTCTTATTGTCGTTCCATTTTTAATTGGAACATTAGTTTTTAGATATATTCAAAAAAGTAGTTCTGCATCACTATATCATAGTTTACCACTTACAAGATCTGTTTTGTACTTAAATAGCGTTATATCAGCTTTGATTTTATTTATTGCACCCTTGCTTTTTACCACTTTAATAATGCTTATGTTAAACTGTTTTAGCTTCTTGTCAGCATATTATACTACCAAGCTAATATTTTTGTGGCTCTTACGTTCACTTTTATTTGGTATTATGTTCATTTCAATGACAATATTTGTTAGTATGTTTACTGGTAGTTCAATAGCACAGCTGGCTTTTGTCTATATACTAAATATATTGCCAGCCTTTTTGGTGGAATTTGTTAGAATGAATCTCTCAGAGCTACTCTATGGCTTTGATACATATTCTAATTCTAATTTAAATGATAATCTGCCGTTCCTAATGATATTTAGGATTAGTAGATATAGTCCTGGTTATGAGACCTTAACCCCAACTTTAGTTATTGTATATATCCTAATAACTCTTGCACTCTTCGTTGGAGCACTATTTGCCTTTAAGCTTAGAAGACCAGAAACTGCAGGAGATATCATAACGTTTAGACCTATTAAACCAATATTTATATATGGTACTACAATATGTGCTACTCTGCTTGGTGGAGCATACTTTATGGTATTAAATAAGTCTTCCTTTGCTTTTATTATATTTGGATATTTTATTTGCTCACTAATAGCATATGTTGCTGTACAAATGATAACACATAAATCCTTCAAGATACTTCATACCTACAAGGGCTATATCGTTTTTGCTCTGATACTCGTTATCATGTCTTTAGGAATTAAGTTTGATGTTATAGGTTATGTCAATAATATTCCAAATCCTAGTGAAATTGAGGAGAGCTATGTGGGATATAACTTGCACTGGTGGCAAAATAGGGATAACCCTAATTTTGAATACTACGATGACAACAGAAGTACTTTCGTTTATAAAGACCCACAAAATATTGAGAATGTGACTAAACTTCATAAACTAATACTTGATAAAAGAAGTGACAATGGTAATTTACAGTATATTGCATATAAACTTAAGAATGGTAAAAAAATTATAAGAAAATATTCTATTGACACTGACCTTTATGCATCAGGTCTAAGTCCTATTTATAAAAGTAAAGAGTATAAGGATGGTAATTATCCTATACTTAATCAAAAAGTAGATGACTTGAAATATATAGAAA
>JAEWAX010000032.1 GCA_023391425.1 Bacillota bacterium | reverse complement strand
ACAGGTTCACGATGCTATTGGAATGGACAGCCCATTTCATTATAGAAACAAGGTTCAATATCCAGTGGGGACTCTTGGTACTGATATAAAAATTGGCTTCTATGAGAAGGCTTCTCATAATATTATTGATAGTGATGTATGTGATATACAGCCACAAGAAAGCAATGCCATAAGAGATATTGTTCGTGATTTTTTTAAAGCTAAAGGTATAAGCATTTATAATGAGAATACAGGCAAGGGCTTTTTGCGCCATGTGATGGTGCGAAAGGGTTTCAGAACTAATGAAATAATGGTAGTGCTGGTTGTAAACGGGAAGAAGATGCCTAAATCAGATGAACTGGTAAAGCTATTGTGTGATAAATATGAAAATATTAAGAGTATTGTTGTAAATGTAAATACCAAGAACACGAATATAATTCTTGGTGATAAAAACACATGTATCTATGGGCAGGGGTACATTTCTGACTATATTGGAAAGTATAAGTTCAATATTTCTCCGTTATCATTTTTTCAAGTCAATCCTACTCAGACTGAGGTATTGTATGGTAAAGCCTTGGAATATGCAGGGCTTACTGGTAATGAAACTGTTTTTGACTTGTATTGTGGTATAGGAACTATATCGCTCTTCTTATCGGAAAAAGCGAAAAAAGTCATTGGGGTAGAGGTTGTGCCAGATGCAATTGAAGATGCAAAAAGAAATGCTGAACTAAATGATATCTCGAATGCTGAATTCTTGGTGGGAGAGGCTGAGAAGGTGATACCACAGCTTTATGACCAGGGCATTCGAGCAGATGTTGTGGTGGTAGACCCGCCAAGAAAAGGTTGTGAAGAGGTTTTGCTGAGGACACTTGTTGACATGCAGCCCCAGCGCATTGTATACGTTAGCTGTAACCCGTCCACTCTGGCACGAGACCTGAAGTTCTTATGCGAGAATGGATTTGAGGTAAAGGAAGTACAACCAGTCGATATGTTCCCGTGGACGGGGCACGTTGAGAACGTAACACTGCTTCTGAGGAAGTAGAACGACCGAAGAAGTAGATGTACGTTCCATGCAAGGAATGTCCAAGAACACGAGCCAAAGCGAAGCGTGATTGGAAACATTCTACTGCTGAGAACGCAACACTGCTTGTAAAGGGAGATACGACTGGAAGAGGCTGCTGTACCACCCATGCAAGGCACGTCCACTAGGCAAGTACGAAGTGCAAAGGCGAGCTGAAACAAGCTACTGCTGAAGCGATAATAATGATCACTGTGCAATAGTTAAATGATTAGGAAAATTGACGATATTCCTGAATTGAATGATGAGTTAATCGCAATCAGGGAAAGTAAATCTCATAAATAGATATCAAAATACATATTATTGGCTGAACACATTTTGAAAGGAATGAAAGGAGGTTCAAGATGAAATGATAATTGTTTATGAATCAAAAACGGGTTTTACAAAGAGGTATGCGGAAATGCTCGCTGAAAAGACGGGACTAAAGGTTTTTCGAGTTAAAGAACTTTCAAAGGTTAATCAAGACGAAGAAATCATTTTTCTTGGCTGGATGAAAGTCGGGAAGATACAGGGGTTTGATAAACTGCGAAAATATAAGGTCATAGCTATTTGTGGATCGGGCACTGGACGAAACGCTGAGCCAAATATTGAAACAGTTATCGCAAGGAATAAGATCGAAGGCATACCACTTTTTTACCTGCGCGGCGGATGCTTTCCTTTGAAAGAAATAAAGGGCATTGATAAAATCATGCTATCCATGTTTCTGAAGATGCTTAAAAGCCAGAAGGACAAAGATGAAAAGCTCGAAGAAGCCATATCTATCATTGAAAATGGTTTTGACGGCGTAAAAGAGGAAAATCTCAAGCTTGTTCTGGAATGGCTGAACACAAGGTAAGGAGGACTTATTATGAAAAATGTAGTGATAACCGGCAGTACACGGGGGATTGGGTTTTGTATGGCAATGGAGTTTCTGCGAGCCGGGTGCAATGTTACGCTGTCCGGAAGGGGTGAAGCGTTGCCGGAAGCGGCCAGCGCTTCACTGTCGCTCTTTAAGGGGAAATACATCTATGTACCATGCAACGTTCAGAAAAAAGCAAGTCTGAAAAGCATCTGGGACTCTTCTGTGGAAAAATGGGGCAGGATAGATATATGGATCAATAACGCGGGGCAAAACACGCCGTACATGTTTTCGTGGGAAACGGGCGAAGCTTACACTGAAAACATAATTAAGACAAATATTACTGGAATGATATACGGTTCACAGATTGCGGCAGCAGGGATGGTTAAACAGGGGCATGGCGCGATATACAGCATGGAAGGTCTTGGGTCAAACAACATGATACAGATTAAAACAATACTGTACGGTACTACCAAGCATGCGTTAACGTACTTTATAAAAGGGCTTGCCAAGGAACTGGAGGGTACCGCTGTAATAGCTGGACGGTTATCTCCGGGCATGATGCTGACTGATTTTATCACAAAAACGCCCGACGGTGAGCAGTCTAAAGTAATAGAAGATGAGAAGTTCAGAAAGATATTCAATATATTAGCTGACAAACCTGAAACAGTTGCAAAATTTTTTATACCAAGAATACTCAGCAATACCAAGAACGATGCTCAAATCGCATGGCTGACAAACAGAAAGGCTGCATGGCGTTTTATAACCGCGGGCTTCCGCAAAGACAGGCTGATTTAGAACAAAGCAGCCTGATAACTGAACAATAAAGAATCAGAATCCGTATATAATAATATAGGGGTAAAAGTGGATTACGCCAGAATACGCATTCATTAATAATTATCTCAATCTAGAATAGTATTACTAGATTGAACAAATATAAGACAATCTACTGTCAATAGATATTCGCAAGGTATAAATGTGTCCACATGACAAAAAAGGACGTCCCCCTCTGGCATATTAATTAAAACTTTTAAATTAATATGCCAGAAATGAAACGTCACTATTGGTTACATATAGGGTTTATACTTGTGATTATAGTTTAATATTATCAGAAGATGATGCGAACGGACCCGGGATAACATGAATACCGCGATGATTTCCGAAGTAGTCCTCGTCAAAGCGTATCGGTGTCCCATCCGCGTTTTCAAAGTATGCTTCCGGTTCGAAGGCTTTGCCGAGAATTTCAGTGTGGATCATCCGATCGCTGAAATCCTTGAGGTAATCATATACATTTGTGCTCAGATAATAATAACCGTCTTTTTCCACCAGTTCTATTTTAAAATCCTGATCATTGTTTTCAACGAACAGACCGTTCACTTCTTTTTTCCATGGCTTTGCACCGTTCAGATATACATTCCCTTCGCTCCAGACTGGCAGATGACCTGAATGAGCAGGTTCTAAAGCCATCATGTTTGGACGCTGGGAAAAATCGAACTGCGCAATCCATTCATCATAGGTTGGGTATTCATCAAAAACGTGTGTGCCGACAAGTCTGTTTTCCCGCATGGGTTCTACGCTTTGATCATTGTAGATCACATAGTCTTCAGAAGGCCATTTCTGGACAAAGATATTGTTGTAGAAACGGTTGTCGCCATGAAGAATGGTCATAAAGCCCATTACTTCCGTACGGTGTGGCATGTGATATGGTGTATAGCGTGGACCTGTTCCACCACCGACGTCGGTTAGCGCACCACAGATAAGGTTGTGAACCATAGCCACGCCCTCTGTTGCAAAACGAAGGCTGGCGTCTGAGAGCAGAATATTGTTATCGATCAGAGTTGGACCATGGCCGACTTCTACAAATATATCCTGAGACATCATACTTCCCGGAAGATTTTTGGCATACGATGGCCGCTGGTTATCATGCAGCAGGTTCTGGGTAATACGTGTGCCCTGTGCTTCCCAGTCACACCAGATTCCCATCGTACAATTGTGGATATGGTTGCGGCGCATGACCACATCAATGGCTGCATGCATTTTTATCCCGGCAATTTCTGCTCCGCCTAGTTCCATCATATTATTAATATGGTGAATATGGTTGTCCTCAATGGTACTAAACACACCGCCCATACGGCCAATAATGCCGCCCTGTTCACAGTGGTGAATGTTACAGCGGCGAACTATGTGACTGCCGATTTTTTCTTTCAGCCATCCGTGATACTGGCCACGGCAAACCGCATCTCGTTCCATCTGGGTAGGACTCTTTACATATTTATTTGTAAAGTAATGATCGTTGTCAGGATCAAGATATTTGCCCAGAGAAATGCCTGCACACTTGCTGTTTGAAATTTCACAATCCTCAATGATCCAGCCTTTGCTCCAGTGAGGACCGATCATGCCATCCTGAAAAGCTGCAGGCGGTGCCCAGGTGGTGGCAGCTTTATCAATTTTAAATCCACTGACCGTATGGTAACCGATGCCGGTTATAGAAGGCATAAAACACCTGCGGCGGACATTAATCTCTACATTTTCCTCATTTGGAACTTGACCCTGAAAATTGGCATAAATAATCGTTTCATCAGCGTCTGTATCTTGTTCTGTATACCACTTATAAACAGATTCTTCAGGTACCCAGCTACATTCATAAACATCGCCCTTGATACACTCTTCTAAAGTTGTGGCTTCATACAGAGCCTTGTCATTTAAATAAATACAGCCGGTATGTTTATTCGGTGTAGCGAAATACCAGTCTCCATATACTAAAGTTGTATAAGGATTGTATTCACCGAAAACGCTGTTTGCAATCCGGCATACCCAGACATTTTCTATATAATGTTGCCAGGTTTTTATCTGTTCCGCGCCGGTGATCACAGCACCAAGAGGTGTAGTACTGGAATAAGTGATACGGGCATCTTCAGTACCGGCATGAACAGGATCTACATATTCCCGGTAAACCCCCGGTGCAACCAGCACTTCATCGTTGGGAAGCGCCAACTTCGCGGCTTCATTGATTCGTCGGAATGGTCTTTCAATGGAACCATTGCCGTCTTTCGCAGCATTTGCATCTACATAGTATTTCATGATAACCTCCCATTATTAAGATATACATATCAGGATACAACTCCTAACATGATTTATTATATAACATAATTGTCTATAGTTCATCATTGTGTATTAAAATCAGTAATTTTTATTTTTCATTTCTTTTCCGCTAAACGTTTTAATCGCATCCTGTACATGGCTAATGTATACTAACGTAGATGATAGATTAATAATAACTACTATTTTGAAAAATTTTCTATAAGCTATTCATAAGAATTGAAAAGGAGTAATGATGCTGAAAGATAATAAAACGTATGAACGCACTTGTCAGAGAAATAAGGGAAGAATGAGGGGAGGAAAGAGCTCTTTTTAGAAAGTTTTTGGCCGAGTTTTTATCACGGTTCATAGATAACCAAAAATCTATAGTATTACCAGAGGAGTCTACAGCCCGATAAGGATACATATCTTCTTCACGGATTTTTAAATAAGTTACATCCAAACGCCATGAATCATTGCTGGGGTTTAGATGCTTACTTATTAGTTATCCTTTCCCTAAATTCGCTAGGAGAAATCCCTTTTATTTTTTTAAAAGCACGGTTAAATGAAGATAGGCTTGAAAATCCTGAGTCAAATGCAATATCAATTATATGTGCCTTTGGATTCGAAATCAAAAATTCTGTTCTCTTGATACGCTCAGTAGTAAGGAAGTCTATAAATGTCATATTCGTATATTTTTTGAATAAATGTGAGAAATGGGACTTGCTAACCCCTATGTGATGAGAAACATCGTCTAGCGTAAGAGGCTTAGTACAGTTTTCTGATATGTAAAGGCAAGCTTCTGTAATTAGATTAGTAGACTTATAATCTCTTTTTGCATCATCAGAGAATTCTTCTTTCTTAGCATTGACGCAGTATTGCCCAAGTTTTGCAAAAAGCTCCAGGAGAAGGGAGTATATACGAACTTCATTAAAAAGCGTGTCGGAATAATAAAGCTCGGGCAATTTTTTTATTAAAATAATCATTCTGTCGGCATCAATATTTGATGGGTCATATTTAATGCAATGATACTGGCTAAGCACAGAAAAATATCTATTAAACTCACTCATAATAATCAGTAAGTCAAGGGGAAACTGAACGAGAATAAAAGCATTTTCAGCTACAGGAACAAGCGAATGCAAGTCACCAGGGTAAATTATGACCAGGTCATTAGTTTTAAGAACATGTTCGGTGAAATTAATCGTTACTTCATTATTATCATAAAGGCTTAAAAGTATTTCGATAAAAGGATGCCAATGCATCGTATTAGAAAAATTTATATCGATTTTCTTTGACACATTAATTTTCTTCCCACTACTAAAATTCAATCTCTCGAAATAATTTTCCGTGTGCATAAGCAAAATCTCCTTTACCGGTTATATAGGTGAAGCTTTGTATAAAATTAGTCTATCAGTAATAATATCAAATAGCAATATTTGATAAGTCTAAAAGAAGGATATGCATACAAAGTTGACAAAGGGCTTTAATATCAGTGTTTTATTAGGGACACAATATATACAACAAAAATAATTATAATAAAATATGCATAGGTACTACACAATTTTTAAAAAGTAAGTAGGATGTAAAATTGATAATATATTAATAACAAGACACACTGAAATGGTTTACATTTGTATAAGTCTAATAAAGAGGCAAAAAATGTCCCCCACCTCTATAGGTGGCGAGTTCCGCTTCAGTTTTCAGTCGGTGAGCACATATCTCTTGCCTCGTTGAAACGCCAGAGGTAATAAAATTTTTCTACAACCGAAAAATTATATTTGAACTTATGCATTATAAGAAAGGAGTAATATTATGCGAGTATTTAAAATAGGTATACTTGGATCTGGAGTTATTAGCAGAACATATCTTGCCGATATAAAAGCATTTTACAAAAATCTTGAAGTAATCGCTTGTGCAGATATAAATGTAGAGCTTTCGCAAAAACTAGCATCGGAGTTTGGGATAAGAAAGGCATATACGACGGAAGAATTGTTAAATGATGATGAAGTTGAGATTGTAATAAATCTCACACCACCACAGTTTCATGTTGAGTTGGGCAAGCGGATAATAACAGCTGGTAAACATCTTTTTAGCGAGAAACCGTTTGCACCCAATTTAAAAGCTGCAAAGGAAGTTTTGGATTTAGCAGCTGCAAAGGGTGTTAAAGTTGGTTGTGCACCGGACACCTTTTTAGCGTCAGGGCTTCAGAGCATGAGATATTATCTTGATGCTAATCTTATAGGAAAGCCTTTCTTTGTCACGGCGAACATGACCACCTTTGGGGTTGAAACCTGGCACCCTAACCCTACACCTTTTTATATGAAGAACAGCGGCCCTTTATTTGATATGGGACCGTATTATCTCTCTGCAATTATATCCCTGTTAGGACCAATAGAGAGCATTGCTGCTCTTAATACAAAGGGTAGCGATACTAGACATATATATGTGGGACGAGAGGCTGGAATGGATATTGAAATAGAGATCCCTACTCATTACTCCTCTATATTGAGGTTAAAAAGTGGCGTAGTTGTGAATTTTAATGTAAGTTTTGATATTTATAGGTCGAACCTTCCGATGTTTGAAATATATGGAGATGGCGGAACGCTCACCTATCCGGACCCTAACTTTGGCGGCGGCACTCCTAGAGTGTATAGGAAAGAACAATACACGGACACAGTTTATCAAAAAACAGATGAAGCTATGGCACGAAAAGATAGGTTCTATGAGCTTCCTGAGCTATTTCCTAGAGTTAAAGATTATTCAAGGGGCTTAGGCGTACTTGATCTTGCAAAGGCTATAGAAGCAAACTCGAATAATAGAGCAAATGGCAGTTTAATAATGCACATTACCGAAGCCATAGAGGGAATGATGATTTCATCTGAAAATGGTGAGTTTTACAAAATGATAACTACCTGTGAGAGGCCTGAGCCTTTAAAACCAGGTGGATATATGGATGAAGTTTAATATTTGACTGAGTAAAGTCATGAAAGGAGACAAAAAATGGCAGGAATAGTTGGAACAAATTTAGTAGCGCAAGTAGGATTTATCGTTAAAGATGTGGAGGCAACAAAGAGAAAGTGGGCTGAGTTTTTAGGTGTTGACGTACCTGAGACGCAACCTATTGGTGATTATGCGGTTACAGGAACAAAGTTTAAAGGTGAACCTGCTCCAAATGCTTATTGTTGGATGGCTTTCTTTGACGTTGGTCCGGGACTACAGCTTGAATTGATTCAGCCTAACGAGGAACCTTCAACATGGAGAAACTATCTTGACGAGAAGGGCGAGGGCATTCACCACATTGCATTTCAAGTTAAGGATTCAAAGACTGCTGTTGTAAATGCTGAAACTGCTGGTTTAAAGCTGGTTCAAAGAGGTGTTTATGGTGATGGCAGTGGCGAATATAATTATTTTGATGCACCGGATCTAAAATGTGTAATTGAGCTTCTTGAGAGTTACAACAAGTGATATTAACACTATAAATAAATAGAAAGGCATGATACTAAAGATGAGACTTGGGACATCTTCACCATTAAAACACAACAGTCCAAAGGAATGGGCTTTGAAACATAAAAACTTAGGACTTGGAACTATAAATTTCCCACTCTCTTATGAAAATGATGATGCGCTTATTGGCGAGTATGTTAAAGAAGCAAAAAAAAACAACCTTGTGATAGCAGAGGTTGGGGTTTGGCGCAATACATTAGATTTAAATGAAGATGCACGTAAAAACGCTATTAAGTATGCCGTGGGGCAGCTTGAACTTGCTGATAGAATAGGTTCTCGCTGTTGTGTGAATATTATAGGTGCAAGAGGCTCTCGCTGGGATGGTGCATATAAAGACAATTTTACAAAGGAAACCTGGAAACTGGGTGTAAAGACTATTCAGGAGATTATAGATGGGGTAAACCCCAAGAACACGTATTTTACTATCGAGTCAATGCCATGGATGTTTCCGACTGGACCGGATGAGTATCTGCAGTTGCTTGAGTGTGTGGACAGAGATAGATTTGCTGTTCATATGGACATTTTTAACTGGATAACTACACCAAGAAGGTATTTCTTTAATGAGGAATTTATATGCGAATGCTTCGAGAAACTAGGTGGGCATATAAAAAGTTGCCATCTGAAAGATGTCAAAATGGAGGACGATTATACGCTGTTTTTTAGGGAAACCAGTGCTGGAAACGGCGGGATAAATATCAAACACCTAATCGAAAAAGGATTATCCTTTGATGAAAACATGCCGTTTATCATAGAACATCTTAATACAGATGAAGAATATTTAAATAGTGCTACGTACATAAAGGCTCTTATGACGCCCTAAGCGTTATATACAGTGGATAATAATAATTTAAAGGAGAGGGTTAAATGAAAAAGACAAGAGTTTTAGTAGTGATCTTAGTTGCTTTAATGGTTATGATGACGACTGTGCTAGCAGGATGTGGCGGCAGTAAAAAGACAGAAGATACTTCCACTGAAACGTCAGGCGAAGTGGTTTGGTGGGGGTGGACGCCGGGTTCCCCAACTAATGAACAATATATTTCAGAATTTAACAAAGAATATCCAAACATAAAAGTTACGTGGAAACAAACATCAATAGATGATTATGACGCGGCTATCAAACCGGCTTTAGCAAATGGCGGGGGTGTTGATGCTTTTGAGGTTTCAGCGGGTTCAGGAAATGGCGGCGTTAAAGTTTTTGGAGGACAAGCAATTGACTTGACTGATGCTGTAAAAAAGGCTCTAGGCGATAATTATAAAGACAAGCTCAACGAGGCATCAATCACCACAATGACTGTCAATGGTCAGTTGAAAGCACTTGGTGTCGGAACTGTATATTCAGGAAATCTCTGGATTAACAAAGATCTTTTTGATAAATATAATGTAAAAGTTCCTACTAATTTAGAAGAGTGGAAAGAGGCTTGTAAAGTCTTTAAAGAACATGGTATCGATGGTTTTGTGCAGGGAGCAGGTCAAGGTGCATTTAACATGGACACTTTCCATGCAATCGCTGATAATGTAAGCCCTGGTACTTTTACAAAAGCAGCAAGAGGTGAAGTTGAATGGACTGATGACTCAATTGTCAAATCATTAGAACTATGGAAAGCGCTGTTTGATGACGGAATAATGCAAAAGGGTGCTCTTGGACTTAAACAATATCCAGAAGCAAACAATTTATTTATGTCTCAAAAGGCTGCTATGGTTATGATGGGGTCTTGGTATACATCAAACACTTTGCCTGATACTATGAAGGCTTCTATTGAGGCTGCATCTTCAAAAGAAAAGCCGTTCACAATGATTCCAATTGATTTCCCTGATATTGCTGGAACAGGAAATACAGGATCTATGTTTGGCGATTTAGACTATTCAACCGCAGTGTCTGCAACATCAAAGAATATTAAGGCTGCAACTACATTTGCTGTCTGGCTTGGAACCTCTCAGAGTGGTCAACAGATGATTGCAGATTCTTTAAACGTTGTTCCTTCTCTAAAATCAGCAACTCCGAATTGGGACAAAGTAAAACTTGTAAATCCTGAGAAACAAAACGAAGCAATCAAAAAATACATTGAAAAATCAATGGAAAGTAGTGATAACCCTCGTTTTGCAGAAATAAATGCAGATATGAACCAAAAAATGATGGATGTATTGGCTGGAGTGGCAGGAGGAACTATCACTCCTAAAGATGGTGCTGCTCAACTTGCAGAGACTCAAGCTGATAGTAAGTAAGAGATAATATTTTTATAGGGGCCTATTTCTTATAGTGCCCCTACCATTTAGTGTTGAGGAGAAGTATAAACATGAAAAACATGAAAAATGATAAAACATTGAGATCCACGAATATAAACGGGTTTCTGTGGATTCTTCCAGCATTTGTTTTTATTGTAGGTATCATATATTATTCAATATTCTATACATTCAAGCTGTCTACTTTAGATTGGAATGGGCTTGATCCAATTCAGACAAAAGTGGGGATAAGTAATTATACTAAGGCACTTTTTTCTGACTGGGTTTTTTGGAAAGCTATAAAAAACACAATTGTTTATTTTATTTTTACATTTTTAATTCAAAACTTTTTAGGTTTTATATTTGCCGCAATTTTGCATACAAAAGTAAAGCTTGCTACATTGCACAAGTGCTTGATTTTTATACCAACAATATTAGCACCAGCGACTATGGCGCCAGTGTTTAGATTGTTGTTCTCTCCTCAGGGAATTCTGCAAGATATATTTGACACACTTCATTTAGGCATAACTGTTGATTGGTTGGCAAATCCAAATTCGGCACTTTTCATTCTCATGATTGTTGCGATTTGGGAGTTCACAGGAATGAGTTTCATTCTATATTATGCGGTAATGAGCCAAATAGATAAAGAAATACTTGAGGCATCGTACTTAGATGGAGCGGGAAACTTTAGAACTTTATTGAATATTGTATTACCAAACTGCAAAGGCACGACAGTTTCTCTTGGAATGCTTGGAATCATAGGCGCTTTGAAAACATTTGATATTCCTTATCTGATTACAACTGGTGGCCCAAATCACGCAACAGAATTTTTAGGTACGTATATTTATAGGCAGGGGATAAGGCAATCTCATCTTGGCTATGCAGCTGCAATATCAGTAATGCTCCTTGTACTTGCATTCTGCGGTGCAATACTTATAAATAAGGTTAATAAAGGAGACGAGAAATAAAATGTTTGAAATTAGAAGTTTAAAAAGTAAAGTCGTTTTGCAAATCATTCTACTGATACTAACGATACCTTATGCGATTCCACTTGTTCAAATGTTTCTCGGCTCTATCGGTGGAACAGGGTTTTTAAATTATAAGGCGGTTTGGGATACAGGCGTAGTTCCAATCTATTTTAGAAATTCATTCATCATATCATTTAGCGTAATTTTGTTGGTTTATTTATTCAGTATGACAGCTGGCTTTGGATTTGCAAAATTACATATTTTTGGAAAAGAAGTGTTCTTTTGGTTGATTCTTATTGCATTAACTTTACCTGAAGTAATTTTGTTGTCGCCTTTGTTTGTAACATTCCAAAAGATGCATCTTTTTAACACCTTCTTGGCTGTAATTTTACCTATTGCAGCATTACAACTGCCATTTACAATTCTACTTACTAGAAATTTTGACAATGGAATTCCTAACGAGTTAATGGAGGCAGCAAAAATTGACGGTGCGAGTATATTTTTGACGTTTTGGTATGTCATCCTTCCGCTTACAAAGCCAATTGCATCATCAATTATTGTTTTGACACTCATCAACTCATGGAACACATATCTCATGCCACTTTTGTTCTTGCAAAGCCCGGATATGCAGACGGTAACGCTGCTTCCACAATACTTCCAAGGTGAGTTTACAAATGACCAGACGAAGATATTAGCGGCAGCTGTACTCACTGCAATTCCTGAGATTATTGTTTATTTGTTCATGCAGAAGAATTTTGAAAAAGGCATGAGTGCTGGTGCTCTAAAATAATTTAACAAGAGCAGAATATTAGCGAAAAGAAGGAGATAAATATGCCGTTTATTCAAGTTGACTTAAAGAGGTCAGTGTTTAAGGATAAAGGAAAAGAAATATCAAGTGCAATTCATAATTCGCTGGTTGCAGGTCTAGGTATGGATACAACTGATCTTTTCCAAGTGTTTAGACCGCATGATGAAGGGGAGATTATTTTTTCACCAACCTATGACAATCGTGATAGACACGATTTGATAATCATAAGAATTACAATGGTTAGTATGTTTTCACTTGAACAAAAGAAAAAAACATATAAGGAACTAACGAAGAGGCTTGTTGACATTGGAATCAGGCGTGATGATATTTTAGTTTGTGTTGTTGAAAACAGTGCTGAAAATTGGTCGCTTGGTGAAAGAGAAGTTTGATTACAGAAGGGTTCATGTAAAGTTATGGAAAATGTAAAAAAAGAATTTTCGCTGGGTAGATCTTAAAGGAGAAACATTATGAAAATTATAAATCCAGTTCTTACGGGTTTTCATGGTGACCCGTCAATGATTAGGGTAGACGACACTTATTATATTGCATCTTCTACGTTTGAGTGGTTTCCTGGCGTCAGGGTTCATGAATCTAAAGACCTTGTGCATTGGAATTTGACCACATCTGTTCTTGACAGCGTGGAGTTGCTTGATATGAAAGGCAACCCTTGCTCTGGTGGTATTTGGGCACCTGATTTGTCCTATGCTGACGGAAAGTTTTGGCTTATTTATACTGATGTAAAAGTTATAGACGGTGCATTCAAAGATATGTACAATTATCTGACAATTGCGGATGATATAAAAGGTCCTTGGTGCAAACCTATCAAGCTAAACGGCGTTGGTTTTGACCCGTCTCTTTTTCATGATGATGACGGGAAAAAATATCTCATTCAACAAACTTGGGATCACCGTGAGTATAACAACCCATTCAATGGGCTTACTTTAACTGAATACGATGTGGCTAATAAGAGGCTGAAACCAGAGACCGCAAAAATTGTATACAATGGTACCGATGTGAAGACAGTTGAAGGACCGCACATATATAAAATTAATGGATACTATTATATATTTGCAGCACAAGGCGGCACAATTTGGACGCACCAAGAAATTGTTGCTCGCTCAAAGAATGTATGGGGACCTTATGAAACTGAGCCGAACGGACCATTTATAACCAACTTTGATACACCGGACCACTATCTTCAAAAGCAAGGGCATGGTTCGCTTGTCGAAACCCCTTCTGGCGAATGGTATTATGCCTCACTTTGCGCCAGGCCTCTTCACCATTCGACCGAGAATATTTATGACCCAAGAGGCTGGTGTACGCTTGGGCGTGAAACAAGTATTCAGAAAGTTTATTGGGATGATGAACGTTGGCCAAGAGTTGTAGGTGGGCATGGCGGTTTGAAAGAGGTTGATGCCCCAAAAGATGCCATATTAACTGAGGCACCTGAAACCAATGCTGTTTTTGATGATTTTTCATCGGATAAGCTTGGCGGTGAGTGGAATACTTTAAGGGTTCCTTTTTCTGAAAAAATGGGAAAGGTTGGAGGCGGAAAACTTGAACTGATAGGGCATGGTTCACTTTCAAACAAGTTCAATCAGTCGTTTATTGCCAGAAGGTGGAAAGATTTTGGATTTTCAGCTGTGACAAAGGTGAAATTTATCCCATATAGCTATCAGGCAATGGCTGGTCTTGTAAATTATTATAACAGCGAGCATTGGTCATGGATTTTTATCACAAAAGATGATGAGCGTAATGATGTTATAGAAGTTGCAGAATGCGACAATAGCAAATACTCTTCTGTTTTAAAAGAAAACGCTGTGAGGATTCCTGAGGGTACGGAGTGGGTTTGGTTCAAGACAGTTGTTGATCATTTGGACTATTTTTATGAATATTCATTTGACGGAAAAAATTGGATCAAAGTGCCTGTTAAACTTGATGCAATGATTTTGTCTGATGATTATGTGAATTCTCATTATGGTGGCTTTTTCACGGGAGCATTTGTGGGCTTGGCTGCAGTTGATTATTCTGGCTACGATTCAAAAGCTACATTTGAGTTTTTTGAGTATATAGTTTAGCGTAATTGGTTAACATGGTTATTTTTATACTGATTTAAGATGAGAAGAGTAGTCTACGACTCACCTCACCGTGCTTTATAGTATATCTTCTCCTCAATATAATAATAACCAAATGGCGAAAACCGCACACCATTTTTTCATAACTATTTGTACCGCCGGCGGTAGCGGCGAAATGGGGGTTTTTATGAGTAAATTATTGGATAAAGAATTGTGCGTCATCACGGGTGCGGCGAATGGAATTGGCAGAGCAATCGCAGAACGTTTTATAATAGAAGGTGCAGATTTGATTGTGGCTGATTTTGATGTTGAAACCTCAAAAAAAATATATGAGGGAAACAGCCAGGTTATTGACATCATAAAAGTTGACGCGACAGATATAAAAGATTTGGAAAAAATAGCAGAATCGGTCAAAAAGACAGGGCGTAAATTAAAGGCGGTGTTACCGATTGTTGGTAACGGACCACAAAACCCGATTCCAGAAATCACACCTGAGGAGTTTCATTTGACAATGGACCTTAATGTTTTTTCAGCTTTTTTCACGGTGCAGAAGTTAATTCCTTTTATGTCTGATAAATCTTCAATTGTTCTAATATCATCAATTGCAGGTTTTCAGGGTGGGAAAAACGCCATTGTCTATAATGCGGCGAAAGCAGCGGTCAGGTCTATGGCACGTTCGTTCACAGGAGAGCTTGCAGAAAAGGGTATCAGAGCAAATGCTATAAGCCCTGGTCCAACGGAAACAAAGGCGTTTACAGATTTTGTGCATGGCGATGACGAAATACGAAACAATATAGTTTCGCAGCTTCCTATAGGGCATATCGGAAAGCCTAGCGAGATTGCGGCGGTTGCATTGTTCTTAGCCTCTGACGAATCTTCTTATGTGACAGGTGCTGAAATTATTGCTGATGGCGGTTTCACCAACAGATAAATAAATAGATATTAATAAATAATAAAAGGGAGAAAAAAATGGCATTATCATCAACGAATATAGTTAAGGTTATTGTCGTAACAGACGATTTAGAAAAAACAGTTTCTGCATATAAAACTTTGCTAGGCACAGGGAAAGAGCCTGCAGAGCACAATACAGAGCATAAAGAGGTAAGAACACCTTTTATGAAGTATAAAGGTGCCGACATCACTGATACCCCAATGAAGGTAGAGAGTGTTTTCAGCGATAATTTCTGGTTTGAAATTATCCAGCCTCTAGGAAATAATGACCCTTGGGCAACTTGGTTAAAAGAACACGGCACGTCAATATGCTCAATTTGTTTGTTGTCAGACGGACCTTTAGAAGAGGACGAAGAAACTATGAAAAATACAGGGTTTGATTCACTTTTTAAACACGAAAAGGGCTATGAGGCGTATGAATATTTTGACACATCAAAAGTGCTTGGAGTTTTAGTTGAGGTGAAAGAGCAGTATAAATAATGAAAGAGGTGGCGAATTCGTTCGTCACCTCTTTTGTGCACACAAGCTAAAAATTGCAATTACTAAATATTATTTTCTGTGGAATTATATCACCGAGTTGATTTAGAGTTCTTATGTGAGTATATTAGAGAAATAATTTAACTATTCAGGCAACTTCTTCTTAATAATATTTTGATAATTTGGGGGAAGTTCATAACTTTCAAGATGTTCAAATTTTTTTACCTTAACACCATTTATATCTATAGTAAAAGTAATCCTGTCACGTCCAACACTTAAATGAGGACCAACATATGGTTGCACTTCTAGAACTATTGTAAACGAATAATTTAATTCAGGAGTCTTTTCGATTTTAATAAACTTGTATGAATAAGGTGCTTCGCTAGGCAGATATGTCATATATTCATCATAATAATTATCTATTGATTTTTCGACATATGGATATAGCATAGTAATAAATAAGTCATAATATAATTGCTCTTTTGATTCTTTAGTTATAATTTGGCTATTTTCCGAACCAAATTGAACTTCTGCTCTAGGCAAATTAGAGTTTCTACTTGATACCATAGACGTACTCACTGATAATACTAAAATAAATGTTATAGAAGCAACTATTAGCATTTTTTTCATGGACTTCACCTCCAAAGAAACTAATTTTATATTTTCCTTAAAGAGAAGTATTTATTAATTAGTAATCTTCAAAATAATAATTTGCTTGAGCAGTGAAAATTTATGTTCAGATTAAAGTAATTCTAGCTGGGATAGAGAGTTTTGAAAGTGATGAGAAACAATCAGAAATTGAAATAATACATATGATTCAGAAGGACAGATTGAAAAAGGTTCAATGTGTCCTTTTTTAAAACTCTAAGTTATTTTTTAAAATATATTGTAAAAATTAATCGAATGTTAAATGTTGAAAAATATGTTTATTTATTGTAAAATAAAACATGTAGCAACAAAAATGGAAAAGAGAGGAAATAAAATAACAGGAGAAAATCAATTAATTTTATAAGAGTTGTTAAAATCCTAGGAGCTTTGCGAAACTATCGGCATGTAATTTATCCAAATTAATCACTCCAAACTATTTTTATTATAATAAATGCTACTAAGCTATTAATATCTCTAAATTTATTAAAATTTCATTCCAAAATTCAAACCCAAAATATTAATAGACTTAAGCATATATGTAATAAACTAATAGGATACGTTTGTAGGGGTCTCAAAACGTTGAACTACTCATTGATAATATTTATTAGTAATCTTATTGACCTGGAAACTAATGAAGTCAGGTTATGTATTCTTAGGATACAGTAAAGTAATTTATTCTGGAGATTTAGTATAAGATTTTATAGGATTAAGGGGAATTAATATAATGCTAACTTGCGAATTTGCATAAGAAAGGATTTAAATAAAAATGAAAGTTTTAAAAATTACCGATCCTCCAATTAAATGTTATCCAGATAATGCATATCCTTTATCAATTGTATTAAATTATGATTTTGCATGGGAATGGTTTTACTGTAATTTTATTCAATTACATTTTGATGAAAATAGTATATACGATCCTGTAAGATTTTATAATACAGATGCTTCAAGTAGTATATGGGATACAAGAAACCCTTTGATTGACTATCAGATGATTCATAGAGATACTCTAGCTCTATTTGGAAGCGATATTATAAAGTTTATTAAAGATGCTATTGATTTAGAAAATTATATAACAATATATTTAGATGAGTTTTATATAATTGATAGGTGGGCATATCAAAATACTCATTTTAATCATATTAATTTTATATATGGATATGATGACAAAGAACAATGCTTCTACACAGCTGGATATGATAGGAATATGCAATATTCTTATACTAAAATTAGTTTTTTAGAAATTGAGCAAGCCTATATAAATAATGTAAAAAACTATTATCAAGGGCTAAACAAAATATATTTACTAAAATTTGATACCGAACGAAAGAAATATGAATTTGATATACTAGCTGTTATTAAGCAATTAAAAGAATACGTTTATGCAGAAAATTCTTCATTAAGATATAATTTAGAGTTTAATGGTGGACGTAATTTATATTTTGGTACGGACATTTATGCCCCATATAAATTGTATTTAGAAACTATACACAAAAACGGGTGGACTTGGAATTCGATAAAACCTATAGTTATCCTTTATGAGCATAAGAATTTAATGGCGTTAAGGATAAAATATATGGAGGAGAATGGCTATCTCCAAGTAGATAGCAAATATTATGCTTATTTTGTTAGTTTAGCGGAAATATATGCTGGTATTAAGTTTAAGTTCATAAAATATATGATAACACGTAAAAAGCATATACTTGATGAGATAATAGCATTTATAGATAAGTCGGTAAGTGAAGAAACATCTATGCTGAAAGAAATGATAATTGAGCTTGAAGATAATTTTAACAAGTCATTACCAGATACCAAGACAGGGATGCACAGCAATGGACATTATAGTAATTCTACATATGAACTTGGTAAAACTTATTTTGGTAAAATGGAGATAACATTTGAAGTTGTTGTAATGACTGAAAGAATAAATTATTTAATAGGATTTACAGATGGGCAAACTCTTGTAACGGCAGTATATGATTTACCAATTCAAATAAGATTAAATACAGAAGGTTATTTTGATGCACTAAATTCTGATGTATACTCAGCTTCAAACAAGATAGAATACAAAAAGCAACAAAATTATAAGGTGAGGCTTTTTGTAGATCTAGAGACTAAAAGTTATAGTGTATTTGTTTCTTACCTGGATAATAATGAGGTAATGATTGCAGATAAATTTTCTTTTCAAAAGCATACTCTTACACCTCAAAATATAGGGAAAATATGCATAGTTTGTGACGGAATTAACGATATAGTTGTTGATAATATTGAAGTTACATTGCATAATGAATAATTTTAGGATGATCTATTATCTGTTATTTCAAAAAATATAAAAGTGCTTAGGTTTATATATTGAGTTTAAGAAAGGAAGAATCACAGATATGAAAAAAAACAATTTTGTAACTATTTGTATTCCAGCTAGAAACGCAGAAAGATTCCTTGGTTATACACTAAATAACATACTTAATAATAATTATCCAAGTGATAAATATGAAGTGCTTATTGGTAATCACGGGTCTACAGATAGAACAAGAGAACTATTGTTATCATATTCACATAAACATGATAATATTAGATTTTTTGACATTGAATTTGATGGACCCAATAGGCCATTAGCGAGAAATAAATTAATTGAACAAGCAAAAGGTGAGATATTAATTTTTATTGACCAAGATATTTTAGTTTCTTCACATTTTATAGAATCACACGTGGAATTACATGAAAAGTATAACGGTTGCATTATTGCAGGATACACATTTGGGAAAGATAGTATTAGTAATGCTATGCAATTTCAGGGGGAAAATCCTAAGAGTTTAAATTTAAATAATATTTCATCAGACTACGATATACTTAAATCTCAAAATTGTTTTAAGGATGACAGAGAGAACTTAGGATATATAAAGGCAGACTCTGATATTGAATTTGAAAATTTAACTGATACTATAACGCCCTTTAAAGCTTTCTGGTTATGTAATTTATCCATTTTAAGAAGTGATATCATTGATTTTGGCGGATTTGATGAGTTTTATAAACAATGGGGAATGGACGATGATGATTTAGCTTATCGATATCAGCTAAACTCTAGAAAGATGATTTTTTCAAGAAGTGCGTGGGCCTATCATATGCCGCATCCAGTAAATACACAAAATCAGATTTCTGATTGGAGGCTTAACTGTGAATACTTTTTTAAAAAGTATTTGACTAGGGAATTGGAACTATTCACTATATTTAAAGGACATATTGATAAGGGATTAGATGAGATTCAGTTAACTTTCAATTCAATGCCAAATGGAGAAGAATATAATAATATTATTAAGTCAATGTCTTTAGTTTTACCCCCTACAGATGCTGAACGACTTGGTATTCTGATCATGAATGAGGAATCATCTAAATGTCTTGGCTTGGCACAGTGTTTTAATCCTTTTACACCTTTAAGTACTCAAAGTTACATAAAAGATGGCTGTACTTATTGGCCGTTAATAGGTTTCCGAACATCTTTCGAGAAAAACTCTATTGATGAAACAATACTTGTTGCTGATTCAGCTATGTTCTTTGAAGAATACTTATTAAAAATATTACTTTTAGAAATCGCGAGAATATCGAACAAAGTTATAATTTTTTTCGGAGAAGCAGCTAGTAATCCAAAACAAACATATCTAGTTAATAAGTTGGAAAGTATTTTAGAATTAGTTAAATTTAATTCTCTTGAGAGGATTTACTTAAAATAAAATAGAGTAAATTCCTTTGCTTGAATGGTTATGAGGGGGAGTAAATATATCATGAATGAATGTGATGTTCTTATTGCTGGTTGCGGGGTTAGTGGTATGTTAATGGCACAAAGGCTTTTACAAGAGAACTATCCTGGAACCATATACATAATTGATAAAAAGAAAAGATGCGATATAGTTAATAGTACAGATGATGTGCCTTATTTCTTTAACCGTATTACCGAGATTTATGGCCTAAATTTAGTACAGGATTTTGTAGATATGAGTATATGGGATGATGGAATGTGTCACGTAAACCCAACAAACGAACTATCTTTGCGTTATTCTAATAAAATCCTTGGACAAGCGTGTAATACAACCGTAAGCTTCGTAAATAAACGAAAAAAAATGTATGTACCTGAGAATTACTCTACGAGTGGAATAAGACATACCTTTATTAATATTTTGTACCGAAATATTAAGGATCGTACACACATTATTTTTGAGCAATGTATAAATAGCTTGGATTTAGATAGTAAATGTGTATTGTTAGATAACGGACAAGCAATTAAGTTTAAATACTTAATAAGTACAATTGCATTACCTCATCTTTTGGAATTAGACTCTTTAAAAAAATATAAAAAGACAGACTTAGTACAACAGCCATTTTATATGTCAATAATTACTTGTGAACCGACCTTAGAGAATAGAGTGATTTATTGCTCTGATCCGAATATACAGTTCAGTAGATGCTGCTTGCTTAATAATTTGGTTTTTGTGGAAGCGCCACATGAATTTAATCTAAAACATATTTCGCCATATGAAAGTAAATTCTTAAAGGACATTAATTTAGAATGGATTATAGATCAACCTAAAATAGAATATAAGTGGATATATCCTGGTCGTTTTATTGAGGCAAAAGAAGAATTTTACAATGAGCTTTGCCAATATTTCAAAAAAAGGGGTATTTCCCTCCTGGGTAGGTATGGAACTTGGAGATTTAAGCTAACCGAAGATGTATGGGATGATACAGCTGATATTGCTAAATTAATTTGTCTAGATAATCTCTCTGAGAGGGACAAAAGCCTGATTTAAGAATATAGCACTTTTGTAAAGTTTACTTATAAAACTCGAGTTAAGCAACTCCTAATCACGATAATTTACAATTTGTGTGTTTACTTCTATATCAATACGTTTTAAGTTTTACTGAGCATCTTTAAAAAGGAGGAATACTATGAAAGGAATAATTTTGGCTGGTGGCAACGGTACTCGGCTCTATCCGGTTACAAAGTCGATATCGAAACAAGTACTGCCGTTGTATGACAAGCCAATGATCTACTATCCTCTATCAGAACTTATGTTGGCAGGAATACGAGAAGTTCTAATTATATCGACACCTAATGACATACTGCTTTTCAAAAGAATGTTTGGAACAGGTAAAGATATAGGGATGAGTTTTTCCTATAAAATTCAGGCCAACCCAAATGGTTTGGCAGAAGCATTTATCATTGGGGAAGAATTTATTGGTAAAGACAGTGTAGCGCTTGTTTTGGGAGACAATATTTTCTATGGGAGAGGGTTAAGTGGACTATTGGAATCTAGCGTTCAATTAAAAGATGGTGCCATAATCTTCGGATATTACGTAAAAAATCCAAACGCATATGGAGTTGTTGAATTTGACGATGCGGGTAATGTTATATCTATTGAGGAAAAGCCTGTAAATCCAAAGTCAAACTATGTTGTTCCAGGACTTTATTTTTATGATAATGAGGTTGTGAGTATTGCAAAAAGGATTAAACCTTCTGATAGAGGGGAATTAGAAATAACGACAATTAATAATACATATCTTCAAAAAGGAAAACTTAAGGTCAATCTTCTTGGACGTGGCATAGCTTGGCTAGATACAGGAAATTATCAAGACTTGTTGGCTGCAAGTAATTTTGTAGAAACAATACAAAAAAGGCAGGGGCTATACATAGCATGTATTGAAGAAATTGCCTATAAAAAAGGGTTCATTAATAAAGAGCAATTACTTGAATTGGCAGAACCTCTTCAAAAAACGGATTATGGCAATTACCTTTTGGAAATAGCGGAGGGATTGTAATGAAATGTTGTTCTAATTTTGAATTTATGCCAACTAAAATTAAAGATTTAATAATTATTAAGCCTGTAGTTCATGAAGATAATCGGGGTTACTTCATGGAAACATATAATAAAGAGCAATTTAAAAACAATAGTATTGATGTCGAGTTTGTTCAGGATAACCAATCCAAGTCTAAAAAAGGTGTGCTTAGAGGACTACACTTTCAGACTCTGAACGAACAAGACAAACTTGTAAGGGTCATATCAGGCGAGGTATTTGATGTGGCGGTAGACTTACGGAAAGATTCAAGTACATATGGAATGTGGGTAGGCACCTATTTAAGCAGCAAAAACAATAAGCAGTTTTACATTCCTAAAGGATTTGCACACGGGTTTTTAGTTACAAGCGAAGAAGCTGAATTTGTGTATAAATGCACTGACTTCTATAACCCAAAGGCGCAGAGTGGTATTAGATGGGATGACCCGGACATTGGAATAACGTGGCCGCTTGAATGTATTTCTGAGATTTTGTTATCTGAGAAAGATAAAAACCAGCCTTTTTTAAAAGATTCAAAAATAATGTTATAAAGGGTATAATATGAAAACTATTTTGGTAACTGGTGGAGCAGGGTTTATTGGCAGTAACTTTGTAAGATATGTGCTCGATAAATATAAGGACTATAAAATTATAAACGTTGATTTGCTTACTTATGCAGGAAACCTAGAAAATCTGAGAGATTTAGAAGGTAATAGTAACCATATATTTATAAAAGGCGATATTATTGACAAGGCATTAATCACAAATTTGTTTAGTAAGAACCAAATCCATCAAGTTGTTCACTTCGCAGCTGAATCGCATGTTGACAGAAGCATTTTAAACCCTGAGATTTTTGTTAAGACAAATGTTTTGGGAACGCAGGTTTTGCTTGATTGTGCTAAAACTGCATGGATAACCGGAAAAGATGATCTTGGATATCCCGTATACAAGGAAGGCGTGAAATTCCTCCAGGTATCTACAGATGAGGTTTATGGTTCACTTAGTAAGAACGGAATGTTTACGGAAGACACGCCAATAGCTCCCAGTAGTCCATATTCATCGTCTAAAGCAAGTGCTGACTTATTAGTTCATGCATATCATAAAACATATAAAATGCCTGTCAATATAACAAGGTGCTCTAATAATTATGGTCCATATCAATTCCCGGAAAAACTAATACCGTTAATTATCTACAATACTTTAAATAATAAACCACTGCCTGTGTATGGAGATGGCATGCAAATTCGTGACTGGCTTCATGTAAAAGATCATTGCAGTGCTATTTGTAAAGTACTTCACAATGGCAGAAACGGAGAAGTATATAATATCGGTGGCAACAACGAAAAATCAAATATTGAGATTGTAAGATTAATTCTTTCAGCGCTTGGAAAATCTGAGAACCTAATTACATATATAGCTGACCGATTAGGTCATGATAGAAGATATGCAATTGACAATACCAAAATTAAAGCAGAACTTGGATGGAAACCAAGTCATACATTTACAGAAGGAATAAATGAAACGATTAAGTGGTATTTAAATAATATAGAATGGTTGAAGCAGGTCAAATCAGGCGAGTACATGGATTTATATGACAAAATGTATGGAACTAAAGAGGTGCTAAAAGTATGAGGGTTCTTGTGACAGGGGCTAAAGGACAGCTTGGGTATGATATAGTTCAACAGCTTGAATTGCAAAACATTGAGAACCTCGGAATTGGTAGGAATGAAATTGACATTACTGATAAACAGGCGACAATTAGGTTTATTGGCGAATACAAACCAAATGTTGTTATACATTGTGCTGCTTATACATCTGTTGACAAAGCAGAGGATGAAAAAGAGAAATGCTACAGTACAAATGTCAATGGAACAAGTTATATTGCAGAAGCTTGCAGTAAAGTGGATGCTGCTATGGTCTATATAAGTACAGATTATGTTTTTAACGGAGATAATAAAGATCCATATGAGACGAGTCATATCCCTAATCCGATATGCTATTATGGGCAAACGAAATATTTTGGAGAGCTTGAAGTTAAAAAATATCTTGAGAAATATTATATAGTAAGGGTTTCGTGGGTTTTTGGCCAGAATGGATGTAATTTTGTAAAAACCATGTTAAATTTGGGTAAGCAACGGTCAGAAATCAAAGTAGTAGCTGATCAGATTGGCTCTCCTACATATACACTCGATGCTGCAAAAATGATTTGCAAACTGTTTACTACTGGAAAGTATGGGACATATCATTGTACTAATGAAGGCTTTTGCAGTTGGTATGAGTTTGCAAAGGAGATTTTTAGACTGGTACGTTACGATACAGCAGTTATACCAATTTGTTCTGGAGATTATCCTGTAAAGGCTAAAAGGCCAAAAAGTTCAAGGCTTTCAAAGCATAGCCTTGATGTGGATGGACTTGAAAGACTCCCTGAATGGAAAGATGCCCTAGAAAGGTTTCTTAAAGAGATATGTTTGAAGAAATAAAAGAATGACATCCTCTTCGTTTATCTATTCTCCAACAGAGTCTAATTTCTGACGTTTGTCTGAACGCTCAGCAAATGTTCTTAGATTATATTCCGCTATCAATTCTTCGCTATCCTTGGGTGGTATGTTTATCAGCCTTGGATTATCTTTTATTGCCAGATGCATGGTTTAGTAATCAATTATAGAGAAAAAATCGGAAAAAAGCTTTAAATATGACATGCTGTTGTCTTATTAATAGTGATATACTCATAATACTAACGTAATGGAGGTTAAGTTATTTTAGGGTGAGGCAACATATAAGCAAATTAAGCAGTATTTGCTGCTGAAAAAAGCGAACTTCCAGAAAATATTTTTGATAGTACATTGAGTGCAAAGCTAAACTATTACACGATATAGGAGTTAATAAAACACTTCATATTTTCACAATATCAAGTTCAGGTAATCTAAGAACTCTAGCTTACAGGACTTTACTGTTGAATTATACATCCTCAGTGATTTTGTTTGTGCGCATATACTGTTTTATTATTGAATCTATAAGTCGATTTTTTCATCAGTGAGAATAACAAAATTGAAGGGAGAATAATTAGATATGAATTGTAAGTTAATATTTCTTAAGGAACAGAAGTATATGGGAATTATGACAAAAGTACTTTTCAAAGAGCATGACGAAATTGACTTTAGGAGGCTACAATTAGATGTTATAAATTCTGGTATTAAAAATCGTGATGTTAATGAAAGGTTTATGGCTTTGGATTCTGATTATCAAGCTGATAGCTTTAACTATACCCCTTTAGTGCCGGTAACTACATTTGAGGGGGAAGAGTATTACAGATTTACAAGAGCAGAAGGTGAATATTACTGCTTTGAAGTTAGTTTAAAGGAATTGGAACCGAAATGGTTTCAAGAATGTTATAAATATATTGAACAAAACAACCTGAAAATTGATAGGGGATTTGATTTGGAGTACTACGCCGAAGATTATCTGTGTAAAGTGAAATCGGAGGATTCTAACCGTGAGGATCAAACGATTTGCTTGATTTTTAGAAAGTTGGATTAAACACTCATTGTGGAGTAGTATAAGTAAAGGAACCGATGAGTTTTGACGACATTACTTTTTCTACTCAAAGCACATGGAGACGGTAATCCTTTTGATTACGCTGGTGCTTTAATTAAATATAATTTTTACAAAGTATGGTATACTGAACAGTAAATATATATTGTGTAACTATGGATTTAACGAGGTGAAATATAGTGAAGAATTTAAATAACTTTGATATATTCAATATTGTTTTACCTCATAAGGGTTTACGCAATTGCATTATGTTTTATAATTTGGTCACTCCCTAAGACAGTATGTTTTCTGATAGATATACTATTGTGCCGAATGTAAACGGAACAATAACGCTATCTTTTGATAGAAATAAAATTAAGGCAGAGATATGGGGGGCTTCAACGCATCCATATACAATCGGATCTGAACAAATCGTTATCAGCGCGAACTTGTAAAGCAATATATAAAGTGAAAAAGAAGTTCATGTATAAGTTGACGTTTAGGATAATATACATACTTCTGCATATTGAACCATTAATAAACAGGGCATATAAAGCAATTTGTATACCTTGTTTATTAATGGTTCAATATTTATCTAGACTCATGTTATTTTTTATTGCAATAATAATCGATTAGCCAGGTGCTCCCAGATTTAAATAAGAGAGGGTAGTTGAGTGGGGGAAAATATTAATAAAGAGCGCAAGAGTAAATAATTTGATAGATAAATTATCGAAATTCCCAGAAACAAATTGGCTGTGTTTACGTATGGTTTTGATGTCCTATTACATATTTCTTTCACTTTTTGATATTGATTTAATATGATGAAAATTATCTTTAAACAATAACGCAATAATAAGTCCTGCCAGCACAAGAACCCCTCCGATTACATGGTAAACCGTGAACGCTTCATTCAGTACGATTATGGCAAATACAGCGGTAAGTATCGGTTGAAGCAATGTAAGTATTGAAACTGTAGACGAATCAATATATCCGAGGGCATAATTAATTGAAAAGTATCCTCCAACCTGTGTGATCAAGCCCAGGCACAATAAAAAGACCCAGGATGGTAGGGAAAAGCCATATAAGGCGCTTTTCGTAATAATACAGCAAATAGATAATGTAATGGTACACCCTAAGAAAGTGAAAAAGACGACTTGAATTGTACTGTTTTTTTGCCGGATTTCTTTTACTGATAAAACATATAAGAGCTAGAAAAACACTTGCAATAATGGAAAATGCAAAACCGACATTGATTTTCATATGAATGATATTCTTGATTCCGATGATTATAGCAACCCCAAGAATCGCGATAATATTGCCTGCCCAATGGAAGCGGTTCAACTTCTCTCTGAACAGTATCATTGCCCCAATCCCGACCCATACTGATGAAAGATTAACAATCAATGTAGGAAATGTTGTATTGGATACGATTACAGCTGTATTCCAGAATACCAGTTCAAATGCGAAAAACATGCCGCCCAGTAAAGAAAGGCATATTCCTTTCAAATTCATATCCTTGCTTTTTACCCGGATATAGAAAGGCAATATAAACAGCGTAGCAAAAAATACCCTATAAAACGAAACAGATATGCCGTTAACCTGAGCTTTCTTTACAAAAAAAGCAGAAATAGATATGCATGCGATTCCAAAGAATAGTAATATCCAAGGTAGTTTTTTTAATTTTCTTTCATTCATACTTTTACCTATTGTTCTTCCGATTAATTAATAATATTAGAAAACTTTTCTATTATAATCCATTTCAGTGGCCCTGGTCAATACAGTTGCGATATTCAGATTAGCGGTATAGTAAGTAAAAATACGTTTGCCGATTTACTCCAAGGGATTGCACAGCTGCGTATGACATCATTTTTGTCTACTCAACGCATATAGAGGACAGTTTATGAAGGAGAGAAACTACTGAAGAAGATGATGTACCACCAATGTAAGGCACGCCCAAGAAGCTGAGTCGAAGACTGTTTGTTTGCTCACTAGGTCTGCTGACGACTACACTACCTACTTGCCCAACAGTTATTCGCTGAAAGAGGAAAGCAGTCTGTATAATAGAGATTATGCCGCGAAAGCCTTTTGTCAATATCTAAATATTACTATACCTATTTTTATAGCTTAGTTAATACTATCAGATAATAAAATCTGATAGTATTAACTTTTTTTGGGGTAAAATATTCATTGGAATGAATATTTGGGGTGAATGAAAATGAGGTAGCCGCTCTGATTTTAAAATAGTGAGCTTTCGGCCATTTTAACGTTTTTATTATCGATGTCATATTTTAAAATTTTGCCGGAAGAAATAGACGTAAAATACACAATATGCTGACCAAAATCCTTTTTGCCAAAAGCAAAGGATGCATTGTCAATTTCGCTGCCAGCAATATAAAAACTCTGATTACCAGACAAATCATTTTTTAGTATAAAACCCGAATGACCAGGACATGCATAAAGAATATTATCAACTAATGCCAGCTTGTGTGGGCATGTGAAAGTGGTTTGAGTTACAATGCTTGGTTTACCTGCTTTGCCATTAGCTTCAATAGGGAATTTCAGAATACTATCAGGTTCTCTGTTACCTATGTATAGGTTCTTGTAATCTGCATCAAACTTTAATGAGAATGCATATGACAAAGAAGCTCCGTTAATTTCAACCTTACTCCCATCTATAAAGACTTCCTTCTTTAGATTTTTAGAATACTTGTTAATTAAAGTCCCATTTGTAACATAGATATTTCCTTTGTCGTCAACATCAATGCCCGATGCTCCAAATAACCCTCCAAAATTATCTTTAATTATAGTGGATACCTTGCCATCCATGGTTATTTTAAGTATTCTATCCTGAGCTGCTGCATAAATATTTTTGTCCTTGTCAATTACCATATCCCATATAAAAGGGCTGGTAAAGCTCATGTGAGGATCTGATTTAACTTCTCCTTCAGGCAAGCTTCTGATGCTACATAAAGTCTCAAATTTTCCATCAGGAGTTACTTTAACGATATCCTTCCCCTCTTTGGCCACATACATTATATTATTGTCATCACAAACAATCCCGCCACCGCTTTTACCGCCTAAATCAGCAAAAACCTCTGCCATATAGGGTTGGTCTTCGGTAGTATTTGCAGGCTGTTGTGGTGTTTCAGCGCTAACCTCTTTATTTGTTTGTGTAGCAGCTGCCTGCTGGGTACTTGAACTTGCTGCTGGACTTGAAGAACCTGATGAACAGGCGGTAAATGTACAAGCTGCAAAAATTAGTACCCCCATTATAAAACTTAATTTACGCATTTTTTGTTCCTCCCATTAACTGTTTTTGTTTTTATATATTTTACTATTTTCATATATTCTAATGATTAAAACAATTAAAATTAAGCGCTAATAGGAAATTAAATGTAGCAAATAGAAAATAATTAGTCGCGCATAGCCTTTCTATATGCAGATGGAATAAATCCTGTATATTTTTTAAATATTCTGCCAAAGTGTGCATCATCTTTGAAGCCGATTATGTATAATATTTCACTTATTGATAAATCTGTGTTTCTTAGCATAGTACAGGCCATACTAATTCTATGCCTGTTGAGATAATCCATCACTGTGTATCCTGTAGCTTTTTTAAAGTTCCTGTTTAGCGTTGTCTTATTTGTAAGAAATTGCTTTGATAAATCATTTAAGGTTATCTTCTTAGTGTAATTCAGGTGAATATACATTACAATTGGATCAGTTAACTCTGATGATTGTATATTAGTTTCATTAGGTGTACTTGGATTATCGTAAATTTTGCGCAGCAAGTACATAAGTTCAATAAGGAAGGAGCGGCTTCGGCAAGGCCAGCTATCATCCCTTTGCAAAGTTAGCTCATGACCTATACGGCATAGCACCTCCTCAACATGCTTTGATACAGCAGGTTCTAGTGTAATAATTCCATTATAATTTTGGTCTCTATTATAAAAAGGCATCATGCACCAGCGGTCTTGATAATCAGACTCTGAAAGCAACGGGTTATAATTAGTAATGTTGCTGAAGTTTAATTTTCTGTTTATAACATCAGGATGAAAGTACAGGCTAATTAATTCAACCTTTTCTTGATTTTCAAGCTGAAGCATTTCGTTTTCATTTAAACAACACAACAAAGGCGCCATAATAAAGGTTCGAAAATCCCCTACTTTAATAAAGCCGGACCCTTCTTTAATATATATAATCTTATACCTTTGACCTACGTCCTCTTCAAGCTGATTTTTACCATTAAAATACATATTCACCTGATAACCAGGATATATTTCTCTGCCTATTGTCACTAGTTCCAAAAGGATTCCCCCTCTATGTTTTTAATGTATTTAAGAAAAATTATTATATTATTGAATAGCAAAGTCAAGTATTTTTGTTAGTATTTTTCTGTTTTAACTCTTCCACTAAAGTCTTTTTCACAAGTACCAGTCCAAAGCCGACTGTTGGTTCATCCTGTCAATGGATAGACGGTAAAATAAACTGCGAATGATCAATCGAGTTATGGCATACCAATTAATTATTTTACAACGATATTATGAATAAAGTATGGACTATTACAAAAAATAAAAAATGAAATTACAACTAAAGGTATATTAGCTTAATAAATATTCATATTAAGGAGAACTGATGATATGGCAAAGAATAGAGTAGTTTGTACAAAAAATAATGTAGATTATGTATCAATCAGAAAGGCAATGACTTCTGGTGCGAGAACTGTAGATGAATTAGTTGAACTTACAGGAGTATGTACTGAGTGTGGAGGGTGTAAAAGAGAATTAAATGATATTCTTTCTTCTGTATGTGGCTGTAAGAAGGTTTCTCTAGAGACAGTAGTAAATGCAGTTAAAAATGGAGCAGATACAGTAGAAAAGGTTGGAGAGATAACAGGTGCTGGAACAGGTGTAGATGAAGAAACTGGCGAAGAGTGTGGGAAATGTAAGGGACTTATTCAAAATATTATTGATTTGGGAAGGTAAATAAAGGAAAAATTCAGTAGGACACATTGATATGACTGTGTTTCATACAACTAAGTGATGATATAATTGACAAAGATGAATCAAACTTCATATTCCTTCAAGCTAATATTAATGGAAATTTAAATCTAGTTCAATAAAATGTAAAAAATGAATAGTTTGTGTAAAAAAGGTTGAATATTGGTATAAATTGATGTAATATATAGTAAAGTGCCAATTTTTTAAAGTAAAATTAAATAAGAGTAAAATTATAAGAGATACACTTAAAGTTTATTGACATAGAAGGACTGAAGCAAATTAACCAGTAAATAGTTAAGAAGTTAGTTGAACTATTTAAATTCAGAGGATAGCAGCAAAAAGGATGAGGTTGAACTAGCAGTAGCTAAAAAATTGCTAAGCAGAGTAGCCTAAGGACATAGGCATACCATAAATATAGTGGCTTATGATGTTTTAGCTTGTAATAGTAATTGGATTAACCATTACGAGGCGAAAGCGTTAACTGTGGTATTATTAATACATAAACAAAGGAGTTAGCTATGGAAGATAGGAAAGAGTTAACAAAGAAAGTTTTACCTGTAACTTATCCGATGATTACAACATATACTCATCATGCTCATCTGTTATCAATTCTTTCAAATTACGAGGATATATACCCATGGATATTTAGTAATTATATTCAACTATATATTAATAAGGATTATATACATAATTGGGGAGATTTCTATTTCCCTTTTCCCTATGAGTCGCGACCCTCAGATACTTGTAAATGGATTTTAACTCAAGCGATACATAGGGATACTATTGAACGTAAATGGGAATCAATAATAAATTTTATTATTGATTCTATAAATTCAAATAACTATGTACACACAAATGTAAATTATTTTTATATGCCATTAGGTCCGATTTATAATAAATATCACTATAACCATGATATTCTTATATATGGATTTGATTTAAATGAAGAAGTATTATATGTGGCTGATTTTTTTGATATGGGTAAATATAGTTATGAGAAGATATCATTTTCAGATTTTAGTAAAGCTTATTCTACCTATAGTTTAGCAGAAAATATAGATTATTTATACAGTATGGTTTATTCATACAATATAAATTCTAAATGTGATTATATGTTTAGCATTGAGAACATATCAAATTCTATTAAGTCGTATTTATTCGCTTCTATTCCAGAATACTGGGATTGTTATAATAATGATAATAGAAAAGATATAGTTTTTGGAGTGGAAATATACACCACCTTAAAAAATTACATTAATAGAATTAGATCTAGCTGTGAATCTGATATTGATATAAGACCATTCTATATGCTCTATGATCACAAAAAAATTATGGTGTTAAGATTTAAATATTTGTATGAGCATGGGTATTATAAAAATTGTAATAGTGAAAATATAATTGGATTTACTAAAATAGAGTCTCAAACTAAAAATATTGTATATTTATTAATAAAGTACAATATATCAAAAAGTAACAAAATATTGGATGAAGTTATAAACTTATTAAATATCATAGAAAATAATGAAAAAAATATTTTAAAACAGTATATATAGTTATTATGTATATGATTATAACGAGTCTTGTTAATATTTTTCAAGAATAGGTTGATTAATACCCCCTGGAACAAGTGCCTAAAAGCGGTTATGATAGTTACTGAAAGATTCTATGTTCAGATATTCTTTGACGCTTCAATTGATAAATAACACTGTGATTTTATGGCAATAATTGAGGCAGGTGATTATTTATTCTCACCTCAAAATAACCGGAAGAGGTAAACAATGTATATTCATAACATTATAAAGGCAAGCGAGGGTATTCTGCAATCCATACATGAAGGAATTGTTGTAGCAGACAGTGAAGAAAATGTTATATATGTCAATGAAGCTAATTTTCGTATTACAGGTACTAAGGCAAGCGGATTTATTGGCAAGAAGGTTAGAGAAGTTGTCCCTGATTCACATATTCCTAAAGTTCTGGCAACGGGAAAAGAGTTAATAGGAATAAAAACTAGAGTAAAGGATAGGGATGTAATTTCTAATATAGTTCCATTTTATCATAATGGTAAGATAGAAGGTGCAGTATCCATATTCAGAGATGTTTCTGAAATCATGGAACTCCATCAGAAGCTTGAAGAAGCAAAATCAACAATTCAACATCTCTACGAAAAATTAGATTTTTTTACTGTTACAGACAGCAACCTGGTTGTAGGAAATAATAATACTATGGTACAGACTATGAAAATATCACAAAAAGCATCCCGCGTTAGTTCTACAGTATTATTGATGGGTGAGAGTGGAACAGGAAAAGAGGTAATAGCCAGATTCATTCATAAAAACAGCTCAAGATCTGCCAAGCCATTTATTACAGTTAATTGTGCCGCTATTCCGGAAAGTCTTCTGGAAAGTGAACTATTTGGTTATGAGGAAGGTGCATTCACGGGAGCTAAAAAAGGAGGAAGACCCGGTATGTTTGAACTTGCAAATACGGGGACTATCTTTCTCGATGAAATAGGAGATATGAATTTCCATCTCCAGGCTAAGCTGCTTAGGGTTCTGCAAAACCGTGAGATTATGAGAATTGGAGGAACGCAGCAGAAACAGATTGATGTAAGAGTCATAGCAGCTACAAATAAAAACTTAGTAGATATGGTGGAGAAAAATACATTTAGAGAAGATCTGTATTATAGACTGGCGGTTATAAAGATAACAATTCCACCACTGCGTGAAAGAAAAGAGGATATTCATTTTTATATAAAAAATGCAGTTGACAAAATTGGAAGGCGTGTTGAAAAAAACGTTACAGTCACACCAAGAGCAATAAAAATGCTTTCAGAATACTCATATCCGGGTAATATCAGAGAACTGGAGAATATTATGGAGCTCTGTCTTGTTAGTGATGAAGATGGTATAATAGATGTAAATGATTTACCTGAGAATATTATTCAGGCTAAAGATGAAGTTATAAATAATTTTAATCTATCCTTCAATGAATTTCCTTCATTGAGCGAAGTAGAAGCCCTAGTTTTGAGAAAGGCTATAGATTCTTACAAATCTAAAGCTGATGTTGCGAGGAATCTGAAAATTTCAAGGTCTACGCTTTACAGAAAACTTAAAGAATATGGGTTGGAAAATGATTTTGATTAAAAATATGTATTAAAATAAAACATTATCACAAATAAAAGCTGCTTTCACGTGTCAAATTAGGACACTGAAAGCAGCTTTTATTAATTCTAGACATTAAAAATGTCTGTCTTAACGCTTATTATATAATCTTTTCAAAAAAAACATCAAGTGTTTCAAAATGAACCAGTTATGAATAAATAAATATCAGATTTGTGCACAAACTACAATTATATATCGTAAAATACACAAAAAACTGATTGATTTTGACAAATTGCTTTTAAATCTGCTTTAAATTTTTGGCACGAATTTTGCTGATATATATGTATGTAAGTCAATATTAAAATAACAGGAAAGAAGGAGACCTATAATGAAAGAGTACAAACTAAATGTTAAAACCCCCCATTCTTTTGCCTATGTTAAAAGAAATCTTCCAAATGTAACAGTTGAGCAACGTGAACGCGTTTTGAAATCAACTCATTATAATGAATTTGCATTCCCTGCAGGTATGTTGACAGTGGACTGTCTATCAGATTCTGGTACAACAGCTATGACTGATGTACAGTGGAGTGCAATGTTTTTAGGTGATGAGTCCTATGGACGTAATAAAGGTTATTATGTGCTTCTCGATACAATGCGTGACGTATTTGAGCGTGGAGACAAGCAAAAACATATTATAGATCTTGTCCGCACTAATTGTCAGGATATCGAAAAAATGATGGACGACATGTACCTTTGTGAATATGAGGGAGGACTTTTTAATGGTGGTGCCGCTCAGATGGAACGCCCAAATACATTCCTCGTGCCACAGGGTCGTTGCGCAGAGTCTCTTCTATTTAGCGTTATTAGCCAGATTTTAAATACTCGTCATCCTGGTAAAAACTTCACAATTCCTTCAAACGGACACTTTGATACAACAGAAGGAAACATCAAGCAAATGGGTTCTACTCCACGTAACCTATATAATAAAGATTTGCTCTGGGAAGTTCCAGAGGGCGGAAAATATGAGAAAAACCCATTCAAGGGCAACATGGATATTGAGAAGTTAGAAAACTTGATTAAAGAAGTTGGTCCTGAAAATGTTCCTATAGTATATAGTACGTTGACTAACAATACAGTTTGCGGACAGCCTGTTTCTATGGCTAATATTCGTGCTTGTAGTGAAATAGCTCACAAATACAATATCCCATATTTGCTTGATGTTGCTCGTTGGGCTGAAAACTGCTACTTTATCAAGACAAATGAAGATGGCTATGCTGATAAATCTATATTTGAGATTGCAAAAGAAATGTTCTCATATTGCGACGGTTTCACAGCTAGCTTAAAGAAAGATGGACATGCAAACATGGGCGGTGTATGCGCATTCCGTGATAAAGGATACTTCTGGAGGAACTTCTCAGACTTCGATGAAAACGGCAATCTAATTAAAGATGTTGGTATCACATTAAAAGTAAAACAAATCTCCAGCTATGGTAATGACTCTTACGGCGGAATGAGTGGCCGTGACATCATGGCGCTTGCAGCTGGTTTATATGAGTGTGGACGTTTTGAATATCTAGAAGAACGTGTAGGACAGTGCGAATATTTGGCACAAGGTTTCTACAATGCAGGTATCCCAGTAGTTCTTCCAGCTGGTGGACATGGTGTATATTTGAATATGGACAAGTTCTTTGATTACAAACGTGGACATGACACATTTGCTGGTCAAGGCTTCAGTATCGAATTAATCCGTCGTTACGGTATCCGTGTTTCCGAACTCGGCGACTACAGTATGGAATATGACCTCAAAACTCCAGAACAACAGAAGGAAGTTTGTAACGTTGTTCGTTTCGCTCTTAACCGTAGCCAGTATTCAAAAGAACATCTAGACTATATAATTGCTGCAGTCACAGAGCTATACAAAGACCGTGAGAGTATTCCAAACGTTAAGATTACTATGGGTCATAACCTCCCAATGCGTCACTTCCACGCATTCCTCGAGCCAGTTAACCCTTAATTTGAGTGACATCAGACTAAGTGATTAATGGGTTTTAATAAGCATAAAGAGAATGAATTAAAACAAAAATGTCTCTTGCCGCATTTTTGCGGCAAGGGCTCATTTGTAAGTAGTTTTTAAGCCTATTTTACACGACCATATATTATAAAGGAGGGACTCCTGAGTGAGCACAAACACAAATGAAAATACTGAGCTCAAACGTGGCCTTAAGAACCGTCACATACAGATGATAGCTTTAGGTGGAGCAATCGGTACAGGATTATTTTATGGCTCAGCTACTACAATACAGCAAACAGGTCCATCAATATCATTAGCATACGTAATTGGTGGAATTATTATTTTCTTCATCATGAGAGCCTTAGGTGAAATGTCTGTAGATACACCAGTTTCAGGTGCATTTAGTTATTATGCATACAAAAATTGGGGTGAATTTCCAGGTTTTCTTTCAGGATGGAATTATTGGTTTAATTATATTGTAGTAAGTATGGCGGAACTTTCAGTTGTAGGTATTTATATTAACTTTTGGTTACCTGCTATTCCAACATGGTTATCCTCACTGGTTTTCCTTATTATTGTTACTTTAGTTAATCTTATAAGTGTAAAACTTTATGGTGAATTTGAATTTTGGTTTGCACTTGTAAAAGTTGTTGCGATTATCGCGTTGATTGTACTAGGAATTTTAATGATATTCACCGGCATAGGAAATGGTGGACAGCCTACAGGATTTAGTAACCTATGGAAAAACGGTGGATTCTTCCCTCATGGAATTACAGGTCTTTTATTCTCTTTAGTTATGGTAATGTTCTCATTTGGTGGAGTTGAACTTATTGGAATAACAGCAGGTGAGGCTGATGATCCAAGAAAAAGTATACCTAAAGCAATTAATCAGGTTGTATTTAGAATATTGATATTCTATATTGGTGCACTCGGAGTTATGATGACTATCTTCCCATGGAATAAACTTGGAGAATCAGGAAGTCCTTTCGTTGAGATATTCTCAAAAATCGGAATTCCTGCCGCAGCTGGTATTCTTAATGCAGTTGTATTAACAGCAGCCGTTTCTGCTTATAACAGTGGCCTTTATAGTAATGGTCGTATGCTTCATTCACTTGCCCTTCAAGGAAATGCACCAAAGTCTCTTGCTAAGGTAAGCAAGTCTGGTACTCCAATAGTTGGTGTTCTTGTATCATCAGCATTAACACTAGTTGCAGTTATATTAAATTACTTTATACCTGGAAAAGTATTTGCATACTTAATATCAATAGCAACTATTGCAGGTATTATAAATTGGACAATGATTATTATTACACAGCTTAAGTTTAGAAAATTAAAGAGCCCTGAAGAAGTAGCTAAAATACATTTCAAACTACCTTTATACCCTATTTCTTCATATATTTGTATAGCATTTATGGCATTGGTTGTTGTTCTTATGGCAATCATGCCTGATTATAGAATAGCTGTTTTTATTGGGCCAATATGGATATTACTATTATTTGTAGCATTTAAATTAAAAAAAGTACAAGTAAAAAAGTAAAACAATTAATAAATAAATAATTTCTAAAGGAGAAATTTAATGCAAAAAGAAGTAATTTTTACAGAAAAGGCTCCTGCGGCAATTGGACCATATTCACAAGCTATCAAGCTTGGAAACATGGTTTATACTTCAGGAATGATTCCAGTAGTTCCTGAAACAGGAGAAGTTGCACAAGGAGATGCTGCAGCACAGGCTGAGCAGGTTCTAAAAAATCTAAATGAGGTTTTGAAAGCAGCAGGAACAAATTTCGATAACGTTTTAAAAACAACTGTTTTTATCAAAAACATGGGTGATTTTGCAGCTATTAATGAAGTATATAAAAAGTATTTTACAAAAGATTACCCTGCAAGATCCTGTGTGGAAGTTGCAAAGCTTCCTAAAGATGTATTAGTGGAAATTGAGTGTATCGCAATAATATAATAGGTCATATAGGCTAGGCGCGAAAATATAGTTCGAACAGTATTACTTCGAACTATATTTTTTTGCGCTATTTTTTACTTTTATTTATATGATTAAATTAACTTGTTTGTACATAAAATACATTCTGGTGAGTATTCCGTAAAGCAGCTCAAAAGAAAAGGCGGTGGAGGTAATTTATGCATTTTGAACTTAACTTGAATCAAAAAATGTCATTATCACCAAAAATGCTGCAATCTGTAGAAATTCTTCAATTGAATTCACAAGAACTGTTAAAATATGTAAGACAACTGGCGGACGAAAACCCGGTGGTTGAAATTGATGAGCCAACAAAAGAATCTGACAGTTATGAGATACTTAAGAGAAAGCTTGAATGGCTTCAATCAGCAAATGAGGGTAACAGAGTATACAATAGAGAATTTGAAGATTCAGAAGAAGATAGTAATATAGCACAATATGTATCTGTTGAGGATGAGGACTTATACCAAAATTTAAAATCACAATTGAATTTAATGAATATACCGGATAATATCCGTACAATATTGAATTACATGATAAAATGCATCAATGAAAAGGGTTATCTTGAAGACGATATTAGTGAAATTGCTCAAAGGTTAAATATAGATATTGCATTAGTCAAAGAGGCCTTGAGTATTCTACAATCGATGGAACCTGCAGGAATAGGTGCCAGAGACTTGAGGGAGTGTCTATTATTACAATTGAAGAGACTTAATGAAAATAATTCTGTTGTTATTGAATTAGTAAATAATTATCTTGAAATGCTTAGTAAAAATCGTTTAGAAGTAATTTCAAAGGAATTAGGAGTTTCAATAGACGAAGTAAAAAATGCATATAAAGTTATAAAAACTCTTAATCCAAGACCCGGAATAAGCTTTGGATATAATAGCCAAACTCAATATTTAACTCCTGATTTGATAGTGGTTAAATTCAGTGATTACTATGAAGTACTGATAAATGATTATTTTCAACCACAAATCTCAATCAGTAGATATTACCAGAATATACTGAAACAAAATCTGGAGAATGAGGTAAAAGAATATATTTCTAAAAAAATTAAAGAAGCTGACTGGATTATTAATTGTATATCTCAAAGAAACAGTACATTATTAAAAGTTACGCGGATGATTGTGGAACAACAAAGAATGTTCTTTGATAAAGGGCCGAGACACTTAGCTGCACTGTATCAGCAAAAAATAGCAAATGACCTTGGTGTTCATGAGTCCACCGTAAGTCGTGCTATAAGTGGAAAATACCTGCAGTGTTCCTGGGGGATATTCGGGCTTGACCACTTTTTTACAAATGGACTCTCTATTGGAGATGAATCTCAAATTACTCCGGAAAATGTGAAGTTAGAAATTAAAGAAATTATAGCAAAAGAAGACAGGAGGAAACCTTACAGCGACCAGAAGATTACCGACCTTTTACAACAAAAAGGAATAAATATAGCAAGAAGAACCGTGACAAAATATAGAGAGGAAATGAATATCCAAAAGACTACATTAAGGAAAGAATATTAGACACCGCCAAATGCGGACTGCGTTTCACATTTGGCGGTATACAGCCTTGCAGCAAGATAATTAACGGTTCCAGTATAATATTTTAATACATTTTTCGAGGGTATTCATCTAAAGGGATAAGAAATTTTGCGGAATTCTATGTTAATAGAATTAATCCACTAATAATAATCATTACATATAACAAGATGATAAAATTATCAAAAATTTTTGCTGAATATGTGATAAAATGTAAGAAAAGCTGTGAAGATGATAATCATGGAGCAGAAAACTGGGGTTCACGAAGTTTTGAAAAATGAATGTTTCAAGAAATTATTGAAATGTTGTGATAAAGTATAGACTCACAACTTCTACTCTTTAAAGTGACCCCATGGATAAACTCAAATGATATTTTTGCATCAGTATTACTTAATAGCAAAACGCACGTTGGGGTTGTAGCACAGCTTATGAAGGAGAGAAACGACCGAACAAGCAGATGTCTCATTAAACTTATTGCAAAATTATTTGAAAATGGGTGGGGTTATGTATAATAACATAATAAAACGAATTGTATGGATTTTTCGTATATTCATTATATGTATAGTCATTTTTGAATGTGTAGTTTTACACTTTCATTCTATAGAGATGCAGATGGTTTCAATCGGTGGGATGATTTTACTTGTATCAAATGATATTTTTCGCTATTATTATGGAAAGTGCAAATCAGGATGGGTAGATTTTTGTTCAATTGCTGTAAGTATAATAGGTACAGGGCTTTATACCTTTTGGTTGAACTCTTTACCGGCGAGCATATTTTTTCTGTTTCCGTTGATAGAACTTTTTTTTGTCAGAAATAGTATTTTATATCCCTTGCTTGCGTTACATGCTGGTATCTTTATTGTTGCAAACTTCTTGCTAAATGATTTAAGTGTAAACAACTTGGTGATATATGTATCCATTGTGGTGGTGATATATCTATACAAAAACAATATAGATGAAAGAAGTAAAACAAACTCCTTGAATGAGAGACTAAAAACTGTAAATAAGCAGTTGGCCGAATATGCCCAAAAAGTTGGACAAATAGCAGCAGTCAATGAAAGAACACGTATCGCGCAGGATTTACATGACTCTATCGGGCATGGCCTAATTGCACTTTCTATGAACCTCGAATTCATTGAAAGAGCTACCGCCAAAGACAATGTGAAAATTGCTGATGCTGCTGCAAAAGCCCATACACTTTCACTGAAGTGTATTAATGATTTGAGAAGTGCTGTAAGCATTTTGAAAGGGGAAAAAATCAGTAGCGAGGATTTGAAAGCTGCGCTTAGTGAGATTGTTGAGAACATTAGACATAGCGGTGTGAATATTTCTCTGGCTTTTGAAGGTAGCATCGAAAACATCTGCCCAGATATGAAAGAATGTATATATAAAACTGTCCGTGAAGCGGTTACAAATAGCCTGAAAAATGGAAAGGCAGATCATATCCAGATAGAACTAACAGTAAGAGGACATTTGCTTACATTATCAGTTGATGATAATGGTATAGGCTGTGAAAGTATAAAGAAGTCTCATGGGTTATCTGGTATTGAGGAACGCTTGGAAAAACTCGGCGGGAAAGCGGAATACAAGACTGAAGAAGGCAAAGGTTTTTTATTGAGAATACAAATTCCAATAGAAAATAATATGGAGGTTTGATGATTAGAATAGTAATTGTGGACGATCAGGATATTATCAGAGAAGGACTTAAAATGATTTTCAGCTTACATGATGATATTGATATCATTGGAGAAGCTGCAAACGGTATAGAGCTTTTAACGATGCTTAAAGGTATAAAGCCTGATGCTATTCTCATGGATATCCGAATGCCGGATATGAATGGCATAGAAGCAACATTAGCAGTCAAGAAACTATATCCGCATATCAAAATAATTGTTCTTACTACTTTTCAGGAGGACGAATATATATTCGGCAGCCTAAAAAGCGGGGCAGATGGTTACGTTTTGAAGGATTCAGGGTCAGATGCAATCGTTAACGCCATTCATGCTGCCTGCTCCGGCAGTATGCCAATCGATTCTTCCATTTCAGGTAAAATCGTTAGCGCTATTAAAGAACCCAGTTGTATGAAAAGGGATTATGAGTGCATAAGTCAAATTTTAACTACACGCGAAATTGATGTAGTAAAGCAGCTTCTACATGGAAAAAGTAACCGTGAAATTGGAGAAATGTTATTTTTATCTGAGAGAACCGTTAAAAACTATATCTCTCACATTCTTTCTAAACTTGAACTGAACAGTAGGACCGAACTGCTTGTTTATCTTCAGAATATTCATTTCGATTGACAAGTAATACTGCATTTTCAAAATCACTTATAAAACAGTTACAAAAGTCATTGCTAAAATGTTACTTTGGTTTCTTTCAAGGGTGCAAAAACAGCTATATTATTTAAAGTGAAATTATTAATTTATTGAAAGAAGTGACTTATAATGAATCAAAATGTTGTTTCTAAAAGAGTGCTGGTTGAGACTGTGATAATCATGCTAATTACTTTTTCTTCTGTGTTCGTATCAAGCGCTTACCTTAAATACCTGCTTGAAGCGCCGGCATTTCTTTACTTGATTATTGAAATGTTTTTGCGTCATCGTTCTCCGCGCGACATAGGATCCAAAATAGCACAGACACCAAGTGACCTTGTAAAAAACTTCAAATTGCTGTTTGTTGTAACTATTGTTTTTCAGATCCTCCCTCTTTTAATAGGAAAATATTTAGTACCATCTTATATAGAGCACTTACATGACAGAATGTCCTTTGTTCTTGAGATTAATTCCATGAAGTCTATCATTGTTTTTATCGTTACTTTTATCATTACTTCACTGGTCTGTTTTTACGAGGAATTAATCTACCGTGGCTTCTTCATTGAAAGGCTAAGCTGGTTTACTAAGCCATACGTTGCTATCGGTATCTCAACAATTCTTTTTGCCTGTATGCATTTTACACCAGGAAATCCATCAGCGGTTATACTCGACATTATCTGTGTACTGCTTGATGGAATAATATATGGATTAATCTACTTCAGGACGAAAAATATTTTTGCATCATTTACTGCACATATTTTGGTAGATATATTTGATATAATACTGTTCAGTATGATGTTCTGATAAACAAAATCCGGTCTTAGGACAATCAGAATTGCCGCCAAACTAAAAAATCTCGTCAGAGTCCACGCCTGACGGGATTTTTCAGTTATTCTATTGGCTTTCAGTATTGTGAAATTTAAAACTATAAAGCAAATCAAATTTCAAAAAAACATTTCAAGCTGTTTTAAAGTCCTTTCGCGCCAAAATAATTTCAAAAGTTGGTTTAGAGATATAATTAATTATGTTTTAATATTTTTGGGAAAGAAGGGGGACAAAATCTTGAAAAAAACGATTGTTTTTGTAATTATTTTATCAATGTTATGTACGTTAAACATTAGTGCGGTTTCACTGAAGACACCTAAGCTTCAATTCTTTACAACAGGAGCAACAGAATTTGGAAATACTACTGTATCAATCAGCAATGGTATTGGCCTGGCAACAGAGCATGACCCCAAGAATAAGAATGCCGAGTTTGGCTGGCATACCAGAGTAATACTTATTGATTACGAAAAAGGGACAAAAAAGATACTGCCCTATGATGGGGCACGTAACCAGGAATTCGATGGAGATGCAGCTGACGATAATGGCTTTGTTGAAGGCTGGGCTTTAGTCTACAGAGCGGGCGCAATAAAAAATCCATATGATGACAGGGGTCTTGGGTATACCTTTATAAATACTGAGGGTAAGGCACTGACTGAACCGAAGTTTTCATATGCCTCAAGCTTTCGAAATGGACTTGCAGGTGTAAGATATTTTGAAGGTAATCAGTGCTATACAGGTGTTCTTCAAAAGAATGGTAAGGTAAAATTTGCTATTGGCGGACAATATAGTATACATGTAGGAAACGACTATGTGGAGTTTTCGGGACAAAAAGAAAAGTTCTGCTATGACTTTAATGGGAAAAGGCTTTATCTGACTGATACAGAAAAGAGAGAACGGGATTGTAAAAATTATAATGCTAAAGAACGTGAGAGCTTCTACAAAAATTATGAAAAGCTATATAAGAGCGTAGAATATTGTGGTTCAAATAGATTTTATGCTGAGACAGACAAGGGTAGAAAAGTTGTTGATTCTCAGAATAAAACCATTATACCAGAATCTTATATGGTAAACGGGAAAATAATGAATGGCAACCAGATATATTTTACAACATTCAAAAAGGGTCTCTGTAATAAGGACGGTAAGGTAATACTGGCAAAGAAACAGGAGTGGATTATTCCTGTTGATGGGGGGTACTTCCTCGGCATAATCGACAATAAGATACAGACACTTATTGATTCCAACGGAAAAGTAATTGCTACGAGTAATTTTGATCCCATATTTGTACTTAGCGGAACTAGGGTAAAGACGCTGTACAACGCCAATTTTGATTATGAGTGGCGCACTAAAGGCACAGCATATTTGTATACTGACATAGATCTCAACAAGAAATCCAGCACAGCCCAGCTTAAAAAAATGTATGCAAACAGTATAAAGAGCAATGGGAAAATGGAACTTGGGGTTTTAAATTCTGCCAAAAATATCGCAAAAAACAGCACTCAAAAAAATATTGAGATGTTTGGAGTAATGTCAGAATTAAGTTATATGCAAAAATAGGGAGAATGGAGGCGCTAAAATTAAATATGAAGAGAATTATATCTTTTTTATTGCTACTATTTATGCTGTTTAGTGCAGTACCGCTCTCAGGTACTGTAAATGCAGCAGGAGTTAAGGCTAAGTCAGTAATATCAAGAATTTATGTAAATGGAGCTTATCAGCCTACCGAAGCATATATGATAAACTCTCAGTACTATTACAAAATTCAGGATATAGCAGCTTCAGTACGGGACTTGTCTGTTAGATTTTCATTTGCAAAGGATGGCAACAACCTTAATGTAACGATAGGTAAAAATCATACAATGAATGGAACAGAATACTCAGCCTCTTATTTACTTGACTACCCTGCGACCAAAGGGGGAGAAGTCCGTGTAGATGGAGCTGAGGCAAATGTATCGGGCTACATAATTAACGGCAATTATTGCTTTAGCATCAAGGAAGCAGCCAAGCTTCTTGGCTGTGGATATAAAGCTGTCGAAAAAGATAGGTATACCGATTATCAGCTGATGACAAGCTATAAGTATAATGCCACAGGCAAGTTAGAAAGAAAGCTCAAACAGCAGGGAAATACTGCATTCAACAGGATGTGGGAAGGTTTTTCAGCAAGCTACAAGGATAGTATATATTTTGTAAGCGACGGTACAATGTATAAAATGAATAATGAAGGAAATCAGATAAAGACGCTCGTAGGAGGATATGTTACAAATATTAATATTGTAAATGAAAGACTATACTACACTGTTGGTGGGTTGCTCTACAGTATGGACTTGGATGGCAATGATAAAATTTCTCATGCGCAGGCGATATATGCTGGTCCCGGTCAGAATATGCAAAAAGTGTTGATAGTGGATGATTCGGTTTACTGTATATACAATGACTACGATAAATGGGCAAATCCGAAAAACACAAGTAATATCTACCAGTTTGAGATGATTGGCAGAGATATGATACCTGATACCTGGCAGCGCCAGACTATATTTTCTGTTGGTAACGCCTCAATAAGTGACAATAAAATTTCAAACTTTTATATTGAAGGTAATTATATATATTTCAATGGAGCATGGGTAAGTAGGGTGAAGTTGGACGAGTATGGCAAGAAAATAGCTAGAGAGGTTTTAGCAGAGGGAGAATGGTATCAGCAGCAGAAGTTCTCAGATGACAAGATTATTATGATGGGCAATCAAGGCAAAAAAGGAAGATGGCCTGGAAAAAATGGTTATCTATATACCAAGAGTGTTAATGACAAGGATAATAGTAGTTTGTATTTGAAGGAAGCGGTGTATACCTATACTGTCACAGATAATAAGTTAGTTTATGTAAATGACTACAACCTATTTAAAATTGACCTTGATGGTAAAAATAAAACCCAGTTGCTTGGTATGGATGGCAGTTCAACTGTGCTTTTTGGTATTGCAGGAGATTGGATAGTTTCAAGATCATCTTCAGATGCAGTAGCTGCAAAAACTACTCTGATTAAACTCGATGGAACTAAGCCATCTGTTAAATTTTAATATATCAGTACTTATGCATTTGCGTTAAATAAACAGTAAGGCCTTTACCTACAAGGATAGGCCGCAGTCACGATTTGAGTTTATCAAGGTGCACCGTTATTACATAGAAAACCTCTGACAGATGTCAGGGCTAACAAAAAGAGAAGCAGACATCCAATCACATGATGTGAATAGATGCCTGCTTCTCTTTTGTCTTGTACCGTTTACCAGAGGAAAATATCCTAAACTCCTTTATCTTCTGTTGCCAAAGTCAACGCCTTATCAAGATTCAATATTCCCCAGCCACTGTCCGTATCATACCCTGACTCAAGAATATCAGTTGCCGACTTGTATAGGATACTCCGTACTTCTTCCGGTGATAGTTCCGGGTTGGATGATAGCAGTACTGCAGCAGCACCTGAAACAGATGCAGTTGCAAAGGAAGTACCGTTTGTAAGCAAGGTTTTCCCACCTATAGAGACTGTCCGTATTTTTTCGCCCTGTGCTACCAACATTACAGACTTATTTCTTTGTGAAAAATCAGATACCCGTCCCTTTTTATTGACAGACCCAACACCAATTACAGTAGGATAAGAAGCTGGATAATACAAAGAATCTGGATTTTTCTTATTTGTGTTTCCTACTGAGGATATTACAACTACATTTTTCTCTTCTGCGTACTCCACCGCGTCGCGTAAAAGAGTACTTTCCATAGTAGTTCCAACACTTAAATTAATGATACGGCAATCATACACATCAACTGCATCTCGTATAGCCTTAGCAACTATCTCATGGTTCCCTTTTTTAATGTTACCATTTTGATCCTTTGTTTGATATACAAGCGGAACGAGCGTTACACAGGAAGCTACTCCTGATAACTTGGTAGGGGATGGACCTGCAATAAGTCCTGCAATGGCAGTTCCGTGACCGATTTTATCCTCTGTATCCGTATTCTCTTCAATGTAATTATATCCCTGAGCAAGCTGCTCGGAATTGATTGCTTTGGTGGATATGCCTGTGTCTATGATAGCAATTTTTATATCTTTTCCTGTAGGCAATTCAGAAGCAAAGACGGGTTGAGAAAAAATCACCAGGGCAAGCAAGCTGCACATCAGTCTTTTTCCCATTATAGTTCTCCTTTTTTTCAGAGGCACCTATCCGTTTGGATAGATGCCTCTGCTTAGATTTTTACTGCTATTGGTCTACCATCAGTCTGCAATTTTTACTGTAATGGTTTTTGTGTATGTGGCAGTATCTGCTGTAGTTGAACGCTCAGGGAATTTCAAGGTCACTGTAAATGTTGTTTCTGTATCGCCCTTTGCCTTCATTGCTTCATACAACGACACTTTGTCAATGGTAACGCTATTAATGTTATAATCCATGTAATCCTTGTATGATTTGTCACTGGCTGTTATGCTTAGTGTAGGTGCATCAAGGTAATCGTAAGAGTTGTATACTTCAGGTATATACAACGAACCTTCAAGCTTGCATCCATACTGATCCAGAATCAGGCCATCATAGGTGAAGGTATAGCTTTCGGTTTCACTACTGCTCAAGCTTATATTCTCCGCGATATCTCCGAAGTTCCCAACGCTTGTAATTTCACGTTTCATGGAATCGGTGCTTCCTTTCCAAACCACATGCTTGCTATCGTGATCCTCTGCGCCGAACCATTGATTGACAGTAAGTATTTCTCCCTCAAAAGTTTTGGAGAAGCCAGGAAGGAATATTCTGCTTGCACTTACTAATGGCTGTACATATTCGCAGTGCCATCCAGGACTGGTACCGTCTCTGTTATAGTCAATCTCAAGTGCCGTAATCATCCAAGGAGCACGTAGCCCTTCTCTTATTCTATATGAGTCCAAATCGCCCTTCTCAAAGTCATTTCCATCGTTATCAAAATGTGTCAGTGTAGAGCTTGTACCATCTAGGTAATAGAACCGGCCACTGATTATTGAATCCGTTCCAGACTTGTCTATATCGCTGGTTTTAATACGTATAAGATGCTGGTAGTCTCCCGGATTGCCGTTCACATCTATACCCTCCACAGAAACAGTATTTGTGGATTGTACAGCATTGTCTGAAGCAAGATAGTTTTCACCTTCTGAAACCCTGGCGAAAATATAGAAATTGCCTTTGTCCAGATTCATAATAGCACGGGAATCCTGCCAACCGGATGTGGGTACAGTCTGCGTGGTAGAAGCTGCATATTGCACAGTACCATCACCGGGGTAAGCATTTTCAGGCAATTCATATACCAGGATATTTGCCTTGTAGGAGGCTGCTTCAGGGTGAGTGTCAACGTCTATTAAGCGGGCAATCTTGTTTATGAACATCACATTTGTGAAAGTCTTTTCATAAGAATCATAGGTTTCATCTTCTCCTCTTACGATTTTTACATCATAAGTACCCGCATTAATGGCTGTATCACCCCAACTGCTGTCCAGATTTTGTCGTTTGTATTTTACGCTGAAGCTGTCTATTTCAATGGCGCTTCCGCTTGTAATATCGCTTCCGTTTATAGTGAATACAAGCGGATGATGCTCTCCGTTGTAATCATATATTTGATTTGTGTCAATGCTGATGATGTTTTCATCAATCAATGTCTTATTGCTCCACTGAGCGTATAGGGTATGGTCTTCTGGTAGTGTGACATTTATATCAGCTGTAATCCTATCGCCATCTGTACGGTCTGTGTACCAACCTTTAAATCCAAATCCTGAAAGGGAAGGTATGGGCAATTGACCATAGTTTTCACCAAAGATAACTGTCTTGGTGTCTTCAACACCTTCTTCAAGCGCACCTTCATTTGCATCAAAGGTAACAGTATATTCTTTGCCACTCCATTTTGCATAGAGCGTAATGTCTTCATATGGCATGGTAGTGAATGTAAATACTTGTGTCAAAGCCTGATCACTGTACCAGCCGTCAAAGATAAATCCTGTTTTAGTTGGATCAGATGGTCTTGTAATCACTGAGCCAACCGGATAAGTTACTTGCTCAATCACGCTGCCGCCATTAGTATTATAGCTGATGGTGTGTTTAACTAAAGGAGTTTCCTGAACCTGACATACTACTGTATATGAGGTTGCACCGGTTATAGGAGCAAACACAGGGGAAATACTTTTTACGATAGCGTTCTTTGAACTTAATTCCTCATCAAAGAATTTGCTTGACGCAATATCACCTTTTTTTATTTTTACTTCCATAGGCTCTAGGTCAACACCCTCGAACTGGAAGACAACAGTGGCGGAATTATCCGAATAAGCTGCGGTATAGGTTGCACCACTTAAAATATCCATTGCAAATGCCTTGCCAATAGGCTCATTAATATCTCTCAGGATTTCCTTATTATTGCTATCCTTTGCTATAACTTTCAGGAAAGCGGTGTATTTTTGCTGTTCATCATCATTGGTTCCGCTATCTGTAAGAGCTCTAAGGTCAAAAGCTTCTCCAAATTTAGCTGAGAATTGTTTGTCTTCCTTGGTACCATTTGAGTTCTCTACATCTTTCAATGTCAAGGTATATGTTCTTGGAGTTACCTCAAAGTAATAGCTTTTATCACGTAAAATTGTTAAACCTTCTGTTTGCTGATCTCCATATCCGTTGATAGCACTGTATTTGATATTGCCGTTTTCAGATGTTTCATAGCTGTCCAGGCCTAAAATAGTTTTGATTTCATCAGCTTTAGGTAAATCAAATGCACCATTTTTCATTACACGCTTGCTCCACACAGTGGTGTAGCCATCCTGTGCATTTCCTACACGAACGCTGGCTGTAAATCTTTCATTCAATTCCTCAGTCGATAGATTTGTCCATACAAGAGGAATAGTAACTTTTAAATCGTAAAGGCTAAAGGCAAGCTTATCAGACTTCCATGTGAGAGTCAAATCACATTCCATATACTGAACTCCCTTGGGAACTGTTACGCTGATTTTACCCGTTTCCTTATCAAATGCAAAGTTTCGGTTGGAAAGAGTGTAGTTAAATTTGTTATAGTCATATATTGCCTGCTCCATATCACCTTCACAAAGGTCTATATATGTCATTTGACGATAGCTTTCCGGCAAGTTCATGGTAGTTCCGTTTGCGCTGTTACTATCTTCGTCTTTGATTGGCAGGACTTCATCCTTTTCTATTTCATAAGCGAAGTCGTATACATTATTCCTTGTGCCTGCTGTAAGCAGCGGCCATTTCTTGTCCAGAAGAGTTGGTTGGTATTTGAACAAATTATTAAAGGCCTGTGCCTTAAAGGTCATTTCCAGATACAATCCAAACTCCAGGTAGAGTGCACCCATCATCTTCTCGTCGTAGGTCCAGGTGGAGGTGTTCGCAGGCCTTAGCTTAGAATACTCATAGATAAAGTAGCCCCACATCTCTACGTATGGGCCAAACTCTGCTGTGAAGCCAATGCTACCTATCTTTGTTGAAATAATTCCTGCAGCAATTTCAGCCTCGACTCCCATTTTCAGTCCAATTTTACCCATAACATAGAACTGGAAAGCAAATCTTTCATCGAGAAGATCCATTTGTGAGCTGCCGCTGGTTTTGGATATAATATCAAACCAGAAGGAATAACGCTTGCCAACCACATATTCCATGTTGGCACCTAAAGCGATATTGACATTTCCCTTGATAACAAAATTTGCACTGATGCTGATTGCAAAACACTTGATGTATATATCTTGTTGGAAAATTTCCTTATTCAAAAGCTCTATCCAATCGCTTTCATTTTCCAACATTTCTGAATAGCGTTCCATCAGGTTGCGGACACCGGCGTCAAGCTCAGTCTCAGTAGTGAGGTTCAGAAGCCCCATAAGTTCCTGGGTTACGTTCATTTCTCCCAAGGTGTCGAGCATCCCCTCGTATTCACTCTTATTGGTCACATCGGAAGGAACAGTTGCCCATAGTTTCTCTAAATCTTCTTTATATCCCTTGATTTTATCAGCGGTTTCCTTTGCTTCGTCGATTTTGCTCTTTACTTCTTCAATTTCTTCAAAGACTTTCTTATATTTACCGCCTTTAATACTCTTTAATTTATCCCATACTGAGTCTTCTTCCTTCTCCACGGTATACATTTTTACGTCTATAGAGATGGCTGAATAGTTTTTAATATCTATCGATGAGCGGAAAGTCAGCTCTTTAAATTTCGGAATGAAAAGAATCCATTTTACCTTGGCATGGGCACTTGCAGTAATGTTAACAGCAATTTCTTCCACAAAGGTAGCAGACAAATCAATTTTTAGTTCACCGCCATCGCCCACATCAACGGAAAATTCTCCCTTGATACCAAGAGCGAGCCTAATACCATCTTTAAAATATTTGGAACTTTTGTCAAGTTCAACGGTAATTTTAACATCGTCAGAAAGCTCTATATTTGCACCAATTCCCATTAGCTCTAGCTCTTCGGCAGTCAGCGGGTTGCCGTTTTTATCAGTCATTTTGAAATTGGTCAATCCGGACATGTTTTTAAAGCCTTCGGTTTGAGTAGCCATCATTGCCAAGTACTCTGCTGCGTCCTCGGCAAAACCGCTCTTTCGTACCTGCTCTTCAATTTTGTCGGACAATGCTGTTGTATCTACACCCTCCAAGAGCGCATCACCTTTTTGTGCTTGCTGCAGGAAGGTATCCATGGATTTTTCCATTTCCTCTTTTGTGGTTTTATTATAGGTAACAGTGTCACCATTAATGCTTGTGACAACACCATAGTAGGGTTCGTATTCCTCGGTGAGGTTTGCAAAGTCACCTACATAGAAAACAAGAAAATCGCCTTTTTGCACTTCAGGATCTTTGTCAAGACCCATTGCGCTTCTAGCTTCATTGTCAACAGCTGAGCTCTGTACCGTTCCTGTTTCTCCGGAAGGCAATACTTCCACCGAGAAGGGGATCGTGTCCGGCATAAAGACTATTTTGTCAGCATCGTTTTCATCAACACTCATAAAGTTTACAGTACTTCCATTTACAGAAGTAACCTCAACATAAGCTTCCGAATCATTGATGTAATCATTGTTTGCGTAGTCACGCTCACGAGGATCAACTGTTTCATAAATACAAAGAACATCATTTGCCTTGAGAGTGCTGGCACCAGCATATTCAAATGAGCCGGTTACATCCTCGGTGGTTTTACTGCTCATCATTACTGGCTCAAGTACGTCAACCGGAGCATTGCTGCCGATTTTATATGATATTTCATCTGTATCCTTAATATAAATAATATTATCATTCAAAGCCAAGTTATCTACTTCTGCTTTTTCAATGCTGAAGTTAACAGTGCGAATGGATTCAGCTTTATCTTTAAATATGTATCCTTCACCAAGGTCCAACTTATAGGATGAACCCTCGCGGAAACCGCCTTTAGCCTTTATCGTGTAAGTACTGTCTCCATTATCTTTAACATCAAGCTCCACTGGTTCTGTCCCGTCCATAACAGTCAATACAGCACTATCCTTAACGTCTCCTGCACTTGGACTCAAGCTTTGGATTACAAAGCTGAGGTCAGGGGATTGATCTAAAATAGAAAAAGAGGTTAAGGTCAGACTCTCTTTTTGAATTTCTTCATATTTAGCATAAACTGTTAAATTGGAGTTAACAGGATCTTCTGAATAAAACGGAGTTGTGCATTCCTTATTGGTAAACCAACCAATGAAAATACATCCATCCTTTGCTGTCTTTATGTTATTAGTGGTTTGGGAAACAGGTTGTCCTTTTGTTACAACTAATCGGTCAAGCTGCTTTTCGCCGTCCATAAAAGATACTGTAAAGGTATTACTTTCACCAGTATTAGAATTACTTCCACCAGAATTGGAACTGCTTCCGCCATTACCTGTTTCGGGATTTGGTTTTTCATCCGGTTTTGCTTCTTCCTTCGTAGGCTTTTTCTCGGTTTCTATAAGCCATTTTTCAACAATTTCATATATGGGATTGCAAAAAGCTACCGCTTCAGCGCGGGTGGCATTTTTCTTAGGATTGAAATTACCATTTCCCTCACCCTTTATAAGTCCACAGCTCCATAGCTTCAAAACAGCTTCTCTTGCATAGGATGAAACGCTGTCTATGTCGGCAGGAGTACTTGTAATAGTGGCTTTTGGATATGTAATTTTGTAAATGTCAAAGAAGCGAACGGTGAGTGTAGCCATCTGTTCACGAGTAATCAATCCATCAGGATTAAATTTCCCTTTGCCAATACCAGAGGTAATTCCTTTATCATTCGCCCATTTTACATAGGGGGCATACCATTTGTCTGACTGAACATCTGAGAATTCTCCAATGCCTACGTAATCAGCAGGATTGATTTTTGAGATTTTTCCCATAACAGTGACATACATGGCACGAGTCATGGTTCCGTAAGGAGAAAAGCTTTTTTCTCCTGTTCCGCTGAATATTCCATTTTGCAGGGCTTGCATTACCGATTCATAGAACCAGTCTGATTTCTTAACATCGGAAAAGTTATTTGCGAAAGTTTTTGATTTTTCCGAGTTTACATTGCTTTGTATCTCTGCAGCTAGTGACTGCATGGGCAACATTGATAAAGTTATACAAAGCACTAGAAGCATACTGACGATTCGTTTCTTCATTTTTAATTCCTTTCTTAATTAGTTTTGTTGAATTTCATTGTCAGATATAAACCGAAATCCCATCATAAAGCCAGAGAAGTGATGAATGGGATTTTTTAGAACAAGATTGTAGCTTTTAACTGTTTCTTTATATATCATATAACTGGTATCAAGCATTCTTTTTGCGGCATGTACGTTTGGACTTCCTTGTTCCTGAATCTCAAGCAGTGTCCGGTGCATTTGCACTTGCTCTGACGCAGTCATTACCTCTTGCTTTTTATTGGTAAGCTTCTGATAAGAAGTAATAAACCACAGCGTAAAAAAAGCAATAGAACTAATGCCTGCAATGAAGTAAGGGATAATAACTGTCAATACTTCACCTCCTTGTAAAAAAGATATAGTTAAAAACTACTCTGCCATGTATTCAGCATAGCAGAAATAATTTTTAGTAATCGTCTACTGCCTAAAATGTTAATTTTTCGACCTAAAATGTAGGAACTATTGGTTGAGAACGGTCTTCTTTTATGATAAAATAAAGTCGGATTTTGGTATATTTGGAGGTAAAACGATGCTTAAAATTGCAATTTGTGACGATGATATCCGAGAACTTTCCCGCATTGCAAAATTGATAAATAGGTACCAAGATGAGAGAAAATTTCCCATGAGGTATGACGCCTTTTCAAATGCAATAGAGCTTTTGGAAAACATGCGCAGCAGTATCTATGATGTCTTGCTTCTAGATATAGTGATGCCTGGATTAAATGGAGTACAGGCAGCTCATGAAATTCGTGGTTTTGATAATGAAATAAAAATCATTTTCTTGACATCCTCTCCGGAATTTGCGGTGGAAAGCTATGCTGTTGACGCACATTACTATCTCATGAAGCCAGGTACAGAAGAGAATCTGTTTCATATATTAGACAGGCTTTTTTTTGATGCGCAAAAATCAGAGGAAACCTTAAACGTTAAGTCACCATCTGGAATTATGCGGATTCCGTTTAATAAACTGGAATTTTTAGAGGTTATGAACAAAAGATTGTTTTTTCACTTAACGGATGGCAGTGTAAAAGAGATATATGGTTCTCTTTCCGACTTTGAAACGCAACTTATTTGTCGAGATGAGTTTGTTAAAGTACACCGTTCATATATCGTTAATATGGGGTATATTGAGGAATTAAGTTCAAAGGAGATTATTACTTGTGCGAAACAAAGAGTACCGACATCCAGGCTTCTCTACGGGAAGGTAAGACAGGCATACATGGAGTACCTGTTTTTGGAAAAAGGGGTAAAGTGATGACTATTTTTTTTGGTTTTTTAATATGTATGACCATTCTGTTTGGCATTTGCGCTCAGATGCTTCTTTTAGATATCCGTATCAAAAACCTCAAAGGTAACTGGCTTATATTTTTCGTGGTTGGCAATCTGCTGATTCTTGCTGTGAATATGGCACTTTCTCTGGTCTTACCGGCAGACCAATACATGAAGGTCTATGTATTAGTCGTTCACATTCCTATCTTTTTGGTTTTTTGGATTATTTCCAAAACAGCAGCTGTAAAAGTAATTTTTGCCCTAATTACCGCTGTTTTTATGATTTATCCGGCAAGTATGGTGCTGACCATCATTTCACATACAGTGAAATGGCTTTATCCAGTAGGGTTTTTAATTATCTACAGTGCCGTGTGTTCGGCTATGCTGTCGATTATTAGCCGCTTTTTTAAAACAAATTTTAATTATTTAATCAAAAATTATAGCGGACTTAGTTTTATAAAGCTTTGTCTTCTTCCGTTGGTGTATTATATAGCTAACTACTGGTTGGGAATGTATAACTTTGCCGCTATTAAGTCTATAGGGGTTTTTTCTATTCGGATTCTTATTTTTAGTATCACTCTTACCGCTTATGTCCTAATTTTGGATATCGCAAAATCAGCTCGTGAAAAGGAAGCCTTGCAGGGAGCAAAGATGGCTTTATCGTTGCTGCTAGAGAGTTCAGATCAGCGGTTGTCTGCACTGCAAGCGACACAGGAGCAGGCCGCTGTATACCGCCACGACATGAGGCATCATCTGTCTCTGATTGGCGGGTATCTTGCTGATGGAGATCTTGAAAATGCGGGGAAATATGTAAAGCTTACACAAGCAGATATCGAGGATATGACTCCTAACAGTTATTGTGAGAACAATACTGTTAATCTCATTTTGTCCTTCTTTGAGGCGAAAGCAAAAAAAAATGGCGTTCTTTTTTCAGTGGATGCCCAACTGCCACAGGCTCTTTCTATTTCCGAAACAGAGCTTTGTGCCCTGTTGTCAAACGGCTTGGAAAACGCCATAGAGGCTGCTGCACAGGCTGATGATGAAAAATTCAGAAAAGTAAGAATCAGCTGCCAAACCCACAAGGGAAATTTGCTGATTTTTATAGAAAATAGCTTTACGGGTAAGGTGGTAATGGAGAACGGTTTGCCGCAAAGTCTCCGGGAGGGACATGGCTTTGGGGTTAAAAGCATAGACATGATTGTTGAAAAGTATAGAGGCTACTGCTCCTTTGATGTAAAAGATGAGATATTTATCATGAGGATTGTGCTGCCATTGTGACATTCAACATTATACAAGTCATTATTATAAACTGTGAAAAAAGTCGATTATTGGTAAATCAATCGTATAATATATATGACCAGTTACCGCTACCCGTAGTTCTGTATTGGATACTGGCCTGCGCAAAAAATATGTTTTTATGGGATGAACATAAGATTTATTCTTTGCAATGACTTATATAATGTATTAAAATAATCAAGAAATAAAGATCATCCAATATATATTTATTGAAGATGAAAGGAACGTTGACCAATGATTCATATAGCAATCTGCGACGACGAATCACATGAGATTGATCGTGTAAATGGCTTGCTCAAGAAATTTACTTATGAACACCCACAATATCAAATAATCACATATACATTTTCTGCGCCTTTAGAGTTGCTAACTTATGTGGAGGCTAAGAATAGATTTGATGTGCTGCTGCTGGATGTCTATATGCCTGGTATTCTTGGTACAGAAGTGGCGCTGGAGCTGCGCAATATGGGTGATAACTGTCAGATTATCTTTATGACCACCTCACGCGACCACGCCATTGATGCTTTTTCGGTAAATGCCGCACATTATCTGGTTAAACCTTATTCTGAAAAAGAATTCTTCAATGCACTTGAAAAGGTAATGGATAAGTTCGCAAAGAAAGAATTTTACATTACTGTCAAGTCAAGTGATGGTGTCAGTCGGGTGAGTTTGAACAAACTCGTATATTCTGAGACAGATAACCATATTCAGAAATTATATTTGTTGGACGGCAGAGTTATTAGTGCTCGCAAATCCTCAACCGAGCTATATGAGCTTCTAGATGATGATCCGCGCTTTTACAAATGCGGAAGCACCTATATTATTAATATGGACTATATCGTTGAGCTTTCATCTATGAGCGTTGTTTTTTCTACTGGTGCTAAAATCCCAATACTCAGTCGGAAACGCACCGAATTAAAAAAGCTTTACATGGATTACATATGCAGCAAGTAAAGGGGAGACATTATGCGTATAATTATATTTACGGCGGTACTCCTGAGGTGTTTACAGACACCTACATATATCAGTCTGTTTTTATTTGCGTTCATAAAGCTTAAAGAGCCCAAAAAGAAGCGGATTATAATCACTGTTGCAATATATCTTATGGTAATTGCGGCATATTGTGCCGTTTTGATTTTATATGGGCAGAAAGTAGCAGAAAGCTTGATTGTGCCTGTAGAAGTCGGGTTGTGCTTTATCCTGCTTTTCATCTGCTCCGCGGACAAGTGGCGGGTGTCTCTTTTTGTTATGTTCACTCAGTTTAATCTGTTTCTCGGCATCAGTTATCTTTCGGATATATGCTCCTCTGATTATTCAATGATTGTTTATAATATAGAGTATTTACTATTCCGTACAGTTCTCTTCGGAGCGCTTCTGTTCATTAGTTTTAAATATCTCCGTCCACACTTTCGCAGGCTGGTGGAAATTTTGGAAAAAGAATGGTATCTCTTAGCCCTTGCAGCATTTTCATTTTATGTTCTGGAGGCCGCCATTCTGTACTATCCACAGATGTACTGGTATGCAGCCGACAACCGCTGGTATTTGGTTGCAAGCTCATATTTGGTATTTCTGAGCGTATACTGGCTTATATTTCGTTCGATTATTACAATCGTGAGAAAATTTGAGGTTCAAGAGCGGGGAAGGATTCTGGCTCAGCAAAACAAGATGTGGGAAGAACAGATTGAGGAGCAGAAAAATGCCGTCAATGCAGCCCGCCGTGACCGCCATGACCTCCGTCATCATTATGATACGCTATTAACAATGCTTTATGGCGGAAAAACTAAGGAAGCAGTATCCTATTTAAAAGCCCAGACACTGAGAACGGAAAGTGCGGTTATTGCCGGAATTTGCGAACATCTTGCGGTAAATGCCATACTGTCAAGATGGATGGCTCGGGCAAGGGAGAATAGTATAAAAATTGAAATCGATGCTAAAGTTCCTGCAAATCTACCAATGGATGAAGTTGCACTGGTGGGTATCCTTGCAAACGCCTTTGAAAATGCTGTGGAGGGCTGTCTGCGCTGCCCTGAGGGAATAGAGAGATATATCACCGTAAAGATTGCTTATTCAGCCTATAACGGACACGGAAAGCTTCACATTGTATTTGAAAACTCTTGTGAGGATAACATTTTTTTTGAAAACGGCTTTCCAAAATCGAAGAAGCACGGAGGCGGAATGGGGACGAAGAGCATTACCTATACTGCTGAGAGGTATAATGGTATGGTGGATTTTACCGCTGAAAATGGTACTTTTAGGATGCGCGTACTTCTCCATTTGTATTAAAGACCCAAGAATCCAAAAAATACGACAATTACGCCAAATATTCTACAATTACGCCACGACCGGTTTTTGGTCGTGGTTTTTTTATATAATCCAGAGTGAGAAATTAGCTTTGGGGGAGATGACTTTGAAGATGAGAGAACCGTGTAACAGGAGCATGGAGGTAAAGGCAACGGTCGGTAAACTTGAAGTACGGCAAAACGACTTTTGTGATGTTTTTAATCAGGACGCAGACCGTTTGTTCGCATTCCAAGAGTGCTGGTACTGTATATATGGGGACTTTGGCATTTTTACTGACCATCCTACGAAAATCGGCGTATGTAAATATAAGGAGGAGAAAGCATGAAAAGGCGATTATTATGTCTGTTGCTCTGTTTGTCAATATTAGTAAATGCGGCACCATTATCGGCTTTTGCTATGGAGAAAAACGCTAGTCATACTTTTAAGGATGTCACTCAAAATGACTGGTTTTACGATCCCATAAAGTACGCAGTTGAAAACAATATTTTCTCTGGTACTGATAAAGATACCTTTTCGCCAAATGATCCGATGACACGCGCAATGTATGTAACGGTTATGGGACATATTGCAGGAATTGGTGACGAATATTCAATAAAAGAAGGTTTGTTTTCTGATGTAAAGCAAAATGCCTACTATGCACCATATGTAATGTGGGCATTAGAAAAAGGCATTAGCCAAGGTGTGGGAAATAATAAATTTAGTCCTAATAGCCTGATAACACGAGAACAAATGGCAACTTTAACAGTGAATTTTTTTGATGCATATGGTATTCCATACCCCGAAAGCACAAACAAAGCTGACCCTAAGGATTTAGACAAGATTTCGGATTATGCAAAGAGTGCAGTTATAAAGCTTTGGAGCTGTGGATTGTTAATGGGAGATAAACAGGGGAATTTCAATCCAAAGAAAAATGCTACCCGTGCTGAAGCGGCAGCATTCACCAGAGGAATTAATAAAGCTGTAGTAAGCTTTAGAGAAAATACTACAACACCCAAGCCAGATACAACGCCCAAACCAAAACCAGATACAAAACCCAAGCAGCCAGATTCAACACCCAAACCAAATGAAAATACAGGCGATTCTAATGGCTCAGGAGGGTCTGTACAATATTATAATATTACATATGTTACTAACGGCGGCAATGAGATACAAACTCAGCGCCTTCCAAGCGGCAGCTCTCTTCGGGATCTGCCTATACCATACAAGGAAAATGAAATATTCTCCGGCTGGTATTATGATGCGAAACTAGAAAATCATGTTTTAAACAGTGATGTGATACGGCAGGATATAACTCTTTATGCAAAGTATGGTGACATTGCACCTTTAGCTGAAGCACAAACGCCATCTTTTGCCAGTGCATTAGATCAGGGAACGGATTTCACAATTACAGTGGTATCCTCAAAATACATGACGGCAGATCAGGTAAAAGACGCTATAACTGCTAAAAATTTGAGCAGCCTAGATCAATCTGATTTTATAAAGGTGATAGGAGACGGTACTACTTTTACAATATCGGGAAAAGAAGGATTTGAAGAAGGTGGAACCTATAAGATTACTCTTGAGGATAAAGACCTTAATTTTCAGGGACTTGAAACCTCGATCCGCGATTATAACTTTACTATCGCTAAGAAAGATGTGATGAACCTTACTCTTAGCAAAGATATGAGCTATATTCCACTTAATGAGGTAAGTGATATTACTCAGAATGGTAAAAGTGTCAAATCATTGTCAACACCGCTAGTAAGTGTGGGCAGCAACTCTAAATCTGTACTTTCAGATCTCACTGAGGGAACCTTTACATACAGCGGAAATCTTAAGGTAGGTGATAATGTTACAATATATGAAGGCATACGCCCAGACCAGCGTGTGTTGGATGATACTAGAACCGGGGCAGACGGAGCAATTGCTTATTTGACCATCACAGCAGTGAATGGCAACACATATTCTTACAAAAGTGCAGAAGTTGAGGACGTATTGTTTGAACCAGACGTGCTCCCTGTTCCAAATACAGCAGACACTGATGGAAATTCTGCAAACAACTCTATTACAGTAAATGAGGATGTGATGGAGTTTTCCGATGATATATATAGCCCTATGGAATTAGATTCCCAAACAACAGTTGATGTAGGAGATTATTTAGCATTTTATGAGGGCAAGTTCAGTGCAAATTCAAATGTGACCAAATACGGTTGTATTACATCAGTTAGTAAGGAAAATGGGTTAATGGTAATAACATACACTGATGCAACCATGGATCAGATAATTTCTGCTATGGATATGTATAACACTGATCCTTTAGATGGGGACACTCTTTTGGAGAAGGTAGATGTAGCAGCACTGGAATCCAATGTTGAGCAACAAGCACGAGATAGCGGTTTTGCCGAGGAAGCAGCCATGTACCTATCAGAACTTGCACTTAAAACCGATTCCTTCACCAAATTAAGTGATGATATTCAACTGAACGACTTTCAAGTGTCATCTAAGGATGGTACACCACTCAATACTGAAGAACTACGACTAATGGCAGGAGATTCTAAGGTCGAGGTGGAGTTAAATAAGCTACAAGCGAATATTTCCACTAAGCTGAAGCATTTTGACACTAGTGGTGTGCGGCTCACCCTTGATGTAGGAGTGGAAATCAAGATAGAAGTCAATGATGATACAGAAATAGTTATCAATGTGACTGGCTCCTTCGAGGAAGAGGTACACATCGCAATCAATGTGGATGGTGGAGCTAAATGGAAGTGGTGGGGAATATTTCCTTACATTTCGGAATATGAAGTAACTACTAACATAGACCTTTTTAACTTCACAGGTATTGGCATTAATGCAAGTATGGTAACAAAGGAAAAAGTAGACAATAAGTGGACCGAAAACAAGGAGCTTCAGAAGATTACAGATGAGTTAAAGAAACTACTTGATGAGAAGGACAAGTATATTGGTGATGGTGAAGGCACTGTAACCGACGGTCTTACTGATAAATATAAGGCAATGCTGGAAACAGAAAGTGATTGGGTAAATCTGTTTGAGAAAGAAATTTACAGCTATGAGTATCGTATTCCTCCTATTTTTATTTTAGTTGTTGAGTTTAGTGTGAAATTTGCAGTTACAGCTAATATGAATATATCTATAGGATGCGATTTCTATTATGAAAATGCTAAACGATATTCCTATACAGTCCAAGTCTTTGCGAAAAATGTTACCAGTGATGTAATTGACATTAGAGAAGAACACTATGAGTTTACCTTTTATGTAATGGGAACAATGGGGATTCGAGCCGGTATAAAAGCGGAGTTTAAAGTGGGGCTTATATCCACAAAACTTGCCAGCGTAGGTTTCTCTGCTGAAGCCGGTGTCTATGTCCGATTATGGGGGTATTTCTACTACAAATTGGAATATACAGCCTCTAAAGGTCGAAGTAGCAGCTATGCAGGAGCTCTCTACTTTGAATTGGGCATATATTTGGAGATAAAATTTGAAGCACAGGCATTTGCGGGAACCTTCTCCTACAATCCAACACTGTATGAGAATGAGTGGCCTTTATGGTCAGCAGGTATGCGGGAGAATGTTCAGGACTTCGGATATGAGGAAACGAGTGAGTTTACATTGAAAAAGCATATTCGCAAATTAACTGTACCTGATGAAGTATTTAATATGTCATATATGGATTTGAAAACAGGTGATGTAGAAGAAAAGATATTTGATGATGCTAAATATTTCACTATTGAATTAACAAACAAGGCATTCTCTTATGATCCTGTAACTAACATACTTTCTATTACCCCAGATGAAGGGGATTTTATAGAAGAAGGAGAGATGATTATCACATGGGCAGGGGCACCTCTTGCCTTTACATCGGCGCCTATAACACGTACTTTTGATTTATATTGGGATAATTTAAATAATGGATATGCGATTATCTTTAATACAAACGGGGGCAATACAGTGCCAATGATAATAAAACGTTACAATGCTCCTGTAACAGCACCTGCCGAGCCAACAAAGATTGGATATAATTTTGCCGGCTGGTACACTGACAGCACTTTTTCAACCCCATATGTTATTCCAGCTACAATGCCCAATGTAGATACAGTTGTATATGCGAAGTGGATACCTAGAGATGACACTCCTTATACAGTTGAGCATTATCAGCAGAATTTGAACAATAATATGTATACAAGAGTTGACAGTGATACTCAAAGGCTTTATGGAACAACAGATAGTAGTGTTACCCCTGAACCAAAGGCTTACGTTGGTTTTAATACTGCTAAAGCACAGAATTTAACGGTTACGCCTGATGGCAGCGGGGTTTTAAAATATTATTACTCTCGTGGTAGCTATACCATAACCTTTGATCCTGGACAAGCAGGGGGCGAACCTACCGTATACAAGTATCAATATGGTAAGACTATTACTGCTCCTCAGATAAGTATGACAGGGTATACATTTATAGGCTGGGATAAAAAAGTTCCAGAGATAATGCCTGCGGAAAATATGACTTTCGTTGCACAATGGAGTCCTGTAGAAGATACCGCATACCGTATAGAACATTATATTCAAATAACCAACGGTGAGAGTTATACTTTAAGTCAAATCGAACAAAAAAGAGGCAAAACAAATGCAGAACTGAAGGTCCAGGACTTTGTTGTCGCTCTAGAGGGAATAACCTTTGAAAAATCAACAGTGGATGGTCTAGTGACTCAAAGCACTAAAATCAAAGGCAACGGTACTTTGGTAGTAAAACTTTACTACACGCGAAATAAACATACTGTTAGCTTCGTTGTTGAAAACGGTAACACCATAGCGAAAACCTATCGCTATGGTGAGATTGTAACTCCGCCGATTACTCCGGCTAAGGATGGTTATACCTTCTCAGGCTGGAAAACAAATTCTGATATGAAAGAAGAATTTGTTTTTGGTAAGCCCTTGCCTAATATGGATTTAACAGTTTATGGTGCTCTTATACCAAACAATGGTACGAAATATATTGTAGAGCATTATTACCAAAACACTACCGGAGTTGGTTATAATCTGAATATGTCAGAGCAAAAATCAGGTACTACGGATGAAAAACTTGATTTGGCAGACTTTGCAGTAACTGCAGAGGGTGTAACCTTTGAAAAAGCAACAGTGAACGGACAAACAACTGAAACTACTCAAATCACGGGTGACGGTACTTTAGTAGTAAAACTATACTACACAAGAAATAAACATACTGTAAGTTTCGTCGTTGAAAACGGAAACAACATAGAGAAAGCCTATCACTATGGTGAGATTGTCGAACGACCCACTACTCCGACTAAGGAGGGTTATACTTTCTCAGGGTGGAAAGCGGATAAGGAGCTGAAAGAAGAATTTGTGTTTGGTAAGGCAATGCCTGCTAAGAACATCACTGTTTATGGCGCCCTTGTACCAAACAGTAACACTACATATAGAGTAGAACACTATCTGCAAAATACAGTAGGTGGAGGGTATACCCTTGTAGATGCAGATAATTCCATTGGGGTTACAGATACTGAGACAATGGCTGTTGCTAAAACTTACACTGGTTTTACAGCTAAAGTATTTAAACAAGATACTATTTCAGGTGATGGACGAACTGTGATTCGTATAGACTATGATCGCAATACCTATAATGTAGAGTTAGATACGGCAGGCGGTACAATACACAGTGGAAATGTTAAAGAATATGTCTATGGTGTTGGCGCTCAATTACCAACGGATATAACTCGAGCAGGATATATTTTTAGTGGTTGGTTTGACGGAATATCTGGGGCAACAAACATTTCGACATCAGATACCGGAGATAAGAGATATATAGCTAAGTGGTCTCCTGCAAGCAATACAACATATACAGTTAAGCATTTGCGTGAAGACTTGAATGGCAAATATACCATTGTGGAAATTGAGGGGAAAAATGGTACAACGGATACAGATACTGCTGCTTCAGCAAGGGACTATAAGGGCTTTACAACATGTAGCTTTAATCAAAGTAAAATATCAGGTGATGGAAGCACGGTAATAGAAATTTTATATAACAGAAATAGCTATAGTCTGTCTTGGAATCTTATTAAAGGCAGCTTAGAAGGAAATTACACCAATGGGTCTGTAAAATTCGGAACACCTATTACTCAGCCTGACATGAAAAGAGATGGATATACCTTCTCAGGTTGGTTCAGCAATTCCGGACTTGAAAACAAGTATACTATTCCTGCTTACATGCCTGCAGAAGATATTAGTGTTTATGGTACATTGGCTGCCAATAGTGGTATTTCATATAAAATCATGCATTATCGCCAAAATGCAGATGACAATGGATATACTCTTTACGAAACAGACGCTTTAACTGGTAGTACCGATGATGAGGTTACTGGACTGGAGAAGGACTACGAGAACTTCTACTTTAATGGTAATGCACCGCAAACACTGTTGTCAGGGAAGATAAAAGCAGATGGAAGTTTGGTCTTAAGACTATATTATGACCGAAAGACTTTTACTGCTGATTATCTGGTCGATGGAGAACCATACAGTGGACAAGCTGTATATAAGTATGGGCAAACAGTTGCTTATCCAGCAGCACCACAAAAGGAAGGTTACTTCTTTGATACTTGGAAACTAGATGGAGAGAGCTTTACAGGAAGTATGCCAGGAAGAGATATTACTCTAGAAGCATCTTGGTGTGCAGGAGAAAAATCATACACTGTGAGATACTATCTTGAGAAGATTAACTACAACAATGAGGCAGAGCGTTGGGAGTTAATACCTGAGGATAGCTCTATAAAATCAGATATTTTTGATGAGACTATTACGGTGATTCCGGAAAAAGTGTACACAGGATTTAGTACTCCTGAAGAACAAGTAGTTACGTTAAATAGTAATTTATCTACAGTAGATTTCAAATATGCCCGTAATAGTTATAGATTGACTTGGAATTTAAACGGAGGAACACCTACTAATGACTACACTACAAGCTCAGCGATAAAGTTTAATGCACCGATTGTAGCACCTATACTTATTATGACAGGGAATCACTATACCTGGGATAAAGAAATAGCTGTGACTATGCCTGATACAGATATGGAGTATACCGCGAACTGGATGGCAAATACTTATACTGTAGGGTTTAGTGAACAAGGATTTGAAGATATTACTGTAACTTATGGAGACAGCTATGGTGATTTACCTGAGGTAAGCAAGATTGGATATACATTTGACGGTTGGTTTACAGCTGCTTCTGGAGGAGAAAAAATAGAATACAGCAGTAAAGTAGCTATTCCAAAGGATCATGTTTTATATGCACATTGGAGCGTTAATTCATATACCCTTGATTGGAATTTAAATGGTGGTACTGCTTCAAATAGCTATACCAGTGGAAATGTTGCTTACGGTACTTCACTTATAGTTCCTGCTCCAGTCAAAACAGGCTATGATTTTGCAGGCTGGGATAAAGAAATATCCACAACTATGCCAACTGAAAATCTGACCTACAATGCAAACTGGACACCGAAAACATATACTGTACAGTTTAATGAAACTGGTTATAACAGTATTACAGTGACCTATGACAAAACCTATGGTGCTCTACCAGTTCCGAGTAAGACAGGATATATATTTGATGGTTGGTACACGAATGCTGTAGATGGTGATAGAATCAGTGAGGATTCAGTGGTAAAAATTATTGCGGATCAAATTATATATGCTCATTGGAAAGCTGAAGTATACAAATTGATATGGGATCTATCAGGCGGTACAGCCCAAGGGGACTATACAAATGGAAATGTTGCATATGGTGCTTCACTTATAGCTCCTGTTCCAAGCAAGATAGGTTATGAATTTACAGGCTGGGATAAAGAAATAGCAAAAAACATGCCGGCTGAAAATCTTACCTATACTGCAAATTGGAAACCAAAGTCCTTTATAGTTACACTAAATCCAAACGGAGGCACAATAAATAACGGAAGCATCGGAGAATACACCTATGGTGTTGGTGCTACTTTGCCTACAGATGTTATGCGTCAGGGATACACCTTTGAAGGTTGGTATGATGGAGAAACAAGAGCAGATAGTATTTTGAAAACAGATTTAGGTGATAAGAACTATATTGCGAAATGGTCAGTAAATTCTTACAACATAACCTACCACAATATGGATGGGGCGACAAACCATGGTAACAACACAGATAACTATACATTTGGTACAGGCTTGACCCTTGGTAACCCTGAAAAGACAGGCTATGATTTTGTTGGTTGGTATACAGATTCAGGCTTTAAAACTCACATTACTTCAATATCTACTTCTGACATGGGAAAAATAGATCTTTACGCTAAATGGGTACCAAAAATATATAATGTTATATTAGCTACTGATGGTGGTACCTTGTCTGTAGGGAGCGATATCACATCCTACACATACGGTACTGTAGCTGTACTTCCTACAAGTGATAAAATCAATAAAGCTGGATATACATTTACCGGTTGGACTGACGGAACTAAAATTGTTACAGAAATTCCCATAAACAGTATTGGTGATAAATCGTATACTGCTACTTGGGAGCTAGTTGGATATGGAATTTCATATGAATTAAATGACGGAGTAAATAGTGAAGATAATCCTCATGACTATAATGTTATGTCAGAGAATATTAATTTAGCAGACCCAGTAAAAGAAGGGTATGTTTTCGAAGGTTGGTTTATAGACCAAAACTTTATAACACCTATAGGAAGCCCTGCAATTGCAAAAGGAAGCACCGGTAGTGTTACATTCTATGCCAAGTGGAGACCAAGCAGATATACAGTAGTGTTCAATGCAAATGAGGGTACAGGAAGTATGCTGTCGCAAAGCTATAATGTCAATGAGGAAAAAGCATTAAGCTCAAATACCTTCACCCGTGAGGGGTATAGCTTTGCAGGCTGGGCAACATCAGTTGATGGAGGAAAGGCTTATGGTAATGAAGCAAAAGTAGTTAATTTATCCCAAACTGACGGCGCAGTTGTAAATCTTTATGCAGTATGGTCTATCGTAAACTATACTATAACCTACAATCTGAATAGTGGTACAAATAATGCTGCGAACCCTGGAGTATACACTGTAGAAAGTCAAGGAATCAGTTTGAAAGATCCAACACGCGCGGGTGGCTATGTCTTTGAAGGTTGGTATGATAATGCGAGTTTCACAGGCAATAAAGTGACACAAATTGAAGCAGGTGCTACAGGAAACCTTACATTATATGCCTTGTGGAAACACTACGGAGTATTTAGTGTATCTGTAGGGACTAACAATACCTTTACCATTACTCGCACCGATGGCTCCGATGGTACACAACAGGTATACTACCGCACTCAAAATGGATCTGCCATTGGGGGAACTCACTTAAGTCATATGGCTGGTAGCGTGACATTTGATCAAGGAGAAACCACCAAAACTATAACAATTACAGAGTTAGGTGTAAGCAATCCATCTGCAAGTAAAGTCGCAACAAGGTATTCAAATGCTGACCGGGTATATTTTCTTGATATTTACAAAGTAGAAGGTGGCGGAAAGCTAGGGGAGACTACTCGTGCAACGAGGACGATGACAAAGGACTCCGCTTATACAGTTGACAGCGATGCTCTTAATGTTTATAAATTGCTTGCCAGTGTAAGCAATCTAAACAAAGAAATTTATGAGGATGCCGGCGGAAGTTATAAAGGTACCGTTTATACAGGTTTGAGCAGTCCGGTTTTTGTTGATGATAGTAAGTATAGCCCAAGTTTACGAACCTATATCCGAGACACGGCATCTGCAATGAAGATAAAGTTGTCTGGTTTCTATGGTAAAGATGATGGATGGAGAATGTATAGATTTGTACTTTTCAACAACCAAAGCCAGGATGCAACCTTTAGCGGGTCGAAGGAAACAACTATTCCTGATTTGCCAAGCATCACAAAATGTGCCTTGGTATACGGGATTACAGCCGATACGAATAATACAGACAATTATGGTGTCAATTTCCCGGCATATAAGGGTTCTCTGTCAGCAACCGGTACAAGCAATCCAGTTTCAATTTCGGATATCAAATGGGCAAGCGGACAAGACGGTGGTGATTATGTACTCTATGGGTTTGATGAGACTTGCGGTATTTCGGTTGGTGCATATAACAGTGCTACTGCAAATTCAATGTGGCACTTCAACAGTGCAAGTTTATACGCTTTGCCGAAGGATGTAAAAGAACCTACTCTACTTGACGTTGCTCCAATGGCAAATGCAACCCTTAATGATGGTGACAAGGTTATAATCTCATTAATATTCGATGAAATTGTAAACAGTGCAGACAACGTTTCTATTAAAACTATGTTGTCAAATGATTCATTTACTCTTAAAGGCGGTATTGGCACAAATGTACTTTATTTTGAAGGAACAGTAAGTGGCAATGGTGGTACTGCCCCAACAAAAGATAGTATTTTCATAAACAACAACGATAATATTAAGGATATGTGCAATTAAATATAAGCTAAAGTCCCTGCCCAGATTATAGGGTGGGGGCTTTAGTAAAGAGGTAATAATATGAAAAAGATATTAATTTGTTTGCTATTATTTACTCTTTTGTTTTGCCAAAGTGCTTATGCCGAAAGTACAGAGGTGCGTATTGCATTAATTGATACAGGGATATCCTCTGACGTAATTGATAATTCAAAAATTATCAAGGGATATAATTATCTTGATCCATCGATGGATACTAAGGATCTTAAAGGTCATGGCACAGCGGTGGCAGGTATAATTGTGGGATCAAAAACTGTTAGTATCAAAGGTGTTGCACCAGATGCAGAGCTTGTACCTCTTGTGGTCTGTACTAAAACGAAAAATGATAAAACTGTTGTAGGAGACTGTGATATATTGGCTCAAGCAATCCGTGATGCGATAGATATTTATGCCTGTAAAATTATTAACATCAGCGCAGGCACACTGTCAAATACAGAGAGCTTGGAGAAAGCTGTTCAATACGCAGAAGATAAACAAGTAATAATCATTTCCTCAGTTGGAAATGATAATAAAAATTATCCGGAAAATATTTATTATCCTGCAGCAAATGATACTGTATTAGGTGTTTCTGCACTGAAAAAAAACGGAGAAGTAGCTAGTTTCACGCAACGCAATAATTCTGTTGATATCTGTGCACCTGGGGATAGATTAAAGCTTTCATCCATCACAAAAGGAAAAACCACCTTTGGATCTGGTACGTCATATGCAACTGCATATGTATCCGGTGCAGCTGCGGTGCTACTTTCGAAATATCCCAATCTCACACCAAAAGAGCTTCGGCAAATCATATTCGAGTCAGCAGATGATTTAGGTTCGGAGGGATACGACACGACTAGCGGTTGGGGAGCACTTAATTTAGATGCTGCATTAACTTACCAAAGTCAATTAGTATCAGTTTCAGACAATAGTAATTGAATTTTTCGCACAATGTTGGGATAGCATCAAACTTTGAAGACCTAACCAGTATAAGATGAAATGCTCATCACAGAGATGATTAGCAGCAATTCCAAAAGCAAGACCTGATATGATTAGAGCATACCACAAGTTTATATGTGGTATGCTCTAAAATTTTACTATTTCTATAATTAATCCTTATGCAAATGGATTTTCCTTTGGATATGGAAGACTCTTTGGCTGATTGTAGGCGATATCTGATATGCCTAAATATTTGAGTACTTCATAAATTGCCTTGCCATAATGTCCGAATGCAACTGCACCATGGTGAGGATAATTCTTTTCGATGAGAACGTGTCTGTAGAAACGATTCATCTCAGGAATTGCAAATACACCGATTGATCCGAAGCTTTCGGTAGCAACGTCGAGAACTTCACCGTTAACAACATATGCTTTCAAAGAAGTGTCTGCACCGCTCTGTAGACGGAAGAAGGTAATATCTCCAGCTATTATGTCACCCTCAAGTGTACCTCTTGTGATATCTGGCTCAGCAAGGTCTGGCTCAAGGTCGCGCTTCATGATGAGCTGGTAGCCCATGTGAGGATTCTTAAGCAGACTGCAAGAAGTATTTCCACAATGGAAGGCCATGAAGGTTTCAGGAAGCTCGTAGCTGTACTTATTCTTGATTGCCTTATCATAAATTGATGATGGAACAGTATTGTTGATATCAAGCAAAGTAACTTCTCTACCTGATACGCAGATACCAATATATTCGCTAAGCGCTCCGTAAATGTCAACCTCACAAGATATTGGCACACCCTTAGCTGTGAAACGGCTGTTTACATAGCATGGAACAAAACCAAACTCTGTTTGGAATGCAGGCCAGCACTTGTTCGCAAATGCAACGTATTTACTTGCACCTTTGTGCTCCTCCATCCAGTCAGTGAGAGTAAGCTCGTATTGAGCGAGACGAGGAAGTATTCCGGCATACTTGTTATTTGGTCCAAGCTCTTTTGCCATTTCCTCTACGAGTGCAGGTATACGTGCATCATCCTTATGCTTATTATAAGCAACCAATAGGTCGAGTTCACTGTTTTCTTCTATTGCAACGCCTAAATCATAAAGTGCCTTTATTGGAGCGTTACAAGCAAGGAAGTCATTTGGACGTGGACCGAAGGAAATAATCTTCAAATTCTTGAGTCCAACAATTGCTGTTGCGATAGGAACAAATTCTTTTATTTTGTCTGCGAGTTCTACAGCTGTACCAATTGGATATTCAGGAATATATGCTTTAGTTCCGCGCAGATTCAGATTGTAGCTGCAATTGAGCATTCCGCAGTATGCATCACCTCTACCGTCATACAGGTCACCATCTCCTTCAGCTGCTGCTATGTACATTACAGGACCGTTGAACCAGTCTGCAAGCATAGTTTCAGGTGTTTCAGGACCAAAATTGCCCAGAAATACAACCAAGGCATCTACGTCATTCTTCTTTACATCTTCGATAGCTTTTTTTGCATCAAGTTCAGTTTCAACAGCTATTGGACACTCGTAGAGATTTCCTTCGAAAGCCTTAACAACTGCACTACGGCGTCTCTCTGATAATGCAACAGGGAAGCAACTTCTTGATACCACAATTATACCTAGTTTGATTTGTGGAATATTGTTCATGCTAGTATCCTCCTAATAATTAATAACTCATATGTATTGAAATAATATTGGATAATGCTGTAAAGTAAAACCAATATAATAGGTAAGACTAATTAAAATGGTTAAATAATATACTTAAATTGAAAAAATATAGACTAAATCAAATCTGCAATATCAATGTTTTCACCTGAAAGACCTATATATGCTCCCTGTGAAGCTTCTGAGCTATCCTTGTGTGCCAGAAGCCATTTGTTTCTAGCCCATAGCCATTTGTCCTCACTATTGAGAATTGATATTTCTGGCATTCCGACATTTGTATTTTTAGGCAGGGCTATCAGTACCCTGAAACCATTGCCCTTCTTTGCACTGCATGGAGCATAATGCAAAGATGTGGAATATACCTCTACCAAAAGATTTTTAGGGCAGGAAAATGCCTTAATCTTTGCAGTGTCCAGAACTCCGTCTTCAATTTCACTCTGTTTTGCTAGCAACAGTATAAAGTCCTCAGTTCCTAAAGAAACCTCTGAATCTTTATGATACTCTAGGCAGTTGAGCTTTGTGTTATGTCCGTTACACCAGCCCAGCTGAACTGGCATACCGCCGAAGGCGTTGTCACTTATCTGCTTTGCAATAGATAGCTTTTCCAACTCAGGTTCAGATGCCACATATTCAACCCCGTCAGGTAAAGGAGTTTTTTCAGCCAGAGTATTTGCCAGAGTTTGAACGTCATAGCCTGCTAATATTCTGCCGTATTCTCTAAATTCATTATCATATACGCTGCATATTTTCATAACTAATTCTCCTCCTAATAATTTTCGTGTAGCTTAATTAAAGCATAATTGAACTCTAAGAATGCTATGTTTTATAAAAAACATTAGTAAAACGTGTTTGCATAAGTTTTATAAGCATATAATATAATGTTTATTAATAAATGTCAATATAGATATAATTAAATCAGCCTCGACGAATAAAAAATATTTACTTTTATGTTACTAAAGACTATATCTTCAACATCTAACTTTGATTCTAGAACACTATAATATTATAATAATATATAGTTCTTATAACTTTACCAATTCTCATAGCACAGAATGTGTCATGGCCCAATACGATTACAATATTTTAATGCATACATTCTTATAGCTGTAATTAAATGAAATTATATTAAATATTGACTTTTGTAATAATAATGCTAGAATAAACTTAAACATATATAAATAACATTTATAAAAGTATGAGGAAAAAATGATAAATTTAACAGATACAGCTACTGAGAGACGAAGGTTAACAAGGAACAGAATTTTTAAATATATATACGAATCGGATTCACCTAAAACAAAGCAGGTAATCGCTACGGATCTATCACTAAGCATGCCTACAGTACATCAAAATCTGACAGATTTATTCGATGCAGGGCTGATTTGCTATTCAGGCGTACAGCCTTCAACAGGGGGGCGAAGAGCAAAGGGTATTGTTATAAATCAGGGTATACGGTTTTCAGTAGGTATATCTATCAATGAAAACAGCTTAAGCTTTGTAGCTGCTGATTTACTTCTGAAGGAGATAGCATATAAAAAAACACAAAAATTCATAATTAGTGAGCTTGAGGACTTTGGATTATTTATTGCTAATAGTCTTGAGGAGTTTTTGGATGAAAAGAAGCTTGATAGAAAGATGCTATTAGGTGTGGGCATCGCAATTCCTGCCATAATTAATTTCAGTAAACAGGAAATCATAATGGCACCAACGTTGGATTTGGGAAGTACAAGTCTTAAAATGCTTACTCAGCATATACCATATAACGTTTTCATTGAGAATGATGCTACAAGTGCGGGCTTTGCGGAATGGTTTGCACGACCTGAAAACGGTAATATGGCTTATATTTCACTTGAAAATGGAGTGGGTGGTGCACTGTTCGTAAACGGAGTACCTTATTTCGGTGATAATCACCGTAGCGCTGAGTTCGGTCATATATGCATTGTACCTGATGGACTTCGTTGCAAATGCGGTAAACAGGGCTGCTTTGAAACATACTGCTCGTCAAAAAGAATAAGCGATGATTTGGGAATCACAGTTGATGAATTTTTCAATGGAGTTGCCAGTGGTAATGAACGTTACAAGCACCTGCTAAACGATGTGTTAAAGCATCTATCGGTAGCAGTGAATAATATCCGTATGTCAATGGATTGCAATATAATTATCGGAGGAGCGATGTCTCAGTATTTAGAACCATATATTCCTCAACTTCAGAACTTTGTATCATTTAATAATACCTTTGAAAGTAATGCTGATTTTGTACAACTTAGCCATTATCCAAAAAGGGCAGTTCCTCTGGG
>JAEWAX010000159.1 GCA_023391425.1 Bacillota bacterium | reverse complement strand
CGATAGTAATTGAATCCAAAAAAGCACTAAATTTCTTATCGCTAAACATCTCATTTGTAACAAATTTGCCATTAAGGAAGAGGCTATAAGTCGTAAATGGTGCTGGTGCATTTTGAGCCTGCTCTTTTGATTCAATTTTATGAACAGTAAATTGTATATTACGTTCTCGTGCAATAGTTTCTAACAATGGAACATATTTTGCATTGTAGGGGCAATGATTTGAATAATATAATACAACGCCATTTTCGTTAATTTTCTCTTGCTGCACACAATCCTTGAAGCTTGGAACTTCTTCTGCTTCATCAAAAGGTAAATACAATAACTCATAATATGGTTCACATGTATCAGCAACTTGGAACCCTTTATATTTTAAAAATTTAGGGTCTGATAAAAACGGCATTTTCTTTTTTGAGGATAAAGCTACTAAGCCTTTTTTCCCCTGCTTCTTTGAGTCATTAATACATTCATTCAACAACCCATTTGCGTAGCCTTTTCCTTTAAAACTACCTGATACCCAAAAGCAGTCAATAAACATATATTCATTAGCAATTATAGGGCACCATGCATTTTCAGCAGGAATATACTCAATAAACACTTTACCACGAGCATTTAATTTTTTAAATATCATGCCATCGGTAAATCGTTCTTTTAGCCAAGCCTTTTTTGATATGGCACATTTATCTGAATTTGCACAGCAGATGTCCTCTGTATCAATATTGTTGGCATTTACAGTTATAAAATCCACCCATCTCACCCCCACATTAGTCATAAGACTTTTGTTATAACACTTGTTATAAGACATTAGTCATTTAAAGCTATATAAATATGTATTTCTTGATTTGCCAAATCACCAGTATTATTTTGGTACTCTTCAAAGTCAGTACTATATTTTCTATCAATTTGCATTTCCCATAAACTTGACCAAAATTCACCAATTACTTGCTGTACATCTCCACTAATAATAAATCTTGCATACTTTCCTTTTGAGATCTTTTTTGCAACCATATTAGCAGGTATACAGTTTGTATCACTGACTTCACAGCATGTCACAAAATTGTACGGCTTTGTAAAATCGCCCTCATAGTCCGTAAACATTCCAATAAACTTAGCATTTACCTTGCTTGAAATAGCCTCATACGTACCTTCTTGCAGAAATTCTTCCCAAAGCCTTCCGATATCCACCATTTCTTTGTTGTTCTCATTTGTAGTTTTAACCATTAAACCCACCACTGTCTTTTCTTCTAAATAAACAATCTCGTAATTCATATCCATACTATGGAATCTCCTCTTCATATTTAGTGTAGGTGGCTAAGAACCACAAGTTCAGCCTACACTATATTTTTATTTGATATATAAAGGATATCATGTTCTATATGACAATATATGTCATATTTTAAAAATAAATGTGACATTTACTTATTTTTTCAAAACTATGCTATCCCCCTAAACTTATTAACCTACATACTTGTACAACAGTGTGAAGTTGAGAAATAGTGAACCTACATTCCTATAAACCACGATATTGGCTCAACGCTTCTTCCAATTTTCTAATTACAATATCTCTTATATGCTTGGGCTCAATTACTTCTGCTGAGCCTCCAAAAGATAAAATATACCCTGGAACCCAATCATCATCAGCATATGTTACCGTCACATCGAAGCTTCCATCCTCATTTAAAACAATATTATTTTGATGAAACTCGTCATACACACGATATGCAACACTGGGTTTTAAATGTAGTTTCACCTCAACCATCTTAGAATCGCCTCTTACTGAATTATCCAATACATCCTGTGGCAGATCTCTTTCAAAGGCTTTTTCTATAACTGTAACATTTTTTATTCTAGTTAATTTGAAGGTTCTATATGCCTGTTTTGATAAACAATAGCCTTTTAAATACCAAGTTTTATCCTTGAACAATAACTGTAATGGCTCTATTGTTCTGTCTGTTTTTTCTCCGGTAGAACTAAAGTACTCAAACGTAGTAATTTTTTTACTAACTACAGCTGTTTTTAGCAAATTAAACTTTTCCTTATCACCACTGCCCCAATGTGAAAAATCCACATCAATCCAGTTATAGTCAGCTTTGTTGAATAACATACCAAGTTTTGAAAGAACATTATCAGCGTCAGGATATTTTATAGCATTGAGACTTTGCAGTGCTGCTAATATCTCCTTCTGCTCATTATCTGACAGTATTGATTTATCTAGCACAAAATTATCAAGTAGACTGATTCCCCCGCCTTTTCCTTTACTCATAAAAACGGGGATTCCTGCAGCACTCAAGGTCTCTATATCCCTGTAAATTGTGCGTGCAGAAACTTCAAAGTGCTCCGACAACTCTTTAGCGGTTATTGTTTTTTTATTAAGCAGAATATACACTATTTCAAATAATCTGTTAATTTGCATACTAGCCTCCATAAGCCACTTTTGCTGGAATCTTACAATTTACCTTCATGAGCCACAATGTTAAATACAATTAAAATTACTATCCATGTGGAATTCTTATTTTCAGATTATTATATCATGAATATATGACAACAGTCTGTCATATTAGAATAGTAATTTTATTGTGATTACGTTACATGTCGAGAATTAGTCAGTATAATATCAAGTTAATCAATTTTTCCATAGCATAAAAAAAGTTAGCTATCCGTAATAGACAGCTAACTTAAATACATCTTTTATTCAAATAAACCTTTAATAACTTCAGAATTCTAACAAAGCTTTTCTAAAAACTCAGAGCTTTTTTCAACACAGCCTACACATGAAAGCTTTCTCATGCCTCTAATATTACTGCATTCTAAAGCGCCTGCATGTTCTAAGAAATAATCCTCTAGCTCTGCTAATTTTTCTTTGTCCTGCTGTTTTTTCATAATATATTGGACTGCATAAAGGGCACCACACAATCCATCTGGAGCTCTTCCCCCACCATAGTTTTTAAATGCTTCAACTATATCATCCTCAATATTAAAATCATCCTTAAACGCACATAATACTGATTGTGCACAGTTCATCCTTTGACATCCGTTTTGTCCTGTATAATTATTCTTTGCTTTAATTGCTGACATGTGTATATCCCCCTGTATATTGTTAAATATTATAATACTAATTAGCTGCAACCATATAAACTGCTACAAACTTTATATACTTATAATTTTGCTACGTCTAATCCTATTATAAAGACATTAAGTGTATTTGTCAATCCGTATATTCAAATATTACGATATTACGTTAAATGCTTGAGCTACTTCGATTAAATAAAATACATGTTTCTTTAACCAGAAACATGATTTCTGTACACAATTGTATTACAAAAGCGGCTACATATTCAGCAAGTCCTATTTTGACTTATTAAAAAATCCATAAATCCTTCAATAAAATCCTTTTGACTATGGTTTGGATAAATAAAATTGAATTCCCGCATAATTTTTACGCCCTCAATTGGTATGACAACTAGTGTCCCAGCCTCTGCTTCCCTTTTCACAGCTTCAATCGATATAACTGTATAACCCAGATTTGCTTGTACTAAAGATTTAATGGCACCAATACTTCCTACCTCCATATATATCTTTAAGTCAGAAAGCTTGATTCCGAGTTCATAAAGCTTATTTTCAAATACCATCCTAGTACCTGAACCTTTCTCCCTCATAATTAACTTTCCATCATTAATTATATCACCTATTGTTACCTTTGCTTTTTGTGAAAAATTGCTTTGTGGTGAAGCTGCCAGAACAAGCTCATCATCCTTAAGCTTTTTGTAATTAAATTTACTTTTATCAAAAGGACCTTCAACTATGCCAAGATCAAAATTACCATTCCCAAGTCTTTTACAGATTTCTTCAAGGTTATGGAC
>JAEWAX010000125.1 GCA_023391425.1 Bacillota bacterium | reverse complement strand
TGGTAATATGGTTAAGATAGCAACAGTTAACAAAACGGATGGTAGTGTTACCATAAAAATTAATAATATAGCTCCAACCATAAATCCTGAAACTTCAACCTTCGTACAGGGTAATGCAGATGACTTGGTAGTAACTCTTACACCAAATGGAAATACCTTTGTAGGTATCACAGGATTGACCTTGGGTACTGACTACACAGTATCAGAAAACACTGTAACATTGCTCAAGAGTTATCTCGACAGTCTTGCTGCAGGACCAAAAGCACTTACCTTTGATTTTGGTGTAGCAAACAATCCTGTATTAACAATAGAAGTTACACCTGTAATAGGAACTCCAGCAATTAGCCCTGAAACTTCAACCTTTACACAGGGTAGTGCAGCTGATTTGGCAGTAACTCTTACACCAAATGGAAATACCTTTGCAGGTATCACAGGTTTGACCTTGGGTACTGACTACACAGTATCAGAAAACACTGTAACATTGCTCAAGAGCTATCTCGATAGTCTTGCTGCAGGAACAAAAGCACTTACCTTTGATTTTGGTGTAGCAAGTAATCCAGTATTAACATTGACTATTACCTATACTGGCCTTGGTGTAACAATAGGAACAGCATCAGGTAATACAGGTGATACAGTTACAGTGCCTATAACCCTTACAAATGTAGCAGAAGTAGGTAATGTAGGAACTTGCAACTTCTATGTAAGTTATGATACTAATCTACTAGAAGCAGTATCAGTAACAGGAGGTCCTATAGTTACAAATGCTGGTGTTAACCTCTCAAGTAATATCAATAGTAGTACTGGTGTTATCAGCTTCCTATTCCTCGACAACACAATAGGCAATGAGTTAATTAAGACGGATGGAGTATTTGCAAATATTACCTTCAAGCTAAAGAGTACTTCAACACAATTGACAACACCTGTAGATTTTAAATCAGTGGGAGCCTTTGGAGATGGAGATATGAAGAAGATTACAGATATTAAATTAACATCTGGTAGCGTTGTACTGAATTAATCCCATTAAATTTTCACGTATTCTCGTACTTCCACGGCTGGTCTTCAACGATGAAAGTACGAGAATACCTCAATAAACTTCTTAGTATTTTATTAGAAAGGGGATATCAAAATGAAAAATGTAATTAAAAAACTAGGAGCAATTTCGATTGCGGCTACATTATCCTTGTCAATAATGTCTCCTACAACTGCTATGGCAGCTGTAAGTCAAGTGAATCCTGAGTATCAGAGCCGTTTTGAATCCATGTATAATAAAATTAAAGATACTTCAAATGGGTATTTTAGTTCTGATGGTGTTCCATACCATTCTGTTGAAACATTAATGGTTGAAGCCCCTGATTATGGACATGTTACTACTAGTGAAGCTTTCAGCTATTATATTTGGTTAGAAGCGATGTATGGAAGATTCTCAGGAGACTTTACGGGTTTTAAAAAGTCATGGGATACTGCTGAAAAATATATTATTCCATCGGAGAAGGATCAGCTCAATACCAGTATGAGTAGATATGATACTAATAGACCAGCAACTTATGCGCCTGAATATCAAGACCCAAGTAAATATCCATCCAAACTAGACACTGGTGCAGCTGTCGGAAAAGACCCAATACACCAAGAATTAGTATCTGCATATGGTACTAGCACTATGTACACCATGCATTGGCTCTTAGATGTTGATAATTGGTATGGCTACGGAAACCGTGGTGATGGTACATCCAAAAACTCATATATAAATACCTTCCAAAGAGGAGAGCAGGAATCAACTTGGGAGACTGTTCCTCATCCTTCTTGGGAGGCAATGAAGTGGGGTGGAACAAACGGATTCCTTGATTTATTTACAGGAGATCAAACATATTCGAAGCAATTCAGATATACTAATGCTCCTGACGCAGATGCACGTGCAATTCAGGCAACCTACTGGGCAAACAGGTGGGCAAAGGAACAGGGTCAGGATGTAAGTACATATGTTAGTAAAGCATCAAAAATGGGTGATTATTTAAGATATAACATGTTTGATAAGTACTTCAGAAAGATTGGCTCATCTTCACAAGCTGGTACAGGCTATGATGCTTGTACATATCTGATGAACTGGTATTGTTCATGGGGTGGTTCGCTTAATGGTGACTGGTCATGGAAGATTGGTAGTAGCCATAATCACTTTGGTTACCAGAATCCGTTTACTGCTTGGGTACTATCTTCTAATTCAGATTTTAAACCAAAGTCAACAAACGGTGCAACCGACTGGGGAAAGAGCTTGAGCAAACAAATTGAATTCTACAAGTGGCTTCAGTCTGCTGAGGGAGCTATAGCAGGTGGAGCTACTAACTCCTACAATGGGCGTTACGAAGCTATTCCTTCGGGCACATCTACTTTCGATGGAATGGCTTATGTAGAAAACCCTGTATATGCAGATCCAGGCAGTAACACATGGTTCGGAATGCAGGCATGGTCAATGCAACGTGTAGCGGAATACTACTATCAGACCAAAGATGTAAAAGTCAAGGATTTACTGGATAAATGGGCTAAATGGGCTAATTCAGTAATTAAATTTAATTCTGACGGTACATTCCAGATCCCTAACACAATTAGTTGGACAGGCCAACCTGATACATGGACTGGTACACCAACTGGAAATCAAAACTTGCATGTATCAATAGTAAACTATGGAACTGATCTGGGCGTTGCATCTTCACTTGCAAATACATTGACTTATTATGCAGCTGCATCAGGAGACAGAACTTCACAAGAAAATGCAAAGAAACTTCTCGATGGAATATGGGATAATTATCAAGACACTAAAGGTGTATCAGTACCTGAAGTACGTGAAGACTATCATCGTTTACTAGATCAGGAAGTATATATTCCATCAGGATGGACAGGAACTATGGCTAATGGAGATCAAATAAAATCAGGTATCAAGTTTATTGATATTCGTTCTAAATACAGACAAGATCCTGATTGGGCAAAGGTTTCAGCAGCTTTGAATGCAGGTAAAGCTCCTACTATGACATACCATCGTTTCTGGGCTCAAAGCGAATTTGCAGTAGCAAATGGTGTCTATGCGATACTATTCCCTACTCCTACTCCTATATTAGGTGATGTAAACGGAGATAAAACTGTTGATTCTTTAGATTATGCACTATTAAAGAAATACATTTTAGATAGTTCAACAACTATAATCACTGCTAATGCTGACTTAAATAGTGATGATGCTATTGATGCTATTGATTTAGTACAGTTAAAGATTAAGATTCTTAGTGGTAATTAATAAAGTTTACAACTTTATACGGGATAAAAAACGTAACCTTATAGCCCAGATATTAACATAGTGTAGATACATTCTGTACTATCTGGGCTATAAATTTAACTTAGAATTTCTTGAATACACATTTTTATACTGCTGTTTATACTATTAATGGTTTAAAAAATAGTGTTAGGAGGATAATTCTATGAAAAAGTGGATTAAAGCAATTTGTTCAGTTGTAGCAGGCATATTTTTGATAAGTTCAGTTGGTATGACAGATACATATTCAGCATCATACAATGCATCCGTAGATATAAATACTACTTATCAGACTCTAGAGGGCTTTGGTGCAGCTATCGCATGGTATGACACATGGTTGACAAATCATCCGAACAAAACTGAGATTTATAAGGTTCTGTTTGCTGATTCGGGGCTTGATATCCTACGTCTTAGAAACCAGTATCAACACAGTAGTGACGATAGTACTGCCGATGCAGAGATATTCAAAACGGGCAAGCAACTCAATCCTTCACTTAAGCTATTACTTTGCTCATGGTCACCACCTTCAGCACTCAAGAAGAATGGAACAATGAATGGAGGGACATTGGCAAAAGATAGTAGCGGCTTTGTTTACAGTCAGTTCGCTGATTACTGGTATAATTCATTAAATGCATATGCAGCAAAGGGATTGGTTCCTGACTATATCAGTATACAGAATGAACCTGATTACGAAAATACCGGGTGGGAAACGTGTATTTTTAGGCCTACAGAGGATTCAAACTATCCTAGCTACGCAAAGGCATTGGATGCAGTATATAGTAAAATTCAGTCTCTATCGAATAAGCCTAAAATACTTGCAGCAGAAGCAGCTGGTATAGGTAACAACTTAGTTCAGAACTATGCTAATGCTATGGACTTAAGTAAGGTTTATGGTATTGCCCATCATCTTTACAGTGGTGGTGATGGAAACAATCCTGACAGTTTTAACAGTATTTTTAGGACTATTGCTGCAACATATCCTAATAAGCCAATATTCCAGACGGAATACGATTATGGAACAGCGTTCACAACAGCATCGTTAATTCATAATTCATTAGTAGAAGAAGGTGCCAGTGGCTATTTTTTCTGGGATCTTATCTGGACGAATGATCAAAGACCCCTTGTACATCTGGAGGACCCATCTAATAAGAGCGGTTGGAGTACTACAAAGGGTTATTCAATATCGGATTTCTACTATACGATTCAACATTATGCAAAGTTTACTGATCCAGGATACAAAAGAGTTGCTGCAACTTGTACTTCCAGTGATATCAAGATATCAGCTTTTGCTTCACCAGATAGCAAGAAGCTCACTGTGATATTGATTAATAATGGGTCTTCGGAATCCACTATAAACCTTAATCTGAATGGCTTTAGTTCAAATAGTTCGGAAGTTTATTGTACAGCCGGGAATGACAAATTTGCTTCGAAAGGCAGTCTCTCAGGCGATTCAGTTACCCTCCCATCTAAATCAATAGTTACAATTGCTTTAGATGGTTCTGGTGGTAATACAATAATAAAAGGTGACTTAAATTATGATGGAGATGTGGATGCTCTCGACTTAGCACTGTTTAAGAAATACTTACTTGGTATTATAACTGTTCCTTCTACTCCTAGCCCCAAGTTAGTTCTTGATTTAAATAATGATAATGATATAGATGCTCTGGATTTTTCACTTCTAAAGCAATACTTGCTAGGAATAATTGATACGTTTTAAAGCATACACGATAGACCTCTATAGTGTATGGCTTTAGATAAAATAATTTATAAGGGGGTAAAGACATGAGAAAGAAGTTATGTAAAAAAGTCTCGATTTTAATAGCATTAGTTATGTTATTGTCCTGTTTTTTCGGAACTTCAACATTTGCACTCACAGGTGCAGGTGACCTAGTCAGAAACCATACCTTTGATGGAGGGGTAGGCCTTCCTTGGCACATATGCGAATCTTTACCAGGAACTGCTACATTTGATATTACAGGTGGTACATACAATGTAACAGTAACAAACCCAGGAAACAACAGATGGGATGTTCAATTCCGTCACAGAGGACTTACCATTGAAAATGGTCACAAATATACTGTTAAGTTTACAGTGACTGCTACAAAAGATTGTTCAATTTATTCCCAAATTGGTGAGATGGGCCCACCTTATACACAATTTTGGAACATAAACGAAAATTTTAGTACTCTTGAGTTAAAAGCTAATACACCAAAAACCTTCACTCAAGAATTCACTATGAAACAAGCTACGTGTAAAACTGCTGAATGGGCATTCCAGCTTGGCGGTAACTTAGTGTCAGCTTCTTCATTGCCTACATTTAAGTTTGATAATATGTATCTTTTGGATCCTGAATTTCCAGGATATGAAGAAATACCACCAGAACCTACTAATGGTGTACGTGTAAATCAAGAAGGATATTACCCTAACCTGGAAAAGGTTGCAACTTTAGTCAATAGTTCTACTTCTCCTGTAGGCTGGAAATTAGTGAATAGTTCAGGAACAACAGTTGCTGAGGGTAAATCAACTGTAAAAGGCTTTGATAAAGCATCCGGTGACAATGTTCATATTATTGACTTTTCTTCATATAGAACTGAAGGTACAGGTTATAAGCTGATTGCAGATTCTTCGGATGCAAATGCAACACCATCTGAAAGCATGCCTTTTGATATTAGAAAAGACTTATACACAACAATGAAAGATAAGGCTATAAAGTATTTCTACCATAACAGAAGTGGTATAGAAATTAAGTTGCCTTATTGTGAAGAAATACAATGGGCACGTCCTGCAGGACATATCCGCGATGTACTTGGACCTGATCCTACAAAGGATTATAAGGCCGACTATACTCTTGATGTAACTGGTGGATGGTATGATGCTGGTGATCATGGTAAATATGTAGTTAATGGTGGTATATCGACATGGACAGTAATGAATGAGTATGAACGTGCATTGTATTTAGGAGATACTACAATTGCTCCTTATGCAGATAATACAATGAATATTCCTGAAAGCGGTAATAGTTATCCAGATATTCTTGATGAAACGCGTTACAATCTAAAAACTTTATTAAAGATGCAGGTACCAGCGGGTAATACACTTGCAGGTATGGTACATCATAAAGCACATGATGAGCGTTGGACTGGGCTTGCTATACGACCTGACCAAGATACTCAGAATCGTTATTTGCAACCACCAAGTACGGCAGCTACGTTAAACCTTGCTGCTATAGCTGCACAAGGCTCACGTCTCTGGAAGAAGTACGATTCCACTTTTGCATCAACATGTTTGTCTGCAGCTGAAACCGCATGGGATGCAGCTGTTGCTCATCCTGCTATATTCGCTGATATGAATCAGAGCTCAGGTGGCGGTGCGTATGGTGATGATTATGTTGGTGATGATTTCTACTGGGCTGCTTGTGAACTATATATTACAACAGGTAAAACCAAATATCTGGATTATATACAGAGTTCAAAACATTATCTTGAAATGCCTACTACATTAACAGGCGGAGAAGACAAAGGCCTTACAGGATGTTTTGACTGGGGCAATACCCAAGGCTTGGGAACAATATCTCTTGCACTTGTTCCAAACAATTTGCCTGATACTGATATTGAAAAAGCTAAATCCAATATTAAAGCAGCTGCAGATAAATTTATATCTATAGAAAAGACACAGGGATATGGTGTACCAATTGAGGAGAGTGGAACTGATACTTCTGGATTAGTTGGTTTCCCATGGGGCTCAAATTCATTTGTTGTAAATGAAGCAATAGTAATGGCGTATGCTTATGAATTCAGTGAGGTAAATAATATAAAAGATACTAAATATTTGAGTGGGGTTTCTACTGCAATGGACTATATCTTAGGGCGTAACCCAAATGTTCAGAGTTATGTTACAGGATATGGTGAAAACCCACTTGAAAATCCTCATCACCGTTTTTGGGCTTATCAGGTAGATAATACTTTCCCAAAGGCACCTGCAGGATGTATATCAGGCGGCCCAAACTCCGGCTTACAGGATCCTTGGGTTAAGGGCTCAGGTTGGATACCTGGCACAAGAGCAGCAGAAAAATGCTTTATGGATCATATAGAATCTTGGTCAACAAATGAAATAACAATAAACTGGAATGCTCCACTCGCATGGGTTTCAGCATATCTTGATGAGGAAGGGCCAAAAGCTGAAACTAAAGTAACTATAAATTATGGTGATATCAATGGTGACGGAGATAAGGATGCATTGGATTTTGCAGCATTAAAGAAATACTTGCTAACTGGGAGTACTACAGGTGTTGACCTTAAAGCTGCTGATGTAAATGCAGATGACGGAGTTGATGCAATTGACGCTGCACTTGTAAAACAATATTTACTGAATATTATTATCAAATACCCTGCAGAAGGTTAAATTGAAGTAATGAAGAGGCTGTTGCAACATAAAATGGAGCCTATAGAATAAAATGGAACCTATAGAATAGACGATTTGAAAAAGAGTCTATTCTATAGGTTCTTTTTTTGTATGAAGCATTTTTCATTATATATAAAATCAACTCGCACTGTTTTTTTTGATATTATCTGGATTTAAAAGGACAATCCGATTACCCTCAGATTCAACTCTTATTTTATTCTTACCAGACATACCCAAAGTTTCTAAATATTCTTTAGGAATCTGAAGCCTGCCTGCTCTATCGAGAACAGCAAGTTCAACGTGCGAGTCATCCTTCATTAAATTAGATATTTCTGACAATTCTTCGGAATATGATTTAAAACGTACAAATTCACTGCTAGTTCTACCATCTTTTATTGAAACAACTCGATCCACCTTTTTAGAAAACTGCCTATCATGAGTTACAATGATTATAGTAATTCCCAAAGATTTATTAAATTCTCTGAAAATGTCCAAAATTATGGCGGAAGTTTTGGAATCGACAGAGCCCGTTGGCTCATCTGCGAGAAGTATTTTTGGATGATTGGCAACGCTAATAGAAATTGCGATACGTTGCTGCTCACCACCAGATAGCTGACTTAGTTTACTATTCTTCTTATGAGAAAGACCTACTAATTCTAAGATTTCTAGGGCTATAGCTCTAGAGTGAGGTTTTCCTGCTATTATAAGTGGAAGTTCAATGTTTTCTATGGCAGTTAAATAGGGGATAAGATTTCTTGCATTATTCTGCCACACAAAGCCTACAGTATCAAGTTTGTATTTAACCATTTGCTGATCTGAAAACTTTAAAAGATTCTTTCCATCAACAATCAGCTTACCAGCAGAGGGGCGATCAAGTCCACCAAGCATGTTTAAAAGAGTGGATTTTCCACTTCCGCTGTTCCCTATTATTGCCATCACTTCTCCTTTTTCAATAGTTAAATCCAGACCCTGTAAGGCTATAACCTCGATATCTTGGGTCTTATATATTTTAACGAGATTTTCGCAAATAACCATTTCGTTGTTTATCTCAGCACTCATCGACAATTTCACCATCCTCAAGCGTAAAAATTTTGTCTGCTACACTCGTCATTCCAACATCATGAGTTGTCATTAACACTGTGATTCCTTCAGAAGTAACCAAATCTTTAAATAACTTAACAATTTGAAGCCCCATATGTGTATCGAGCTCAGCTGTTGGCTCATCCGCAAAAACAATTTCAGGTTTATGAGCTATAGCCCTAGCCACTGCTACTCTTTGCTGCTCTCCACCAGACATTTGAGTAGGACGGTGATGCATACGATTTCCTAAACCAACCAAATGAAGGCATTCTTCACTTCTGGCTTTTCTATTATTTGAATCATAGCCAGCAACGCGTAAACTGAACTCAACATTCTCATATGCAGTCATCATAGAAATGAGTGCTACGGATTGAAATACAAATCCGATATTGCCTCTCCTCAATTTATCACATTGCCTTTCTGATAATTTTGATATATTAGTATTGTCAAAAAAGATATTCCCAGAGGTTGGCTTATCAAGTGCGCCATATAAATTCATAAGTGTTGTTTTACCTGACCCAGAACGCCCTTTTAATATAGTCAACTTACCTTTTTCAATTTCCATATTAATTCCTTTTAATACATCTATTGTTTCTTTTCCAGATTGGAAACGCCTAAAGACATTTTGCGCTTTTATAATAGTGCTCATAGTTTTAATCCTCTCCTAATTTTAGTGCTTGATTAATATTAATTTTATTTATCAGCCTTCCTATGATACAGAAGCATAAAATAAGCATAAATGCTATAATGGCGTACAAACGTAAATAGTCATTTACATCATAAACAATATTAAATGGTGGAACTTGTTGCTCAGAATTATATATCATCTGGAATAGAGGAACAAAGATTTTGCTTGTTATGTTCCCTAAGGCAATACCTGCAAATATAGAACTACCAGTAATTAAAAGCTGTTCACAGCAAATCATCCCGATTATCTCTCTTGAGGTTAGACCAATTGCTCTGAAAATACCAAATTGAAGTATTCTCTTTTTTATTGATAGTATCCAATAAATTAAAAATCCAAGGATTGTTATTATAATTATAACAATAAAGCTCAAAGTTAAGGACCCGTTTGTACCCTGAAGCATTGGGTCATTTCTCTTAATAATTTTTTCTTGGGAAGAATCTTTTATTAAATCTATTGTAATTTTCTTATCAGTTATTTCGTTCATTACATCATTAAAGGTTATTCCAGGCTTCTTTTTTAGCCAAACTTGATAAGGTTCAACCAAATTCAAAGATTGCATATAATCAAGATTGGCAACTACAAAATATGGAGTTTGTACATTGCCTATTTTCTTATTCGGGTTCAGTGTAGGCCAATAATCTATAAAAGCCAATATTATTCCAGTAATAGAACTACTAGAGTTGTTACTATCAACATTAGGCCATACAACTGAAATTACGTCACCATCTTCTAGATTTAATTTCTCTTTAAAAGCTTTTGAAACTAAAACAGCAGATGGTGTATCAGTCATAATATTTAAATATTGATACCAATGATAAGGTAAAAGGTCTGTTCTGAACCAGGCTGTTTTACCAAACTCATTAGGAATAATCCCCATTACTGAAACTTTTTCCGCCGTTCTACCTTTAGAGTATACATGGCTATCATCTTGTTTAAAGACTTTTGTAACGGATTGTGCGCTAGATAAACCTTTATACAATTCAAAAGGAGGTTCATAATAATATATTGCATCCCTTTTACGAAGGTCGGGACCAATCATGCCTGGTATAACCGGCGGCTGATTATTGGTCCAATCCCCTTGAATAATAGTATCTGCACCTATTTCATAAGAAACTTTATCGTCCATATTCTTATTAATGGTACGGGCAGAGTTAGAACTGAATAGGCCTATAGATAAAGCCATTATGATGAAAAGCATCGTATACTGTTCCCATCCTGAAGTTCTTCCAACCTGAATAAAGGAAGCATACAAAACTGGATTCCATATTTTCCGACCTAACCAAAAAATTAATCTTACTATATATGGGAAGACTCTTAGAAACAATAGACCAGAACCGAAAATAAAAAGCACCGAAATTATAAATAGAAGTGGGTCAATAACCATGTCAGCTGCATTCATACCACTATTTAAAAGCGTTTTCTGCTGTCTTGTATAACTGTATAGCCCATAGAATGATAATGCAAGAAGAAGAATATCTACAAAATACTTTTTCCAGAAAGTAACTTTTTTGTAATTAGCATTTTTTTGTTTATATAATACTATATTGGTTCGTGAGGCAACAAAGGCTGGTATCAGCATAGAAAGAAATATGAAGAGAACCGCTGCGACCGAATAAATATATGTATTCAGACTTAATTGCAAAGGCAGGGCTTTACGTTGAATAAATTCAAGAAAGCCATTGGAGGATCCAAGGACTCTACATAAACTTAGTCCAAGAATTGGACCAATAATTAGAGAGATAGCACCAATTATTAAGCTTTCAATAAAATAAATACCAAAAACAAGAAGGCTGCTGCCACCACGGCTCTTTATAACTGCGATTTCATTACTCTCAAAATCTATTTTCAATTTTGAAATCATAAAAGAATAAAAAGCAAGAATAACAAGTATTGGAGTTTCAAGTACAATAAAAGTAATTTCAAGTTGGCGAATTCTTTGTTTATTTTGTTTTATTATATCATCAGCAACTCGCTTATAAGTAATGTTATTTTTATAAGACCAAGTATCATTTACTTTAAAGGCTGCTAATAAAGTATTAAGGTTTTTAACCTTGATTTGATGATAATCATATGCAATATACCAGGTAGCGTTGTTTATTCCTTTTTTTTCACAGACATAAGTATTCATAAAATCCTGATTCATCAAAATGCTGCTCTTGAATTCTGTAATATTCTTATACCAATATGGGTCATCAAGGCTTTTGTAGGTAAAAACTCCAACAACCTTTATTTTGTATGATTTAGTATCTGGTATATCATATGTATTACCCAGTGACAGGTTAAGATATTCCATGCCTTCCTCAGTTAACATTACTTCATAAACTCCATTTTCAAATGTTTGTGAAGGTACTTTACCATCTACAATTTTTATATGTTTTTCTAAATCAGATAAAGAACATAGGGTTGCAGAAGATTTTCTTGATAAATCATTCTTGGGTATAACTAATAAGCCAGCATTTTCATAAGTAGCTTGTGCTAGAATAGGAAGTTCAGGATTTTTAGCAATAAAATTATTAATTTCTCGACTATAGGCTTTGAATTTTTGGAATGATTTATTATCTGAAGTTACATAATAATTATCATAACCAAGCTGATAGCCACCAGAAAAAATTCCTGTCGACTGTTGAGAATTTTCAAGATCCTTTATTAGCATTCTTTGTATTATACCTTCGGTATAGGTTGGAATACTGCTTAGGAGTGCAACTGTAATTATTGAACCCAAAAGAGTGCAAATGAGCATCCACTTATTACCAAACATTTTTCTGATAGTTATTAATAACAATTGTTCCACTCCTTTACTATTTAATCACCAGATCACCCTCAGAGAGGCCTTTTACAACAATACTTTGAGTATTATTTTCATCTCCAACTTCGATATATCTTTCTTTTTTTAAACCCTTTTCAAGGACATTCACAAATTTCCTATCATTTGCGATACGAATTAAATTTTTATCAATAACAATGACATTTTCTTTTTTTATTTGATAAAGAGTAATATTAGCATAATCTCCGAGTTTTACTTCAGAAGGGAGCTTTGCACATTTAACTCGAATTGTATTTTTAATGGAGTCACTAGCATCGGAAGGCATATTAGCTGGACTCATAACGACCTCACCTTCTGTTTCAAAATCATTTACTTTTACACTTACTTTCATCCCAAGTTGGAATGGATTCACTGGCTCAACAGTACTAGATATTTGAAGACACTTAGGATCTGAAATAGAAACCACCGTTGCATATGCATCTATATTGTTGCCTTCCTGTACATCTGTTATAAAACTAACAACTCCATCCGTTGGAGAAATAATTCTAGTATCATCCAATTTCTTTCTAAGAGTATCAAGTTTTAGCTGGCATAACGCTAGGTCATTTTCTGCGACTTTAATGCTATTTTTATATAAAGCTAATGAGTTTTTATAAGTAATATCCTTTTCTTCAACTTGTTCTTTTAAATCGTTAATTTCCTTTTTTGAATATGATTCAGCAGTAAACTGCATGTTTTCTAGTTCGGTTCTTAGGCTATTAAGCTGCTTCTCTAATATTTTATTATCTGTCACAGCGTTTATTTTTATAGTTTCCAGAGATAATTGAGATTTTTTCTGAAGAAGCTCCTGTTCCTTAATTTGGTCTACTAGGTCACCTGAAATAAGCTCTGCTAGAAGGTCACCTTTTTTCACTGTGTCACCAAGTTTTACATTTATGGCTTTAAGTCTACCACTAGCATTTAGGAAGCTTAAGTCCTTCTTTGATACAGAAATGAAAGTTCCTGATAACTCTGCCTTTTTTTCAAAGGTGGATTTTTTCATTTCTACAGTTGTATATACTACTTTTGGGGGTTCTTTTAATATAGGAGCAAGTACTTCTTCCTCCTTAGGAATAAGAAAACACCCAGAAAGTGAGAAAATCATAGAAATAAGTATTGATGATACTAATATTTTAGATATCACTTTAGTAAGATATGTATTAGATTTTGTTGTTCTTCGTAAAGAATTTGTCATAAATCCATTCCTCCATGCGAATTTTGTCTATCATATAAAACATATTACCATAAATGGAAAACAATTAAAGAGATGATTTTGTCTTCAATATACAATATTATACACCTTTACTTACAACAAATGGGTTTTATAACCTATAAAAGTTTTATTTAATGTCGTTGTACAAGCTTACAATTACTACTAAAACGTTGCATAAAAAGTGATTGGAGGTAAATTTAATTAGTGAAAAATTTAAAAAGTCTTTTCGTCTATAATACTGTTCCTGATTATAATATTTCTTTCAGAAGTTTTAGTTCTATTTTTGACATAAAATTTATTGACGAAAAAAGGTAGATAACCTCTCTGATAATATTGAATCCTAATGTCACATTACAGCTAGCTTGCATATACTAAAGTATAAAGAAGACTTAGTTCAGATGAAGTTTTCTGAACTCTAGTCGCACTTATTTCGAGCTTGGCGATACTTATCGAATGAATGACTATCAAGAGATTAGTATCGCCGCGAAGATAGAGAAGACTTAAATCATCTAGAATTTCAGCGATTGCGTTAAGGTAGGGTCTTAGTGCTCTATTAAGATAGGCTTATTGGCTTCGTCGAGATGGCTATATGAATATGGAACTAGTATAAAAGATAGAAAGTGGAGAGTGATATTCCTTGAGAATACATGTTGTAAAATCAGGAGAGAGCATATACACAATAGCTCAGCAGTATAAGGTTTCTGCACAAAAAATTATTTCAGATAATGAGTTGGCGAATCCTGACCAACTTGTTATTGGTCAAACTATTGTAATACTTGAAGGTACTCGGACACATAGAGTAGTGCCCGGTGAGTCGCTATATTCAATCGCTAGAGATTATAGGATTAGTGTAGCTGATTTGCTCGCTGCAAATCCTCAAATAACAAATCCCTCAATGATTAGTGTAGGTCAAGTTATAACCATTCCCCCTTTGACTATAAACTTTGGGTCTATAGAGGTAAATGGCTATGCTTTTCCCAATATTGACATGACAATTCTTAGAAAGACTCTTCCATCACTAACGTACCTAAGTATATTTAGTCACCAGGTAAGGCCTGATGGATCCTTAAGTGAGATTCCTGATACTTCACTTATTCAAGCTGCAAGAGCAGCAGGTGTTGCTCCACTCATGGTAATAACCAATATCAAGGAAGGTGGCAGCTTTGATAGTGACTTGGCACATATATTACTTACTAATACTACTATTCAAAATACAATGATTACTAATATAACACAGACTTTAAGGGAAAAAAACTATTATGGACTTGATATAGATTTTGAGTATATATATCCAAATGATCGAGAGGCTTATAATAATTTCTTGCGTAAAATTACTGGTATTCTAAGACCTCTAGGATATACAATTACTTCTGCTGTTGCACCAAAAATTTCAGCTGATCAGCCTGGTCTTCTTTATCCAGCTCATGATTATCCTGTTCATGGAGCACTTCTGGATCATGTAATAATAATGACATATGAATGGGGTTATACCTATGGTCCTCCAATGGCTGTAGCTCCAATAAATGAAGTTCGAAGAGTTCTAAACTATGCAGTAACTGCAATACCAAGGCAAAAAATATTCATGGGTATTCCAAATTACGGATATGATTGGACACTGCCATATAAACCTGGGACAGCGGCAAAAGCACTATCAAATCCTGGCGCAGTTGAACTGGCCTATAGAGTTGGAGCAAATATACAGTTTGACCCAATAGCTCAGGCTCCATTCTTCCGATATTATGAAAATGGAATACAGCATGAGGTTTGGTTTGAAGATGCAAGAAGCATTCTTGCAAAACTGACACTTGCAAATGAGTTCAGACTAGGAGGTGTCAGCTATTGGACGATAGGGAGGTACTTCCCGCAGAACTGGCTTGTTCTGAACTCTGTTTATAATGTTAGAAAGGTTTTATAATAGAAATTGATATTCAAGGCTCCCGGAAAATAATTAATTTTATGCTCTGAGAGCCTTTAAATTTAAGAGGTAACAGCTGATACTATGTTTAACCGATGTCTAAGCTTCAGATGTAGTAAAAACTTCACTTTAAGTCAAAAATTTATTTATGCAATAATATTGTTAACAAAATGTCGAAATATGCAAAAGTAAGAGTCAGAATTATAAGGTTTAGGCTTGATAATAATACTGATTGTGATAAAATTATCCTGTGATTTTTGCAAAATGCAAACCTTACACTTTAATTACCTACAAAAATGTATATGTTTTTTTGGGAATGGATAATATAAAAGTGTGGGAAAATTCAGGAGGGAAAAACATGAATTTATTTGAAAGACAGTTTAAACTGAAGGAGAATGGCACAAATATCAAAACCGAAATTGTTGCTGGTTTGACTACATTCTTTACGATGGCTTACATTATCTTTGTAAATCCAACAATTTTAGGACAAACTGGCATGCCTAAGGGTGGCGTTTATGTTGCAACGATCCTTGCAGCGGTAATAGGTACTCTTATTATGGGTCTGGTTGCCAATGTTCCGTATGCACAAGCACCTGGTATGGGTTTAAATGCATTTTTTACATTTACAGTTGTGTTTGGACTTGGATACAGTTGGCAGCAAGCTTTAGCAATGGTATTTATTTGTGGTATAATTAACATCCTTATCACAGTAACTCAGGTTAGAAAGATGATTATTAAGGCAATTCCTGAATCACTTCAATTAGCTATTGGCGGTGGTATCGGTCTATTCGTAGCATACATAGGGTTTAAAAGTGCAGGCTTTTTGCAATTCACATCTGAAGGAAAAGCTTGGTCACCTCTGACTATTATTGGACTTGGTGGCGAAACAGCTACTAAAATAAGTGATACGGTTCAAACCTCTACAGCAGCGACAGTAGTTGCAGATGGTGCAAATGTTATTCCTGCTTTTGTAAACTTTACAAACCCTGTTGCACAGCTTGCTTTAATAGGACTTATTATTACAGCAGTTTTAATGATATTAAAGGTTAAGGGTTCTATACTTATAGGTATAGTAGCAACTACAATCATTGGCATTCCTATGAAGGTTACCAGTCTTTCTATGGTTACGCCTTACAAGGTTTCTGATATATCACAAACTGCATTTGCACTTGATTTTAACGGGCTATTTAATAATCCTAAGACAATTCCGATTGTTCTTGTAACTATTCTGGCATTTACTCTTTCAGATACATTTGATACGATTGGCACATTTATCGGAACTGGAAGAAAGAGCGGTATATTCGATGACAAGGATGAAGCAGAGCTTTTTGCAGGTAAAGGGTTTAAGTCAAAGATGGACAAGGCATTATTTGCAGATGCTACTGCAACTTCAATTGGTGCTCTTTTAGGTACATCAAATACTACAACTTATGTTGAAAGTGCTTCAGGTATTGGTGCTGGTGGTAGAACAGGTCTTACATCAGTAGTTACAGCAATCTTTTTTGCTATATGTCTTATATTTGCACCGGTAGCAGGAGTTATTCCTTCAGCAGCAACAGCACCAGCATTAATAATTGTTGGTATTCTAATGATGGGTTCCTTTGCAAAAATCAGGTGGGACGACTTTGATGAAGCACTTCCAGCTTTCTTTGCAGCTGTTGTGATGCCTTTTGCCTACAGTATTTCAAGTGGTATATCTACTGGGTTTATCTTTTATGTAATCTTAAAGATATGTAAGGGTAAAGCTAAAGAGGTTCATCCAATTATGTATATTGTTACAGGCTTATTTGTACTGAACTATATAGTTAGTGCATTATTACTATAAAAAGCGGTATAAAAGGATTTATTGAGTCAGGTGACTTGTTCATTTACAGATATTAATGATCAATGCAGTAATTCATACAAAGGTTCTATTGCCCAATAGACATCCACAGGACCAATAACTATATTTATAACTGCCTGAAATTTATAGTATTCTAAGCGTCATATATTTTAAAAATAGCCTCTTAGCTTAAACAACATTTTATACTTATTTAAGCTAAGAGGCTTTAACTTACTTTAGTTCATACTGAAAAAGTAGTCATCAATCTTTTCCATTAAATCCTCAGTTATTTTATTAACTACATTAAAATCCATCGCATCTATATAAATATTTTCAAGTTCATCGTGAAGCAACTTTGCATCAGCTAGGTAGCTTATTCCATTAGCTATAACTGACTTGTAACGAGTTACAATTGAATCTAACTCAGCCTTATATTCTTCGTCAGTCCCTGGTTTGATAGCCAAATAGTACACATCAATTATTTCATCTGACTCTTTTGTAGGGAAGTACTCATGTGGTGCAGTGCTATCGAAAATGGCAAGGTCAAGCTCCCTTATTATAACCATGTCAAGGCTATTTGGATCGAAGCCACAATGATATATTTCTACGTCAAAGCCCCTTTCCTCAGCTGCACTGGCTATTTTCTTAAGCATTGTAGATTTTCCAGAACCAGGGCGGCCTTTGATAAAGTATCTCTTTCCTAAATCATTAGTTAAGTCTAAAACGAAATCAACCGATCCTACAGGGGTAGAACCGCCAAAAAATCTATTTCTTACAATGCTTTGCTTATTTAGAGTTTTGTTTCCAAAGAAATTATCAATTGTTGCCGTAGTTATTTCGTTCAGTTTGTTGAAATCTATGTTTTTTAAATAGATTTCTTCCCATTCATCATGAATTTTCAGACCTTCTTTAAATTGCTCGTATGTATTTATATAGCAAGAAGAAATTTTGTTTTTGAGATTTAGAATTTCATCTTTATGCAATGTAAGCTTTCTACTATCCCAGGCTGCACCGAGGTTAACATACTCCTCTATTGCACCAGGCGCTCTTGGTTCAATAATATGGGGTGCTGTACCATCAACTACACCAATGTCCAATGCAGGGATAATAACTCCATCAATAGAGTTATTGTCAGAAGCACAGTGTATGTACTCTACGTCGAACCCTCTGTTATACCATTCCTTGCCTATGTGCTTCATAAGAGTTGATTTTCCAGTGCCTGGACCATCTTTTAGAATGTACAACTTATTAAGCTCTTTGAGGTTATCTTCAAAGAAACTTACAAACCCGCGTGCTGAATTGGCACAAGCAAAATAGTTAATAATTTTTGCTGACAAAAAAGATTCCACCTTCCAAAATTTTTGAACTCACATTATAGTTTATGCAGTGAAAGGGGATAGTGACAATAAATTTGAATTATGCAGTTTTGAAAGTAGATACATGTCTTTTTGTTATATTTATAAAATTAATGCACTAAAAAAAATGCATACTTAACTATAATGAAAATGTGTATACGCACATGTTTCGGACAAAATGATTTGTAAATCAATTATGTATAAATATACATACATGAATTTATTGACATTAATATCCTGCATATTAGACTTAAAAAATTAACAATTATTATGAAAAGAGTGGTTGAATTTTATGGTTTGCTATGGTAATATGGTTAGTGAATAAATTCACAAAATCTATTGCTTACATAAATTCTGAATAGTACATTGTTAATAACAGATACTAATCATTGATAGCAGTATATTTTTATAAATCGAAGGGAGAATTTTAATGACTACGAACAAAAAATTACAAGCGTGGGTAAAAGAAGTGGCTGACATGTGTCAACCAGACCAGATTTATTGGTGTGATGGTTCTCAAGAAGAGTATGATCGTCTTATGCAAGAAATGGTGGATTCAGGAATGGCAACACCATTAAATGCTGAAAAGCGTCCAGGATGTTTTTCTTTTAATAGTGACCCATCCGATGTTGCTCGTGTTGAGGGCAGAACATATATTGCTTCAAAGACTAAAGAAGAGGCTGGTCCAACCAATAACTGGATTGACCCAACTGAACTAAAAGCAACAATGAAGGATTTATACAAGGGTTGCATGAAGGGTAGAACAATGTATGTTATTCCTTTCTCAATGGGACCTATTGGTTCAACAATCTCAAAAATAGGTGTTGAATTAACTGATAGTGCTTATGTTGTTTGCAACATGCGTATAATGACTCGTATTGGTACAAAAGTATTAGAAACTCTTGGAGATGGCGAATATGTACCATGTCTACATTCAGTAGGAGCTCCTAAAGAAACAGGTGCAAGTGACGGAAAATGGGCATGTGCTCCAATGGATAAGAAATACATCAGTCACTTCCCAGAAGAAAGAACTATATGGTCATATGGTTCTGGATACGGCGGAAATGCTTTATTAGGTAAGAAATGTTTTGCTCTTCGTATAGCATCTGCTATCGCACGTGAAGAGGGATGGTTAGCTGAACATATGTTAATTCTTAAGCTAACAAGTCCTAAGGGAGTAGTTAAATATATTTGCGGTGCTTTCCCAAGTGCTTGTGGAAAAACTAACCTTGCAATGCTTGTTCCAACAATTCCAGGTTGGAAAGTTGAAACTATCGGTGATGATATAGCTTGGATGAAATATGGCAAAGATGGTAGATTGTATGCTATCAATCCAGAAGCAGGTTTCTTTGGAGTTGCTCCTGGTACTTCAATGGATTCAAATCCAAATGCAATGCACAGTTGTGAAAAGAACACTATATTCACAAATGTTGGTATTACTGATGATAAAGATGTTTGGTGGGAAGGTATTGGATACGATGCTCCTAGCCATTTAATTGACTGGAAGAACAACGACTGGACTTCAGCATCTGAAACTCCAGCTGCTCATCCAAATGCTCGTTTTACAGCACCTGCAAATCAGTGTCCAGTTATTGCTCCTGAGTGGGAAGATCCTGCTGGAGTACCAATATCAGCTATATTGATAGGTGGACGTCGTCCTAGCACTATTCCTTTGGTTCATGAGAGCTTTGATTGGAAGCATGGTGTATTCTTGGGTTCAATCATGGGTTCAGAAATAACAGCTGCTGCTATTTCTGATAAGATTGGTCAAGTTCGTCGTGATCCATTTGCTATGTTACCATTCATTGGTTACAATGTTTGTGATTATCTACAACACTGGTTGGATGTTGGAGCTGCTTCAACTGAAGACAAATTACCAAAAATATTCTATGTTAACTGGTTCCGTAAAGATAAGAACGGCAAATGGTTATGGCCAGGTTACGGTGAAAACAGCCGTGTTCTTAAATGGATTTGTGAAAGAGTATCTGGTGAAGGCAAAGCTGTTAAGACTCCTATCGGATATATGCCAACTGAGGATGCTATCGATACTGCAGGTCTTGATGTATCAGCTGATGATATGGCAGAGCTTCTCAAGGTTAACAAAGAAGAATGGCTAAATGAAGTTGAGTCAATCAAAGCTCACTATGCAAACTATGGTTGCATGCCAAAAGATTTGCAGGATCAGCTTGCAGCTCTTGAAGCTAGATTGAAAGCATAATACAAAATAATAAATGTAAAATATGTGTTAAAAATAAAGTCCCGCTGAAATTAATTTTTTAGCGGGACTTTTTGAATTATGGTGTGTCCAGCCAAGCTGGAGCACACTTGCCAGTAAAAAGATATAATTGCTTTAGCATGTAGTTTCTTTTTTGAGTCTCCATATTGCCAATGAAAAGCTACCACAACACATCACTACAAATAGCATAATGACAGGTAGGATATCTCCAATCAAAATTATCTCCCCGAATATTAAACTGCGCAGAGCATTAATAATATGTGTAAATGGATTGAGCATAACGGCTATTGCCAATCCACCAGACAAACTTTCGGAAGGGAAAAGGGCTGAGCTCAAAAAAAATATGGGTAATATAATAGCAGTCATTATTGTTTCATATATTACTTCATTCGGCAGAAAGAGGCTAATGGAATAGGCGAGACTTGACAAGAAAAACGCTG
>JAEWAX010000094.1 GCA_023391425.1 Bacillota bacterium | reverse complement strand
ACTATCTTTCTGTAAAAAAATCGCAATCTGATCTTATGTGTGATGGAGCTACGTTTGGACTATGTATAGTAAAAAATGAGGCTTTTAATGTTATTGCAAATGGAGAGGAGACAATAAACTACAGCGTTATTTTCAACCAAAATAATAGTGACAGTTTTAGAAAAGAACTTTCAAAGAATGGAATTGTCCTAGAATTTACTGACAAAGATTCAAATAGTAGAATAATCACCTTCGATGGTGAAGTAGACGCTAGTATAATGATAAGTGAGATAGCGCCCTTGTTTATTTTGCTTGTGAGTAGTTTAATAATAGCAGTTGTTATAGGGCGGATGCTAAAAAGAGAATATATTTATATAGGAACCCTTGTTGCTTTAGGGTACAAAAAAAGGCAGATAATAGGGCATTACTTGTCTCTACCGATAATTATTTCAATTGCTGGTTCAATTATTGGCTTGCTTGGTGGCTTTCTATTAGTAAAACCAACTGCAGATTTATTTTCAATCGAATATGCTGTTCCTAAGCAGGTATTCTATTATCATTGGGAAGATATTCTAATAGTACTGGTTCTACCTGTAATTTTAAATGCTATTGCTACTTTTATTTCAATAATTAAGTCCTTTACTATCAATACTGTTACTCTACTAAAAAACAATTCGGGAAACCAGAAAAGAGGATTACTTACAAGACTAATACCCTATAAAAAAGGCTCCTTTAAACTACGCTTTAAGCTAAAGGAGATTGTATCTAATTTACCAAGAAGCCTTGTAATGTTAGTAGGAGTAATAGCATCTTCTATCTTTATACTTTCAGGGCTTTTATTCTACGGTGCAATCGATTTTATATATGAAAGTAACTTTCATGAGTTGTTTGGATATGAATACCAATATGTTTTAAAGCAGCCCTTGGCTGAAAACAAAACAACTGGTGAGCCATATATGATATCGGGTTTCGAATATGTAAAAAATGGAGAAACCTTTGGAATATCCCTTAATGGTGTTGCACAAAATTCAAAATATATAAAATTGTATAATGATGAGGGCAACTTAATTCCACAGGATAAAACAGTTATTCCTAAAAGCGTTGCAAGGAGACTGGGATTAAATAAAGGTGATAAAATATCATTGAAAAGCAATTTAAATCTAAAAAATTATGAATTTACGATAGATGAAATTTGCACAATTAGCTATGGTTCAAATATTTATATGCCAATGGCAAAGCTGAATAGTATGTTAGAAATACCGGAAATTACATATGTTGGACTGTATTCTGATGAGAAGCTGGATATTGACCCAAAGAATGTAGACAAGATTTTAACCAGTGAGGATAGCAAGGCTGGTATAGATGTTGCTATTGCATCCTTTAAGGCTATGTTATATCTAATGGCATTTTTTGCGTCAGTAATAGGGGTAATTGTAATATATATAATCACAGTGATGCTAATTCAAGAAAATCGTAAAAATATTTCAATGCTAAAGGTAATTGGATATCATGGCAAGGAAATATCCAGACTTGTTATTAATTCTACATCCTTACTTATATGGATTGGTTATATGCTGGCACTACCTATAACAAAGGTTGTAATACAAGCCTTTTATGACATACTAACCAAAACTATGTTTATTTCATTTAGGGTAGATTTTAAGATATGGCAAGGTTTTGCAGGACTTGTATTTATATTATGCGTGTATTATGCTACATTATTTTTGACAAAACGAAAGGTGCTAAACATAAATATGGCAGAAAGCCTTAAGGCTAGAGAATAATAGGTATATGTACTAAGATTAGCGGTTAAGCTCTGGACTTAAATGAGATGAAGAAAGTTTGGCTTGTGCCAAGCATAGGTGATGGCACAAGCTTAGTCATACTTATATTTCCACAATCGCTAGAATTGGGGTAAGGTTATAATCCCTACCTGAATTCTAGTCGCATTTATATTAATCTTTAATAATTACTCCTTATAAAGATGGCAGGAGACAAAATGGTCTGGAGAAACCTCGCGCAAAACAGGTTCTGTGCTCTCACAGCCATCAATTTTATTAAGACAGCGAGAGCAGAAGCGGCAACCGTCTGGGAGATTGATAGGACTTGGAACATCACCAGAGAGAATAATACGCTGCTTCCTTTTGGTTGGGTCTACAGACGGAATAGCAGAGAGTAGCGCCTGTGTATAAGGGTGTAGAGGATTAGAAAAAAGCTCCTTTTTAGGCGCAATTTCAACTAGCTTTCCTAGGTACATAACACCCACACGATCACTAATATGCTTTACCACGTTTAGTCCATGCGCAATAAATAGATAAGTGAGGCCAAACTCTTCCTTTAAATCATCTAACAAATTTAAAACCTGTGCTTGAATGGAGACATCCAATGCAGAAACTGGCTCATCACATACAATCAGTTTTGGTTCAACAGCCAGTGCCCGAGCAATACCAACACGTTGACGCTGACCTCCTGAAAATTCATGTGGATATCGGTTTCGTTGATGATTGGCCAGTCCAACAGAATTCAAAAGATAATTAACTCTCTTTTCAATCTGATCCTTTGGAAGCAGGTTATTAATTACGATAGGCTCAGCAATAATATCCCCTACAGTCATTCTAGGGTTTAATGAAGAGTAAGGATCTTGAAAAATCAGCTGGATATCCTTGCAGAACTCACGGCGTTTGTTAGCCGGTAGAGCAGTAAGATCTGTATCGTTAAAAATAATTTGACCTTTTGTAGGAGAATAAAGATTTACTAACATCTTTCCAATGGTTGTTTTTCCGCAACCAGATTCTCCTACAAGACCAAATGCCTCGCGTTTTTTTATTTGAAAGGAAACATCATCTACAGCTTTCAAAACAGAGGTTGGACGGCCAAAAAAGTCACTCTCTAGATTAAAATATTTCACTAAATTCTTTAATTCAACCAAAACTTCACTCATGACTCAGAGTCCCCCTTTTCCGTTTCATAAAGGAAGCAGCGCACCTTGTGGCCATCCCTTTCAATCAGTTCTGGCATTTCGTTTTGGCAACGCTCCATACATTTGTCGCAACGGTCAGAGAACGGGCAACCCGCAGGCATGTTCAGAGGATTAGGTACCATACCCTTTATCATATAAAGGGGGCCTTCACTTTCATCTTCAAGCCTTGGGATAGAACGTAGCAGGCCAAGGGTATAAGGATGCATTGGATTCTGAAAAAGGTCCTGAACGTCAGCTTCCTCAACTATTTTGCCACAGTACATAACAATAACGTGGTCAGCAGCCTCAGATACTACACCCAAATCATGGGTAATTAATAGTACGGCCATATTAAATTTCTCACGCATATGATACAGAAGATCCAATATCTGAGCCTGTATTGTCACATCCAATGCAGTAGTTGGCTCATCTGCAATCAGGAGTTCTGGACGACCAATCAGCGCCATAGCAATCATTACTCTTTGTCTCATACCACCACTCATCTGGTGTGGATAATCATAGGCTCTTTTTTCTGGAGAAGGAATTCCTACGGTATCCAACATTTGAATGGTTCTTTCCAATGCTTCTATTTTGGATAGCTTAGTGTGAGTCATTATACTTTCCATGATTTGATCTTTTATTCGATATACTGGATTTAGAGATGTCATTGGTTCCTGAAAAATCATAGAAATTCTGTCTCCGCGTACTGCCTGCATATCGGCTTTGCCTTTTTTTAATAAATCTTCGCCATCAAAAAGTATTTCACCCCCAGTTATTCTACCAGGCTCTTGCAATAGTCTCATAATAGATAGGGAAGTTACACTTTTCCCAGAGCCAGATTCTCCGACTATTGCAACAATTTTTCCTTTATCAATAGAAAAACTAATATCATCTACAGCATTTACAATGCCACGTTTTAACTTGAATTCTGTTTTTAAATGGTTTACTTCTAGCAACATAATATCTACACCACCTTAATTCTTTCTGGATTTCGGATCGAGAGCATCGCGCAGGCCATCACCAAGAAGATTGAATGCTAGCACTGTAATAGTAATTGCGATACCTGGAAAAATGAGCGTGTATGGTGCAGTGAAAATAAAGCCTCGTGCACGCCCCAGCATGTCGCCCCATTCTGCAGCAGGTGGTTGAACACCTAGACCAAGAAATCCGAGGGCTGAGGTATCCAGAACTGCGGTAGAGATACCCAATGTTGCCCTAACTACAATCGATGAAAGCACATTCGGTAAAATATGCTTAAAAATAATTCTGCTGTGCTTACAGCCGACGACACGTGCAGCTTGCACATAGTCGTTTTCTTTTACAGAAAGAATGCTCCCACGTACAATACGTGCATATTCTGGGATAGAAACAAGTCCAATTGCAATAACCGCCTTGTCTATACCTTTTCCTAAAGCTGCCATAAAAGCAATGGCGAGCAGAATCGATGGAATCGATAACATCATATCCATAATACGCATAATAATAGTATCTAATTTACCACCAAAGTAGCCAGCAATAGAACCCAATATTACGCCAATTGTAAGTGATATAATTACTGCAATCAAACCTACGGAAAGTGAAATACGAGTTCCGGCTATAATTCTACTGAATATATCACGTCCCAACTGATCTGTGCCAAACCAATGTTGGGCATTAGGTTGTAAAAAGCTCTTAGTCATATCAGAAAAGTTTGGGTCGTAAGGCATAATAAGCGGTCCTAAAATGGCTACTAACATTAGAAAAAGAATAATAACCAAACCAACAACAGCCGCCGTATTATCACGAAGTGCATACCACATTTCCTTTAATTGTGATTCGGGCTTTTCAAGATAGACGGTTCCCTCTAATGAAGCCTCGGTTTGCAGTAATTCTGCTTTTTTCAGTTTCATAATAAGCTAACCCTCCTTCTTTGTAAGTTTAATTCGTGGATCAATAAATGCATAAATGATATCCACTAAGAGATTTATAAGTACAAATGTGCAGGCAATCAATAATACAACACCCTGTACAACAGGAAAATCTGATTTCAGTATGCATTGAACTGTGTAGTTTCCGATGCCTGGCCAAGAAAATACTGTTTCTGTAAGAACTGCACCGCCTAGAAGGGAACCGAGCTGAAGACCGATTACTGTCGTTACAGGAATCATCGCATTTCTCAGCGCATGATGCTTAATAACTTTACCTTCTCTAATACCCTTTGCACGCGCTGTGCGTATGTAATCTTGATTCATTGTATCCAACATATTTGAACGTGTCATTCTTGCAATGATAGCCATAGAATACATTCCTAGTGCAAGCGCTGGAAGTATTATATGCCGAAGCGCATCGACAAAAGCTTCTATATCACCTGAAACTAATGTATCTATCAAATACAAACCAGTACCCCCGAATGGTTGTAAAAGAGGATCTATTCTACCACCTGAAGGCAAAATGTGTAAAATTCCAGCAAACAGAATAATCATTAAAATACCAAGCCAGAAAATAGGCATGGAAACACCTATAAGAGCTATTATCATTCCAGCATGGTCAACTAGAGTATTCTTTTTTACCGCGGAAATAATACCAAGCAGAATGCCAATCAAGGATGCAAAAATAATCGCGGCAATCGCTAACTCAATTGTGGCTGGAAAACGAGATAATATCTCATCCACTACTGGCGTTTTTGTATAGTACGAGGTTCCAAAATCCCCTGTAACGGCACCCTTAATAAAATCAAAATACTGAACATAAATTGGGCTATTTAGACCATTTGCTTCGCGCCATGCATTAGTGGATTCTATTGTAGCATGCTGTCCAAGTACTATTGGAGCAGGATCGGGAGAAAATACCCGCATAATTAAAAACACGATGATGGAAACTCCGATAAGAACCGGAATTAACATCAGAATTCGTTTTAGAATATATTTTAACATCTTAAGCAACCTTTCGTTGTGGTCTTCGTAAAGAAAACTTAGCTTGTGCTAGTTAGTCGCAAAGGCACAGGCTTAGTTGCACTTGTATTATTCAAAAGTGCAAAATAATTCCTGCCGAAAGCCATTAACAAAACAGCCTTCGGCAGAAATTGATATTTAATCTAGATATTTTACTAATATACTATTTATTAATTTTTAGATGTACCAGAAAGGAATACAACACCTGTCATATGGTAATTTAAATCCTTGACGTTACTTCTGTAGCCTACAAGTGTTTTTGCATGGGAAATTGGAAGCCAAACAGCATTTTCAGCAGCCATTATTTCTAAGTCAGTGTAAACCTTGTTACGTTCATCGCCGGAAGGAGTAATAAGACCTTTACTGATTAATGCTTTGTAGTCGGCATTGTCATAACGAGAAACATTCATTGTTGGGTCTTTGTCAGACATCAAGCTCATAAAGTTATCAGGGTCACCATTGTCACCTATCCAACCATAGAAGCATATATCGTAATCACCTGCTTTTATCTTCTGTTTGTATGTGGTCCAGTCAAAAGCGTCAATTGTTGCTGTTACGCCGACGTTTTTCAGGTAACCTTGAATAGCTTCAGCAAGAGCCTGACCATTTGCTGCATTGTATGGTCTTGGATTTGAGTAAGTAATAATATGTACTTTGGTAACACCTGCAGAGGAAAGTGCAGATTTAGCAGCTGCCTGATCATAAGAGACTTGTGTTATGCTTTTATCATATCCTGGCATAAATGTTGGCATAACCGAGGTTGCAGGATCAGCATATCCTTGATATAGGCTTTTTACTAATTCAGGTACATTAATGGCCTGAGAAATTGCTTTACGAACTTCGACTTTGTCAAAAGGAGCCTTAGTTGTATTATAAGCCATATAGTTTACGTTCATTCCAGGGGCATCGTAAATCTTGTTTCCAGCGTCTTCAATCTGTTTTACAACCGTAGAATCAATTCCATCAATCATATCAGCCTCGCCATTATTAAGAGCTACAACTCTAGCGGAATTATCAGTAATAAATTTGAATATTACGTTCTTAGTTATTGCCTTAGTTCCCCAGTAGTCATCATTACGTGTAAGTACAATATTTTGACCTTTGGTCCAGCTAACAAATTTATATGGACCCGTTCCAACTGGGTGTTCATTTACATTGTTGTTGTTATCCTGTAAGGCCTTTGGGCTGATGATAGGTGCAGCCATGCACATAGCAAGATTGCTCAAAAATGGTGTGCTTGCACTTTTCATATTAATTTTAACAGTATAGTCATCTACAGCTTCAACATCTTTTACTGAACCGTAAACGAATCCTGCATATGACATATCTTCGGTTACTTTTCCCTCCAACTGACGGTCAATGTTAAATTTTACAGCCGCAGCATTAAAATCAGTACCATCTTGGAATTTTACGCCCTTTCTTAGATGGAATGTGTATGTAAGACCGTCAGCGCTTGTTTCCCATTTCTCAGCAAGTGAAGGTTCAACAGCTGTAGAATCTTTGTTGTACTTTAAAAGACCTTCGTAAATATTTACAGTGACTTTTGATGATTCTGCGTCATCGACAAGTGCAGGATCAAGTCCTCTTGGATCGGCACCCTGTGCATAAATTAGTGTGTCCTGCGCTCTGCCCTTAGCAGATTCACTTTTGGTTCCGCAGCCAGCTAAGCTTGAGAGTAAAAGCGTTGTAGCCAGAACGATAGTTAATAAACTTTTCTTTCTTGTCATTATTTTCTACCTCTTCTCCTAAATATTTTTTTTGATACATCCCTATATGTAATCAATGTAATAAAAATACAGACGCCTAACACCCTCGTTAAGCGCCTTATTTTACACATAATTATATTATGTTTTTTGCAAGTTTTCAATATAAATATTTCAAATTGCATGACAGAATTATAAATTGTTTATTCTAAAATAGTCATTATAATAAAATCTAAATAAATATATTATAAAGCACAAAAGTTGACCACGCTATTTATTGTAGTATTTATTCTAATATCCAATGCTGTTACGGGATTTACTGTTTTAAACTCATTATGTAGACTTGTTTCTTTTAACTTCTATAGAAATCTTACTTTAGCCAATAAAACCCAGATTACAATTTATTTGAACACTTTCAGAAAATGTTAGTTTGAAATTTCTGAAATAGCATTCCTTCATTCTTTAAATTATGTAATATACCAAGGTTGTATAGGATGTAAAAATAGCCAAGTCATCGAGAACTAATCATGATGACTTGGCTAAAAGATTTTTCGAGCAGAGTGAATAAATCTGAAAAGAAGCGTGGGGTTATTTAAAAAGTCCAGCGAAACCAGCTATTAAAACTATAACAGCAAATACCATTCTATAATATGCAAAAATCTTCATAGGCTTCTTTTTTAAATATGAAATAAATTTGCTTATTACAGCTATTGCTACGATAAATGATACCACAAAACCAACGATCAAGGAGGTTATTTCAAGTGCCGAAAGAGTAGTAAAACCACCTATCTTAACAATTTTTAATAAGCTCATGCCAACCATGACTGGGATAGCTAAGAAAAAAGAAAATTCAGTAGCAGCAATAGTGGAAAGACCTGATACCCAACCTCCTATGATGGTTGATGCGGAACGTGACATGCCTGGAATTATAGCCAAGCATTGAAAAGCGCCTATTATCAAGGCTTGTTTTGGTGTAACATTTAATTTTTGTTTTTCAAGGTTATTATTCCTAAATTTATTTTCAGCATATATTATCCATATAGCACCCAAAAATAGAGTTATTGCAACAGGTATTGGATATAATAGGTATTTCTCAGCGGTATCATCTAGCAATATTCCGAAAACTCCACCAGGGATACAAGCAATAAAAATCATAAACCAAAACTTGAAACCAGATTTTTGATAACCAACCTTTTGAGGCAAGAAATTTATTAAAGTTTCTTTGATTCTTCTCCAGTATAGTAAAACAACTGCTAATATTGCTCCGAGCTGTATGACATAAGTGTACATATCAACGTAACTTTGTGTTGCATTAAATTTCAGTAAATTTTCAAAAATTATCAGATGTCCAGTTGAAGACACGGGTAAGAATTCTGTAATTCCTTCAACAATACCCAATATAATGGATTTCAATATAAATAGTAAGCTATCCATTCAAATCACCTATCCTTAAAAATATTATTTAAACCGAGCTTATCCCAATATTTAATTATGGGTTGCTTAATTTCTTAGTTCAGCTTATTACCAGTCGCAACTCAGGTAAATTATCCCCTTTTATAGGGTACAGGGCAAATCTATTTTAGTCAAGAAATTAAGGTAATAAACTTAGGTAATACACTATAACGTCGTTGAGGTAAGTAAATTTTTCTATAACCGAGAAATTTACTTTTGAACAAAGGCGTTACAAGCAATAATACTATATTAAATAAAATGTTATTCCACATTTTAAACACAAATTAGTATAACACATGACTTTACGAGCTATTGCTATGGTTTGTCTGATGTTTAATACTTCTTGGTTATTATTGTCTAGGAGTATCAAAAAACTATGATAGGAAGTATAGACACATTACCTCACTAACTGTAAAATAAGACTTAGTTCAGATAAATCAAAA